>NZ_JBHUEE010000010.1:0-106285 GCF_042680605.1 Georgenia deserti
GCGGATGGCTCTCACCAGCCAACGGCCAACTCCTCGATGAAGCCCTCCGCGCCCGGATGGGCACCCCCTCGGCGAACGACCCCCGCACCCAGACCCAACGCCGCGCGAACGCCCTGACCGGCCTGGCCCACCTCGCCCTGGACTCCGGCACCCTCAAACCCGGCGCACGCATCCGCCCCCACCTCGCCGTCCACGTCTCCCACGAGACCCTCACCCACCTCATCCAAGCCACCCACCCCACCGCCACCGACGCGACCGACCAAGCAGGCGGGCCCGACGGGGCGCAGGGGCCGGACGAGACGACCGGGTCGGGTCAACCGGGCCGGTGGACCGAGCCGGCCCGGTCAGCCCTCGTCCCCGCCAGCCAGGAAACCGCCTACAGACCGGGCCAGAGCCCCAGCCACAGACCCGGCCACAGCCCCGGCCAGAGACCCGGCCACAGACCCGGCAAAGCCTCCGGCGGCGTGGCCGACGGGATCATCATCCCCGCCAGCGTGGACAACACCGTCATGACCGGGACCGAACCAGCCACCCTGACCGACGGCACCCCGATCAGTCCCCGTCAACTCGCCCGGCTCGCCTGTCAGTCCCAACTCCACCGCGTCATCTTCGGCCCCGACAGCGAAATACTGGACTCCGGCCGCGAAGAACGCCTCTTCACCCCGGGCCAGACCCGCGCGATCATCGCCCGCGACCGACACTGCGTCTTCCCGGACTGCAACGCCCCGCCCGGCGAAGGCGAGATCCACCACAGCCTGTGGTGGTACGACCAATACGGCCCCACCCGCATCGACCTCGGACTCCTGGTCTGCTGGCACCACCACGACCACATCCACGCCCACGACATCACCATCACCCGCCGCAACGACCAATGGATCTTCACCCGAGCCGACGGCACCGAAATCAAACCCACCCGACCACCCACCTGAACACCGAGGCACTATCGCGCGAGCGCGCCGGAACGCGGGAGCACCGGAGCGCCGGCCCCTGCCGAGTCGTGGGCGCTGGCTGCCGCAGCCGTGGGTCAGATGTTCACGTCACCGCAGAGGTGGACGTGGACGCCCAGGGCGTCGAACACGGCGGCCTTGGCCACGAGCGCCTTGTCGGCCGTCTCCGCATCCGGTGCGTAGACGACCTGGGCGTGATTGGCCTGATGGCGGGCCATGAACTGATCGCGGTCGATGCCGTGCAGGACGACGTGCGCGATCGGCCACTCCGGGTTCGTCGCCTCCTTGCGGCGGCGGGTCTCCTCCTCCGGCAGGTCGACCACGCTCGCGCGTCCGATGTCCACGTGGAGCTCGCCGTCGGCGATGAACACCCGGGACCAGACAATCTCCCCGGGCCGTGACACGCCGTTGATCGTCGATCCGCCTGCGGGGAAGAACACCGGGTCCTGGCGCCACCCCTCGGCCCCCTCGTAGCCGCCTCTCAACTGCGAGGCGGGGACGGAACCGGAGATCTCGTAGACCCAGACGAACTCGCCGTCGTACTCCTCGCCCCATCGCACGTCGTGCAGGGTGGTCGCCGGGTCGAGCCCCATCGCCGTCCAGACTCGGTTGGTCACCAGCGCGTCCACGGCCACGCCCTCGTCCACCTCGTTGAAGTGGGGGAGCGGTGCACCGTCGTACAGCACCCGTGAGCCGTCCCGGCTGGTCACCGGCGGACGGGCGACGTTGTTGAGCAGGCCTTCCGCCAGGTCGGAGGCCGGGCAGATGTTCTTCAGTCCCTGCTGGTACTGGATTCCCACCGCGTCGAGACCGAAGTCGTCGGCCAGTCGTAGCGCGGAGATGTACATCTTGTACTGCCACCGCAGTTGCTCCTCGGTGAGCTCGGTGGCCTCGTCGGTGCCGAGACGGAACGTCATGCCGGCGTCCCGGAGCCAAGCACCCACGGCGTCGGCCTCCTCGTCCGGTACGGTCTGCATCTGGGCCCACAGCTCGGACTGGGACAGCCGTTCCTTGTAGATGCCCAGCGGATTGAGCATCTCGTCGTCGATGATGGCGTTGTACATGCCCATGCAGCCTTCGTCGAAGACGCCGATGATCGCCTTCTCGGACTGCAGTTGCTCCGCCACGGCCACACCGAGACGCGTCTCCTCGCTCTGCGGCAACGCGGGCAGGTCCCGCACGTGCGAGGTGTCGTGCTCGATGCTTCCGGTCTCGAGCCAGGTCCGGAGGTTGGCCCGGAACCAGTCGTCGGTGCCGTCGACCGTCCAGAGCGTCGAGTACCGGATACCGGCCTTGGTCATCGAGGCGTTGAGGTTCAACAGTCCCACCAGGCCCGGCCAGTCCGGCGCGAAGTTCGCGACGGTCAGGATCGGCCCGCGGTGGCTGCGGAGCCCGGCCAGCACATGGTGGGAGTACTGCCAGTTGGCGATGGCGACCACGAGCGGCGCGTCCCGTGGGATCTGCTTGAAGACCTCCAGGCCCATGCGCTGGGACCGGACGAAGCCGTGATCGGTCGGTTCGAAGGCCCGGACGACGTCCCACCCGGCCTGGCGGAGCTGCTCGGACACGATGGACTCGAGCTCGAGCTGCAGGGGCCAGGCGGCGGTGTTGGCGGACTCGCGGAGGTCGCCGCTGGTGGTCAGGTACACGGTCTTGGCCGGCGCGTCCGGAGGCTGGACCGGCGTCGGAATGTCATACGTCGTGGCGTGAGTTGGAGACATGTCCTCGAGCCAATCAGAAAACGATTACTCTCACAAGTACCTGACCCCTGTGCGACGAGGATGTCATGACAGAACACACCGAACCGAGACAGACCAGCGGTAGTTCCCGCCCCGTGGGTCACGGCGACCACGCCGACGCTGTCGAACCCGCCGCCGACCCGGCCCGCGCCACACATGCCCCAGGGGACTACCCCGAGATGTCCGACTTCTTCGCCACGGTCCGGATCGATGAAGGTGCCTCGATCCGAACCGACAGCGACGGCGACCTGTGGCCTACCACCTGGGCTGACGACGGTCATCTCTACACCGCCAACGGCGACGGCGCCGGATTCTCCGACGGTGAGTACACCGACATCGTCGTCAGCCGCATCGAGGGCACCCCGGCGTCCGGGATCACCGGTGAGCGCCTCGCCTCCGGACGTGACGTGGCCCCGATCTGGGGCGATCCCGCGATGGTGAACTCCAAACCGACCGGCATCGTCGCGGTCGACGGCAACGGTGACGGCCGCGACGAGCTGTACCTCGCCGTTCAGGACCTCGCCTGCACCCCCGACCGCATCTTCGACGAGGCGCCCGCGGCCGGCGTCGTCGCGTCCGAGGACTACGGGCGAACCTGGCGCGCGCCGGACGGGCCGATGTTCACCGACCACACCTTCACCACGGTGATGTTCCTCGACTTCGGTCGATCCCAGGAGCACGCGCGCGTCCTCGGAACGGACGGGACGGAAGGCGAGGGGTACGTGTACGCCTACGGTCTCGACGGCAACTGGCGCACCTCGCACAAAGGCATCGTCCCCGACCCGCAGGAGCTGTTCCTCGCGCGCGTCCGTGCGGACAGAGTGCTCAGACGCGAGGCGTGGGAGTTCTACTGCGGCCGCAACGACGACGGGACGCCGCGCTGGCATCGGGACATCGGCGCAAAACGGCCGGTGCTGACCGATCGCCGCCGCCCGTACGCCCCGCACCCTGACGCCGTCACCGTGCCCCGGTCACCAGAGGGGCCGTCGGTCATCGCCCAGGGCGGAATCGTCTACAACGCGCCGCTACGACGCTACCTGTACAGCTCGTGGAGCGAGTTCACCCTCGAGCTCTACGAGGCCCCGGCGCCTTGGGGGCCGTGGCGGCACGTCGCCTCGCACGATTTCGGCCCATTCCCCTGGACGGGCCCACTCGCCGATCACCCGCGTCATGGCGGCTACGGCACGACCATCCCGGCCAAGTTCATCAGTGCCGACGGTCAGGACATGTGGTTGCAGTCGAACTGGTTCGTGCGCGCCTCCAGCTACCACGGCAGTGCGTACCACTACTCGCTGCGACACATCCGCCTCGCGATCCGGGACGACGCGCCCGCCTCGAACACGGTCGACCCCGCGGCCAACCTCGCTCGCGAGACGGGCGCGGTGCCGATCGCCTCCACCACCCGCTCCGGCCACCCGGAGGTGCTCACCGACGGCGCGACCGACCGGGCAGAGGACAGCTGGAACGGGTCCGGGAAGCAGCAGGATCACTGGGGCGTGACCTGGCCACGACACCACCGCGTCGACACGGTGCGGTGGACCTCCGGACCGCGCGACTACAACGGCGGTTGGTTCGCCCGCCCACCGGCCATCGAGATCCGCTCGGCCGGCCGGTGGCGGCAGGTGGCCGACCAGGTCATCGACCGGCCCTACGCCACCGACGCCACCTCGACCGGGAGAAGGGCGTACACCGTCCGGTTCGCTCCGGTCGAGGCGGACGGGATCCGGCTGGTCGGCCCGCCCGGCGGGTGGTCGCGGTACAGCACACTGAGCGAGCTGGAGGTGTACCACAGCGGGGGAGGAGAGCTTCCGGCGTCGTGACGCCGGTCCTTCCGGCGCCGGGTCGCGTGCGTGGGTCTGTGGCGGAGCGCCTTGACCTCCCTCCGATTCGCCCCGCCGCTGCGGCGAGGAACGGGGGCCGGTCCGGCACCACCTCGACGTGGCGGCAGGTCACCGTTCGATGACGCTTCGGGCAGGTGACTTGACGAGCATCATCCGCGGCAATACGGTCCAGAAATCGTTTACACTTCGGGTGTCGACAGGGCGCCCGACAGCTCGTCACGAGCACTCATCGAGGAGGATGGGATGTCCACCATGAACAAGCGCCGCCTCGGCGGCATCGGAGCAGGTGCCGCCGCGGCGGTGATGGTCCTGACCGCCTGCAGCGGCACGCCCGACGGCGGAGCGGCTGCGGCAGGCGGAGAAGACGCGCCGGACGGCGCCACCACGATCCAGTTCTGGCAGACCCAGTACACGGACGAGGAGAACGCCTGGTACGAGGACATCGTCGAGTCGTTCAACGAGTCCCAGGACGACGTGCACGTGCGCCTGACCGTCGTCCCGGGCGACGCCTGGGAGCAACGCATGACCGCAGCCCAGGCGGCGGGCAACGCCCCCGACCTCTACACCGCCAATTACGGCAACATCCCCGACGCCGCCCGCACCGGTCAGCTGCATCCGCTCGGCGACCTCATCAGCGCCGACGCCTGGTCCGACCTGCAGGAGAACGTCCACGGCATGGTCACCGTCGACGGCGACGAGTACGCCTACCCGCTGCTCGTCGAGCCCTCCTCAGTGCTGTACTACCGCACCGACCTGTTCGACCAGGCGGGTCTGGACGGCCCGCCGTCGACCTGGGACGAGCTCGAGGAGTACGCCGAGGCCTTGACCACCGACTCGGTCTTCGGGTTGCGTCTCGCCCAGAACGCCAACGACCTGGGCTGGTCCACCTGGGGCTATCAGTACAACGTCGCCGGCCACCTGCCGATCAGTGACGACTGGTCCGAACCGGCGGCGACGGACGAGTACGCGCCGTTGCTTCAGGCCTTCCAGGACATGTTCGAGGCCGGGTCGCTCCCGCCGGCGGACGGGCTCGGGTACCCGGACGCCGCACCGTTCGGTGACGGCAAGTACGCGATGATGGCCAACGGCTCCTGGGCCGCGAGCCAGTTGCTCGCCGATTATCCCGAGCTCGTCGAGAACGTCGCCGTCGCCCCTATGCCGACCTTCGACGGCGGCACGGGCCAGACCACGGCCACGCTCGGCGGCTGGTCGCTCGTCGTCGACGGCCGCTCCGAGAACGCCGAGGCCGCGGCCTCGTTCATCGAGTGGGCCCTCGCCGGTGACGTGGAGAACGTCCTGCCGTTCTTCGAGGCCACCGCCTATTCCAAGGTCTCACCCCGAGAGTCGGTCGCCCAGGCCATCAGCGAGACCCCGGAGGTCGCCGAGGTCAACCCGTTCAACGAGGTGATCCAGGAAGAGGTCGTCCCGTACGCCGAGCCCGAGCCGGTCTATCCCTACGCGATCAGTCTCGCCATGGGCGAGGCCATCGAGGCAGCCATGCAGGGCACGCCGGTCGAAGAGGCGCTCGCCGAGGCGAACCGCAAGATCCAGACCGAGATCGACAACAACGACCTCGCCGGCACGGGACCCGGTGCCTGAGAAGCCGGTCGGTGCCGGGCCGCCCGGCCCGGGCACCTCGGTCCCGATGAGGTGATGACATGTCTGCCCTGACGTCCGAGCCCGCGCCCGCCGGCCGCGCCCCCGCCGTGACGGAGCCGCCGGACCCGCCGGCCGCGAACAAGCCCCGGAAGAAGGACAACCGGACCGCGTTCCTCATGCTCGCGCCGGCTCTGATCCTGCTGACCACGTTCGTGCTGGTGCCACTGGTGTACGCCTGGTTCGTCAGCTTCCAGCGGTGGAGCTTCTACGAACCGAGCGTGTTCGTCGGCCTGCGCAACTTCCGCATGGTCCTGGCCGACCCGACCTTCCGTGAATCGATCGTGCGCGGCCTGACCTTCTCCGCCATCTGCGTGCCTGTCATCCTCGTCATCGCGTTCTGCTTCGCGAACCTCGTCAAGACGATGGGTGCCCGGATGGCCACCGTCCTGAAGGTGAGCATCTACATCCCGACCGTGATCTCCGGCGTCATCGCCTCGATCATCTTCGTGCTCGTCTACGAGTACCGGCAGGGACTGGCGAACTACCTTCTCAGCTTCCTCGGCGTGGCCGACGTGCCCTGGCTCGGCTCCGCCAGGACGGCGCTGTACGCCCTGACGCTGCCGCAGATCTGGCTCGCCCTCGGACTGGCCTCGCTCATCATGCTCGCCGGCCTGCTCGACATCCCCGAGAGCTACTACGAGTCCGCCGAGCTCGAGGGCGCCAACTGGTTCCAGCGCACCGTCTACATCACGATCCCGCTGCTGAAGAACATCATCCTCTACCTGCTGGTGACCACCTTCGTGGCCACGATCCAGCAGTACGAGCTGCCGCTGGTGATGACCGACGGCGGGCCGACCCAGTCGACCCTGCTGCCGAACCTGCTCATCTTCCAGCGATTCACCAGCGACCTGTACCCCGGATACTCGATCGCCGCGGCGCTGCTGCTCTTCCTCGTCCTCGGTGGCCTCTCGGCGGTCATCTTCCGACTCATCAACTCCGAGAAGGCGGTGGACGGCTGATGACTCTCACCGGACAGACCTCGGTCAAGACGCTCGGCACGGACGCCGTCGCCGCCGCCTCCGCTGCTGTGCCGTCCCGGCGTCGCCGCCGGTCCGCCCGCAGTACCGGCCCGGCCGGGACGGTGCTGCGATACCTCGCCTCCGCTGTCGTCGTGCTGGCCGCCCTGCTGCCGCTGGCCTGGATGACGATCTCCGGCTTCAAGGCCCGCGACGAGGTCGTCACCTCGCCCTTCCAGTTCTTCCCGGACATCTGGCAGCCGCAGAACTACGTCGCGATCCTGCAGGACCCGGCATTCGTGCGGGCTCTCGGGGTGACGTTCACCGGGGCGATCCTGTTCACGGCGCTGAGCCTGACGGTGAACTCGATGGCGGCGTACGTCTTCGCCCGGCTGGACTTCGCGTTCAAGCGGACACTGTGGGCGATCGTGCTGGGCACGATGTTCATCCCGCAGATGGCCATCCTGCTCACGTCGTACATCGTCGTCACGCGGATGGGGATGCTCAACACGCTCGCCGTCCTCGTCATCCCGGGCGCGACGGCGGCCGTGCACATCTTCTTCATCCGGCAGTTCTACCTGGGGATCCCCACCTCGATCGAGGAGGCGGCGCTGCTGGACGGGGCGAGCCGGTGGCAGATCTTCCTCCGTATCTTCCTGCCGCTGTCCAAGCCGGTGTTCGTCGTCGTCGGCATCACCTCGTTCCTGGCGTTCTGGAACGCCTACGTCTGGCCGATCATGACCATCACCGAACCCGACAGTTCGCTGACGCAGATCCAGCAGTACCTGGCCTCGTTCCGCTCAGAACGTCGCGTCGAGTACGGCATGCTGCTGGCGGGCTCCACGTTGGCCGCGCTGCCGGTGATCACCCTGTTCCTGATCTTCCAGCGCTACATCATCTCCGGGATCCGCATCTCGGGGATCAAGTAAGCCGCGCTCGTCCGTGGCGCGGGCCAGGCACGCGCGCGGCAGGATGTGGGCGTGGCGGGTATGCCGGCAGAAGCGCGGGCGCGTGTCCGGGCCATGGCCATGTGGCTCACGGTGGGCGCCCTCTGCCTCGGCGTCTTCGTGCTCGTCTACGCCCTCCTCGTCGGCTTCGACCGCGAGCGGACGGCCCCGGTCGCAGCCGTGGCCGGTGAGGGGCGGACCGTCGTGGTGCGCTACCTCGGCGGTCCGCCCGGCTGCGGCGACCCCGGCCGGATCGAGGTCCGCGAATCGGCCGCGGAGGTGGAGCTGACGGCCTACGTCGTCGTGCGCGAGGCGACCCGGTACGACCGGCAGTGTCCGGCCGAGGAGGTGCCGATGCTCACCACCGTCCGGCTCGACGAGCCGGTGGGGGACCGGCTCGTCCGGGACGCTGCACACGACGGCGCCGAGGTACCTGCGGTGGGGTCGGTGCGGGAGCTCACCGAGCCGGAGGGCTGAGCGTGCGGCCCGACGACGGTCCTCCGGCGTCGAGGCTCCTCACCCGTCCACCAGCTCCCGGTGCTCGGTTCGGGCGAGGAAGCGCCGGATGGTGTCCCGGCTCTTCGACAGGCAGGTGATCCGCGACTCGATCTCGACCAGCTCGGCGGCGAGCTGCTCGGCGACCGATCGGCTGCAGGTGTGCGCTCGCTCGGCGGAGTCGATCGCCTCGAGGTCCAGGACCGCCCGGACCAGCCGTGTCGGCATACCGGAGCGGACCAGCAGGGCGACGCGCTCGACGCGCTCGACATCCGCCTCCGAGTACGACCGGTACCCGTTGTCCGTGCGCCGGGCCGAGAGCAGGCCCTGCTCCTCGTAGTACCGCAGCAGCCGCGGGCTCACACCGGTGCGCCGCGACAGCTCCCCGATCTTCACCGCGCCCTCCCTCCTGCCGTCCCGTCCCGGTCGCGGGTCCGGTCCGACCACTTGACCTTGACACTGATGTCAAAGTTTACCGTCGCAGCGTGACCGAGACCCCCACACGCGAGCGGCTTCCGCTCTCGGCGCTGCTCACCCTGGCCGGCACCGTCTTCCTCGTGGTGAGCGGCGAGATGATGCCCACCGCCGTGCTGCCTGAGCTGGCAGCCGACCTCGAGGTCTCGCTGGCCCAGGCCGGACTTCTGGTCTCGGCATGGGCGATGACGGTCGTCATCGCGAGCTTCCCGCTGGCTCGTGCCACCGCACGCCTGCCGCGCGCGCACGTCGAAGCCGGTGCGCTGGCCGTCTTCTCCGTCGCGACGCTGGTCACGGCGTCCGCCCCGTCCTATGAGGTGGCCCTCGCCTCCCGGTTGGTCGCCGCCGCGGCGACGGGCTTGTTGTGGTCCACGGTCAACGCCCACGCGGCGTCGATCGTGCCCGAGCACCGCATCGCGCGGGCGACGGCGATCGTGCTCGGCGGCGGCACCCTCGGGACCATCGGCGGGATCCCGGCCGGGAACGCCATGGCTCAGGCCTGGGGGTGGCAGGCGCCCTTCCTCCTGCTCGGAGTGCTCGGCCTCCTCGGCGCAGCGGCGGTCCTGGCCCTCCTGCGCACTGTTCCGCTTATCGCCCCCACGCCGAGCGACCACCCGAGCGGCCAGCCGGCCGGACGTGCCCGGTCGCTGGGCCCCGTCCTCGGGGTCGCCGCACTCGGTGGCCTGATCTTGGTGGCGCACTTCGCCGTCTTCACCTTCGTGGCCGAACTGCTGACACCGAGCGCGCTGCCCACACCTGCGCTGCTCCTCCTGTTCGGGGTGGTCAGCGCCGTCGGCGTCGCGGCGGTGGGAGTGTCGAGCGACCGGCATCCCACGGCCACGCCGGCGGTGACGGCGGGCATGATGGCGGCGGCGCTGGCAGCCGTGACGGTGGTCGGGCGCCACGCCGGGGCGGATCTGGCGCTCGTTCTCGTGTGGGGCACGGTGACCGGGGCCGTCGGTCCGGCCGTGCAGGTGGCGCTCATGCGGGCGGCCGGTCCGCAGCACCGGTCCACGGCCGGAACCCTCATGCCGGTCGCGATGAACTTCGGGATCGCCGTCGGTGCCGCGCTCGGGAGCGGGGTGGTGGAGCGGTGGTCGCTCGACGTCCTGCCACTGGTGTCGATCGTTCCCGCCGTGCTCGCGGCGGCCGGGTTCGCCGCGCTGGGACGTCGCCGCCCGCCCTCGCCCGAGGCGGCGCGACCGACGCCGGCGGTCGAACCCGCGAGCTGCCGCCCCTAAGTCCGCCTCGGCGAGAGGCGCCACGTCCGCGACGTGCCACTCTTGACCGATGACCGATCTCCGCGGGCGTTCCGCCCGTCACGACGACGAACCCGCCGCACCGACGCCGGATCAGGACACCTGCCGGGCCCTGGCCGCCGACCTGCGTGCGGCCGGCTTCGGTGCCGACAACCTGCGCGCCACCTGGGGGGTGCCCGCCGATGAAGCCGTGGGGCGTGGGCTGCGTGAACCGGCGCTTCGGGCGCTGGGTGAGCGGACCGACCCGCTCGCGACCCTGGGCCGGCTCCTGGTGCTCGGCCGGACCCAGCCCGCCGTCGCCGTCGCCGCCGCCCTGCCGCAGGCAGGCATCGCCGGGCTGGAACGGCTGGGTCTCGCGTCGACCGAGGACGGCTACGTGGTGCCGCGGGCGGTGATCCGGCCGCAGGCATTCGTCGACCGCGACGGGGAGGGCGAATGGTGGCTGGCCAGCGATCTCGACGAGGTCGCGCTCGGGAGCACCCTGCCCGTGGGGCATGTGCTCGGTGCCGGGGGCGCGTCCCTCTTCCTCGCCGGCCTGCACATCGACAGCCCGACCGGCCGCGTGCTCGACCTCGGTACCGGTTGCGGCGTCCAGGCCATCCGTGCCCGGCGCTACGCGAGTGAGGTGGTGGCGACCGACATCTCGCCGCGGGCACGACAGTTCGCGGAGATCAACATGGTGCTCAACGATGTGCGGTCCGTCAGCACTCGCGAGGGCAACCTGTTCGACCCGGTGCGCGGCGAACGGTTCGACCGCATCGTGTCGAACCCCCCGTTCGTCATCACCCCCCGGATCGACGGCGTGCCCGCCTACGAGTACCGCGACGCCGGGCTCGTCGGGGACGCCCTCGTCGAATCCGTGGTGACCGGCGCCGGGGAGCACCTCGAGCCCGGCGGCGTGGCCGTGCTGCTCGGGAACTGGGAGACCCGCGGCGGCCAGGAGGGCTTGGAGCGGGTGCGCACGTGGGTCGACTCCTCGCCGGTGGCGCTGGACGCCTGGGTGGTCGAGCGGGACACGCTCGATCCGGTGCAATACGCCGAGTTCTGGATCCGGGACGGCGGGACATTGCCCGGCACACCGGAGTACGCCGAGATGGTGGAGAACTGGCTGGAGGACTTCACTCGCCGAGCCGTGACCGCCGTCGGGCTGGGATTCATCCTGCTCCGCAGGCCGGCCGACGGTGCACACCCGACCCTGGCGCGCTACGAACGTCTCCCGCAGCCCCTCACCCGCGAAGGCACCCTCGGCACCCACCTCACCGAGGCGCTGTCGGCCCACGACCGGCTGACCGGGATGGACGACGACGCCCTGGCGGCCGCCGTGCTCGCCGTGGCCCCGGACGTCACCGAGGCGCGGCACCACATGCCCGGCAGCCCCGACCCCCAGGTCATCGAGCTGCGGCAGGGTTCCGGATTCGCGCGGACCGTCACGGCCGACACCGGGCTCGCGGCCCTGGTGGGCGCGTGCGACGGTGAACTCCCCGTCGGACCGTTGATTGCGGCGATCGCCGGCCTGCTCGAGGTCGATGCGGACGAGCTGCGCGCGGAACTGCTGCCCCGGGTGCGCGAGCTCCTGGTGGACGGTTTCCTCACCCTGCGCGAGACCGACCTGCCCTGAGCCGGCGCCGCCGCGCGGCTCGGGTACACCGGACCGGCCCCGGGCCATGACAACCCGCCGGCGCCGTCGTACCGTCCCCGGTATGGCCGAGGACGTCCCGGCGTGGGACTTCGCCGTCGCGCCACCCCGCACAGCCCCGGGCGTGAGCTCGATGGTGGGCTACCGCGCGCTCGACGTACCGCACACCCTGCACCGTGGCCTGCCGTCCTCCCGACTGACGTTCATCGTCGCGATGGACGACGGCGTCGAGGCGGCCGCGACGATGGACGCCCTGCCGGCCGTGCACCCGGCACCGATCATCCTCGGCGGCCTGCACACCAGCGCGAGCTACGTGCGCCAGCGCCCCGCCCAGGCCGGTGTCCAGATCGCCATGCACCCCCTGGCCGCGCGCGCCGTTTTCGGCATACCGGCGGCCGAGCTGCCGGTCACCGAGTTCGACGGCACGAGCTACCTCGGCACCGCTGCCCGCGACCTGCACGGCCGGATGACCGAGGTGACCGACTGGCGCACCGCCTTCCGACTCGTCGCCGACCACCTGATCGGCCGCTACGACGGCGACCACGTCGACCGGTTGCGACCGGAGCTGCTGCGCGCCTGGCACCTGTTCGAGCGAACCGGCGGGCGGGCGCCGGTCGGCGCCGTGGCGCGAGCCGTCGGCCTCAGCACACGTCATCTCGGCACCCTGTTCGCCCGCGAGGTCGGTCGCTCACCCAAGCAGGTGGCCGGACTCATGCGCTTCGAACGGGCGCAGGCCGCGATCGCCGAGCAGGTCCGGCTGCGCGGCAGCGCCGACCTCGCGGGCGTGGCCGCCGCGGGCGGCTTCAGCGACCAGGCGCACCTGTCCCGGGAGTTCGGCCGGTACGTCGGTCTGAGCCCGACGGTCTGGATCGCCGAGGAGCTCCGAAACATTCAAGACGGCGGTCACCGTGGCGCCGGAGAGTGGACTCATGACTGAGACATCCAGCACGCCGCCCACTGTCTTCCACGCCCTCCAGGCCCGCGACGCCGCCGCCCTCATCGACTATTACGTCGAGACCTTCGGCTTCGTCGTCACGGCCGAGTACGCCGAGGAGGGCCGCGGCGTGGTCCACCACGCCGAGCTCCGGACGCCCGACGGCGCCGGCGGGCTCATGCTCGGCACCCACCAGGTGGGCCCCTGGTCGCGCGAACCCGGGGCGGCGGGCGCGTACGTCGTGGTCCCCGAGATCGACGGACTGTACGACCGCGTGGTCAACCGAGGCGCCGACGTCGTGCGCCCGCTCGCCGAGACCGACTACGGCAGCTGCGAGTTCACCGTCCGGGACCCCGAAGGGAACCTGTGGTCCTTCGGCACCTACCCGGGCGAACCGATGCCCGGGGCCTGAGCGTCCTACGCTGAGCGGGTGGACCCCGTCTCGGCCTTGGAACGTGTCGCCTACCTGCTGGAGCGGGAGCTGGCCGAGACGCATCGCGTCAAGGCGTTCCGAAAGGCCGCCCGCCGCCTCGCTGCCCTCCCACCGGCGGAGCTCGACCGCCGCATCGCCGACGGCACACTGACCGACCTGGCGGACGTCGGACCACGAACCGCCGCCGTCGCCACGGAGGCCGCGGGCGGCGCCACCCCGGGATACGTCGCCGACCTCGAGGCCCGGGCTGCCTTCCCGCTCGTCCCCGGCGGGGAGACGGTGCGGTCCTGGCTGCGCGGGGACCTGCACAGCCACTCCGACTGGTCCGACGGTGGCAGCCCGATCCGCGAGATGGCCGAGGTCGCGATCGCCGCCGGTCACGAGTACCTCGCGCTGACCGACCACTCGCCGCGCCTGACCGTCGCGCGCGGCCTGTCCGCCGAGCGGTTGCGTGAGCAGCTCGAGGTCGTCGCCGCCCTCAACGCCGAACTGGCGCCGTTCCGCATCCTTACCGGCATCGAGGTCGACATCCTCGAGGACGGGCGCCTCGACCAGGACGAGGATCTGCTCGCCGAACTCGACGTCGTCGTCGCCTCGGTCCACTCCAAGCTGCGCATGGCCTCCGAGGACATGACCCGGCGGATGGTCACCGCCGTCGCGAACCCGCACGTGGACGTGCTGGGGCACTGCACCGGTCGGCTGATCACCGGCGGCCGCGGTACCCGCCCCGAATCCACGTTCGACGCCGAACTGGTCTTCGAGGCCTGCCGACGCTTCGACGTCGCCGTCGAGATCAACTCCCGCCCCGAACGGCGCGACCCGCCGACCCGGCTGCTCGAGCTCGCGCACGAGATGGGGTGCCTGTTCGCGATCGGCACCGACGCTCACGCGCCCGGACAGCTCGACTTCCTCGACCACGGCTGCGCGCGGGCCCAGGCCGAGGGCGTCACGCGCGAGCGGATCGTCAACACGCTGCCCGCCGACGAACTGCTCACCTGGACGGCCCGCGCTCCCACCGGCAGCCTCTGAGGCAGCACCTCAGTCAACCCAGGACTCGGCGTCACCGCTGAATCCGCCGAGCGGTCTCGCCCAGTTGACCGTCGTCGCGGACAGGCTTAGGTTCGCCGGTAGGTAATTAATCACCAATCGGCTCCGAGGTGCTCATGTCCGGTTCCGCCCCGCCGTCCTTCCCGAACCCGACCGACGGCGAGCACGCCACCTCACTCGGCATCGACGCCGTGGTCGATGACGCCGTCACCCTGGCCGAGGAGTGGCTCGCGGCCACCGAGGCCGGCCAGGACGACGCCGAACGCGCCACCTCCGCCCAGCTCGCCGGTCTGGTCGGCGATCCCCGCGGGCTCGACCTGGCGGTCACGTTCGTCGACAAGGTCGCCCGCCCGGAGGACGCTCGCGTCGCCGCCAAGGAGCTCGCCGGGATCTCCGCCGGGGCCGCCGGGTTCTTGGGGCCCACCGACCGCGCCCTGCTCGGCGTCGGCGCGAAGGTCGCCAAGCTGGCGCCCGGCATGGTGGTGCCCCTGGCGCGCAAGCGGCTGCGCCAGCTCGTCGGCCACCTTGTCGTGGACGCGCACGACCCTGCGTTGGCCGAGCACCTCGCCAAGGCCAGGCAGGACGGCTTCCGGCTGAACATCAACCTCCTCGGCGAGGCCGTCCTCGGCGAGGCCGAGGCCCAGTCGCGAGCCGACCGCACCGTGGCCCTGCTGGAACGCGAGGACGTCGACTACGTCTCCATCAAGGTCTCCTCCCTCGTCTCCCAGATCACCACCTGGGACGAACCCGGCACGGTCGAGCGTGTCCTCCAGCGGCTCCGGCCGATCTACCGGGCGGCGAAGGCCCGCAGCCCACACGCCTTCGTCAACATGGACATGGAGGAGTACCGCGACCTCGACCTGACGATCGCCGCATTCTCCGCCCTGCTCTCCGAGCCCGAGTTCGCCGACCTCGAGGCCGGCGTCGTGCTCCAGGCGTACCTCCCGGACTCCTCCGCCGCCCTGGAGCGGCTCGTCGCCTTCGCCCGTCAGCGCGTCGCGGACGGCGGCGCGCCGATCAAGATCCGGCTGGTCAAGGGCGCCAACCTCTCGATGGAGAAGGTCGAGGCCGAGCTGCACGGCTGGGCGCAGGCCCCATACACGGACAAGGCCGAGGTCGACGCGAACTACCTCCGGCTCGTCGACCGGACCCTGGTGCCCGACCTCGCGGGTGTCGTCCGACTCGGGGTGGCCTCGCACAACCTCTACGACGTCGCCGCCGCCCACCTGCTCGCCGAGCGCCGCGGCGTGAGCAACTCCCTGGACGTCGAGATGCTCCAGGGGATGGCGCCCGCGCAGGCACGCGCCGTGCGTGACGTCGTCGGCACCGTGATCCTCTACACCCCGGTCGTCGCGCCGGAGGACTTCGACGTCGCCGTCTCCTACCTCGTGCGCCGCCTGGAGGAGAACGCCCAGCCGCAGAACTTCGTGCACAGCCTCTTCGCGGGCGGGGACGAGGCGATGAGCCAGCAGGAGGCACGCTTCCGCGCCTCGGTGGCCGACATCGCCACCACGCCAGACACCCCACGGCGTAGCCCGGAACGTGAACCGGCAGGTGAGAGCTTCACCAACTCGGTCGACTCCGACCCGGCGCTGCCGTCCGTGCGCGAGTGGGGACGTGGCGTCGTGACCTCCCAGCCGATCGAGCCGACGTCACCGGTCCTGCAGACCACGGACGACGTCGACCGGCTGGTGCGCACGGCCCGGAAGGCCCAGCCGGCGTGGGCGGCCCGCCCCGCCACGGAACGTGCGGCCGTCCTCCGGCGCGCGGCCGATGAGCTCGAGGCTCGCCGCGGCGTGCTGATCACTCAGGCGGTCCACGAAGGCGGCAAGACGATCGACCAGGTCGATCCCGAGGTCTCCGAGGCCATCGACTTCGCCCGCTACTACGCCGACCGGGCCCTTGAGCTCGACCCCGGAGCCTCGTGGCACACCGACGGCGCCACCTTCACCCCGGACAGCCTCACCCTCGTCACCCCGCCGTGGAACTTCCCCGTGGCCATCCCCATCGGCGGAGTCCTCGCCGCCCTGGCCGCCGGGTCCGCCGTCATCATCAAGCCGGCACCGCCGGTTCCCGGCTGCACCGAGATCGCCGTGGCGGCCCTGCACGCCGCCGGAGTGCCCGAGGACCTGCTGCACATGGTCCGCACCGACGAGGGCGACGTGGGCCGGCACCTCGTCTCCCACGACGACGTCGACACGGTCATCCTCACCGGAGCCGCCGAGACCGCCGAAGTCTTCACCTCCTGGCGTACCGGCCGGCCCCGCGGGCCGCGGGTGCTCGGCGAGACTTCGGGCAAGAACGCCCTGATCATCACCCCGGCGGCTGACTACGACCTCGCCGTCGCCGACCTGGTCAGGTCCGCGTTCGGGCACGCCGGCCAGAAGTGCTCCGCATCGTCCCTCGCCATCCTCGTCGGGTCCGCCGGCTCCTCGCAGCGGCTGCGCCGCCAACTGATCGACGCCGTGCGGTCCCTGCGGGTCGGCTGGCCCACCGACATCGGTGTCACCATGGGGCCGGTCATCGAGCCCCCGGGCGAGAAGCTGCACCGCGCCCTGACCACCCTGGAGCCCGGGGAGACCTGGCTGGTCGAGCCGAAGCAGCTCGACGACACCGGGCGACTGTGGTCCCCGGGCCTGAAGGACGGCGTTCGGCCCGGCTCCTGGTACCACCTCACCGAGGCGTTCGGACCCGTGCTCGGGCTCATGTACGCCGACACCCTCGAAGAGGCCATCCGGCTGCAGAACGCCGTCGCGTACGGACTCACCGGCGGCCTGCACTCGCTCGACGAGGACGAGGTCACGACCTGGCTCGACCGGGTCGAGGTCGGCAACGCGTACGTCAACCGGCACATCACCGGCGCGATCGTGCGCCGCCAGTCCTTCGGTGGCTGGAAGGCCTCCTCGGTCGGCCCCGGCGCCAAGGCGGGCGGCCCGAACTATGTCGCCCAGCTCGGCTCGTTCGCCCCGGCCGGACTGCCCACCGACCAGGCCGATCTCGAGCCCGGCCTGCGCGCGAGCCTCGCCGACTACACCGGCCTGGTCACCTCGCAGGCCGACCGCTCCTGGTTGCGCGCGGCCGTCGCCTCCGACGCCACCGCCTGGAACGAGGTTCTCGGCCGCGAGCTGGACGAGTCCGGCCTCAGCGTGGAGGCGAACATCTTCCGTTACCGCCCGGTGCCCGTCACGATCCGGACCGTGCCGGGAGCCGCCGTCGTCGAGGTCGTCCGGGTGTTGCTCGCCGCAGAACTCGCCGGCAGCCCGGTGACGCTCAGTCTCGACCCGGAGACGTCGCAGGCGTTCAAAGCGCTGTCCGACGCCGGGGAGAACGCACGCATCGGACTGCGCCGGCTCGGGGCGCACGGCACCCGTGCGGAGACCGTCGAGGAGTTCGTCGAGCGGGTCCGCACCGAGGGCGCCGAGCGCCTGCGGATCATCGGTACCGGCGGCGAGGCCGAGCGGATCGTCGATGCCCTGTACTCACCCGCGGTGAGCATCGTCAGCGGCCCGGTCCTGGCCACGGGCCGGCGCGAGATGCTCAGCGTGCTGCGCGAACAGGCGATCTCACGCACCCTGCACCGGTTCGGCCACCTACCCGCGGACCGGCACGACGACGGCGAGGAGTGGCGGTGAAGCTCAACCGCGCGTCCCTGAAGGACCAGGCCCTCGCGGTCATCCGCGAGTCGATGCTCTCCGGTGAGATCCGGCCGGGGGAGACCTACAGCGCGGCGGGGATGGCGGCTCGGCTCGGCACGTCGAACGGGCCGGTGCGAGAGGCGATGCTCACCCTGGTCGAGCAGGGCATCATGCAGGTGGTCCCGAACGTCGGCTTCCAGGTCACCCCGCTGACCGAGGACGATCTCGCCGAGATCTACGAGCTGCGCGTCATGCTCGAGGTCCCTGCCATGCGGCGCCTGGCCGAGCAGGGAATCGACGGCCGTGATGAGCAGCCTCGGCGCCATGCCGAGGCGTGCGCCCGCGCGGCCGCGAACGGCGACGTCAAGGCCTTCATCACCGCCGACCGCGACTTCCACCTCGTGCTGCTGGACCTGGTCGGAAACGCGCGGCTGGCGAAGATCGTGGCGAACCTGCGCGACCAGACCCGGCTCTACGGTCTCAATCTCGCCGGCGCGGAGAAGCTGCGCGCCTCGGCGGCCGAGCTCACCGAGCTCGTCGATGCGCTGGTCGGCCGGGACCCCGACCGTGCCGAACGCGTCATGACCTCGCACCTGGCGCAGGTGCGGCAGGAGTGGGCGCCACCGGAGCAGACACCGGAATCGTCCCCGCAGGTCGCGCGATCCCCGGTCGCGGGCTGACGGCGACCTCGGGCGGCCAGCGATATTTCGTCGCCCGGCTCCGGCGGTGGCAGTAGCGTCGCGACCGTGTCCACCGAGCCCGAGCCCATGCGTCCCGTGCGCGTCGACATCGACGAGGCGCTGTCCGCCAACCGCGCGAACTGGGACGACCGGGCGGCGGTGCACGTCGCGTCCCGCGACTACGGCGTCGAGCGTTACCTCACCGACCCGGGGCACGTCTCCGACGTGGCGGCCGAGGATCTGCGGCTGCTCGCCCCGCACCTGCCGCCGAGCGGACTGACCGGCCTGGACGTCGTCCACCTGCAGTGCCACATCGGCACGGACACGCTCTCGCTGGCGAGGCAGGGAGCCCGGATGACCGGGGTCGACCTCTCGCCCGCCTCACTCGCGGCGGCGCGCGAACTCGCCGTCCGCACCGGGACCGACATCCACTACGTCGAGGCCGAGGTCACCACCGCCGCCGCGGTACTCGGCCGGATGTACGACGTCGTCTACACCTCGACCGGCGTGCTGCCCTGGATCCCCGATCTCGACGCGTGGGCCCGAACCGTCGCACGCCTGCTGCGCCCCGGTGGAGTGTTCTACCTGCGCGACGCCCACCCGTTCCTGACCACGGTCGACGACAGCCGTGGCGTCGGCGCAGACGGGCAGGGCGACCTCCGCGTCGCGTACCGCTACTTCGGGGACGGGTGGGCGCAGACCTACGACGAGGCGCTGACCTACACCGACGGCGACCACGCCGGCATCGAGCACACCCGCAACTACGAGTGGCCGCATCCCGTCTCGGAGATCGTCGGTGTGCTCCTCGGGGCCGGCCTGCGGCTGGTGGCCCTGGACGAGCATCGGACCCTGCCCTGGCAGGCTCTGCCGCAGATGCGCCCGGTCGAGGGCGGATGGGAGCTGCCCGGGGTGCAGCGTGATTCCCTGCCGGTGGCGTTGTCCGTCGTCGCCCGCCGGGACTGACGGCGCGGGCCGGCTCAGCAGGTACGACGCAGGTTCAGCTCGGACACAGCGAACCGTTTCCGAATCGAGACCGTCGCCGTGCCACGGAGACGGCATGCTGGAATCGATCCCCAGACCGCCGAAGGAGACTCATGCCAGACGCGCCCGCGCGCGACGTCCTCGCCGTGGACGGACTCGTCCGACGCTTCGGGAAGCTGACGGCGGTCGACGGCGTCTCGTTCCACGTTGCTCCGGGTGAGACCTACGGTTTGCTCGGTCCCAACGGCGCCGGCAAGACCACGACGATCTCCATGATCGCCGGGCTCATCCGCGCCGACGCCGGAACGATCACCGTCGCGGGCGAGCCGGTCGGACCCCAGCACGTGGCCGTCCGGCGCCGCATCGGCCTCGTCCCGCAGGACCTCGCGATCTACCCCGAGCTCACCGCGCGCGAGAATCTCCGCTTCTTCGGTCGTCTCCAGGGGCTGGGCGGGCACGACCTCGCCCGCCGCGTCGCGGACGTGCTGCAGCTCGTCGGCCTCGACAGCCGTGCCGACGGCGCCACCAAGGAGTTCTCCGGCGGGATGAAGCGCCGTCTCAACATCGGCATCGGCCTGCTGCACCGACCCGAGCTCCTCATCCTCGACGAGCCGACCGTCGGGGTGGACCCGCAGTCCCGCAACGCCATCCTCGAATCCGTCGAGGCCCTCTCGGTCGAAGGGATGGCCGTCCTCTACACCACGCACTACATGGAGGAGGCCGAACGTCTCTGCGACCGGATCGCGATCGTCGACTCCGGGCGCATCCAGGCCGAGGGCACGCGTGACGACCTCATCCGGATGCTCGGCGGCGTCGACCAGGTCCGGCTCGCCGGCGACGGCGATCTCGAGGCGGCCGCCGCTGCGCTGCGTGAGCTCCCCGCCGTCGAGCGGGCCGAGGCGGGCGCCGACCATGCCGTGGTCCTGGCCGTGCGCGACGCGCCGTCCGCGGTCGCGAGCCTGGTCACCGGCGCCACCGAGGCCGGGCTCGCCCTGCACGACGTCGAGATCACCCGGCCCAACCTCGAGGCCGTCTTCCTGCACCTGACCGGCAAGGCTCTGCGGGACTGACCGGTGCGCACTCTCTGGACCCTCACCGCCAACGACCTGCGCCAGCGCCTGCGCGACAAGTCCGTCCTCATCTTCGGCCTCGTGGTGCCCCTCGCACTCATCAGCGTGCTCAACCTCGTCTTCGGTGACACCGACCAGGTCGAGCTGAGCCGCACCACGGTGGCCGTGGACGCACCGTCGGGCGAGGTGGTCGGTGACGCCCTGCTCGCTACCTACGACCAGCTCGAGGGCATCCCGCTCACGGTCGAGCGCGCAGAGAACGCCGAGGCCAGGGTCCGCGACGGGGACGCCCAGCTCGCCGTGACGGTCCCCGACGGCTTCGACGAGGCCCTGGTCGGCGGCGAGGACACGACCGTCGAGGTGGTCCAGGGGGACGACACCGGGCTGGAGGTCTCCGTGGTGGTGTCCGTGACCCGCACTGTGCTCGACCAGTACCGCGCCGGCGTCGTCGCCTCCGCCGCAGCCGGTCGGGCGGGCATGGCTCCCGACGAGGTAGCCACCGTTGCCGAGCAGGTCGCCGCGACGGCGTCGGAGATGACTCTGACCGAGGGGCGCACCTCGGACCAGCAACTCGACACCGGGGCCGCGCTCGTGGCCGGCCAGGCGGGCCTGTTCCTGTTGTTCACGGTCGGGTTCGGCGTGCTCGGTCTGCTCACCGAACGCAAGCAGGGCACCCTGGCGCGGATCCGGTCGGCTCCCGTACGCGCCGGGACCGTGGTCCTGTCCAAGGCTCTGGTCAGCCTCGTGCTCGGCGTGGTCGCCACCGGCCTGCTGCTCACCGTGGGCGCAGTGCTCTTCGGGGCGGAGTTCGGCTCGCCGGTCCTCGTCGGACTGCTCATCGTCTGCGTCGTGACGGCCGGAACGTCCCTGATGTTCATCATCGCCCGGGTGGCTCGGACCGAGGAGCAGGCCAACGTCGCCCAGTCGATCCTCGCGATCGGTCTGGGCGTGGCCGGCGGCTCGTTCTTCCCGATCGCCGCCTCCGGCCTGCTCGGTACCGTTCTCGACCTCAACCCGATCGCCGCGTTCACCCGTGGGCTCGGTATCACCGGCGGAGGAGGTGGGCTCGGTGACCTGGCGGGACCGATCGCGATCATGTTGGGCTTCGCCGTCGTCTGCCTGGGTCTCTCCCGGCTCATCCCGGACCGGACGGAGGCACTGTGAGACAACTGGCCGCACCCGTCGCGATCGCCGGCACCGAGCTGCGCCGGTTCCTCAAGGACCGGTCGAACATCTTCTTCGTCTTCATCTTCCCGTTGCTGCTGGTCCTCGTCATCGGGGCCCAGTTCGGTCAGTCCGCCTCCTCGGGGCGGGTGATCGTGGTCGGCGACGGCGAGCTCACCACCGCCCTCGAGACCACCCTCGAGCGTGAGGGGGTGACGCTCGCTGCGGCGGAGTCGGGCGAGATGCGTGAGCAGGTGGCTCGTGGTCGCGCCGACGCCGGGCTCATCGTCGACGACGGCGACGAGGACGCCTACGCCGCCGGCGACCCGGTCGACCTCGAGGTGGTCCCGGGCAGTCAGGCCGGCTCCCTCGCCGCCGTCCAGGTGGTCCGCACCGCCGTGCAGGCGGTGGCCCTCGACCAGGCGCGGGTCAGCGTGCTCACCGCGGCGGGCGTGGACGCCGAGGACGCCCGGGAATCCGTCGCGGCGGCCGAGCAGGAGATCGGCGTTGCGGACGTCCAGGTCGTCGACACCTCACGGCTCGCGCAGGAGTTCTCCGGCATCGGGCAGTTCGACGTCGGCGCCGGCTCGCAGGTGCTGCTGTTCGTGTTCCTCATGTCGCTCGCCGGTAGCGCCACCCTGATCGGCTCGCGCCGCCTGGGTGTCGTCCGTCGTGTCATGGCCGGACCGGTCTCCTCGGGTGCCATGCTCACCGGCGAGGCGCTCGGCCGGCTGGTCATCGCCCTGTTCCAGGGCTGCTACATCATGGCCGCGACGGCACTGCTGTTCCGCGTCGACTGGGGCAACCTCGGCCTGTCACTGCTCGTGCTGCTGCTCTTCGGAGCGGTCTCGGCCGGCGCCGGGATGGTGCTCGGCTCGATCATGGACAACGAGGGCGCCGCCTCGGGGGTGGGCGTCGGGCTCGGTCTGGTGCTCGCCGCCCTCGGCGGCTGCATGCTCCCGCTGGAACTGTTCCCGGACACTCTGCGCACGGTCGCGAACGTGACCCCGCACGCGTGGGCGTACCAGGCGTTCGCGGAGGTTACGCGGCACGGCGCCGGTCTGACGGACATCCTGCCCCAGCTCGGCGTGCTGGCGGCCATGGCGGCGGCGCTGCTCGTGCTCGGCGGGTACCTGCTGCGACGCAGCCTCGCCCGGGCCATGTGAGTTGGCCGGAGGCGGGACTGCGACGCCGGCCGGTAGCGGTAGCGGCTACTCCGTGTCCATCCGGGATCCGTCAGCGTGCCCGAGCGACTTCTCCGGTGCCACCAGGTCCCGGACCCGGCGCTTCAGGTCGGTGATCTCGGGGAACCCGCCGTCGCGCTTGCGGTTCCAGACGTGGGTGTCGTCGACGTCGATCCGGAACACCCCGCCCGTGGCCGGCACCAGGGCGACCTCGCCGAGTTCGTCGGCGAAGGTCTGCAGGAGCTCACCGGCGTACCACTGGGCACGCAGTTGCCACCGGCACTGCGTGCAGTACGTGATGACGACGCGAGGCGAGGCGGGGGCAGCCATGGCCCCACCTTCCCACGCAGGGCACGGCACGGGCAGGGCGGGCGGCCGTCTCGCAACTGCACCGGGTACGGCATGCTGGTCGCATGACGTCCGCCCGGCCCCTCCTCCTGCTCGACTCCGCGTCCCTGTACTTCCGTGCGTTCTACGGCGTCCCGGAGACGATCACCGCCGACGACGGCACGCCGGTCAACGCGATCCGCGGATTCCTCGACATGATCGCCCAGCTCGTCACGGACCGTCGCCCCGGACGGCTCGTGGCGTGCTGGGACGAGGCCTGGCGGCCCGCGTTCCGGGTGGAGAAGATCTCGACCTACAAGAGTCACCGGCTCGCCGACGACGGCGTCAGCGAGATGGTGCCCGACGGGCTCGTGCCGCAGGTGCCCGTCATTGTCGAGGCGCTCGCCGCGCTCGGGATCGCCCGGGTCGGGGCGGCGGGGTACGAGGCCGACGACGTCATCGGCACGCTGGTGGCGCGTGAGGTCGGTTCGGGTTCGGCCACGCCGGTCGAGGTGGTCACCGGCGACCGCGACCTGTTCCAGCTCGTCGACGACGAGGCCGGTGTCACGGTGCTCTACACCATCCGCGGGCTGAAGAACCTGCAGACCGTGGACCAGCGCCTGCTGCAGGAGAAGTACGGTGTGCGGACCGGCCAGGCGTACGCCGACCTTGCCACGCTCCGCGGGGACCCGAGCGACGGGCTGCCCGGCGTGGCCGGGGTGGGGGAGAAGACCGCGGCATCGTTGCTCGCGAAGTTCGGCGACCTGCCCGGGATCCTCGCCGCCGTCGAGGCCGGTCAGGTCAGCGCGGCGCACCAGGCGCGGTTCGCCACGGCGAAGGACTATCTCCAGCAGGCGCCCGCGGTGGTTCGTGTCGCCCGGGACGCCCCGGTGG
Source organism: Georgenia deserti (assembly GCF_042680605.1). Taxonomy (NCBI): domain Bacteria; kingdom Bacillati; phylum Actinomycetota; class Actinomycetes; order Allobogoriellales; family Allobogoriellaceae; genus Georgenia; species Georgenia deserti. The sequence continues at coordinate 24,303 of NZ_JBHUEE010000010.1, forward strand.
CCGAGGTCGACGACGCGCTGCCGGCCGCGCCCGCGGATCCGCAGGCGGCGCACGAGCTCGCCGAGCGCTGGAACCTCGGGGGCTCGATGAACCGCGTGCTCGCCGCACTCGCCGGCTGACGCGGTCGGCGAGCGTCACCGGCTGTTCATCGTCTCGCTACCCGGTCCCGGTAGGAGTGGTCCGGGCGCCGCGTCCGCGCGCCCGACTGCGACCACAAGGAGACCGATGCCCCGCTCCCTCCGACGCATCGCCACCGGGTCCCTGGCGACCGCCTGCGTCCTCGCCCTGTCCGCCACCACCGCCGGCGCAGGGATCGTCACCGATCCCGTCGTCCACTCCGCCGACGACGCCGCCATCGAGCTCGCGCCGGCGGGCACCTTCGAGACCGGCGTGTTCGACGAGGGCGCCTCCGAGATCGTGCAGGCGCACGGTGACCGGCTCTTCCAGGTCAACGCCGAAGCCGGGTCGGTCAGCGTCCTCGACATGTCCGATCCGGCCGAGATGCACCTGGAGTACTCCATCGCCTCGGACGGCGTCGCCAACTCCGTGGCGGTGCGCGACGACGGCCTCGGGGTCATCGCCTTCGAATCCGAGACCAAGACCGACCCGGGTCACCTTGTCTTCTTCGACGCCACCGCCGACGACGCCGACTCCGCCTACCTCGGCGAGGTCACCGTCGGTCCGCTGCCCGACATGGTCACCATCTCCCCGGACGGGCGCTACGCCGTCGTCGCGAACGAGGGGGAGCCGGCAGAGGACTACTCGGTGGACCCCGAGGGCACGGTCTCCGTGGTGCGCCTGCACCCGGTGCACGTGCGCGCCTCGACGCAGGGGCAGGTCCGCACCGCGGACTTCCGCGCCTACGAGGACGGGCGCCTGCCCGACGGCGTGCGTGTGTTCGGGCCGACCCCGCACGGTGACGACCGCCCTGTCTCGCGTAATCTCGAGCCGGAGTACATCGCCGTCGACGGCACCACCGCCTACGTGGTGCTCCAGGAGAACAACGCCGTCGCCGCTGTCGACCTGCGTTCGGCGCGAGTGCGCGACCTGTGGTCTCTCGGGACGCAAGATCACGGCGAGATCGGGCTCGACCCGTCCGACCGCGACCCACGTGACGCCCCGACGATCGACATCCGCACCTACGAGGGCCTGCACGGCATCCCCATGCCCGACGGCATCCACACCTACCGCTCCGGCGGTGAGACCTACCTCGTCACCGCCAACGAGGGCGACGCCCGCGAATGGGGCGACTACGTGGAGGCCTCGCGCGTCAAGGACCTCGAGGAGGACGGCTACGGTCCGGTGTGCGAGGACAGCCCGCTCGCCGGCGCCCTGGACGACGAGCACCTCGGACGGCTGGAGGTGACCATCGAGGACGGCTTCGACGCCGACCGTGGCTGCTACGAGGAGCTGTACGCCTTCGGCAGCCGGTCGGTCTCGATCTGGACCACCGACGGCGAGCAGGTGTTCGACTCCGGCTCCCAGCTCGAGGAGATCACTGCCGCGGCGGTGCCGGAATTCTTCAATTCCAACCACAGCGAGTCGAACCTCGAGGGCCGCAGCGACAACAAGGGGCCGGAGCCGGAGAACCTCACGATCGGGGAGGTCGACGGCCGAACCTACGCCTTCGTCGGCCTGGAGCGGATCGGCGGCGTGGTCGTCTTCGACATCACCGAGCCGGCCGACACCGAGTTCGTCACGTACGTCAACAACCGGGACTTCTCTCCGTCTCGGTCGAGGAGGCCGATGAGCCGGAGCAGGTCCTCTCGGCGGCCGGCGATCTGGGTCCGGAGGGTCTCGACTTCATCCCGCCGGAGGCCTCACCCACGGATGAGCCGATGCTCGCCGTCGGCAACGAGGTTTCCGGCACCACCACGCTCTGGTCCGTCACCGGCACCGACTGAGTCGGCCACGAGCCTCCCGACGCCCCGGGCCGGACCGCCACGTGCGGCCGACCCGGGGCGTCGCACGCCCGGGCGTCGCCACGGGCCGGGCGGGTCAGTGCGGGCGATCCTCACCGGCTTCGAGGCCCTGCAACAGCTCGACGGCCGCCCGGGCATACTTGCCTTCACCGTCTCCGGGCGCATCTCGCGTCCCTGCGCCGAGGTCTACGAGGCCGTGGCGGACCCCGAGCAACTCTCGAAGTACTTCACCACGGGTGGAGCGCGCGGCCGGCTGGAGCCGGGAGCCGAGGTGACCTGGGACTTCCATGACTTCCCCGGGCGGTTCCCCGTCACCGTGGTCGAGGCCGAACGGCCGCGGCGCATCGTCATCGAGTGGGACGGTGAGCACGTCGCGGGCGACCGTGGCGTCACCACGACGACGTTCGAGTTCGAGCCGCTCGATGACGACACCCGCACATTGGTCACCATCACCGAGTCCGCCTGGCGAGCGACGTCCGGTGGTGCGGCCAGCGCCTTCGGCAACTGCCAGGGCTGGACCGGAATGCTCGCGGCCATGAAGGTCTGGGTCGAGCACGGGATCAATCTGCGCGAAGGCTTCTACCGCTGACCGGCGTACCGTGCCATGAGTTCCGCGCCGATGCCCGCGAGCTCAGCGCGGACGGACTCCGGTTCGAGCACCTCGACCGCCGCACCCCACCCGGCGAGCTGTTCGGCGAGTCCACGTTCGGTGTGCGCCGTGATGCGCACCAGCTGCCGGCGGCCGTCGCCCGCGCCGGGCGCAGCCCCCGGATCAGCGCCGGGCTCAGGCCCGACCTCGACACCGTGGCGGCCAAAGTGCCCCAACACCACCGGGACGTGCCGGGACTCGACCGCCACGGTGGCCGACACCGCTGAGCGCGCCCCCTCGGAGGTCTCGACGGTCTCCCGCCACGCAGCCTCGAGGTGGGCCTCCAGGTCCTCGGGCACGCGGGCCGGTTCGTCCAGGAGCTCGACGCCGGATATCCGGTCGACCCGGAAAGTTCGGACGTCCTCGCGTCCGTCCGGAAGTCCGAGCAGGTACCAGGTGCCCGCCTTGTCCACCAGGCGCAGCGGCGACAGGGTCCGTCGACGGGGGCCGGCGCTGGGGCCGCCGCGCCGGCTCGTGTAGTCGACCGTGACCCGACGGCGGGCGAGCACCGCGCGTTCGAGGTCGGCCAGGTGCGGTGGCGGAGCAGACGCGTTTTCGCCCCAGCCGGCCGGATCTGTGCGGATCGCCGCGAGGGCGCTCTGGGCCTCGGCCTGGAACGGTCCCGGGATGGCGCGCAGGAGTTTACGTAGCGCCGATCGCACCTCCGGCGCGGCGGCGCCCGATCCGAGTGCCAGGAACAAGGCGCGGGACTCCGGCGCCGTCAATCCGCTGAGGTTCGTGCGGGCGCCACCGACCAGTTGCCAGCCGCCGCCTCGGCCCGATCGGGGATAGACGGGCACTCCGGCGGTCGACAGCGCCTCCAGATCACGGCGTGCCGTGGCGACCGAGACCTCGAGTTCGGCGGCGAGTTCGGCCGCCGTCACACGCTCGCGTGACTGCAGCACCAGCACGATGGCGATCATCCGGTCGGCACGCATCGGTGAAGTCCCGCAGGAAAAGTGCGCATGACGTGAGCACTTTGCGCGCGATGCTGATTGCGACACATCGAACGCGAGACCAGGAGACCGACATGCTGCGTGGACTGACCACCCAGACCCACTACGTCGACGACGTGCCTGCGGCGATCGCGTGGTATCGCGAGGTGCTCGGCATCGACCCTTACTTCCTGCGGCCCTCGGCCGACGAGCCGGCGTACGGCGAGTTCCGCATCGGCCCGGATGAGGACGAGCTCGGCTTCATCGACCGGCGCTTCGCGCCCCCGGGTCGCGACACCGCAGGCGGCGGGCCGTCGACCACGTACTGGCACGTGGACGACGTGGCCGCCGACCGGCTCGTCGCTCTCGGCGCCACCGAGCTCGAGCCGGTGGTCGAGCGGGAGGCGGGCTTCGTCACCGCCGTCGCGCTCGACCCGTTCGGCAACGCCGTCGGACTCATGCACAGCCCGCACTGGCTGCGCCAGTAGCCGCGCGCCCGCGTCGAGTCCCCACTCGGTCAGGCCTGATCCATCAGTCCCGACTGGTAGGCGAAGACGACGAGCTGGGCGCGGTCCCGCGCGCCCAGCTTGATCATGGCGCGCGAGACGTGCGTCCGTGAGGTGGCGGGGGAGACGTACAGTCGTTCGGCGATCTCCTGATTGCTCAGACCATGCGCCACCAGCGTCATCACCTCCCGCTCGCGATCGGTGAGCGTGTGCAGGTACGGGTGTGGCTCGCTCGGGCGATGGCGCTCGGCGGCGAACTCCTCGACCACCCTCCGGGTGACCGAGGGCGAGAGCAGGGCGTCTCCGGCGGCGACCAGCCGGACGGCCTGGAGCAGGTCCGGCGGCGCCGTGTCCTTCAGCAGGAAGCCGCTGGCGCCGGCGCGCAGCGCCTCGAAGACGTACTCGTCGATCTCGAACGTCGTCAGCACCACCACCCGGGTACCGGCCAGGTCCTCGTCCGCGCAGATGCGGCGGGTGGCCTCCAACCCGTCCAGGCTCGGCATGCGGATGTCCATGAGCACGACGTCGGGACGCAGCCGCCGGGCCTGGGCGAGCGCGTCGATCCCGTCGATCGCCTCGCCGACGAGTTCGAGGTCGTCCTCGCTGCCGATCAGAGCGCGTAGACCGACCCGGACGAGATCCTGGTCGTCCGCGACGAGCACGGTGATCGGGGGATCGGCAGGGTTCATTCCGGTTGACCTCCTGTCGGCATGACGGCCTCGACCTCGAACCGGCCGTACGCGGGCCCGGCACGGAACGCCCCGCCGACCGTGGTGACCCGTTCCCGCATGCCGGGGATGCCGAGCCCGGGAGTGACGTCGTCTGGCGTGTCACCGTGCAACGGGTTCGTGACCCGGACGAGCAGGTCCGTACCGTGCTGCTCGATCTCGACGTGGACCGTCGGCACCGGCCCGTGTTTGAGGACGTTCGTCAGGGACTCCTGGACCACGCGGTAGGCGGCCACCTCGACGGCGGGATCCACGCGGGGGAGGGGATCCGGTGCGGAGAGTTCGACGTCCAGTCCGGACGAGGCCATCCGGTCGCGCAGATCTTCGAGCCGCTCCAGGCTCGGACCTGGGCGTCTGCTGGCCACGTCCCCCTGGACCGCTGCCAGTGTGCTGCGCAGGTCCTGGAGCGCATCGCCGCTGGTCTCGGAGATGGCGCGCAGCGACCGGACCGCCTGGTCCGGGTCGCGGTCGAGGAGGTGCAGGGCGACGTCGGACTGCATCTTGATCGCCGCCAGGCCGTGCCCGACGACGTCGTGAACCTCCTGCGCCACCCGCAGCCGCTCCGCGTCGACGCCCTGCCGGACAGCATCGGCACGCGCCCGGTCGGCGGCGATCGCCGAGTTCCGCACGACGGCGCCGATGGCGAATGGCACCACCGCCCAGGTCAGCGCGGGTCCGAGGCCGATGACCGTGGCGCTGGGCACGAGCAGGTGTGCCATGAGCAGGGCCAGTGCGACCACGACTGCCGGCACGGATCGGGCCGCCGGACGGTGCCGGGCCACCGTGTACACGGCGAGGAGGAAGGTCACGAAGATGGGGCCGTACGGATACCCCAGAGCCAGGTAGACGGTGATGGCCCCCGTCACGCCCGCCAGCACGAGCATCGGGTAGCGGCGGCGCCACAGCAGGGCCACGGCAGTGAGTGCGACGAGCCCCAACGCCAGGGCGTCGACGTCCCGGAAGTCCAGCGCGATGCCACCCGGACCGAACACGCCGTCAGGAGGTCCGAAGGAGCCGTCGCCTGGACGGGAGGACTCCCCGCCCGGTCCGAAGCGCCCGGCGCCGATCGTTCCGGGGACGCCGAAGGTCAGGATGAGCGCAGCCGGCAGCACGTCGGCCAGGCGCCACCGACGCGTACTCGTGCTCATGGCCCCACTCTGGCCCACCGCCGCCGGTTCGCGCGTCGTCCACGCGTGCAGGTCTCGCGTCGGTGTCTACGTTCCGCTGCGTAGCCGAGCTACGTGCCGAGACTGACGACGGCCGCTGACACCGCGGGGGAGCCTCGGTGCGGAAGGAGGCGACGTTATGCAGACCACACGCCACCAGCTCGGTCGCCGAGCCCGGAGAACTGTCCTCGTCACGCACATCGCCGCGGCCGGCACCTGGCTCGGCATGGACGTCGTCATGGGCGTCCTCGTCCTGGTCGCCGGCACCTCGGCGTCACCGACCACGCAGGCGGTGGCGTACCGGGCGCTCGAGATGGTCGTCACGGTCCCGCTCGTGGTCGCCGCCGTGCTGACGGCGGCGACCGGCATGGTCCTCGGCCTCGGCAGCCGGTACGGCCTCGTCCGGTACTGGTGGGTCACCGTGAAGGTGATCATCACGGCCGTCCTCATCACGCTGGTCCTCGTTCTGCTGCGGCCAGGTGTCCGGGAGGCGGCCGAGCGGGGTGAGGCTGTCCTCGGTGGTGGCGACGCCGTCCTCGCCGTCGGCGACCTCATCTTCCCGCCCATCGTGTCCACCGCCGCCGTGCTGTTCGCGATCGTCCTGTCCGTGGTCAAACCCTGGGGTCGTACCCGGCCTACGCCCGCCGTCGCAGGCACCTGGTCCGAGACTGCGTCCGACGGCGCGGACAGAACTCCACACCCGGCCGACGACGTCGCTGCGGTGGCTGAGCAACCTGGCCGTACCCGCCGGACGCCTGTTCGGCGCCGACCGTCAAGGAGTCCGAGATGACCTATCCCGATGTCACCACGATCGCCCAGCACGCGCCCGTGCTTGCCGAGCGCTTCGGTCACCACGGCCCCGGCGACGGGCCGGGTTGGTGGATCGTCTTCCCGATCGCCTGGTTCCTGCTCCTCGCCGGCGGGCTCGCCGCCGTCGTGGTCTCCGTGCGACGCCGGCATCGGCTCGCGGGCCGCCGCGCGGGGGAGGCACGGTTGGCCGAGCGCTACGCCGCCGGGGAGATCGACGACGAGGAGTACCGGCGCCGGCTCAACGGCCTGCGCACGATGACCGAGTGACCGGTACGGCCGGCGAGGGGGAGGTTCTGGTCGCTACGGACCGCCGGATCCTCCCTCTCGCCTCCGCCGGGCGCCGGAGAGACGCGGCCCGAGAACTGAGCCGGGCGGGTGAAGTAACGTCGGTCACACTGTGGACGCTCACACCGCACCCGGACGGGCGCTCCCGGTCCCGGCCGGAAGCGTTCGCGCGGTCGTGCTCGTCGAAGGCGCCAGCGACGCGGCCGCCCTCGCCGCCCTCGCCGAGATCGAGGGACGCGACCTCACGGCCGACGGCGTCGCCATCGTCCCGATGGGCGGAGCCACCAGCGTCGGCCGTTACCTGCAGCACTACGGACCGCCCGGCCTCGGCCTCGCACTCGCCGGGCTGTGCGACACCCGCGAGGAGCCGTACGTGCGCCGTGGCCTCGCGGCCGCGGGCATCGCGGCCGGCTCGCGCGAGGAGACCGAGCTCGCCGGTTTCTCGGTGTGCGTGCTCGACCTCGAAGACGAGCTCGTCCGGGCGCTCGGGCCGGCCGGCGTGCAACGGGTCCTCGCCGAGCACGGCGATCTGCGTCGGTTCCACCGGTTCCAGCACCAACCGGCCCACCGCGGCGAACCGATCGAGGCGCAACTGCGACGGTTCCTCGGCACCACCAGCGGCCGCAAGGAGCTCTACGGCCGCCGCCTCGTCCTCGCCGCCGGACCGGAACGCGCCCCGGCCCCGTTGCGTGCGGTGCTCTCTCGCGTCTGACCCGCCGTAGACCGGGCACCGCACCGCCGACGAATTCTGACGGCATCGCCGTCCGGCCGCCTTCGGCACCGTCCGCTCCGTACTCTCGGTACATGAGCTCGCGCAGCGGTGCCGCGCTGGCCGGTCTGGGCGTGACGGCCGGCTCACTCGCGCTGGCCGAGGCCGTCGTCCGCCTCGGTGGCACGGGACCGGGCCCCGTGGAGGCCGTCGCGGAGGCGTTCATCGATCGCACGCCGCCGTGGCTGAAGGACCTGGCGATCGACCTGTTCGGCACCGCCGACAAGCTCGCCCTCGGCGTCGGGATCGCCGTCGTCATGGCCGGGCTGGCGATCGCCGCCGGCCTGGCCGAGCGCGCCCGCCGGCTCCGCGGCGCGGCCGTCGTCGTCGTTCTCGCCGTCATCGCGGCAGCGGCGACTCTTACCCGTCCCGACGGCGGGCTCGCCGCGACCTGGCCCGTCCTGGCCTGTGGTCTCGCCGGCGCGTGCGCGCTGGTCGCGGTCGGCAGCGCCCCGGCACTTGATCCGGCCTGGGCCATGACCCACCGGAAGGTGCTCGGCCGCCGGCAACTGCTGATCTCCGCCGGCGCCGTCGGCGGGGTTGCCGTGGCCGGCGGCAGCATCATGCGCTTGACGGGCAACGCCGCACCGGCGACCGCACCGGCTCCGCTCGACCTGCCGGCACCTGTGTCGCCGGCGGCGCAGGTCCCCGAGGGCGGGGCGCTGGACATCGCCGGCCTAGCACCGTACGAGACGCCGAACGAGGAGTTCTATCGGATCGACACGGCCTTCGTCGTCCCCCGGGTCGACCCGGCGACCTGGACGCTGCGAGTCCACGGCCTCGTCGACCGCGAGGTCGAGATGAGCCTGGACGACCTGCTCGGCGAGGAGCTGGTCGAGGCCTGGGTGACCCTGTGTTGCGTCTCGAACCAAGTCGGCGGCGATCTCATCGGCAACGCCCGGTGGCTGGGACTGCCAGTGCGCACCGTGCTCGAACGCGCCGGCGTGCGCGACGGCGCCGACATGGTCCTCTCCCGCAGCGTGGACGGCTTCAGCGCCTCGACCCCGCTGGGGGTGCTCATGGACGACCGCAACGCCTTACTCGCCGTCGCCATGAACGGGACCGAGCTACCGCCCGAGCACGGTTACCCGGTCCGCGTCGTCGTCCCGGGGCTGTACGGCTACGTCTCGGCCACGAAGTGGCTCGCCGAGCTCGAGGTCACCCGGTTCGCCGACCAGACGGCGTACTGGACCGACCGCGGCTGGTCCGCCCGAGGTCCGGTGAAGATCTCCTCACGCATCGACGTCCCGCGCGGTCGGCGGAGCCTGCAGGCCGGCGAGAACGTCGTCGCGGGTGTGGCGTGGGCTCAGCACACCGGCATCGCCGCGGTCGAGGTCCGCGTCGACGGCGGTCCCTGGCAGCCGGCCGACCTCGCGGAGGAGGTGTCCGTGGACACGTGGCGCCAGTGGGTCTACCGATGGGACGCGGCGGCCGGCGATCATCGGCTCGAGGTGCGCGCCACCGGCCACGACGGGGAGGTCCAGACCGAGGAGGTCCAGGGCACCGTGCCCGACGGCGCGACCGGCCTGCACGGCGTCGATGTCGCCGTGGCGTGAGCACCTCACGCCACGGGAGCGTTGTGGTCCAATAGCGACCATGCCAGAGGTGACGTCGTGGCGTTCCGGACCGCTGACCGACCGAGTCCGGTGCGTGCTGGCGCCCAACCCCGGCGTGATGACGCTCGAGGGCACGAACACCTGGCTGCTGCGCGAGCCAGGTTCCGCTGAGGTGGCCGTGGTCGACCCGGGACCCGATGACGCCGGACACATCCGTGCGGTGCTCGACGCCGCCGCGGCGGACGGCGGTCGGATCACCCAGATCGTCCTGACGCACCACCACCGGGACCACACCGAGGCCGTCCCCGGCCTCGTCCATGCCACGGGCGCTCCGGTGCGCGGCGGCGATCACGACGCCTTCGACGACGGCGAGCGCGTCAGGGCCGGCGATCTGGAGATCGAGGTCGTCCGCACCCCGGGCCACACCGGCGACTCCGTGAGCTTCCTCGTCCCCGCCGACAAGCTGCTCCTCACCGGCGACACCGTGCTGGGCCGTGGCACCACCGTCATCACGGCACACACCGGCGACGCCCGAGGCGGCGACCTCGGGGACTATCTCCGGACCCTGGATCTCCTCGTGGAGCTCATCGATTTCGGTCGGGTGGAGCGGATCGCACCCGGCCACGGGCCCGCTCTGGACAACCCGGGGCCGGTGCTCCGACGGTTGCGTGAGCACCGACGGGGCCGGCTCGACGAGGTCCGGGCCGCCGTGGAGGCCGGCGCCGAGGACGTCGACCAGGTCGTCGACGCCGTGTATGGCGCCGGCGCCAACGACCGCCGCTGGGCCGCCGGACAGAGCGTCCGCGCGCAGCTGGACTACCTGGGCGTGTCGTTCGGGTGACGAGCCGCCGCGGCCGGGCCGGCTGACGATTCCCTGTCCCAGGCCCGTACCCGTCGTCGATTTCCGTCTGCCCGTCGCCATACAGGTAACCAGCGGGTTACCATTCAAGCATGGACGTGTTTCGAGCGATACAGGTAACCAGCGGGTTACCATTCAAGCATGGACGTGTTTCGAGCGATAGCGGACCCGGTGCGCCGGGAGTTGGTCGAGCAGATCGCCAGCCGACCCCGTCGCGTGGTCGACCTCGCTCAGGCACGCGAGATCTCACGCCCTGCCGTCAGCAAGCACCTCAAAGTGATGGTCGAGGCTGGGATCGTCAGTGCCGAGGACCGCGGACGCGAGCGCTGGTACGCCCTACGACCCGAGGCCCTCGAGGAGATCGAGGCCTGGCTACGCCGCGTGCGGGCCACGCCGCCGGTCCCTGAACATGCACTCGACGCCCTCGACCTCGAGGTGCGCCGCACCGAGCGGGAGCGCCGCAGCACCACGTCCAGTGACCGTCCGAACCGCCGACCAGGGGAGAACACCGCATGAGTCCGCGCCCGACCGCCGTCGTCGATGACACCACACAGCCGCCTCGGGTCGTGTTCACCCGACACTTCCGTGCTCCGATCGAGGACGTGTGGGAGGCCGTCTCCGACCCGGCGCGCCTGGAGCGGTGGATCGGCACCTATTCCGGGGATCCCGCCTCCGGTCACGTCACGTTCCGGATGACGGCCGAGGAGGACGCCGGGGACGAGGAGGTCGCGATCCACCGCTGCGAACCGCCCCACCACTGGTCCGTGACCACCAGCAGCGATGGCCAGTCCTGGTCCTTCACCCTCACCCTCACCGAGGACGACGGCGGCACCCGCCTCGAGTTCGCGCAGGTCCTGACCGACCCGGCGGAGCTTCAGAGCTTCGGGCCGGGCTGGGAGTACTACCTCGACCGACTGGCGGCCGACCTCCGCGGTGCGCAGGCCGACGAGGTGCGGTGGGAGGACTACTACCCGACGATGGCCGACTACTTCGCCACCCTGCGCCGCTAGATCGGGTCACCCGGCTTCTGGCCCCTGGCGCAACCTCGTCGGACGCTGGTTCGGCGAACTGACCACCACAAAGCTCCAACCAGGCGCACATATCTCGGTCCGCGCCCACGACACCGAGGTACGCGCATAGAGCAAGAACTGGAACGAGTGGTTTGCCCCAAGGTATGGACCAAGACCAGCGAACACATCCTCGAATCCGGCACACGGGGCTGCATCCGAATGACGCCTCACGGCTATAGGTCATGTCTCCCACCCGCGGCGGCGCTGGGATCACGGCGAGTGGATAGAGCTTGTTGGTGCCCTCATCACTGGGGTAGATCGATGTACCTCTCCACGATCAACGGGCGCTTTAGTGGGTTCGTGAACACAACGCGCCCCAACACCAGCAGAGGTCCGTACAGGACTGTTTCGTGACCGAAATTGTCATGAGGGTGCTGAGCCTTGACCGGACCTTCGGTGAACTGCGGGCCAAAGGAGTATTCGACTTCCTTGATCTTGCTATCGCTGAGTGGGCCGCTTCCGTGCTGGGTCAAATGAACTCTTGCGGTCCACCATTTCCGGTTGTCGTCACTTCTGCCGGGAGCGGGAGTGACACTGTGAGTGAGAAAGACGCCCTGCCGTCTCCGATACTCGTTCTCGCGGAGGTAGTGCCACTGGTCGGTGCTCCACGCTCGGGCATCGAGTCGTCTGAGCCGACCCTCGTCGCAGAGGATGACGATCAGCGCGACAACGGTCAGAACGCAAGTGATCCACAAACCCACGAGGTCTCGCTCACCCGCAACAAGAGCCAGGGTGAAGGAGACGCTGACGCCTGCCGTGAAGACGTACTCCGCGATACGGCGTACGGCGGTGTCGCGGGTCGAATCCACTGGGCTGGGGTAGCGGTCCATCTGTGAATGCTATGGACGAGGACGTCATGCGCTGACGAGATTCGTCCGACAACAGACCCATGCGCCAGTCGTAGTAGCCCTGTCCATAATCCTGCGACATGGCGGCAACCGACTGCCGAGGGGGTCTGATGCTCGGCGTAAGGAGACGTGCCTAGCGGTGCGACGCCGGATCGAGCGCCAGCCCGACGGCATCGGCAAGCTGCGCGAGGTCGCGATCGTGTGCGAGGACAACGGCACCGTTCCGGAGCGCGACGGCCGCGATCACGCAGTCGATCAGGCCGCGGGGCGTGACGCCAAGCCGACGACAGGTGCGGTAGATCGTCACCGCACCGTCAAAGTCGGCGACCGGGTCGATGCGGAGCACAGCAAAGCGGTCCAGCAGTCGGCGAAGGTCGCGCTCGCCGGCGTCGGTTCGCGCGCCTGACATCGCCAGCGCCGCCTCGCGGGACATCGGATCGCCGGCCAGGTGCCGCAGCGCGAGATCGACGGCCTCGGTCTTGGTCGTCACGCCGTAGCGCCTCATGATGGTCGCCACGGCGCCGCCGATGCCCCGCCGGACTAGGCTCGCGGCTATGGACTACGTGCGACTCGGGCGTTCCGGACTGACCGTCTCCACCGTCGGACTGGGGTGCAACAACCTCGGCCGGGCCGGGACCGACACGCAGACCGAGGAGGGCAGTACCGCCGTCGTCCGTGCCGCCCTCGACGCCGGCATCACCCTCTTCGACACGGCCGACACCTACGGCGCCGAGCCGGGGCTCAGCGAGACGCTTCTCGGCCGCGCGCTCGCAGGCCGGCGCGACGAGGCGATCGTCGCGACCAAGTTCGGGATGGACGCCCGCGGCGCCAACGGCACCGACTTCGGGGCGCGCGGGTCGCGCCGCTACCTCGTCAAGGCGGCCGAGGCCTCCCTGCGCCGTCTCGGGACCGAGTACATCGACCTCTACCAGCTGCACCGGCCAGACCCCGACACCCCGATCGAGGAGACGCTCTCCGCGCTCGACGACCTCGTCCGGTCCGGAAAGGTCCGGTACATCGGGCACTCGAACTTCGCCGGCTGGCAGATCGCCGAGGCCGCCCATGTCGCGCTGGACGGCGGGTTCACGCCGTTCATCTCGGCGCAGAACCACTACAGCCTCATCGAGCGGTCCGCCGAGCGCGAGGTCATCCCCGCCGCTGAGCATTACGGACTCGGCCTCCTGCCCTTCTTCCCGCTGGCCAACGGCCTGCTGACCGGCAAATACGCCTCCGGGAGCGCCCCCGAGGGCAGCCGGCTGAGCCGGTCGAAGCAGGAACTCCTCGACAACGCCGAGCTCATGGACAAGGTTCGCGCGTTCAGCGAGTTCGCGCGCCAGCGGGACATGGCCGAGGTGCAGGTCGCGTTCTCCTGGCTGGCGTCCCAGCCCGCGGTGGCCAGCGTGATCGCCGGCGCCACCACACCCGAGCAGGTGGCCCAGAACGCCGAGGCCGTCTCGTGGACACCGACGGAGCAGGACGAGGAAGCTCTCGCCGCGATCTTCCCGCGTGCGGGCTCCTCGTTCTGAGGAGCGCGCCGAGCCCGGTACTCACACGAGCCCGGAGATCTCCTGTGCGTCCTCGCCGACCACCGCCCGGGCCAGCGCATCGCCGAGCAGGGGCGCCATCGTCAGGCCACCGGCGCCGTACCCCGTCGCCACCCACAGCCGCTCGCCCACCTGGCCGACCACGGGCAGCTCGTCGGGCAGCGGGCGCAGGCCGACCCGGGTCTCGATAAGGGTGGCGTCGGCGAGGCCGGGGGCGATCGACAGCGCGTCCTGCAGCACCTGGAGCTGACCGGCGGCCGTGATGCGCGGGTCGAACCCGCTCCCGGTCTCCCGGGTGGCACCGGCCACCACTCGTCCCGCGTCGAAGGCGACCAGGTAGTGGTGGGCGAGAGGGGTGACCGTCGGCCACGCCGAGGTGTCCGCGCCCTCCAGGCGCAGGTGGGTGATCTGCCCACGCTGGGGTACCACCGGCACGCGCACGCCCGCGCGAGCCAGCAGGTCCGCGGTCCACGCCCCGGCCGTGACGACGACGGCGTCCGCCTCCAGCGGGGTCGTGTTCACCTCGGCGGTCACGGCCTCGCCGACGGTGGCCAGGTGCACAGCCCCGCTCATCCGCCGGGCACCGGCCCGCGTTGCCGCCGCGAGCAGCGCGTCGCGCAGCGTGCGTCCGTCCACCCGGCCGCCACCGGTGAGGAAGAAACCTGACAGGTCCTCGGCCAGCGGTGGGAAGAGGTCGCGCAGCTGCCCGGTGTGGAGCCGTTCGACCCGGCCGGCCACCGCGCCGGCGGCGGCGACCCGCTCCCGGACGTTCGCCTCTGCGGCGGCGAGCACACCAGGATCGTGGTGGACCGCGAGCGAGCCGGTGCGCCGATAGTCCGGGGGAGTCACGCCCGCCTCGCCGAGGAGGTCGAGCAGCCTCGGGTAGAAGGCGCCCCCGGCGGCGTAGAGGTCGTAGAAGCGTCCTGTCGAGGAGGACAGCCACGGCGCCACGATGCCGGCGCCGGCCGCGGTGGCCTGACCCGCGGCGCCGTCGTCCACGACCGTGACGGCGACCCCGCGGCGAGCGAGGGCGAAGGCGACGGAGGCGCCGGCCACGCCGGCCCCGATGACGACGGCGGAGGAGGACGAGCTCACCTGACCATTCTGTCCGGCTCGTCGGTCGGTGTCCGGCCACCTCGCCGGGCGGGCGCGTGCGCACCAGGCGACCGGGGACCCGCGACGGGTCCGAGGAACGCGACAGACACAGCGGCAGCGGCGGCTGGGCATACTGGCCCCATGCGGATGCCGACCGAGCTGCACCTTCATCTCGAGGGGACGCTCGAGCCTGAGATGACGTTCCGGCTGGCGGAGCAGAACCGCCTCGACCTGCCCTGGCGCGACCCCGACGAGCTGCGCGCCCGGTTCGACTTCACCGATCTCCAGTCGTTTCTGGACCTGTACACGATGAGCCAGGAGGTCCTGCGCACCGGCGAGGACTTCCACGCCCTCACCGACGCGTACCTCGCGCGCGCCGCGGCGGCGGGGGTGCGCCACGCCGAGGTCTCGCTCGACCTGCAGGCGCACACCGGACGCGGTGTGCGCGCGGCCGAGGTGCTCGACGGCGTCACCAGCGCCCTGCAGGCTGCGCCCGGCCGGCACGGCCTCTCGGCCGGGCTCATCGTCACGGTCCTGCGCCATCTCCCGGGCGAGGCGGCGCTGGCGACCGTCCGCGAGGTCGTGGAGTCCGGATACCCGGTGCTCGGTCTCGGGCTGTGCTCGACCGAGCTCACCGCGCACGCCCGCGACTTCGTCGAGGCCTTCGACCTCGCCCGCGCCCACGGCCTGCACTTGACCGCGCACGCCGGCGAAGAAGGACCGCCGCAGAACGTCACGGGCGTGCTCGACCATCTCCGCGTCGAACGCGTCGACCACGGCGTGCGCGCCTGCGGCGACCCGGCGCTGGTCGCCCGGCTGGTGGCCCAGCGCATCCCCCTCACCGTCTGTCCGGTCTCGAACCTGCGCCTGCGGGTTGTCGACGCGCTGCACGAGCACCCGCTGCGGCGGATGCTCGACAGCGGAGTGATGGTGACCCTCAACTCCGACGACCCCGCCTACTTCGGCGGTTACCTCGACGAGGTCACCGACCGCACGGCCGAGGCACTCGACCTGGGCGAGGAGCACCTGAGCACTCTCGCCCGCAACGGCATCGACGCCGCCTGGGTGGAGGAGTCCCGCCGCCGCGAACTGCACGCCGAACTCGAGCGGGACCTCGGCGGCACACCATGAGGGCCGGCGAGACGACCGGGGGGAGCGAGTCCGCGGCGGCGAGCGAGACCACCGGGACGACGTCAGGCGCCGTCGTCGTCGGACCGGACGGGCTGGCCCGGCCCACCTGGGCGGCTACCGACCCGCTGCTGCGCGAGTACTACGACACCGAATGGGGCATGCCGGTGACCGGCGAGGCCGCCGTGTTCGAACGGCTCAGCCTCGAGGCGTTCCAGTCCGGGCTCTCCTGGGCCACCGTGCTGCGCAAACGGCCCGCGTTCCGGGAGGTCTTCCACGACTTCGATCCTGACGCGGTCGCCGCGATGACCGACGGCGACATCGCGCGACTGATGCAGGACGCGCGCATCATCCGCAACCGCCGCAAGATCGAGGCCACCCGCACCAACGCCCACGCCACGGTGATGTTGCGGGCGGACGGCGGCCTCGAACGGCTCGTGTGGTCCTACCGACCGGAGCGCACGCCGCTGCCGCGCACACCGCAGGAGGTTCCCACCACCAGCCCGGAATCGGTGGCCCTGTCGAAGGAGCTGCGACGGCGCGGATTCGTGTTCGTCGGCCCAACCACCATGCACGCCCTCATGGAGGCCATCGGCATCGTCGACACCCATCTCGTCGACTCCCACCGCAGAGGCTCTTCCGGCGTATGGAATCCCGACGGCACCCCACGCCTGCGCATCGCCACGCTCGGGTAGCCTGCGGGCGACGCGTGACGAGGCGTGGAGGGAAGACGATGACGACGACCGAGAACGTGCTACGTGCCAGGGTGGACGATCTACCTGGCCTGGCCGGTGCCAGCTTCGGTCCGTCGTCCTGGCGGACCGTCACCGCCGAGGAGGTCCGGGCTTTCGCCGACCTGACCGGAGATCACAACCCGATCCACCTCGACGAGGCGGCCGGCGCGGCGAGCCCCTTCGGTACGACGATCGTGCACGGCTACTTCACCCTCAGCCTCATCGTCCCGCTCATGGCCGAGGTGTTCGTCGTCGAGGAGGTCGGCACCGGCGTCAACTACGGATTGAACAAGCTGCGGTTCCCCGCGCCGGTACCCGTCGGCTCGCGCATCCGGCTGTCCGGCACGCTCAGCGACGTGACCGAGCTCGACGGCGGTCACCAGCTGCAGGTCGACACCACCTTCGAGGTCGCAGGCGCGGCCAAGCCGGCCTGCGTCGCCCAGCTTGTCCTGCGCTACTACCGATAGCACCGTGCGCAGCACCTACGGGCAGCTCTGGCGCGAGGTCGCCGCCGCCGTCGGGGACCGGGTCGCAGTCACCTCGGGCGAGCGCGCACTGACCTACCGGGAGCTGGAGCGAGAGGCCGCTCGCCTCGCCGGCCTGTTCCGCGCGCACGGCATCGGCCGCGGGGACACCGTCGCCATTTACGCCTACAACTGCCCCGAGTACCTCTCGGCGCTCTTCGCCGCGCTGACGCTCGGTGCCGCGCCGGCACCGCTGAACTTCCGCTCACGAGCCGGCGAGCTCGCCGGGTTGCTGGCCGAGGTCCAGGCCACGGCCTTGGTCTACCCTCGGTCCCTCGCCGATGCCGTCACGGCCGCCGCCGACCGGACCGAGGTGCCGGAGCTCAGACTGCGCCTCGAGGTCGACGACGACGCCGGCGCCCGTCCCGCGGTGCCGGGCGCGGTGCCGTTCGACGCCCCCGCCGAGGAACATCGGCCCGAGATACCCGACGACGGGCGGCTGTTGCTGTGCACCGGCGGCACCACCGGCAGGCCCAAGGCCGTCGTCTGGTCGGTCGCCGACCTGTTCGAGGCTCAGCAGTACGCCACCTACGGGACGCTCGGCCTGCCCGTGCCCGGCACGCTCGAGGCGGCGATCGGCGTCGCCAGCGACGCGGGCACACCACACGTCGTCGTCATGCCGCTCGCGCCGTTCATGCACGGCACCGCGCTGTTCAACAGCATGAACGTGCTGAGCCTCGGCGGCACCGTCGTCGTGCTCGCCTCGCCTCGGCTCGACGCCGAGGCGGCGATCCGGCTGGCCCGGGACCAGCTGGCGACGCGGTGGATCATCGCCGGGGACGCGGTCGCCCGGCCGCTGCTCGAGGCCGTCGAGGCGGACGCCGCGGACGCGGGCCCCGTGCTGCCGCACCTGGATTCCGTCATCTCCTCCGGGATGCGCCTGTCCGACGACGTCAAGGCGCGACTGCACGCCCTCGGTGACGTGACGATCTCCGACTTCCTTGCCTCTACCGAAGGTGGGCCCTACGCCGTCGCCGTCTCCGGGTCCGCCGACGACCTGCCGGCCCGGTTGCGGTTGTTCCCCGGCGCCGTCGTGCTCGACGCCGCACATCAGGAAGTCCAGGACATGCCGGGTGCGGTCGGGGTGCTGGGATTCCGGGGTGCGCTCCCGCAGGGGTATCTCGGGGACCCGGGCAGGACCGCCGAGACCTTCCCGGTGATCGGTGGCCGGCGGCACGTGGTGCCCGGCGACTACGTCCAGGTGCTGGGGGAGGGGTATGTCGAGCTGCTCGGCCGCGGCAGCGCGGTCGTCAACAGCGGTGGCGAGAAGATCTACCCGGCTGAGGTCGAGGAAGCCCTGCTGAGTCACCCGGAGGTCACCGACGCCGTCGTCCTCGGACTCCCGGACCGGCGGTGGGGCGAGGCGGTGACCGCCGTCGTCGCGCTCCGGGCGGGCTCGGCGGTGACGGCCGGTGACCTGACGGCGCACGTGGGCCGCCGGCTCGCCGGGTACAAGAAACCCAAGCGGGTGGTGCTCCGGGAACAGATCGAGCGGAGTCCCACCGGCAAGGTGGACCTACGGGCGCTACGTGCCCAATTGACCTCGGAGCCGGGGTAGCCGCCGGGGGGCTCAGCCGACGCGGGCGGGGGCGACCACCTCGCGCCACTGCTCCGGCTCGAGCGGTGGCCCCGCCTCGGCGGACGCACGGTACCCGCGTGCCAGACCGCGGCACACGGCGACGGCGTCGGCGAGCAGGATCCGCAGCCGTTCGTCGCTGTCCGGCACGCACGCGGTGGCGATGCCCGGCACGGCGAAGTCCAGGATGACCGGCCCTGGGTGGAACCGGACCGGGCCGACCACACCGTGGGAGATGAACCGGCGCGCCCACTGCGCCGCCAACGGCGCCTCGCGCAGCGCCAGTGCCGTCGTGGTGCGCAGCGTGTCCGGGTCACGGCCGTCCCCGGCCGCGAGCATGCGGTCCACGCTGAGGGCTCCGACGGCCAGCGACCGCTGCGTCTCCTCGGCGACGACGGGGAGCGCCCGGGTTGCCGTGAGGAGCGCGATCTCGTGGTCCCAGCGCGGGTCCGTGCTCGTCAACCCGATGACGGAGGGGACCAGCGGGGCCAGCTGCGGGCGAGCGGCGTCCGAGGTGCAGTCGTTGACCAGCCGTGCGAGATGGGCGAGCAGGCGGTGCGTGCACGAGGGCCGGTCGCTCCACCGCTCACCGGCCAGGTAGGAGGCGAGCTCCATGAAACACGCGCCCTTGCGGGGATTGCGGTGCTTTCCCCGCCCGAGCATCGGCAGCATGTCGTAGTTGGTGTCCATGACCTGCTCCACTCCTGGCGTGATCGCTGTCACACAAGGATGCGCCAATCACTGTGGGGTCCGCAACGGCAATCGGCGCGTCAGGTCGCTCAGTCCAGCGCGGCGGCCAGCGCGAGCTGGAGGGCGCGCTGGAAGTTCTCCTCCCGCTGTGCGGCGCTGAAGTCCTGCGAGGAGTCGAGGAGGTGGTCGGAGATCGTGCACACGGCCAGGGCCTGTCGGCCGTACTGGGCGGCGATGCCGTACAGCGCGGCGGCCTCCATCTCCACCGCGAGGGTGCCGTGGTCGGCAAGCGCCTGGATCTGCTCCGGCGGGTTGCCGTAGAAGTGGTCCCGGGAGACCACGGGGGCGACGTGGACCGGATCGTCGCCGGCCGCCGCGACGGCCGCGGCCACCAGGGGGTAGGACGCGACGGCGGAGAACCGGATCCCCGCGATGCGGCGGTCGTTCATCGCGGAGTCGGTGTGCGCGCCGAGCGCGACGACGACGTCGCCGACCTTCACCTGCGGCGACATGCCACCCGCCGTGCCGACCCGGACGATGCGTTCCACCCCGTAGGTCGCGAACAGCTCGTTCGCGTAGATGCCGAGGGACGGCATTCCCATGCCGGAGGCCATGACGGTCAGCGGCCGGCCGTCGACCTGTCCGGTGTAGACACCGTTGCCGCGCACGTCGGAGACCTGCCGCGCGTCGGGCATGAGCTGGGCGGCGATCCGTTCGGCGCGGCGCGGGTCACCGGGCAGGAGGACGGCGGGAGCGATCTCGCCGACCTCGGCGGCGATGTGCGGGGTAGGCATGCCGCCATCCTCCCACCCCACCCCCGGCGACTCGTCACTCCTGTGCCGACTTGTCCTTCCTGTGCACGTGCACTCTTCTGACAACTGGGCACAACGTTGACGAGTCGGCACATCGTTGACGAGTCGCGGGCATCGAGGGGGCGAGGGCGCCGTCACGTCGGTCCGGGTCGCTCGAGAGGCGGCGTGACCTGGGCGTTCATGAAGAGTTTCTCATCTCGTCATCATCTCGCGCTCACGGTGGCGAGGCATCGTCGCCTGTGACGTCACCGGACGTCGCAGACAGGGAGGGAAACCATGACCACGACGGTGCCGGCACCACCAGCAGCCCGGTCGGCAGACGTGCGCACCGGGACGCGTCCCCGCGTGGCCCTGTACTCCCACGACGCGCAGGGCCTCGGACACGTGAGGCGCAACCTCGCCATCGCGCACGCGCTGTCCGGGATGGAACCCGCCCCGGACATCCTGCTGCTCACCGGGGCGCCCGAGGCGGTGGCCGCACACCGGCCTCGGGGCTGCGACCTCGTCTCATTGCCCGGTCTCGCCAAGGACGCCGACGGCGACTACGGGGCCCGGCATCTCTCGGTCGGCCAGCGGCACGTCGTCGACATGCGCCGTGCGGTCCTCACCGCGGCGCTCACCAGCTTCCGCCCGGACGTCCTCGTCGTGGACAAGCACCCACGGGGCCTGCGCGGCGAGCTCGAACCCGCCCTGCGGGCGCTCGCCGGCACCACCCAGGTGGTCCTCGGCCTGCGTGACGTCCTCGACGACCCGGCAGTCGCCCGGCGCGAATGGTCCGCCGAACGCAACGGCGCCGCACTGGATCGGTGGTATGACGCCGTCTGGGTCTACGGCGACGCCGCTGTGCACGACCCGCTGGCCGGGCTCGAGCTGCCGCGACGGCTGCGTCACCGGACCGTCCACACCGGCTACCTGGCCCACGGCCGGGACGCCCTGCCGTCCGGACGGCGCACCGCGGTCGAGTCGCCCTACGTGCTCGCCACCGTCGGCGGCGGATCCGACGGCGCGACACTCGCCGAGGCCTTCGCCCGCGCGGCGATGCCCGCCGGCCACCGCGGAGTCCTCGTCACCGGGCCCCAGATGCCCCCCCGAGAACGATGCCGGATCCACGGCATCGCCGAGAGCCGGCCCGACCTCGAGGTCCACGAGTTCGTCGAGGACGCCACGGCGCTGCTCGCCGGAGCCTCCGCCGTGGTCGGAATGGGCGGGTACAACACGGTCTGCGAGGCCATGTCCGCCGGCACGCCGATGCTCGTCGTCCCGAGGGTGCGGCCGCGGACCGAGCAGCTGGTGCGTGCCCGCGCCCTGACCGCTGCAGGCGTCATCGACCACCTCACCCCGGACAGGCTCTCCGCCGCGGCTCTGACCGACTGGCTCGCCGGCGCCGTCCGCCGGGCCCCGGTGGCCGGCCACGGCATCGACCTCGACGGTCTGCGCCGGCTCCCCGTCCTGTTCAGCGAACTCGCCGACGAGAAGGAGAACGCCGATGTCGCCTGAACGGATCGGCTACGTGCTGAAGATGTACCCCCGGTTCTCCGAGACCTTCGTGGTCAGCGAGATCCTCGCCCGGGAAGCCCGCGGCACCGAGATCGAGATCTTCTCGCTCCGGCCGCCGAACGACCCTCGGTTCCACGACACCCTCGCGCGCGTCCAGGCGCCGGTCAGCTACCTCGCTCGGCCGCGTAAGGCCGAGGACGTGTGGGCGTCGCTGACCGCTGCGTACCCGCAGTTGCCACGCCTGGGTCCGGCGCTGCCGGAACTGCTGGCCGCCGACGTCTCCGACGCCGTCCAGGCCGTCGACCTGGCCGAGGCCGTGATCGCCCGCGGCATCACCCACCTGCACGCCCACTTCGCCTCGTTGGCCACGACGGTCGCGCGGCTCGCCTCCCTGCTGACCGACGTGCCGTACTCGTTCACCGCGCACGCCAAAGACCTCTTCCACGCCGACGTCGAACCGGCGGAGAACGCCCGCAAGATCACCGACGCCGACCACGTGGTCACCGTCTCCGACTACAACGTCCGGCACATCGCCGACCGATACCCGGCAGCGTCGGCCGGCACGCCCGTCCACCGTGTCTACAACGGGCTCGACCTCGCGGCCTTCCCGTTCTCCCCACCGGCCGCTCCCGAGCGGCCGGTGGCGGCGCCCGAGCTCCCGACCGTGGCGGCGGTCGGACGCCTGGTGGAGAAGAAGGGCTTCGACGTGCTGATCTCCGCCGTCGCCGCGCTGCGTGACGCCGGTCAGCCGGTCCGGTGCCGGATCCTCGGCGGCGGGGACCTTGAGCCGCACCTGCGCACCCAGATCCACACACTCGGTGTGGCCGAGCTGGTCGAGCTCGCGGGGCCGCAGCCGCAGGACCGGGTCCGCGACGCGGTCGCGGCCGCCGACGTGCTCGCCGCACCCTGCGTGGTGGGCGCCGACGGGAACGCCGACGGCCTGCCGACCGTCCTGCTCGAGGCGATGGCGCTCGGCACGCCGGTCGTCTCCACCGACGTCACCGGAATCGGAGAGGCCGTGCGCCACGAGGTCACCGGCCTTCAGGTCCCGCAGCACGACGCCGGCGCGCTGGCCGGAGCGATCACGCGCCTGCTGGGTGACTCCGCCCTGGCGGCTCGTCTCGCACGCTCGGCGCGCGCCCTGGTCGAGCAGGAGTTCGACGCCGCCCGGCAGGCGGCGCAGCTCGACGCCCTGGTGCCCGGCACGAACCGGCCGGCCGGCCCGGCGGCGGCCACGCGGTCGCTCGGCCGGACCCGCGACACGAGCACCAGCAGGGCACGCCGCGTCAGTGAGGTGACGGTATGAGGATCGCGTACGTCTGCGCCGACCCCGGAATCCCCGTGTTCGGCACCAAGGGCGCCTCCGTGCATGTCCAGGAGGTCATCCGTGTCCTGCTCGGGGCGGGGCACACCGTCGAGCTCTTCTGCCGCCGCAGCGGTGGATCGCCCGCGGGGCCCCTGGCCCGTGCGACCGATGAGGGCCGTCTCCTCACCCACCGCCTCGAGCGCGTCACCGGCGGTGACCTCGCCGACCGGGAACGCCGCCTGACACACGCGGACGCCGAGATGCGCTCCGCACTCGCCGCGGCGGCGGGCCGGAGAGGCTTCGACGCCGTCTACGAGCGCTACTCGCTCTTCAGCCGCGCCGGCACCGCCTACGCCGCCGCACACGGCATCCCGTCCGTCCTCGAGGTCAACGCCCCGCTGCCGCTGGAGCAGGCACGCCACCGTGGCCTGGTCCACGTGGCCGAGGCGAGCACGGTGGCCCGCGACGTCCTCGCCGTGGCGACGGCCGCGGTGTGCGTCTCCGAACCGGTCGCGGCCTGGGCACGCCGCCAGTCGCCGCGCGCCCACGTCGTCGTCGAACCCAACGGGGTCGACACCGACCGCATCCGGCCCGCGCCGAGGTCGGGACGGCGGCCCTTCACCGTGGGGTTCGTCGGCACCCTGAAGCCCTGGCACGGCACCGAGACCCTGCTCGAGGCCTTCGGGCGCGTGGTTCCCGCGGTCCCGGACGCCCGCCTCGTCCTGGTCGGGGACGGGCCGCAGGCCGAGCCGCTGCGTCGTCTCGCCCACGAGCGCGGCCTCGCCGACGCGGTGACGTTCACCGGATCGGTCGCGCCGTCCGAGGTCCCCGGCTGGCTCGGCGCCATGGACGTCGCCGCCGCGCCCTATCCCGCACCGGAGATGTCCGGAGAGACGTACTTCTCGCCGTTGAAGGTGCTCGAGTACATGGCGGCCGGGCTTCCCGTCGTCGCCTCTGCCGTGGGCCAGTTGACCGACCTGGTGCGCCACGAGCGGGACGGCGTGCTCGTGCCTGCCTCGGACCCGGCGGCGCTGGCCGCCGCTCTGACCCAGCTCGCCGCGCAACCGCAGCGGCGGCATCGGCTCGGCCGGGCCGCGCGGCAGACCGTCGAACAGGCCCGGACCTGGGGCCAGGTCGTGCGCCGCAGCTTCGCGGCCGCCGGACTCTCGCTCGACGCCGACGCCCGGGCCGGCACGCTCCCCGGCCCTCTCCGAGCCGATGCCACCGGCCACAACGACCCCGTCCGGAGCCTGGCATGAGCGCCCGCCCCGCTGATCTGCGCAGCGCCGCACCGGCGCTGCGTCGGACCCTCGCGTACCTGCGTCCGCACCTGCGGCCCCAGCGGCCCCTGGTTGCCGGCGGCTTCGTGGCCCTGTTCGCCGAGGTCGCCTTCCGCATTCTCGAGCCTTGGCCGCTGAAGTTCGTCATCGACGCCGTCATCGCCCCGGGCGCGTCCGGCGAGCAGCCGGGCACCGTGCGCCTGCTCGTCCTGTGCGCCCTCGCCGTCGTCGCGGTCGCGGGCCTGCGCGCCCTGTCCGCCTACGCGATGACCGTGTGCTTCGCCCTGGCAGGGACCCGGACCATGACCGCGGTCCGTGCCGAGGTCTACGCACACGCGCTGCGGCTCTCGCTGCGCTTCCACAACCGCACCCGCTCCGGCGACCTCATCAACCGGCTCATCTCCGACGTCGGGAAGTTGCGCGACGTGGCCGTGACGGCCGCCATGCCGCTGATCGGCAACGTCGTCACCCTGGTCGCGATGATGGTCGTCATGCTCGTGCTGGACTGGCGGCTCGGGCTGGTGGTCCTGGCGGCGTTCCCGGTCTTCCTGCTCCACTCGCGCCGCTCCTCCCGTCGCATCACCTCGGCGGCGCGCACCCAGCGCAAGCGCGAGGGGGAGCTCGCCGGCGCCGCCGGAGAATCCTTCGGCGCGATCAAGGTGGTCCAGGCGTACTCCCTGCAGCACAAACTCGAGGACACCTTCTCCGCCTCGAACGCCAAGGAGCTCACCGAAGGCGTCAAGGCCACCCGCCTGTCCGCGGCACTCGAACGCTGGACCGACCTGCTCGTCGGCATCGCCACCGGGGCGGTGCTCTTCGTCGGCGGCCTGTCCGTGCTCCGCGGCCACCTCACCCCCGGCGAGCTCGTGGTCTTCGTCCAGTACCTCAAGGGAGCGTTCAAACCCATGCGCGACCTCGCCAAGTACACCGGCCGCATCGCCAAGGCGGCCGCGTCCGGCGAACGCATCCTGGATCTCGTCGAGACCCGTCAGGAGATCGCCGACGCGCCGGGCGCCCACCGGTTCCACCGCCCCGCCGGCCAGGTCACCCTCGACCACGTCACCGTCCGGTACGAGGACGGCTCCACCGCCCTCGACGACGTCACCGTCCACGTCCGCCCGGGAACCCGCGTCGGCCTCGTCGGGCACTCCGGCTCGGGCAAATCCACGCTGGCATCCCTGCTGCTGCGGCTGCAGGACCCCGTCTCCGGCGCCGTGCGCATCGACGGCCACGATCTGCGCCACGTCACGATCGACTCACTGCGCTCCCGGGTCGCCGTGGTCCTGCAGGAATCCGTGCTCTTCACCGGGACCGTCCGGGAGAACATCCGTCTCGGGAACCCCGCGGCCACGGACGAGCAGGTCGAGCGCGCGGCCCGGGACGCCAACGTCGAGGCGTTCGTCCGCACGCTGCCCGAGGGCTACGAGACCGTGGTCGGGGAACGCGGGGAGACGCTCTCCGGCGGCCAACGGCAGCGGATCGCCATCGCCCGCGCCATGCTCCGCGACGTCTCGATCGTCATCCTCGACGAGGCCACCACCGGACTCGACGCCGACAACTCCGCGGTGGTGCGCGACGCCCTGGACCGACTCGCCGAGGGGCGCACCACGTTCGTCATCACCCACGTCCTCGCCGACGTCCTGGACTGCGACCAGGTGGTCGTGCTCTCCGGCGGTCGCGTCCTCGAACAGGGCAGCCCGGAGGGGCTCGCCGCTACCCCGGGTTCTCGCCTGGCGGTCCTTGGCGACGTCGCCGCGCAGGTGCGCCGTGCGTGAGGAGGACCGCACCCTCGCCGCCGCGGATCCTGGCGTCCCCGGGATCGCCACGGTCCTCGACGAGGCATGCCTCGCCGAGCGCCTCGCGGACGCCGGGTGGGACGTCGACGGGGCGCGCCTGACCTACCTGCGTTACAAACCGGGCACCTCACTGGTCGGCGGCCTGATCCTGCGGCGGTCCGACGGCGCACGCATCCGCGCGTTCGCCGCCGCCTACGGGGAGGGAGCCCCGGAGAAGCTCGACAAGTCGTGGCGGGCCGCCGCCCGGCACAGCGGTGTCATCCTCACCGACAGGGACGCCGGGCTCGTGGTCGGCGACGTGGCCGTCGACCGGGACCTGCCCGGCGTCCGGTCGGTGCTGACCCGCTACCCGGCTGCTCAGGCGGTGGCGTACAAACCCGCGCGCCGGTGGGTGGGCATCGACACCGGCCGGGGCCGGGTGCTCAAGGTCCACCGACCCCGTGCGGCCGCCGCGCACGTGGCCGCGCACCGCCTGTTGGCGCCACACCTGCCGACGGCGGAACTCCTCGCCACCGGCAAGGACGGCGTGGTGGCCACCCGGTTCGTCCCGGGCACCGCGCTGGAGACGGTGGACCGCGCGTCCGCGCAGCGGTATCGCCGCTCCGTCGGGGCCGTGCTCGCCGCGGCACATCGAGCGCCCGTCCCACCCGGCCTGGAGCCCATGGACCTGCACCGCACCCTCTCCGGCGCCGTCGGTGCCGTCGAGGCGGTCGCCCCTTCGCTAGGCCGGCCGGCCCGCGCCGTCGCCCAGCAGGTGCTCCTCGCGTCGGAAGACCGCTCCGCCCGGTCCCTCGTCCACGGTGATCTCTCCGCCGACCAGGTCGTGCTGGGGGCCGACGGCAGGCCCACCGTCATCGACCTGGACCGGGCGGGAGTCGACGACCCGCTGACCGACCTCGCCTCCTGGGCCGCCGCGGACGTGGTGGCCGACCTGCTGGCGCGTGGCGTCACGGGCGAGCCCACGCCCGGGTCGCTGCTGGACGGCTATCACGCCGCCGGCGGCCACACCGACCCCCGGGCGCTGACCGCGCTGACCGCGGGCGCGCTGCTGCAACGCGCCGTCGAGCCCTTCCGGCGGCACCTGCCCGGCTGGCCGGAGCATGTGGCGGCGCTCGTGGAGACGGCCGGGACGCTCGCCGCCTCCGCCGTGCGGGACGGTCACGGGCACTGCGGGTACCGGCCCGCCCGGCCGCGCGCCCCGCGCACGCCGGAGCCGCCCGACGACGACCGCCTTCCCGGCCTGACGCCCACGCTCGCGCTGCCCGGAGCGCGCCTGGTCAGCCACCGCACCGGCCGTCGTGCCGTGGTCGCCGTCGACGGCGCTGCCGGCACCGAGTACGTCAAGGTCGTCCGTCCCCGCAGGACGGCGGACGTCGCCGACAGACTGCGCCGACTCGCGCCACTGAGGACTGTGGCGGTCCCGCGCCTCCTCGACGTCGACCAGCGCGCCGGGACCCTGCGGCTGACGTCAGTCGGCCGCACCACCCTCCTCGAGGCTGGCCGGAGCCTCGGCCCGGACACGCTCGCCCGCACCTGGGCCGGCGTGGGGCGGGCGGTGAGTGAGCTGCACGCCCTGGACCCGACCGGCCTGCCCACCCACGACGCCGCCGCGGAGGTCGCGGCGATGACCCGAGCCGTGGACCGCGCGGTGGAGGCCGGCCGGATCGATCCGGACGTGGCCGGCGACGCCGTCGCACACGCCGCGGAGCGACTGCGCCACCTGCCGGTCGCGCCGTACCTCGGCATGCTGCATCGGGACCTGCACGACAAGCAGGTGCTGCTGGACGGCGAGGGAGAACTGGGCCTCATCGACGTCGACACGCTCGCGATGGGGGAGCGCGCGCTCGACGTCGCCAACCTCCTCGTCCACCTCGACCTGCGGGTCCGCCAGGGACTGCTCGGCGCCCGCCGCGCTGCCGTGGCGCAGGAGGCGTTCCGCGCGGCCCTCCCGGACGAACCGTGCCTGTGGAAACGGGTCCCCGACTACGCCACGGCCACCCGGGTCCGGCTGGCCGGTGTGTACGCGATCCGCCCTCGGTGGCAAGACCTCGCGACGGAGCTGCTCGTCACCGCCACAGCCGACGGGTAGCGATCTGCGCCCCCTGGGCGAGTGCCTCCAGCTTCGCGTACGCGATCTGCGGATGGATCCGTCCACCGAGGCCGCAGTCCGTCGAGGCGATGACGTTCTCCCGGCCGACACGCGAGGCGAAGCGCTCGATCCGGTCCGCGACCAGCTCCGGATGTTCGACGACGTTCGTGGCATGGGAGACCACCCCGGGGGCGATGATCTTGCCCTCCGGGAGCTCGACCTCGTCCCACACCCGCCACTCGTGCTCGTGCCGGACGTTGCCGGCCTCGAACGTGTACGCGCCGGCGTTGACACGCAGCATCGTCGAGACGATGTCCTTCATCTCGATGTCCGTGGTGTGCGGGCCGTGCCACGATCCCCAGCACAGGTGGAACCGGATGCGGTCCTCGGGCAGGCCCCGCAGGGCGTGGTTCAGCGCGTCGACCCGGAGTCGGGTGAAGGCCACGTAGTCCTCGACGGACGGCGCGGGCTCGATCTGGTCGTAGTTCTCCGCGATGCACGGATCGTCGATCTGCAGGAGGAGACCGGCGTCGATGACCGCCCGGTACTCCTCCCGCAGCACGTCCGCCCACGCGTACAGCAGCTCCTCGTCCGTGTCGTAGTAGCGGTTGGTGATGCGTGAGGCGCTGCCGGGGGAGACCGAGGTGATGAAGCCTTCCGGCGCGCCGGTCGCCTCCAGCGCGGCCGCGAGATTGGCGACGTCCTGCGCGATGGCGTCCTGGCCGGTGTAGCGGATCGGCCCGGTGACAGCGGGGAAGGCCTTCGGCTTGCCCAGCATGATCCCGGAGTCCGGGTCCGCGTAGGCCTCGGCGAAGCGCTGCCGGTCCCGCCGGTGGAGAAATCCGGTCAGACGGACGTCGCCGGGGGAGGAGAGCACCTTCTCGGTGGCCCACGCCTGGTTCTCGTCCAGCTCCAGCCCTGCGGTGCGCTGGAACGAGTAGCTCCACCACGCGCCGTAGTCGATGGGCGAGGACATCGACTTGCCGTACTCACCGTCGCCGACGACGGTCAGGCCCAGCTCGAGCTGCCGGGCGACGAGCGCGCGGACCTGATCGCGGAGCAGATCGGTGAACCCCGCCGGGGCCGCCCCCTCCTCCCGTGCCCGGTTTGCCTCGATGAGCTCCCGGGTTCGGGGGAGGGAGCCGGCGTGCGTGGTCTGGATACGGTCCGTGGAGCGCAGCATGGACTCATCGTGGCAGCCGGTCGGTCGCGGATCTCGGGTCGTGGTGCGCCGTCCCAGAACGTGACCACCTCGTCCGGCGCGTTCGGCGGCCGGAATCGCTCGGCGACGCTACGATGCCGCCCAATGACGACTCAGAAGAACGCCCCCGAGGTCGGGCGGGAACAGTGGACAGGGCAGCTCGGGTTCCTGCTGGCCGCGATCGGCTCTGCCGTCGGCCTGGGCAACATCTGGCGTTTCCCGGGTGTGGCCTACGAGAACGGCGGCGGTGCGTTCCTCGTGCCGTACCTCGTCGCGCTGCTCACCGCGGGTATCCCGATCCTGCTGCTCGACTACTCGCTCGGGCACCGGTTCCGCGGTAGTGCGCCGCTGGTGTTCCGCCGCCTGGGGCGCCGACTCGAGGGCCTCGGCTGGTTCCAGGTGGCGATCGCGTTCGTCATCGCGACGTACTACACCGTCATCATCGTCTGGGCGATCCGGTACATGTTGTTCTCGGTCAACCTCGCCTGGGGGGACGACCCGACGACGTTCTTCGTCGCCGACTTCCTCCAGGACGCAGGAACCGGCTATTCCGGTGACTTCGTCGGTGGCATCTTCTGGCCGATGCTGGGGCTCTGGCTCGTGACGTTGCTGGTGCTCGGCTTCGGAGTCGCCAAGGGCATCGAGCGGTTGACGAAGATCTTCATCCCGCTGCTCGTGGTGCTGTTCGTGGTTCTCGTGGTCCGCGCCCTGTTCCTCGAGGGCGCCGCCGAGGGCCTGAACGCGTTCTTCACCCCGGACTGGTCGGCACTGGCGCAACCCGGGGTGTGGGTCGCGGCCTACAGCCAGATCTTCTTCTCGCTGTCCATCGCGTTCGGCATCATGATCACGTACTCGAGCTACCTCAAGCGGCGGGCGAACCTGGTGCCGGTCAGCTACGTCGCCGCGTTCGCGAACTCCTCCTTCGAGTTGCTCGCCGGCATCGGGGTCTTCGCCACACTCGGGTTCATGGCCGCCCAGCAGGGCGTGGCCGTCGGCGATCTCGAGGGCCTGACCGGCGTGGCGCTGTCCTTCATGACCTTCCCGCAGATCATCTCGATGATGCCCGGCGGGCCCGTGTTCGGGGTGCTCTTCTTCGCCTCGTTGACGCTGGCCGGCTTCACGTCGCTGATCTCGATCCTCCAGGTGGTCTCGGCCGCATTCCAGGAGAAGTTCGGCCTCAGCCGGGTGCAGGCGACCGCCGTCATCGGTGGGCTGTGCGCCGTCATCTCGCTCGCGCTGTTCTCGACCACCACCTCGCTGGCGACGCTCGACACGGTCGACAAGTACACCAACGAGGTCGGGGTCGTCGCCTCGGCGATCCTCACCTGCGTGCTCGTCGGCCTCGTCACGCGCAAGGTCCCGACCCTGCGCGCCCACCTCAACTACGTCTCCACGGCCCGCCTCGGCAGCTGGTGGTCCGCGATGATCACCGTCGTGGTGCCGCTCGCGCTGGCCTACATCCTCGTCACCACAGCCATGGAGCTGTTCCGGCAACCGTATGAGGACTACCCGTGGTCCTTCGTCAACGGCTTCGGCTGGGGGGCGATCGCCTTCATGGTCGCCGTCGCCGTCGCCTTCTCGTTACTGCCGTGGCGCCGACCGGTCGACGAGTTCACCCCCGAGACCCTCCAGGAGGTCACCCGATGACCGCGACCGCGATCGTCATGATGATCGTCGCCATGCTCGTCGTCTGGGGCGGGCTCGCCGTCTCGATCCGCTACCTCGTGCGCAACCCGCTCAGCGGGGACCTGGACACCTCGCCCGGGGATCAGCCGAGCACGTCCGAGAGGCGGTAAGTGGCCGGCTCCTGCAGCTGGTCGTAGCCGCACGAGGACGGGTCTCGGTCCGGGCGCCAGCGCCGGAACTGCGCGGTGTGGCGGAAGCGGTCGCCCTCCATGTGGTCGTAGGCCACCTCCAGCACGAGTTCCGGACGCAGCGGCTCGAACGAGAGGTCCTTGGTCGCGTTCCACCGGCTGACCGCGCCCGGCATCCGCCGGCCCGCGTGCGCCTCCTGGTCCGCCCACGCGCCCCACGGGTGCTCGGCGAGGTCAACCTCGCGGTACGGCTCAAGCTCCTCGAGCAGCTCCTTGCGCCGGGCCATCGAGAACGACGCCGCCACCCCGACGTGGTGCAGCGTGCCGGCGTCGTCGTAGAGGCCCAGCAGGAGCGAACCGAGCACGGGGCCCGACTTGTGCCACCGGAACCCGGCGACGACGCAGTCGGCCGTCCGTTCGTGCTTGACCTTGTACATCGCGCGCTTGTTCGGCTGGTACGGGCCGTCGAGCGGTTTCGCGATGACGCCGTCCAGTCCGGCCCCCTCGAAGGTGTCGAACCACTCGCGGGCCTCGCCCAGGTCGGCCGTGGCGCGGGTGAGATGCACGGGGGCGTCCGCCGGCGCGAGCGCCTCGACGAGCCGGTCGCGCCGCCGGCCGAACGGCTGTGCGGTGAGGTCCTCGCCGCCCAGCGCGAGCAGGTCGAACGCGACGAACGAGACCGGGGTCCGCTCGGCCAGCATCTCCACCCGGGACTGCGCCGGGTGGATACGCTGCTGGAGCGCCTCGAAATCGAGCCGCTCGCCGGTGATCACGACGATCTCACCGTCGAGGACGCACCGAGCCGGCAGATGCTCCCGCACGGCGTCCACGAGCTCCGGGAAATAGCGCGTCATCGGTCGCTCGTTCCGGCTGCCGAGGACGACGTCGTCGCCGTCCCGGAAGATGATCGTGCGGAACCCGTCCCACTTCGGTTCGACGTGTCCGACGTCGGGGATCTTCTTGACCGACTTGGCCAGCATGGGCGAGACCGGCGGCATCACGGGAAGGTCCATGCCGTGAACCTACCGGCCCGGGGCCCGGCCCGGTCCGGAGGTGGTGTCCACTTCTGCCGATCGCCGGGACGTGCCCGGGCGAAAGCTCAGTACTCGTCGTCCTCGCGTCGTTTCCTCGACGGCTGCACCCGGGGCGGCTCGCCCGGCATCTTCGGGTACTCCGGCGGGAAGGGCAGTTCCCCGAGCCCGTCCGCGACGTCGCGGTTCCACAGGTCCAGCGCGGCGTCGATACGTCCCAGGGCGGCCGGATCGTCCATCGCGGCCCAGGCGTCACCCTCGGTGGCCAGCAGGTCCGGCACGGTGTGCACCGTGAAGTCGGCTGGCCCTGCCTCCTCCAGGCGCTCCCAGGTCACGGGCATGGAGACGGGCGCCCCGGGGAGCGAACGTGGACTGTACGCGGAGGCGATGGTGCGGTCCCGGTTCGCCTGGTTGAAATCGACAAACACCTTCTCGCCTCGCTCTTCCTTCCACCACGCCGTCGTCACCAGGTCGGGCAGACGGCGCTCCAGCTCGCGCGCGATACCGATCACCCCATGGCGCACGTCGAGGAACTCGTGCGTGGGCCGGATCCGGGCGTAGACGTGGACGCCCCTGTTGCCGGACGTCTTCACGAACGGCGTCAGGCCGAGCTCGGCCATGAGATCCCGCAGTGCCCGCGCCGCCGTGACGACGTCGGCGAAGTCCCGGCCCGGTTGCGGGTCGAGATCGATCCGGAGCTCGTCGGGATTGTCGGTGTCGGCCGTGCGTACCGGCCACGGGTGGAAGGTGATGGTCGACATCTGGACCGCCCACACCGCGGTGGCGATCTCGTCGATGACCAGCTGCGGGTGTCTGCGGCCGGACGGGTAGGTGCACTCGACGGTGCGTGCCCACGCCGGGACGCCTTTGGGTGGGTTCTTGGAGAAGAACTCCTCACCGTCGATGCCACCGCGGAACCGTTGCAGCGTCACCGGCCGGTCGCCGACGGCGCGCAGGAAGGCCTCAGCCACGCCGGCCACGTAGGCGGCGAGGTCCCACTTCGTGACCGGGCCGCGGCCGGCGTCGGGCCACATCACCCGGTCGGGGCTGGAGATCCGGACCTCTCGGGCCTCGTCCGCACTACCGTGGCCCGGGATCTGCATGACCTTCGCGTCGGTCGCCATGCTGGTGAGCCTAGAGCGACGGGGACCGTGGCGTGGCGTCACGGCGGCAGGACGGGAAGTTCCCGGGCCGCACCAGATGTGAGTGATCTCAAACGGGCACGGGTCGACGTGCCCGATCGCGGCGTCCTTCCGTACTCTTGGCACGGTGAAGCAGCCCGGCAACTCGACCTTCCGCTACCGCGACAGCGCCATCGTGGGCCTGGCCCACATCGAGGCGCCGCGTGTCGTGACCTCGGCGGAGTTCGAAGAACGCCTTGCCGGCGCGCGCAAGCGGCTCCGGCTGCCCGGCAACCTGCTCGAGCGGGTCAGCGGGGTGCGTGAGCGGCGGTGGTGGGCGCCGGACACCGACTTCGAGGACATGGCCGCCGAGGCCGGGTCCAAAGCGCTGGCCGAGGCCGGTGTGGACCCCGGCGACGTGGGCCTGCTCATCAACACCTCCGTCTCGCGCAACCATCTCGAGCCGTCCGTGGCCGTGCGCATTCACGACCGGATGGGGCTGTCGAGCCGTGCCCTCAACTTCGACATCACCAACGCCTGCCTTGGATTCGTCAACGGGATCCAGATGGCCTCGTCGATGATCGACGCCGGCCAGATCGATCACGCCGTGATCGTCAACGCGGAGGATGTCCGGCGCACCCAGGAGGACACGCTCGCTCGGCTCGCGGAGGACGGCGTGACCCGCCAGGACTTCGCCGACCAGTTCGCCTCGCTCACCCTCGGTGACGGCGCAGCGGCCGCCGTCGTCGGACGCGCGTCGGACCGCTCGGACGGACACCGCATCCTCGGTGGCGTGTCCCGGGCCGGGACCGAGCACCACAACCTGTGCGTCGGCTCGTTCGGCAAGATGACCACGGACACGAAGAACCTGCTCGCCAAGGGACTGAAGCTGGTCGTCGACGCCTGGCGCGAGGCCGAGGCCGACGGGTGGGACTGGTCCGCGATGGACCGGTACGTCACGCACCAGATCTCCACGCCCTACACCCAGGCGATCATCGACGCGGTCGACCTTGACCCGGACGCCGTGCCGATCACCTTCGACCGGTGGGGCAACGTGGGACCCGCCGCCATCGCCATGACGCTGTCCGAGCAGGCCGACAGTCTTGAGCCGGGCAACCGCGTGATGTGCCTTGGCGTGGGGTCCGGGCTGAACACGGCCATGCTGGAGCTGGCCTGGTGATCGCGGAGCGGTGGCCGGGCGTCCCGGTCACCTGGTCCAGACGGGTCACGGCCGCCGGGCACGCGTGGCACTACCTTGACAACGCCGAGGCCATCCCGGCCGGAACCCGGCCCCGGGGAACGGTGCTGGCCGTGCACGGCAACCCAACGTGGTCCTTCCTCTGGCGCCACGTGCTCGCCGAGGCGGCCGGATACGGATGGCGCGTCGTCGCGGTCGACCAGCTCGAGATGGGCTTCTCCGAGCGCACCGGCGCCCTGCACCGCCTCGCGGACCGGGTGCGCCAGCTCGGCGAGTTCACCGATTCCGTCGGCCTCTCCGGGCCGGACTGGGACGGTCGCGGCGTGGTGACGCTCGGGCACGACTGGGGCGGGATCGTCTCGGCCGGCTGGGCGCTGGACCACCCTCGCGAACTCGCCGGCCTCGCCCTGACGAACACCGCCGTGCACCAGCCGCCGGGCCATGCCGTCCCGGTGCTTCTGCGGCTGGTACGGCACCGGCGCCTGCACGAGGGCGCCACGACGCGCACCCCGGCCTTCCTCGAGACCACCTTGGCGCTCTCCCGGGGCATGTCCGGACCGGTGCGAGCCGCATACCGGGCGCCTTACCGGTCCGCGGTGGAGCGCAACGGCATCGGCGGCTTCGTCGAGGACATCCCCGCCACGCCGAGCCACCCCAGCCGCGCCGAGCTCGACCGGATCGCCGAGGGCCTGACCACCTTGGATGTGCCGGCCCTGGTCATGTGGGGACCGCAGGACCCGGTCTTCTACGAACGCTACTTCCGCGACCTCATGGGGCGGTTGCCGCACGCGGACGTCCACCGCTTCGACGGCGCGGGCCACCTGCTGCCCGAGGACGCCGACGTCGCCGGCACCCTGGTGGCCTGGCTGGACCGGCGGGTGGGACGCGCGGAGCAAGCGCAGGCCACCGGTGGCGCCCCCGGCGAGGATCGCGACGGTCCCGCCACGCCGTACCGCCCGGTGTGGTCCGCACTGACCGAACTCGGCGCACCGGGAACGACCAGCGCCGACCGGACCGCCGTCGTCGCTCTCGGTGCGACCGGCGCGAGCGAACTGAGCTGGGGCGATCTCGACCGGCGGGTGCGCCATCTCGCCCTCGGGCTGGCCGACAGCGGGGTACGGGCCGGGCACCGGGTCGCGTTGCTCGTCCCACCGGGCATCGACCTGACGACCGCCCTGTTCGCCTGCCTCCGGCTCGGTGCCGTCGTCGTGGTCGCCGACGCCGGTCTCGGCCTGCGCGGCCTGTCCCGCGCCGTGCGCAGCGCGGCGCCGGACCACATCATCGGGATCGAGAAGGCGCTGGCCGCCGCGCAGGTGCTGCGCTGGCCCGGACAGAAGTTCGTCGTCGTCCCGACGGCGCATCAGGTGGGCTACACACCGCCCCGTACGGCGCACCGTCGCCGGCGCACCATCGGCATCTCCGGTTCGCTGCGCGAACTGCTCGCCCGCGGTGTCGCCCTCGCCGAGCGTGACGCCGCGCTACCACCTGCGCCCGGGCCGGAGGACGAGGCCGCGGTCCTGTTCACCTCCGGCTCCACCGGCCCGGCGAAGGGTGTCGTCTACACGCACCGGGGTCTCGCGGGCATGCGTGACGTCGTGTCGAGCACCTACGGGCTCTCGCCCGACCGGGCCTTCGTCGCCGGGTTCGCACCGTTCGCACTGCTCGGCACGGCCACCGGCGCCACCAGTGTGACGCCGGCGATGGACGTCACGGCGCCGGCGACGCTCACCGCCACCGCACTGGCCGACGCCGTCGCCGCCGTGGACGCGCGAGCCGTGTTCGCCTCGCCGTCGGCGCTGGCCAACGTGGTACGCACCGCCCGCGACCTGACCGAGGACCGCCGCCGCACCCTGGGCCTGGTCGAGTTGTTCCTCTCCGCCGGCGCGCCGATCACCTCCGAGCAGCTTGCCCGCGCCACCGAGGTGATGCCGCACGCCGACCTGCACACCCCGTACGGGATGACCGAGGTCCTCCCCGTCACGGACGTCTCCCTCGAGGAGATCGAGGCCGCCGAGGCCGAGGCGGTGACCGGATCCGTCCGCGGGGCCGGTGGCGGTGCCTGCGTCGGACGCCCGGTCCGCGGCGCCCGGGTCCGACTCGTGCCGCTGACGCAGGACGGCGCCGCCACCGGTGAACCCACCACCGAGCCCGGCGTCACCGGGGAGATCCTCGTCTCCGCGCCACACCTGAAGGACCGTTACGACCGGCGATGGGCGACCGAGGCCCACTCGACCACCTGGCCCGGCTGGCACCGCACCGGCGACGTCGGACACCTCGACGGCGCCGGACGGCTGTGGGTCGAGGGCCGGCTGGCACACGTGCTCCGTACCGCGGCCGGGGTGCTCACACCGGTCGCCGCCGAGAACGCCGCCCTGACCGTGCCGGGGGTGGTCCGCGCGGCCGTCGTCGGTGTCGGGCCGGCGGGCAGCCAGCAGGTCGCCGTGGTGGTAGAGACGGACCCGGCCGTCCATCGCGGCGCTCGCGCCCGTGGCAGCCTGGCCCCTGAGGGGCTGAGCCGCGCCGTGCGCCACGCCTGCGGTGACATCGGCGTGCCGGTCGCCGCCGTGCTGCGGGTACCCGAGATCCCCACGGACGTGCGCCACAACTCCAAGGTCGACCGGCCCCGGGTGGCGCTCTGGGCCGAGCGACTGCTCTCCGGAGACCGGGCGGGCGCGCCGTGAGGGTGCTCGTCACCGGCGCCAGCGGCCTGCTGGGCCGCGGCGTGGCACAGGCCCTCGCCGAGCGGGGCGAGCACGTCACCGTGCTGCAACGCCGGGCGGCCGGCCTGGACGGCGTGCGCGAGATCCGCGGATCCGTCGAGGACGCCGATGCCGTCGAGCGCGCCGCCACCGGCCAGGACGCGGTGGTCCACCTCGCGGCGAAGGTGTCCTTCACCGGCTCCGTCGAGGAGTTCGAGCGCGTCAATGTCGGCGGTACGCGGGTCCTGCTGGACGCCGCCCGGCGCGCCGGCGCCACCCGATTCGTCCAGGTCTCCTCTCCCTCGGTGGCCCATCTGGGCTCCTCGATCGTCGGCGCCGGCGCCGGCGCGGCGGATCCGCAGCGGGCGCGCGGGAACTACGCCCGGACCAAGGCGGCCGCCGAGGTCGAGGCACTCGGAGCTGACCGATCGGGCTTCGCGGTCGTGGCAGTCCGGCCGCATATCGTCTGGGGTCCGGGCGACACCCAACTCGTCCAGCGCGTGGTCGACCGTGCGGCGGCCGGGCGACTGCCCGTGCTGGGCAGCGGTGCCGCACTCGTCGACACCACCTATATCGACAATGCCGTGGCCGCGCTGGTGGCGGCCGTGGACCGGGCCGAGGCCGTCCACGGCGAGGCCTTCGTGGTCACCAACGGCGAACCGCGCCCGATCGCGGATATCATGCGCGCTTGGTGCCGTGCCGCGGGGGTGTCCCCGCCGGCCTGGTCCATACCGCCGGGACTCGCCCGCGCCGCCGGCGCCGTTGTCGAGGCCGCCTGGACTGTCCTGCCCTCCCGGTTGACTCGGGACGAGCCGCCGATGACGCGGTTCCTCGCCGAACAGCTGTCGACGGCTCATTGGTTCGATCAGCGCCGCACCCGCGAGGTCCTGGGCGTGACGCCCACGGTGTCCTTCGACGAGGGCGTGGCACGACTGGCACGCCACTACGCCGGCTGAGCCGTCAGGCTTCGGCCATGCGCGGTGCGCAGTGCATAATCGCACCGAGAGCCGGGCCACCCGCCCGGACTCCGTTTCCGCCGCGTTTCGTCGCGCCAGCCGCCCACGACCTGTCCCGGTCCGCCCGGACCCGAGAAGGAGACCCATGACGGCTCATGCCCTGATCGCCTTCGACCTGGACGACACGCTCGCCCCGTCGAAGTCCCCCATGCCCCCGCGGATGGCGGACGCGCTGGCGGATCTGCTCGACATCTCCCCGGTGTGCGTCATCTCCGGCGGGCACTTCGGCCAGTTCAGCGACCAGGTCCTCGCTTATCTGCACGCGACCGAGGAGCAGCTGTCCCGGCTGCACCTCATGCCCACCTGCGGCACCCGGTACCTGCGTCACGAGGACGGGCAGTGGCGCACCATCTACGCCCACGACCTGACCACCGAGGAGCGTACGGCCGCCTTTGCCGCCCTCGAGGGAGAGGCCCGACGCCTCGGCCTGTGGGAGGCGCAGGCGTGGGGCGAGGTCCTCGAGGACCGCGGTTCGCAGGTGACGTTCTCCGCGTTGGGCCAGCAGGCCCCGTTGGAGGCGAAGAAGGCGTGGGACCCGACGGGGGAGAAGAAGGAGGCGCTGCGTGCCGCCGTCGCCGCCCTGCTGCCGGATCTCGAGGTCCGCTCGGGCGGGTCCACGTCGGTGGACATCACTCGCGAGGGCGTCGACAAGGCGTACGGCATGGAGCGCCTCGCCGAGCAGACCGGGATCCCGGTCACGGACATGCTGTTCGTCGGGGACCGCCTCGATCCCGGCGGCAACGACTATCCGGTGGTCCGCCTCGGCATGCCGACCCACGCCGTCGGCGGCTGGGAGGACACGGCGGCCTTCGTCGAGCACCTCGTGGCCGAGCGCCATCGTGCGCTGCGGCCGTGACGGGCCGCCGACGGCCACGGACGCCACGCGGACCACAGGCCCGTGCCGGCGGCACGCCCGCCTCGTAGCCTGGACGCGGTCTCGGTGACCAGGAGGTGCCCATGAGCCGCTGGACCGTTCGCGCCGCGAGTGTTGTCGCCGCCGCCCTGGTGGCCACGAGCTGCGCCCCGACGGGTCCACGGCACGGCGAGCCGGTCGAGCGTCCCGAACCGGTGGTCAGCGAGCCCGTCGCCCCCACGGAGACGGTTGTCCTGAGCGGAGGGTCCCCGGCTGCGCTCGCGGGGCAGAGCGCCGCCACCTTCTTCGACTCGGCACCGCTGGCCGTCGTCGCGACGCCGGAGACGGCAGTGCGAGCCGGCTCGGTCGGCGTGGCGCTCGGCGTGCCGGTCCTCACCGCCGACAGCGGCGAAGTGGTGAGCCGGGAACTCGCCCGGCTCGGGACCGAGACCGTGCTCGCGGTCGGCGGCCCGGACCTGCCGCGAGGCCAGGACGAGGTGGACGTGGTCGAGGCTCCTGCGGACCCCGACGCTCTCGCCGACCTGACACGGCTCGACGCCGGCACGGACGAGATCGCCCCCAGAGACGCGGTGGACACGCTCGCCGGCCTCGACCCGTCGCGGCCCGTCCTGCTCGACGTCGGGGGCAGCGATGGTCCCGGCGGTGCGGCCGGTGCCGGGAACTCGGGCGATGCCGACCCGACCCTGCCCGCGACGCGCCGGCCCGACCCACCGGCCGGCGATGTCGTCGTCATGTCGACCGGCGAGCCCGAACAGGCCGCCGCCGTGGCGACCGCCCGCGCCGCCGGCGCAGCGGTCCAGGTGGTGCCCGGCGGCGACCCCCGGGCGAGCGGGGCCACCGTGGAGCAGACCGCCGAGCACGACCCGGAGGCGGTGGTGGGACTCGGGCGGGCCTTCGGCGACGACGAGACGCTGTCCTGGCGGGCACAGGCCGCGGCCACCGGCGCGCAGCTCCCCGGCGGCGGTCAGCTCGCCCTGCCCGGCCGGACATACGTGGCGCTCTACGGCAGTCCCGGAAGCCCGGAGCTCGGCGTCCTCGGAGAACAGGGGACCGAGGAGACGATCTCGCGCGCCCGGGAAGTCGCCGAGGACTATGAGGACCTCACGGACGACGAGGTGGTCCCCACCCTCGAGGTCATCGCGACCGTGGCGAGCTCCGCATCCGGGGACGACGGCGACTACTCGCACGAGATCCCCGTGGACGAGCTCCGGCCGCTGGTGGAGGCGGCCGGCGAGTCAGGTCAGTACGTGGTCCTCGACCTGCAGCCCGGCCGGACTGACTTCCTTACTCAGGCGCAGCGGTACGAGGAGCTGCTCGCTTTGCCGCACGTGGGCCTGGCGCTGGATCCGGAGTGGCGGCTGGGACCCGACGAGGAACATCTCGAGCAGATCGGGCACGTCGACGCCGCGGAGGTCGAGGAGGTGGCCACCTGGCTCGCGGACCTCACGCGCGAGGAGGCGTTGCCGCAGAAGCTCTTCGTCCTGCACGCCTTCCGGACGTCGATGCTGCCGGACCTGGAGCAGGCCGACCTCGACCGGTCCGAGCTCGCGGTCCTCCTGCACGCCGACGGTCAGGGGAGCCAGTCCGACAAGGAGAGCACC
This sequence comes from Georgenia deserti, assembly GCF_042680605.1. Taxonomy (NCBI): domain Bacteria; kingdom Bacillati; phylum Actinomycetota; class Actinomycetes; order Allobogoriellales; family Allobogoriellaceae; genus Georgenia; species Georgenia deserti. The sequence goes on from NZ_JBHUEE010000010.1 coordinate 65,032, forward strand.
TGGAACGCGCTGCACCGGCACGCGCCCGGCATCGCGTGGTGGGGCTGGAAGAACTTCCTCGACGAGGACTCGCCGGTCCTCTCCCCGGAGCAGACCATGCGGGTTGCCCCCACGCCGCATTTCATCAGTTACCAGTGACCACGAGCGGGTTGTGGCCCGGCGTGACCTCCTCGCCCGGTCGGACCGGCCCCGGTGCGGTCCCGTCGCCGAACGGCCGCCCGCCGAGCGACTCGCGCCCGTGCGGCGTCAGCCACCCCGACAGGTCCGGTCCCTGGGGGACGATCTGGGTCGGATTGATGTCGGTATGCACGATATAGTAGTGCTGCTTGATCTGCGCGAAGTCGATCGTGTCGCCGAAACCCGGCGTCTGGAACAGGTCCCGTGCGTAGCCCCATAGCGCCGGCATCTCGGAGAGCTTGTTGCGGTTGCACTTGAAGTGTCCGTGATAGACGGCGTCGAACCGCACCAGCGTGGTGAACAGCCGCACGTCCGCCTCGGTCAGGGTCTCGCCCACGAGGTACCGCTGACCGCTCAGCCGCTCCTCGAGCCAGTCGAGCGCGGCGAAGAGTCGGCCGTAGGCCTTGTCGTAGGCCTCCTGCGAACCGGCGAACCCGCACCGGTACACCCCGTTGTTGACCTCGCGGAAGACTCGGTCGTTGACGGCGTCGATCTCCTCCCGGTGCCGCTGCGGGTAGAGGTCGGGTGCGCCGGGACGGTGGTGCTCACGCCACTGACCCGAGAAGTCGAGCGTGATCTGGGCGAAGTCGTTGGTCACCACCGCACCGGTAGGCACGTCGACCATGGCGGGCACCGTGATGCCGCGCGAATAGTCCGGGTCTCGCCTGAAGTACGCCTCCTGCAGCCGGTGGATGCCCAGCACGGGATCCTTGCCGTCCGGGTCCAGATCGAACGTCCAGGAGCGGGCGTCGTGCGTGGGTCCGGGCAGGCCGAGCGATATCGCATCCTCGAGCCCGAGCAGCCGTCGCACGATGATCGCCCGATTCGCCCACGGGCAGGCCCGGGCTGCGACGAGTCGGTACCGGCCGGGTTCTACCGGGTAGCCGTCGGCACCGTCGGCGGTGATCCGGGTGGTGATATACCGCGTATCCCGGACGAACTCCTTGCCCTTGGTCGTGTACCTGCCGCCCTCGGCGTGCTCGGGCCGCTCGCCGGAATCGTTCGTCGTCGTCACGCCCCGAGCGTACGTCGGCGGCGGACGGCACGCGCGGCACCCGGCACGTCGCGCCGGGTGCCGCGCGCACCAGCAGACTCAGTCGAACCGGTGCGAGCGCTCCACCGCGCCGGTCTCCGAGGAGTAGACCTCGACCCCGGAGATGTAGACCTGCTCGACGTGGGAGTACACGTCGAGCGGGTCGCCGGACCACAGCACCACGTCGCCGTCCAGGCCCGGGCGCAACGCCCCGACCCGGTCGTCCAGGCCGAGGATCTCCGCCGGGTTGACGGTCAGCGCCCGAAGGGCGACGTCCCGGTCCAGCCCCTCCTTCACAGCGAACGAGGCCTGGTGGACGAGGAAGTTGATCGGCACGACGGGCGCGTCGGTGGTGATCGCGACCTTGACGCCGGCCGCGGCGATCGCAGCCAGGTTGGCGATCGCGCGGTCCCGCAGCTCCCACTTCGTCCGCGCGGTGATCATCGGCCCGAAGATGACGGGGATGTCCTTCTCGGCCAGCACGTCTGCCACCTTGGCGCCGTCCGTGCCGTGATTGACCACCAGCCGGTACCCGAACTCCTCGGCCAACCGGATCGCGGTCGCGATGTCGTCGTGGCGGTGGGTGTGCTGGTCCCACAGCAGCTCCCCGTCCAGCACCCGCACCAACGTCTCCTTGGTCAGGTCCCGCTCGAAGGGCTTGCCCTCCTGGGCGGCGTGATCGCGGGCCGCCCGATAGTCCTGCGCCGCGGCGAACGCCTCCCGGATGATCTTCGCGACCCCGAGCCGGGTGGACGGTGTCTGCTGCTTCTCGCCGTAGACCCGCTTCGGGTTCTCGCCGAGCGCGGACTTGACGGAGACGGCGTCCCGGATGACCTGCTCGTCGACCGTGCGTCCGCCCCAGGTTTTGACCGCGACCGTCTGTCCGCCGATCGGGTTGCCGGACCCTGGCTTGACGACGGCGGAGGTCACGCCGCCGGCCAACGCGTCGCGGAACCCCTCGTCGTCGATGAGGACGGCGTCGACGGCGCGGACTGCGGCCTGGTTCGGCCCGGTCATCTCGTTGACGTCGTCACCGGCCCACCCGACGGACTCCTCGTGGATGCCGAGGTGGGCGTGCGACTCGACGAATCCGGGCAGGACCCACGTGCCGGTGGCGTCCACCACCTCGACGCCGTCGGGGACGGCGACATCCCGCCCGACGGCGGAGATCACCCCGTCCCTGATGAGGACGGTGCCGTTCTCGACGGGTTCACCGTCGATAGGCACGATGTAACCGCCGACGACGGCGACGGACCGGTCTGAAGCATTTGTGGCAGGGGGTGTCACGCGGGTCATCCTGCCATCGCTCACCCGCCTGTCACGTCGCGTTCGCCGCGGCGGTGACCACCCGTCCGGTTCGCGCGGGGCGGGGCGCCGTGCCTGCCGCGCGCACGCAAGCGAAGCGCCGGAGACTCGCCGGTCCGGCGCGTGGACGTGTGCCGCCGTCGCGATGCTGGCAGGCTGGCATCACCGGGTCCTGACCTGCAGGACCACGGACAGTGCAGGAGGAGGAGACGTGAGCGAGACGACACCACCGTCAGGCCCGGCCTCGGGAAGCGGTCCGTCGTCGACCGGCGGCCCCACGTCCGCCGGGGGCCGTTCCGCGGCCTCGGATCCCACCGGCGACAGCCGTGCCACGAGCCCCGGCCGGAAGGGACGAGGCTCGACCGGCCCGAGCACGTCCGGGTCGGCAGGTCAGAAGGGCAACCCGGTGGCCTGGACGGCCCTGCTCGTCGCCGCCGTGCTCACGGTGTGGCAGGCGATCTACTCCCTCACCGTCGTGGGCGTCGAGGCCTCGCGGGACGATGACATGTACACCTCGGTCTCACTGTTCGTCACCCTGGTGCTCGGCCTGGCCGCCCTGGTGCTCGGGATCGTCAGCATCGCGCAGCGCCGCGCCCCGCGGTGGCCCGGGCTCGTGGGCCTGTCTGTCGGCACCTACGCCTTCATCATTGCGGTGTTCTCCTGGGTCGGCGGCCTGATGAACGCGGGCGCCTGACCGGTCCCTCCCGTCACGGCAGCGGCCAGGCGTGCACCGGCTCGTTGGCGTGCATCAGATGGACGTACTCCTCGAGCATGTGCGTCAGGGCCTGCCAGCGGTCCATGCCACGCCGCTCGAACGCCTCGGTGGCGGCGATCTGCCAACTCGCGCCGTTGACGCGCCGCCGGGCACGGCCCTCGATCACCGGGAGGTACCGGTCGAGGACGTCCTGTGCGACCCCGAGCCGCTCGAGTCCGCGCTGCGCCATCGGCAACAAGGTCCGGAGCACGAGCTCGTCCCACTCCACGTGGCCCAACCCGGGCCAGTACAGGCGGGCATAGTTGCCGTCTCGTGCGGCGCTGCGGAAGTTCTCCCGCGCGGCGTCGAAGCTCATCCGGGACCAGATGGGCCGCTGCTCGTCTAGCACCATCGCCACGCTCACCCCGTAGAAGAAGGCCGCGTTGGCGAGCACGTCGATCACCGTCGGGCCCGACGGCAGCACCCGGTTCTCGACGCGCAGGTGCGGACGTCCGTCCGAGACGTCGTAGACGGGCCGGTTCCACCGGTAGATGGTGCCGTTGTGCAGCCGGAGTTCGGCCAGCTCCGGTGTGCCGCCGGCGGCCAGCGTCTCGAAGGGGTCCTCGTCGGAGACCTCGGGGAGTAGTGCCGGGTAGTAGCGCACGTTCTCTTCGAAGAGGTCGAAGATCGAGGAGATCCACCGTTCGCCGAACGGCACCTGCGGACGCACACCCTGATTGCGTAGCTCCGGGGGCCGGGTGTCGGTCGACTGCAGGAACAGCTCGGTGCGGGACTCGGCGAGCAACCGGTGACCGAACACGTACGGGGAGTTCGCGCCGAGCGCGAGCTGAGGCCCGGCCAGCGCCTGGGCGGCGTTCCAGTACCGGGCGAACCGGTTCGGGCGGACCTGGAGGTGGAACTGCGTCGAGGTACAGGCCGCCTCGACGGCGATCGTGTCCGCCGTCATCCGCAGGCGTTCGTACCCGCGGATGTCGATCTCCACGTCCTCCTTGCGTGCGGTGAGGATCGCCTCGTCCAGCAGGCGGTACCGCTCGCTCGGGGAGAACCACGAGCGCCCGGGCTCGGGCGGGCGCAGCGTGGGAAGCACCCCGACCATGACCAGCCCGGCCCCGACGTCCCCGGCGCGGTCCCGGGCCCGGTTGAGGTTCTTGCGCATTCCCGACTCGAGATTCAGCAGGGACTGCCCGTCGATCCGGCGCGGCTCGACGTTGAGCTCGATGTTGAAGCGCCCGAGTTCGGTCTGGTATCGCCAGTCGTCGATGCGCTCGAGCACCTCGTCGTTTTTCATCGTCGGCTGGAAGCTCGAGTCGACGAGGTTGAGCTCGATCTCGAGCCCGGTGCGCCACTCGTCCTCCTCGAAGGAGCCGGCGTCGAGCATCTCCTCGAGCGCGTCGAGACAGCGCTGCACCGCCCGGCGGTACCGCGTGTGGTCGGCGCGGCTGTAGCCGGCGCCGGCGACCTCATCACCCATCGGACCTCCTGGCAGCCTCGGACGGAGCCGAGCATGGCAGCGCCGGCCGGCGCACGCACCCCGGCGTCCACCGTGCGGTCCGCGCAGGGAGCAGGGACATAGCAGAATGCTCGGGATGCAGGATCAACCGGGCCCCCGTCGCCGCTGGGAGTGGTGGCACCGCCAGCGTCCGGTGACGCGGAAGACCATCCGCACCGCACTCGCCCTGCTGGGGACGGGCCTCGTGGCGCTCGTCTTCGGGGTGAGCTCCGCCTCGGCGACGGCATCCCTCGGCCCGCACGAAGCCGATTACCACGTCACGCTCGACAGCCGGATCTCGTTGCAGATGGGGCCACTGGGCGCCGTCATCATCGACTCGCCCGTACCCGGCCCGCTGGGCGCCCAGGTGGTCGTCCACGAGATCCCGACCGACATCGACCCCACGGACACGGACGAATCGCCCGTCCCCGGATTGCTCGCTGACCTGGCCGCGTACGGTCAGCTGTTCTCCCACCCGGAGGCGGCGGTCGCGAACGCGGTCCGGGCGTTGGTGAGCGACGCCCTCGGGCGCACGACCGTCGCCTGGTCACTGATGCTCGTGCTCATCGCCGCCGGACGGCTCGCCTCGGGTGGCCACCTGCGTGACGAGGTCCGCCACGCGCTGGCCCGCCCGGGGGTGGCCGCGCTCGGATCGGCAGCCCTCGTGTGCGGCGCGGCCGCGGTCGTCGTGCCCGCGACGGTCCGGGACGAGCCGGCCGGGTACAGCCCGGCCGTGCTGGACGGCACCCCGCTGGAAGGCGCCGTCATCACCGGGCGGCTGGCCGACGTCGTCGCCGTCTACGGCGGTCAGATCCGCGAGGCCGTCGAGGAGAACAACGCCTTCTACGCCGACGCCGCGGACAACCTCGCGGCTGCCCTCGACGCCGAACCGGACCCGGCTCCGGTCGCCCTGCCGGAACCAGGCGAGACCGACCCGTCGCGCGGTGAGGTCCCACCGTCGCCGGAGGCCACCGAGCCCGGGGACGAACCGGACGCCACCTCCGCCACGGGCGAGGGGACCGCCGGCGAGCTCCCGGCGCCGGAGGACCTCGACCCGGTGCTGTTCGTCATGGTGGCCGACGTGCACTGCAACGTCGGCATGGGCACCGTGATCGGTACCGCTCTGGAGCACACTGGTGCGGCAGCGCTGCTCGACGCGGGCGACACGGTCGCGACCGGTACGTCGGTGGAGTCGTACTGCATCGACGCGATCGCGGGCGACCTGCCAGCGGACGTCCCGGTCCTGGTCTCCACCGGCAATCACGACTCGGTCGAGACGGCGGAGCAGGAGCGCAACGTCGGCTGGAACGTGCTGTCCGGCGACGTCGCGGAGATCGAGGGCATCCGCTTCCTCGGGGACACCGACCCCACCCTGACCTCGATCGGCTCGGGGACGGTCCAGGAGCGTGAGGAGACGGTGGACGAGATGGGCGAACGCCTCGCGGACCAGGCCTGCCAGGCGCGTGAGGCGGGCGACCCGGTGGACGTGCTGCTCGTGCACAATCCGCGGGCCGGTCTGGCGAGCATGGAACGTGGCTGCGTCCCGCTGCAGCTGTCCGGGCACTGGCACCGGACCGAAGGGCCGGAGGTCCTGGACCAGGGCGTGCGGTACGTCAGTACCTCCAGCGGTGGCGGCGCCGGCGGCGGCGCCACCGTCGGACCCCTGACCTCGGACGCCGAGATCACCCTGCTCCGGCTCGATCGCGAGACCGGACGGGCGCTGGACTTCCGGCGGATCGTCATCGGTACGGACGCCGAGGTCGACATCGGTGCGTGGGAACCGTTCCCGGTGGCCCCCTCGGCGGGCTGAAGGTCGCATACTGCTGACGGGCCCCGTCCCGGCGGCCCGAGTGAGAAGGGAAGATTCGTGACGCGATCCAGCTCCGCCGGTGAGGTCGAGAACTCGGAGGTCGGCGCGCACCCGGGCGCCGAGACCGAGGACGGCGACGACGAGCTCGACCTGCTCGACGCCGAGCTCGCCCGCCTCGACAGGTCGCGACCGAGCGAGCATCAGCGGGCCGGCGGCGCGCCGAAGGAACTGGCCTGGCTGCTCGTCGTCGGCGGGCTGCTGGGGCTGTGGGCCTCGATCGAGCTCGTGCTGTCGGAGATCACGGTCGCCGGAGATCCCGACGCTGCTCTCGCCTGCGACTTCAACCCGCTCATCGGGTGCGGCAGCTTCATCACCACCTGGCAGGCGCACGCCCTCGGCATCCCCAACGCCGTCGTGGGCACCGTCGCCTTCACCGCCGTGATGACCATTGGCGTGCTGTTCCTCGCCGGCGTGCGGCCGTCACGCTGGTTCTGGGTGGCACTGACCGTCGGCGCGACCGGCGCGATCGCCGCCGTCTTCTGGTTCCAGTACCAGGCGTTCGCCTCGATCCGGATGCTCTGCCCGTACTGCCTCGTGGTGTGGGTGGTGACGATCCCGATCTTCGTCAACGTGCTCGCGCGCGCGGTGCAGGCCGGCCATGTGCGCGTAGGGGAGCGGCTGCGGCGGTTCCTCGTGCTCGACCGCTGGTTGATCGTGGCGGTCTGGTATCTCGCCGTCGTGATCGTCGCCGCCGTCGTCTTCTGGAACCAGTGGCTGCTGGTCTTCGCGTGAACCGAGCCGCGGTGCACGCCTGAGCCGCTGCGGCGTGTGTCAGCCCAGGGCGGGCGAGGACATCTCCGGCGGGACGTTGGCGCCATGGCCGTTCTCGCGCAGCGCGGCACGGACCTGCTCGGTGGCGGCGTCGAGCTGCTCGGCCGGCAGGTCGGGCCGTGCGTTGTCGAAACGCAGGGCATTCTCGTCCCACGCCGGCAGCACGTGCAGGTGGAGGTGCGCCACCTCGAAGCCGGCGACCATCACCGCGGCCCGCGGAGCACCGTACGCCCGCTGCTGCGCCGCCCCGATCCGTTTCGCCACCACGGACAGGTGCGCGAGGAGCTCGTCGTCGGCGGTGGTGTACTCCTCGACCTCGGCGCGGGGGACCACCAGCATGTGGCCGTCGGTGATCGGCGCGATGGTCGCGAACGTCACGCAGACCTCGTCCGACCAGACGAAGCGCCCGGGGATCTCGCCGTCGATGATCTTGCTGAACAGGGTGCTCATGTCCTCATGGTGGCACGGGGTCTCGCCACGGCGACGCCAGGGGCGTACCCTCGTGGTGAAAGCGCTTACGCACCTCGATGTGGAGGACAAGCCATGCGGCTCATCACCCGACGGTTCCCGGCTGCCGCGCTCGCCGTCGCTGTCGTGGGCGGCGCCCTCGCCGCCTGCGCCCAGGACCCCCCGAATGCCGCCGACGACGCCGCCGAGGACGACGGCGGACCGGTCGAGCTGCGCTTCGCCTGGTGGGGCGCCGACCTCCGCAACGAGCTCACTCAGGAGGCCATCGAGTCGTTCGAGGCGGAGCACCCGGACATCACCGTCAATCCGGAGTTCTCCGACTGGAGCGCCTACTGGGACCGGCTGGCCACCACCGGAGCGGCCAACGACCTGCCGGACGTCATCCAGATGGACGAGAAGTACCTGCGGACCTACGCCGACCAGGGTTCGCTGCTGGACCTGTACAGCCTCGAAGGCCTCAGTACGGACGACATCGACCCGACGGTGCTCGGCTCCGGCGAGGTGGACGGTGAGCTGTTCGGCCTCGTCACGTCGGTGAACACCTACTCGGTCATCGCCAACGCCGATCTGCTTGCCGAGGCGGGTCTGGAACCTCCCGAGGACGAGAGCTGGACCTGGGACGATCTCGCCGAGATGTCCCAGCAGGTCAGCGACGAGGTCGACGGAGCTGTCGGCACCCAGTACCTCGGTGACGGGGACAGTCAGCTCCAGATCTGGGCCAAGCAGCACGGCGAGACGCTGTGGACCGACGACGGTGAGCTCGGTGCGAGCCGGGAGACACTGGCGTCGTTCTGGCAATACCTGCTCGATCTCACCGAGTCCGGCGCAGCCAACCCTGCCTCGACCGCGCAGGAGCAGATCAACGCCGGGCAGGAGGCGAGCGGCACCGCCACGAACCAGGCCGCGTTCGGCACGTGGTGGTCCAATCAGTACCGGGCGCTCACCTCTTCCAGCGGGCAAGAGCTCGTGCTCCTGCGGCCGCCGTTGCCCACCGGCTCGGGGGACCGCGGCACCTACAACAAGCCCTCGATGTTCTGGTCCGTCTCGGCCGGAACCGCGCACCCGGAGGAGGCGGCGATGTTCGTCGATTTCCTCACCAACTCCACCGAGGCGGGCGAGATCCTGCTCGCCGAACGTGGCGTGCCGAGCAATCTCACCGTGCGCGAGGAGATCACCGGTGAGCTCACCGTCGAGGACCAGGAGGTCGTCTCCTTCCTGGACGAGGTCTCCGGGGAGGTCGGCGACCCGCCACCGTTGACGCCCGCGGGTGCCAGCGACATCGAGCCGCTCGTCCAGCGGCTCACCTTCGAGGTGCTGTTCGGACGTGCGAGCCCCGAGGAGGCGGCAGACCAGTTCGTCGCCGAGGCGGAGTCGATGATCGCCGGCTGAGGCGCCCGTCGCCGCCTCGGCACCGCCGTCCGGTCCGTTCGACCGGCCACCGCCTCGGCGACCCGGTTGCCCGTAGAGTTCCCCGCGAACACGTCGGTGACCAGGGGAGGGGTGCGCCGTGGCTGAGGACGAGGCCGGCTCGCGGATCGCCGCAGAGGCATGGGAGTCGCTCTTCCGCGCCCAGGTGACCCTGATGCGCCGGTTCGAGGCGAGCGGGGACTTCGCGCCGCTGCGCACCCGCGAGTACGACGTCCTGTTCACCCTCAGCCGCGCCGATGGCGGTCGCATGCGGTTGCGCGACCTGAACGAGAACATCCTCATCACCCAGCCGTCGATGAGCCGCATGGTCGAACGCCTGGAGCAGCGCGGTCTCGTCCACCGTGAACGGGCCGGCGACGACGCCCGCGGACTGATCGTCTCGCTCACCGACTCCGGCCTCGCGCTGCAACGATCCATCGCGCGCCGCCACGTGCGCAGCATTCGCCGTCACGTCGGCGGGGCCCTGACCGAGGACGAGCTGCGCACCCTGACGCGACTGACCACCAAACTGCGTCGCCGTCCGTGACCACGCCTGCGCTAGGCTTGGTCCCCATGACGGCCGTGGTGGAGCTCCTTATCCAGCCGCGCTGACCTTAGCGGGCGCCGGTCGCGGCGCCGCAGCAGCGCGGCTCACCTCCCTGCCCGGGAGGTCTTTTCATGTCTGCCGCCAGCGCCACCACGCACCGACGTCGAGGGAAGAGATGACCAACCAGACCGAGACTCGCCGGCCCGCCGGCACGGACGCCCCGCCCTACCGGTACACCGCCGCCATGGCGAACGAGATCGAGCTGGCCTGGCAGCGGCGCTGGGCGGAGCGCGGGACCTTCCACGCCGTGAACCCCACGGGGGACTTCTCGGACGGCGAGGTGCCGGACGAGACCTTCTACCTCATGGACATGTTCCCCTACCCGTCGGGGAAAGGGCTGCACGTCGGACACCCGCTCGGCTACATCGCCACCGACGTCATCGGCCGCTACCAGCGGATGAAGGGTAGGAACGTTCTGCACGCCCTGGGCTACGACGCCTTCGGGCTGCCCGCCGAGCAGTACGCCGTGCAGACCGGTCAGCACCCGCGCACCACGACCGAGCAGAACATCGCCACCATGCGGGCGCAGCTGCTGCGACTGGGCCTGGCACACGATGAGCGGCGCAGCTTCGCCACGACGGACCCGGAGTTCATGCGGTGGACCCAGTGGGTCTTTCTGCAGATCTTCAACTCGTTCTACGACCCGGAGGCCCCGCGGCCGGACGGGGGAGTCGGGCGCGCCCGCCCTGTCGCCGAGCTGGAGGCCGAGTACGCCGACGGCACCCGACCCACCCCGGACGGGCGGCCCTGGGCAGAGCTGTCCGCCCGCGAGCGGGGCGAGCTCATCGACGCCCAGCGCCTGGCCTACATCTCCGAGGCCCCGGTGAACTGGTGCCCCGGGCTGGGCACCGTGCTGGCCAACGAGGAGGTCACCCCGGACGGTCGCTCCGAACGCGGCAACTTCCCCGTCTTCCAGCGCAGCCTGCGCCAGTGGATGCTGCGGATCACTGCTTACGCCGACCGCCTGATCGACGACCTCGACACGATCGACTGGCCGGAGAAGATCCGCACCATGCAGCGGAACTGGATCGGTCGATCCACCGGCGCCGAGGTGGCGTTCCCGATCGCCGGGACCGACGAGACGCTCGAGGTCTTCACCACCCGCCCGGACACCTTGTTCGGCGCCACCTTCATGGTCGTCTCTCCGGAGCACCCGCTGATCGCCGACGGCGCCGGAGCCGTGCCGTCCGCGTGGCCCACGGGCACGAAGGACGCCTGGACCGGCGGTGCGGCGAACCCGCAGGAGGCGGTCGCCGCCTACCAGCGCACCGCGGCGGCGAAGACGGAGTCCGAACGGCAGGACGCCGACCGCACGAAGACCGGCGTCTTCACCGGCGTGTACGCCACCAACCCGGTCAACGGCGCACAGATCCCGGTCTTCACCGCCGACTACGTGCTGATGGGCTACGGGACCGGCGCCATCATGGCCGTGCCCGCGGAGGACGAGCGCGACTTCGCCTTCGCCGAGGCCTACGACCTGCCGGTGGTGCGGACTGTGCAGCCGCCGGACGGCTTCGAGGGCGGCGCCTATACGGGCGAAGGCGAGACCATCAACTCCGCCAACGACGAGATCTCACTGAACGGCCTGGACGTGACCGAGGCCAAGGCGCGGATCATCGACTGGCTCGAGCGCACCGGCACCGGACACGGCACCACGACGTACCGGCTGCGGGACTGGCTGTTCTCCCGCCAGCGGTACTGGGGCGAGCCGTTCCCGATCGTCTACGACGCCGAGGGGACCCCGCACGCCCTGCCGCAGGACCAGCTGCCGGTGCTGCTGCCGGATGTCCCGGACTACTCCCCGCGCACCTTCGACCCCGACGACGCCACGTCCGAGCCCGAGCCCCCGCTGGGCCGCGTCCCCGAGTGGGTCGAGGTCGAGCTGGACCTGGGCGACGGGCTGCGGACCTATTGGCGCGAGCTGAACACCATGCCGAACTGGGCGGGGTCGTCCTGGTACGAGCTGCGCTACCTGGACCCGCGCAACGACACGGCGATCGTCGACCCCGAGATCGAGCGGTACTGGATGGGACCGACCGAGACCAAGCCGTCCGGCGGGGTGGACCTGTACGTCGGCGGTGTCGAGCACGGTGTGCTGCACCTGCTGTACGCCCGTTTCTGGCACAAGGTTCTCTACGACCTGGGCCACGTCTCCTCGGCGGAGCCGTTCCACAAGCTCTTCAATCAGGGCTACATCCAGGCTTATGCCTACGCCGACGCCCGCGGCCAGTACGTCCCGGCCGATGAGGTCGTCGAGTCCGAGGGCGCCGACGGCGGCGAACCGGCCTACACCTGGAACGGCCAGCCGGTCCGGCGCGAGTACGGGAAGATGGGCAAGTCCCTGAAGAACATCGTCACCCCGGACGAGATGTACGCCTCGTACGGGGCGGACACGTTCCGGGTGTACGAGATGTTCATGGGCCCGCTGGACGACTCCCGCCCGTGGGAGACCCGTGCCGTCGTCGGTTCGCAGCGGTTCCTGCAGCGCCTGTGGCGCAACGTCGTGGACGAGGCGACGGGCGAGACGGTCGTCACCGACGATCCGGCCGACGAGGAGACCCGGCGCCTGGTGGCCAGGACGATCGACGAGGTCGAGATCGAGATGTCCGGGATGCGGGTCAACACCGCGATCGCCCGGATGATCGTGCTGAACAACCACCTGACCGCCCTGGAGACCGTCCCGCGTGAGGCTGTCGAGCCGCTCGTGCTCATGGTGGCTCCGGTGGCCCCGCACATCGCCGAGGAACTGTGGTCCCGGCTGGGACATCCGGAGTCGCTGGCCCACGAGCCCTTCCCGACGCCGGACCCTGCCCTGCTGGTGGAGGAGACCGTGACCTGCGTGGTGCAGGTGGCGGGCAAGGTCCGCGACCGGCTGGAGGTGCCGCCGTCGATCGGTGAGGACGAGCTGCGCGAGCGGGCGCTGGCCGCGGCCGGCGTGCAGCGCGCACTCGGGGAGCGCACCGTGCGCAAGGTCATCGTGCGCGCACCCAAGCTCGTCAACGTCGTGCCCGCGTAGCCGGCTCTGGGCGGGCGGTCGATCGAGCCGGCCGCGCGCCGCGACCGGCTCGGCCGGTGGCTGCTTTAGCATGAGGGGTTGTCCGTAAGGCGAACCCGCCTGGTGTCGACGTCGACAGACAGGAGCCCGACATGAACTCCCTCGTGCTGGCCGTGATCGGCGTGGCCATGGTGCTCGCCGGTTATGTCCTCTACTCGAAGTACCTCGCCTCGCGCGTCTACAAGCTCGATCCGGTGCGCACCACGCCCGCGCACGCGATGCAGGACGGCGTCGACTATGTGCCGACGAACAAGTACGTCCTGTGGGGCCATCACTTCACCTCGGTGGCCGGGGCCGCTCCGATCGTGGGGCCCGCCGTCGCCGTGATCTGGGGCTGGTTGCCCGCCTTCCTCTGGGTCACCCTCGGCACGGTCTTCTTCGCCGGGATGCACGACCTCGGAGCCCTCTGGGCGTCGGTGCGCAACCGCGGCCAGTCGATCGGTGCCTTGTCGGGCCGCTACATCGGCAAACGGGGCCGGAACCTGTTCCTCGTCGTCATCTTCCTGCTGCTGCTCATGGTGAACGCCACGTTCGCCACGGTCATCGCCGGGCTGCTCGTGGATACTCCGACCGCGGTCATCCCGGCCTGGGGCGCGCTCGTCGTCGCGCTGCTCATCGGCCAGGCCATCTACCGATACCAGGTCTCGCTGCCGATCGTTTCTGTGGTCGGCGTCGTCGCGCTGTACGGCCTGATCCTGCTGGGGGACCGGTTCCCGATCGAGTTGCCCGAGACGGTGCTCGGCCTCTCGGCCAGTGCCTTCTGGGTGGTCGTGCTGTTCCTCTACGCCGGTGTTGCCTCGACGCTGCCGGTGTGGGTCCTGCTGCAGCCGCGCGACTACATCAACGGTCTGCAACTGTTCATCGCCCTGGGCATCCTCTACGTCAGCGTGCTCATCGCCACGCCGACGATGGTCGCCCCCGCGATCAACGACGCGGTCCCGGATGACGCCCCGAGCCTGGTGCCGCTGCTGTTCGTGACGATCGCCTGCGGGGCCGTCTCCGGCTTCCACGGCATGGTCTCCTCCGGCACGTCCTCCAAGCAGCTCGCGAAGGAGACCGACGGGCGGTTCGTCGGCTACTTCGGCGCCGTGGGGGAGGGTCTCCTCGCCCTAGGCGCCATCATCGCGACGACGGCGGGCTTCCGGACCCTGGCCGACTGGGAGGCGGTCTACACGAGCTTCAGCGCTGGCGGCGCCGGGACGTTCGTCCAGGGCGGCGGCGCGATCGTCAACTCCGGGCTGGGCCTGCCCGAGTCCCTCAGCGCCACCATTCTGGCCACCACCGCCGTGCTGTTCGCGGCCACCACGATGGACACCGGCGTGCGTCTGCAGCGCTACGTCATCCAGGAGGCGGCCGAACTGGTCGGCGTCCGCCCCGGTACGGTCGGGGCCACCCTCATCGCGCTGGCCACCGGCGTCGGGCTCGCCTTCGGGGCCGGCGCGGACGGCTCTGGTGGTCTGACGATCTGGCCGCTGTTCGGCACCACCAACCAGCTGCTCGCCGGTCTGACGCTCTCGATTATCGTCATCATGCTTATGCGCAAGCGGCGCCCGGTGCTTCCCGTGCTGCTGCCGCTCGTGTTCCTGCTCGCCATGACTGTGTACGCGCTCGTCGTCCAGCTCGGCGGCTGGTACCGCGAGGGCAACTGGTTGCTCGTGGTGCTGGATGTCATCATCCTCATCGCCGCACTCTGGGTCATCGTCGAGGCGGCCGCGGGCATGAACCGCACCCGCAAGGCCCCGCCGGCCGACGACGACGCCGAGGACGACGCGCTGGCCGCGGCGCAACGATGACGTCACGCGCCGCGCGGCTCGCCGCGGGTCTGCGCGAGTTCTACGTCGCGCCGTACCGGCGCAGCTTCGCGCGGGCCCGCCGCGACGAGGACGACCTCTTCCTCCTGCTCGTCCTCGGTGAGGCGCTCGGCGTCCCGGCACCGGCCGGGTACGAGACGATGGAACTGCTGCCCGTGGTCTACGAGCGGTTCCACGACTGGCACCGCCGGATGGGTATCGAGCGGTCGCCGTTGGAGCATGTCGCGTGCTGCTGAACCTCGCCGCCGGCAGGCGCGTGCTGTTAGCGGGCGGCAAGGGCGGGGTCGGCAAGACTTCGGTCGCCTCCGCGGTCGCCTACGCCCAGGCACGGGCCGGCCGGCGTGTCCTCCTCGTGTCCACCGATCCCGCGCACAACCTCGGCCACCTGTGGGAGCGGACCGTCGGAGACCGGCGGACCCCGCTGGCCGAGGTCGGTGCCGGTCGGCTCGAGGGGCTGGAGATCGACCCGGTCCGGACCACCGAGGAGCACCTGGCCGCGGTGCGGGCCACGATGCGCCGGTACATGCCGGAGCACCTCGCCGGCGAGGTGGACCGCCACATCGAGCTCGCCCGTGACGCCCCGGGCACTCATGAGGCCGCCATCCTCGACCGCCTCGCCGAGACGATCGAGTCCGCGCTGGCCACCGACGATCTCGTCGTCGTCGACACGGCACCGTCCGGGCACACCGCCCGGCTGATGCGCCTGCCGGAGACGATGTCCGCCTGGACCGAGGGCTTGCTGCGGCGCCAGCACCGGTCCGGCCGCTTCGGCCGTGCCCTGCGGCGCCTGGCGCCGGACGATGCCGGCGTGGATCTCGTCGGATCCGGTGAGCGGAAGGTCGCCGAGGAAGGGTCCCGCGGCTCGCGCGACGAGGAGTTGCGCCGGTTGCTCACCCGGCGGCGTGACCGGCTCGCGGGACTGCGTGACCTGCTGGCCGATGCCGGCCGCACCGCCTTCGTCATCGTCCTGGTCGCTGAGCGCGTGCCGGTGCTCGAGACGCTCGAGCTCCACGCGGACCTCACGCGCTCCGGCCTCGCGGTGTCCGCACTCGTGGTCAACCGACGTTCGCCCGACGCCGGACCGTTCCTCGCCGCCCGCCGTCGGGGGGAGACCGGCCAGATCGACCACCTGCGCCGCCACCTGCCTGCCGTGCCCGTCGTGGAACTCCCCCTGCTCGAGGGCGACGTGCTCGGTGTCGGCGGCGTCGCCCGCCTGGCCGACGCCATGGGCGCGGCGGCCGACCCGGGCTCGGACCGCACGGCGGATAGGTTGGACCCGTGAACGATGTGACGACGCCCCACGCGCAGATGCCTGCCGACCCGGCCACGTGGACCCTGACGCACGAGAACGGCGCGCGGTTGCGGGTCGCGGCCCGCGGCGCCACCCTGCTCTCCTGGGAGGTCCCGGAGGACAGCGGGTTCGCCGATCTCCTCGACGGCTATCGCACGGTCGAGGAGCTGGAGACCTACAACGGGTACCGCAACGCGGTCCTTGCCCCGTGGTCGAATCGGATCACGGATGCCCGCTACCGCTACGGCGACGAGGTTCACGACGTCGAACCTGGGCAGGCCGGCGCGCGGGACGGCCTGCACGGCCTGGTCACCGATGCCACATTCGACGCGGACGCCGCGCCAGGAGAGACGGGGCCGAGCCTGACCCTGCGCACCGCCATCACCCCGCAGCGCAATCCGGGGTACCCCTTCACCGTCGACGTCGCCGTCACCTACACGCTCGTCGCCGGACCCGACGGTGAGCACGCCCTGACGTTCGAGATGACGGGAACCAACGCGAGCGAGCAGGACGCCCCGATCGGGCTGGGGTGGCACCCGTACTTCCGGTTGCCCGGACACGAGCGGATCGACGAGCTGCACCTGACCATCCCGGCCCGGACCCGCGTGCTCACCGACGAGGGCATCATCCCGCTCCCCGGAGACGCCGCCTTCGAGCCCGTGGACCCGCCCGGAGCCGTCGGGCTCAGCCCGATTGGGCAGACCGTGCTGGACCAGGCGTTCACCGATCTCGTGCCGGACCCGGACGGGAACATCGCCTCCGTGCTGAGTTCACCACGCACCGGCGCGCGCCTGACGCTCTGGCAACGCGTCGACGAGGCGCGGATCGTGCATGTCTTCACGGGGGACACCCTCGACCGGGACCGGCGCGCCTCCGCGGCCGTCGAACCGTGCAGCTTCGGCGCCGACGCGCTGAACCGACAGCTCGAGGACATGCTGGTGCCGCCGGGCGGCACCCGGCACCTGCGCGCGGACGTGGTCTACCAGCGCGGCTGACCGGCACCGATGTGTCGCGCCATGGCGCGCACGGGCGGGCGCCGGAATCCGACGGACCGCATCGGGGCCGGCGACCGCACCCGGGTCCCCAACCGGTGCCCGGAGCGACAGCTCGTCCACAGCCCGTGACCGCATGGCCGCGACGTGAGGCTTCGCCGCCCTAACGTCCGGGGTCGTGGACAACCACCGCAGGGACGGCGGCGCGCGGCTACGTGCGCTGGCGTCGGCCGCGTACACCGCCAGCGCCGGCCACCTCGAGATCGAGCCGGAGGAGCCCACCGCACCGGCCCGGAAGCGCTGGCTGCCGACGTTGCGCAGTGCCCTGATCGCCGGCGCGGTGGTGGTCGTCCTCGGTCTCACGGTGGCGCTGGCCGCGTGGTGGAACGCGCCTGGCGCACCCGAGCCCCTGCCGCCGCCGGGCGAGGCCGCGCCGAGCGAGGCACGAACGGCACCAGGGGTGGGTGACGAGCCGGCCGCGGAACCGTCGGAGCCACCCGCCGAGCAACCGGCCGAGCAGCCCGCCGGGGAGCCGGACCCGACCGGAACGGCCGGAACCGTCGTCGTCCACGTGGCGGGCGCCGTCACCGATCCGGGCGTGGTCGAGCTCGACGCCGGCGCCCGCGTCGCCGACGCCGTCGAACGCGCCGGGGGAGCGACGCCCGAGGCGGACCTCGGGACCGTCAACCTCGCCCGGGTGCTGACCGACGGTGAACAGGTCTACGTGCCCGCCGTCGGCGAGGACCCGCCGGCCACCGGCGCGGACACACCCGCGGGCGGATCGGCGGGCGGCAGCGGGGACGGCGGCGAGCCGACTCCGGTGAACCTCAACACCGCCGGACCGGCCGAACTCGAGGAGCTGCCCGGCATCGGCCCCGCCCTGGCGACGGCTGTCCTGGAGTGGCGCGAGACCAACGGCGGGTTCGCCAGTGTCGACGACCTCGAGCTCGTCTCCGGCATCGGGCCCGCGACGATGGAGCGCCTGCGCCCCCTGGTGACGGTCTGACGGCGCCCCCTGGTGACGATGTGACGGGCCCGGACGTGGACAGCGCCGCGGGCGCCCACGCCATCACGGCCGGACGCCGGGCCGGACGCGGCCGCGACTCGGGCGACGACGGACCACCGCCGTCCCCGGTCGACGCGCGTCTCGTCCCGGCGGCGTTGCTGAGCTGGGCGGCCGCCCTCGCCGCGGTGGCCGCCGCGCCCGCCACCGCCCTCGCGGGGGCCGGGGCGTGCCTGGCCATCGCCGGGATCGCCGCGGCCGCGCTGGTGCGCCGACGACGCACCGGCGGCCGTCACCGCGCCGCCCCGCTCGCCCCGCCGGCCGGTGCGGTGCTGCTCGCTGCCATGGTGGTCGCGGCCGTGCTGACCTCGACGGCCGCCCAGTCCCACGCGCGTTCCAGCGGGCTGCTCGCCGACCTCGTCGACCGCGGCGCTGCCGCCGACCTCACCGGCCGCGTCCTCGACGAGCCCCAGCCGATCGCCGCCCGCGAGTGGGACGACGCCGGCCGGTTCCGGGTGACCGTCGGTGCCACCGAGGTCTCCGGCCGCGGCAGCGTCTCCGCCGCCGACGCGGAGGTCGTGGTCCTCGGGCCCGGCAGCTGGGGGGACCTCGCCCTCGGCGAGGAGATCCGGGTCCGCGCCACCCCGACCCCGACGGCGCCCGGCGAGGAGGCGGTCGCCCTGCTCAGCACGGACCGCGAACCCGACCGGCTCGCCCGCCCGCCGTGGCACCTGCGCGGCGTCAACCACATCCGCGCAAGCCTGCGCGAGGCCGCCGCGGACCTGCCGCCCGACGCCCGTGGTCTCGTCCCCGGCATCGCGGTCGGGGACGACCGTGCCGTGCCGACCGGCCTGACCGAGGACATGCGGACCACCGCCCTGACGCACCTGACGGCCGTCTCCGGAGCGCACGTCGCCATCGTGCTCGGCACCGTGCTCGCGGTCTGTGCCTGGATGCCCCGCCGCGCCCGCGCCGTCGTCGGCGCGGTCGCGCTGGTCGCCTTCGTGGCGCTCGTGCGGCCGGAACCCAGCGTCAGCCGCTCCGCCCTCATGGGCGCCGTCGTGCTCACCGGCCTGCTGCTCGGCCGGCCCTCCCGCGCGCTGCCCGCCCTGTGCACCGCCGTCGTGCTGCTCCTGCTCGCCGACCCGTGGATGTCCCGCTCCTACGGGTTCGCGCTGTCCGTCCTGGCCACCGCCGGCCTCGTGCTGCTCGCCCGTCCGTGGGCCCGGTGGCTCTCCCACGTGATGCCGCGCTGGCTCGCCACCGTAGTGGCGGTCCCCGGTGCCGCCCAGGCCGCCTGCGGGCCGGTCGTCCTGCTGCTGCAACCCGCGCTGGCCCCGTACGCGGTCCCGGCGAACGTGATGGCCGCGCCGGCCGTGCCGCCCGCCACCGTCCTCGGCGTGTCCGCGGCGCTCGTGGCCTCGCTCTGGCCCGCGGGCGGCGGCGTGCTGGCCGCGGCGGCGGCCGGTCCGGCCTGGTGGATCGCTCTCGCGGCACGCACCTTCGCGGGTCTGCCCGGCGCGGCGCTGCCCTGGCCGGGGACGGTCGCCGGGGTGCTCGGGTTGGCGCTGCTCACGGCGCTCGGGTTGGCCGCCCTCGCGCGGGTCGGCCCGCCCCGGCCCAGACCGTGGCTCCCGGCCACCATCGCCGCCGCGCTGCTGCTCGTCATGCCGGGACCGCGGCAGGCCGTCGCCGGGATCCTGCCGGGTGCCGGCCCGGCGTCGAACTGGGTCGCCGCGCAGTGCGACGTCGGACAGGGCTCGGCGTTCCTGCTCCGCTCCGGCCCGTCCGCCGCCGTCATGGTCGACGTCGGACCCGCCGGCTCCGACCCCGCCGGTTGCTTGACCAGCACCGGTACGGACCGGCTCGACCTGCTGGTGCTGACTCACCCGCACAGCGATCACGTCGGGGCGCTGCCGGAGGTCCTCGCCGCCGTCAAGGTCGACCGTGCGCTGGTCAGCCCTGCCACGGCCCCGCGGCACACCGTCGAGACGGTGGCCGCCCAGCTCGCCGCGGCGGACGTGCCGACCGAGGTGGCCACGGCCGACGGCGGCGCGGCCGCCGGCCGCTCGGGCGCCGTGTCCTGGGAGGTGCTCTGGCCCACGTCGGCCGCCGCCGACGTCCTGCCGGCAGACGCGGTCAACGACCGGTCCGTCGCCGTCCACCTGGCGGCGCCGGAGCTGAGCGCGGTCGCTCTCGGCGACGTGGAGCTCGACGGGCAGGCCGGTGTGCTGCGCGCCGTGCGCGCCGCCGGGCGGGACCCGCCGGACGTCGTCGTCATGGCCCACCACGGCTCACCCCGGCAGCATCCCGGCCTCGCCGCGGCCCTGGCACCCCGGGTCACCCTGGTCAGCGTCGGCGCCGACAACGATTACGGCCACCCGGCAGCGACGGCCCTCGACCTGTACCGCCCGCACGGCGCCGTCCTGCGCACCGACGAGTGCGGCCCCATCACCCTCGTGGCGCGCCCGGAGCTCGCGGTCAGCGCGGCATGTCCGAGGTGATCGCTCAGGTGAAGCCCGGCATGAGGCGCGCCGCGTCCTCGCGTGTGCCCGTGAGCGCACGTGGCTCGGCCGCGGCCGTGGCGGCGGCCAGCGCGTCGAAGCCGGCCCGGTGAGCCGCACGGGCGATCTGCGCCGTCACCTCGCCGGGGTCCGTGCGGCCGGTCCCGACGAACCACCAGTCGGACACTGCCGGGACCCTGCCGAGCGACGGGTCCGCCAGGAAGGAGATGGCGGTGCTGTCCCACCACCCGGTCCGGGTGGTCCTGACCGCCCAGAACCTGCCCGTCGTCGACGAGAACCGCCGTGCCTGCAGGATGGGCACCACCGTCCCGGGCACGAGATGGGCGTACGGCACGGCCGAGGGGCGAAGCAGCGGCGCGACGGACCCGACGACGAGGCCGCGCTCGCACACCACCAGGACCTCGCCGCCGAGCATGACCACGATGACGATGACGATGACGCCCCAGATCACGGGCGGCAGGACGTTCGCGACCATCTGCTCATCGGCATTCACGATGACGCCGACCGGCATGACCGCCCACAGCAGGAAGGCGATCACGTATGTCACGGCCCCGGGACGATTGCGGTAGACGGTCACGGCGTCACCGAGCTCGCGCCGGTGGGCCCGCAGGGCTCGGGGGAGGGACACCGGCGTAGCCTATCGGCCGGCGGAGTGCGACCGGTCGGCCGATCCGCGTCGGCGGCGGCCGGGACGATGCTCGTCGCATGACTACTCGTCCCCCGAGCGCCCCTCGCCGAGTCACCGCCCGGCGACGTCCCGCGTTCCGCGACTGGCTCGCGCCCGCGGGCCTGCTCCTGCTGGCGGTCATCCCGCTCGGTGGCGGGGCGGTGCGGGTGATGGAGATCGCCGCCGATCAGCCGCCCACGCCGGAGAACGCCCGCTTCCTGGCCGATCCGGTCACCATCCTGGTGCACATCGCCGCCGCCAGCCTCTACGCGGTCCTCGGCGCCCTCCAGCACGCCAGGCCCCTGCGCCGCGGGCGACGCATCCGCTGGCACCGTCGCACGGGGCTGCTGCTGGTCCCGATGGGATTCGTCGTCGCCGGCACCGGCGCCTGGATGGTCCTGGCGTACGAGATGCCGCCCCTGGACCGCGGCCTGCTGGACGTCTCGCGGATGGTGGTGAGCGTCGCCATGGCGCTGTTCCTGACTCTCGCGATCCGGGACCTGCGCCGCCACGACTACCGCGGCCACGGTGCCTGGATGACCCGCGCCTACGCCCTCGCGCTCGGGGCCGGCACCCAGGCCTTCACCCACCTGCCCTTCCCCATCCTCGGCCTCGAGGTCACCCAGCTCGGCCGGCTGCTGGCGATGGACGCCGGCTGGCTCATCAACGCGGTCGTCGCCGAGGTGGTCATCCGGCGGCGGCGCCGATGAGTAGCATCCGGGGGGTGCGCGGCGGACTGCTTGCCCTGTGGCGACGTCCGCGTGCGCCCGGCCCGCCCGGGCCGTCGTGGATCGACGCCGCCAGTGTCGCCGTGCTGGTCGCCGCCGCGGTCACCGAGGGCGTCATCCGCGGCGACGTCGATCGGCCCGTCCTGACTACCCTGGCCCACGCCGCGCCCCTCCTCGCGCTGCCGTGGCGGCGCACGCATCCGCTGACCGTCGTCGCGGTCGTCATGGCGATCGGCGCCGCCTTCGAGGTGAGCTGGCGCCTGGCGGGCGAGCCGGAACCGGTGTTCTTCGCGGCCGCCGGGCTGCTGCTGGTGCCGTACGCGCTGGTGCGCTGGGGCTCCGGTCGCGCCATCGTCCTCGGCGGCGGGCTGCTGGTGGCGGGCCAGGTGTTGAGCGCCGTCGTCCGGCAACCGCCGGTCGGCGACATCGTCGGCGGCTCCGCCGTGCTGCTCCTGCTCATTGCGGCCGGTGAGGCGGTCCGGGCCCGGGCCGCGGCGGCCGCGCGGCGGACCGAGCGCGTCCGCGCCCAGGAACGCGAGCGGATCGCCCGGGACCTGCACGACACCGTCGCGCGCCACGTCTCCGCCGTCGCGGTGCGCGCCCAGGCCGGCCGGCTCGCCGCCCGCACCGGCGCCGGCGAGACGGTCGCCGGCCACCTGGCCGTCATCGAATCCGAGGCCCGGGCCGCGCTGCGCGAGATGCGCGGCGCGGTCCAGCTCCTCCGCGGCGAGGACTCGCCCGCGGCGCCGGGGCTGACCGATGTGCGCCGGCTCGCCACCGACGGGCCGCCGGCCGTCACCGTCGCCATCGAGGTCGACGGCGATGGCGACGGCGTTCCCGGGCCGGCCGCCGCCGCGGCCGCCTACCGGATCGCCCAGGAAGCGGTCACCAACGCCCGCCGACACGCCCGCGGCGCCACCCGGATCGACGTGCGGCTGACCTGTACCGGCCGCGCACTCGACCTCGTCGTCACCGACGACGGCGCCCCGGGCCACGCCGGCCCCACCGCCCCCGGTTACGGCCTGCTCGGCATGAGCGAACGCGCCGGCCTGCTCGGCGGCACCTGCGACGCCGGACCCGCGCCCGGCGGCGGCTGGCGGGTCGCCGCCCACCTGCCCGCGCGGCAGGCGTGACATGCGCATCCTCATCGCCGACGACCAGGAGATCGTGCGCACCGGGCTGCGCACCATCTTTGAGCTCCAGGGGATCGAGGTGGTGGCCGAGGCCGGCGACGGGCGGCGGGCGGTCGACCTCGCCCGGCGGCATCGCCCCGACGTGTGCGTCCTGGACATCCGCATGCCGGTCCTGGACGGCGTCGCGGCCACCCGGCTCCTCGCCGGCCCGGACATGGCCGACCCGATGCCCGTCGTCGTCATCACGACCTTCGACCTGGACGAGCACGTCGACGACGCCCTCGCCGCCGGGGCGCGCGGCTTCCTGCTTAAGGACACCGGACCGGAGATGCTGCTGCAGGCGGTCACCGCCGCGGCCGCGGGCGATGCCCTCATCGACCCGGCCGTCACCGTCCGGTTGCTGCGGCACTTCGCCCGCGCGGCGCCGGCGGCGCCGCCGCCGGCCGAACCGCTGACCGACCGCGAGCAGGACGTGTTGCGCCTGGTCGCCGCCGGCCGCACCAACACCGAGATCTGCGACGAGCTCCACCTCGGCCTCAGTACCGTCAAGACCCACCTCGGCGCGATCATGGCGAAGACCGGGACCCGCAACCGGGTGGAGGTGGCGCGGTGGGCCTACCGCAGCGGCCACAGCAGCTGAGAGCGCCCCGGGCCCGGTGACCGGGACGTCGGCGGGTCGTGGCAGTCTTGGGCCGTGCCCCCCTCACGCCGCCGTTCCTCCGCGCCCGGCCTGACCTGGGACCGGGTCGAGCTCGCACCCGTCGTCCTGGTCCGCGGTTCGGAAGGACTGCTCGCCGACCGTGCCGTGACCCGACTCCTCGACCAGGCCCGGACCCGTGACCCCGGTGTCGAGGTGACTCGGTTCGAGGCCGCCGCCTACGAGTCGGGGCAGCTCGAGATGGTCGCCAGCCCGTCGCTGTTCGGCGAGCGGCGGTGCGTCGTCGTCGACGGCGCCGAGGCGATGTCCGAGGCGTTTCTCACCGACGGTCTGACCTACCTGCAGGCCGTCCCGGACGACGTCTGGCTGATCATCCGCCACAACGGCGGAACCCGGGGCAAGAAGTTGCTCGACGCCGTCGCCGCCGAGGGCCATCCGGTCGTCGCGTGCGACCCGATCAAGCGGGACAACGACAAGGCCGACTTCGTCCGCGCCGACTTCTCCCGCGCGCGGCGGCGTATCGAACCGGACGCCGTACAGGCCCTCGTCGAAGCCACCGGGGCGGATCTGCGCGAGCTCGCCTCGGCGACCGACCAATTGCTGTCCGACACCACCGGCACCGTCACCGCCGAGACGGTCCGGCAGTACTACGGCGGCCGGGTCGAGGCGACCGGGTTCGCCGTCGCCGACGCCGCCATCGCCGGAAACCCGGGCGAGGCGGTGGCGCTGCTGCGGCACGCCGTCGCCACCGGCACCGGGCCGGTTCCCGTCGTGGCCGCGCTGGCGCTCAAGCTGCGCACCATGGCCAAGGTCGCGGCCACCCGCGGCCGCTCCGGCGTCTCGGTCGGCGAACTCGGACTCGCGCCGTGGCAGGTCGACCGTGCGCGCCGTGAGCTCGGAAGCTGGACGCCGGAAGGGCTCGCCGACGCGATCACGGCGGTGGCGGCGGCGGACGCCGAGGTCAAGGGCCAGGGGCGCGATCCGGTGTTCGCCGTCGAACGCGCCGTGCTTCGGATCGCCGCGGCCCGCGGCCGCTGAGCTCCTGCCGGCGCGTGCTGCCGCACCGGCCGTGGACCGGTACCGATCGTTCACCGACACGTCACCGCCGCCTTCGCAGGTCGTCGCCGTCCCGCCACCTGGTCGCGCGACCGTAAGAGTGTGCGAGTCGCGGTCGTGACCGAGTCCTTCCTCCCGTCAGCGAACGGCGTCACCACCTCCGTCCTGCGGGTGCTGGATCACCTGTCTGCGCGCGGCCACGAGGCGATGGTCGTGTGCCCGGGACCGGCGCCGGCCCATTACCGCGGATTCCCGGTCCGCCAGGTGCCCTCGTTCAACTACCGGGGATTCCGCGCCGGGGTGCCCAGTCCCACGCTGGTCCGCCACTTGGAGACGTTCCGGCCCGACGTGCTGCACGCGGCGGCGCCCTTCGGTCTCGGTGCCCAAGCCCTCACCGTCGCGAGGCGGCGGCGCATCCCCACCCTCGCCGTGTTTCAGACCGACGTCGCCGGGTTCGCCCGCAAGTACGGTCTGCGCGCCACCGCACCGGGCATCTGGCGCTGGCTGCGCACGGTGCACAACCACGCGGACCTGACCCTGGCGCCCTCCAGCGCCACGCTCGCCGACTTGGCCGCCAACGGCATCACCCGCACCGCCTGGTGGGGTCGCGGCGTCGACGCCGAGACGTTCCACCCGAACCGGCGCGCCGGTCAGGCGTGCCGGAGGCTGCGCGAGTGCGTCCTGACCGGCGCCGGCCCGGATGCGATCGTCGTCGGCTATGTCGGGAGACTGGCGCCGGAGAAGCGCGTGGAACGCCTCGCCGCCCTCACCGACCCGCGCGTCCGCCTCGTGGTCGTCGGGGACGGCCCCGCCCGCACGGCACTCGAGCGCCGACTGCCGGGCGCCACGTTCCTGGGCCGGCTGGACGGTGACGACCTCGCCGACGCGTACGCGGCGCTCGACGTCTTCGTGCACACCGGCACCCACGAGACCTTCGGGCAGACCCTCCAGGAGGCGATGGCGAGCGGCGTGCCCGTCGTCGCCCCTGCGGCCGGTGGCCCGCTCGACGTGGTCGATCACGGCGAGACCGGCTACCTCTACCCGCCGGAGGACGACGGCGCCCTCGTCGCGGCGGTCCGCACGCTCACGGACGACCCCGCGCTGCGGGCGCGGGCGGGCGAGTCGGGGCGCCGTCGAGTACTGCCGCGATCGTGGACCGCGCTCGGCGACGCTCTGCTGGCGCACTACGCGGCGGTCATCGACGCGGCGGAGGAGCGTGATGCCCGCCTGGTCGGCGACATCGAGCGACACGTCGTCGGCTTCGCCCGCCAGCCTGTCGGCTGAATCCGCACGGTCCGTCAGGAACCTCGTCCTCCCACGCATGGACAGCGCGGCGTACCTCCTGCCGTCCGTGCCCCGCACATGAGACGACGACGGCGCCGCACCCGTGCGGGGTGCGGCGCCGTCGCGCAGCGGCCGTGTCGCCTCAGAGCTTGGCGACCTGCTTGGCCAGCTTGGACTTGCGGTTGGCCGCCTGGTTGCGGTGGATCACGCCCTTGCTGGCGGCCTTGTCGAGCTTGCGCCCGGTGGTCTGCAGCGCGGCCGCAGCGGCGTCCTTGTCGCCGGCGGCGACCGCAGAGCGGACGCGCCGCACGTAGGTCTTGAGCTCGGACTTCACGGCCTTGTTGCGCAGCCGACGCTTCTCGTTGGTCAGGTTGCGCTTCTTCTGGGACTTGATGTTCGCCACGTGTGGTCTTCCTTGTGCGTTCGCCGGAGCGATCTGTCAACGGTCGTCAGAGGGATATCGCCGCGACCGGGACTGGGGCGTGGGGGTACCTCGTGGTTGGCCGCCTGCCGGGCCATGCCCCGACCGAGGCGCTGACCCGAACGTCGATATTAGCAGCCGAGGGCTCCGGCCATCGAGCTGGGACGCACGTGACGGGCCTCTCATCAGCCGCGTCATGAGGCGCGCCAGGGACAAGTCGGCTCAATGTGCGTGATGCGCCGTCAGCGCATCGACGAGCTCGTGGTAGCGGTTCTCGGCGAGCGCGCCCCCCACCCGGCGGACCGCGGCGGCCTGGACCACGAGCATGCGGTCCAGCCGTGCCTCGCTGGGGCGGCCCCGGCGGTCCCACGGCCCGGCACCGACGTCGATCCAGTACCGGCCGAAACGCGCCTCGTCCGTGGCGTCCCGGTCATGGTCCTGGGACGTCATCTGCGAGACGAGCAGACCCTCCGGCAGCCGGGCGAGGACGACGGCGGGCCGGTCCTTGCCGCGTGTCGGGTCGTCCTCGTACGGAATCCAGGTCCAGACGACCTCGCCCGGGTCGGGCAACGCGTCCGGGAGCGGGCGGTACTCCAGGGGTGGCAGGCCGAGTCGATCGACGTCGTAGGTCACCACTCCTCGAGAGGCGGCAGCGCCGGGGCTTGCTGTACGCGGCGGTCCCGGCCTGGGGGAGGGACGTCCCGCGTTCCGGGCCGCCCGAACAGCCGTCCGGCCGAGGGCGCGCACAGCCCGCCTGAGCGCAGATCTCATGGCGGTGAGCATACGGTGACCGTCCCGACAGCCAGGCGGTGCCCCGGCTAGGAACGGCTCAGCCGGCCAGTAGCAGCACGGTGACGAAGGCCCCGAGCAGACCGAGCGGGATCGCCGCGAGGGTGCCGACCAGGGCGAGCACGGTGACGCGCAGATCGTCGGCCAGGTACGGCGCGTTGACGGTTCCGCCGGCGGCCACCCGCGCAGCGCGCTGTGCCGCCTCCAGGCGCGGGAGGAACCGTGCGGTCCGCACGGCCGACTCCGCGGCCGCGGCATCGAGCAAGGCCTGCTCCTGCTCCATGGTCCGGCGCCCGCCGTCGGTGGGTTCCTCACCGACCATCACCACACCGGTCGAGGTACCCGCGCCGTCGACGACCTGCATCTCGAGCCCGCGCGTGCGCCGCTGCAACCGGGCCCGCCGGACCGCCAGCACGACGACCGGCACCGCCAGCACCACCGCGAGAGCGAACGGGAGCCACCCGACCCAGGTGACGGCACCGAGGCCGAGGAGCACGCCGAGGACCGCGAACAGGGTGACCGCACCGCCGGCCCAGGCCAGCAGGAGCGCACCCGGACGGCGGGTGACCCGCACGAGCGTGGGGACAACCCGGTTGAGCATCTCCGCCGTCGCCGGCCGGGGGCTGGACATGTCAACCAGCCTCGCACGTCCCGGCGGGCCGCGGGTCCGGCTCGTCCCAGGGCGAACAGCCACGGTCGTGCCGATCCGACGGAGCTATTGCCGGCATGGGACCATGGACGGTGCCCGCAGCATCCCCGACCCCCGAAGGAAACGCGTGTCATCCGCTCCGCACCGCCGGAAGGCGGACGCCACGGCGACGGACCTCCGTCCCGCCGCGACCCCGCCCGAGCTGCTGCGCAACTTCTGCATCATCGCGCACATCGACCACGGCAAGTCGACCCTCGCGGACCGGATGCTGCAGCTGACCGGGGTCGTCGAGGCGCGTGCGATGCGCGACCAGTACCTCGACCGGATGGACATCGAGCGCGAACGCGGGATCACCATCAAGTCGCAGGCCGTGCGGATGCCATGGCGGATCGACGGCGAGCCCTACGCCCTGAACATGATCGACACGCCCGGACACGTGGACTTCTCCTACGAGGTCAACCGGTCGCTCGCGGCGTGCGAGGGCGCGATCCTCCTCGTCGACGCGGCCCAGGGCATCGAGGCCCAGACCCTGGCCAACCTCTACATGGCCATGGAGAACGACCTCGCCATCATTCCGGTGCTGAACAAGATCGACCTGCCCGCCGCCCAGCCCGAGCGGTACGCCGAGGAGCTGGCGAACCTCATCGGGGGCGAGCCGGAGGATTGCCTGCGGGTCTCCGGCAAGACCGGCGAGGGCGTGACAGAGCTCCTCGACCGGATCGTGACGGAGGTACCGGCGCCGGAGGGCGAGCCGGACGCCCCCGCCCGCGCGATGATCTTCGACTCGGTGTACGACACCTACCGCGGCGTGGTGACCTATGTCCGAGTCGTCGACGGGCGCATCAGTCCCCGCGAGCGGATCAAGATGATGTCCACCGGCGCCACCCACGAGTTGCTCGAGATCGGCGTCATCTCACCGGAACCGCGTCCTACTGACGGCCTCGGCGTGGGCGAGGTCGGCTATCTCATCACCGGCGTCAAGGACGTGCGCCAATCCAAGGTCGGTGACACGGTGACCGCTGCATCCGGTTCGGCCGACGCCGCGCTCGCCGGCTATCGCGAGCCGAAGCCCATGGTCTTCTCCGGCCTGTACCCGGTAGACGGCTCGGACTATCCGGTGCTCCGGGACGCCCTCGACAAGCTCAAGCTCAACGACGCGGCGCTGGTCTACGAGCCCGAGACCTCGGTGGCGCTCGGATTCGGGTTCCGCTGCGGCTTCCTCGGGCTGCTCCACCTGGAGATCGTGCGCGAGCGTCTGGAGCGCGAATTCGACCTCGCGCTGATCTCCACCGCACCCAACGTGTCGTACGAGATCACGGTGGAGGACGGGACCACGTCCCGCGTGACCAACCCCAGCGAGTTCCCCGAGGGGAAGATCGCCACGATCCGCGAGCCCGTCGTGCGGGCCACCGTGCTGGCGCCCAGCGAGTACGTGGGCGCGATCATGGAGCTGTGCCAGGGTCGGCGCGGCAACCTCCAGGGTATGGACTATCTGTCCGAGTCCCGGGTGGAACTGCGCTACATCCTCCCGCTGCAGGAGATCGTCGGTGACTTCTACGACCAGCTGAAATCCAAGACGCGGGGATACGCGTCGCTGGACTACGAGCCGGACGGCGAGCAGGAGGCCGACCTGGTGAAGGTGGACATTCTGCTCAACCACGAGCAGGTCGATGCGTTCTCGGCCATCGTGCACAAAGACAAGGCGTACTCCTACGGGGTCTCGATGGCCGGCAAGCTCAAGGAGCTCATCCCACGGCAGCAGTTCGAGGTGCCCATTCAGGCGGCGATCGGGTCGCGAGTCATCGCCCGCGAGAACATCCGCGCCCTGCGCAAGGACATGCTTGCCAAGTGCTACGGCGGTGACATCACACGCAAGCGCAAGCTGCTGGAGAAGCAGAAGGAAGGCAAGAAGAAGATGAAGAACGTCGGTCGCGTGGAGGTGCCGCAGGAGGCGTTCGTCGCCGCCCTGACGTCCGACGCGCCGACAGGAAAGAGCAAGTGACGCCGGCCGGAACCTCCTCGCCCGTCGTCACTCACGTGTGCCGGGTGGGGGACCTGCACGGCGACGCCGGTGCCGTCGGCGTGACTGCCATCGACAAGCGTCCGGTGACCGAGCCGGTCCGGGTCGGCCGGTTCGGACTGCGGGGCGACGTCCAGGCCGACCGCGCGAACCACGGCGGTCCGGACAAGGCCGTGTACGTCTACGACGCCGCCGAGGCAGCCCGGTGGTCCGCCGACCTCGGCGAAGAGATCGGACCGGGACGGTTCGGGGAGAACCTGCGCACCGCCGGCCTGGCGGTGGACGACGCCGTCATCGGCGAACGTTGGCGCATCGGTGCAGAGCTGGAGCTCGAGGTCACCGGTCCGCGCACCCCGTGCGCCACATTCGGGCGCTGGCTCGGCCAGGACCGGTGGGTACGCCGTTTCACCGAGCGTGGTCGAACCGGCGCCTACCTGCGCGTCATCACACCCGGGCACGTGCGGGCGGGGGATACCGTCGTCGTCACCGACCGGCCCGACCACGGCGTCACCGTCTCCGGATGGTTCACCGAGCGGACACCGGACCTGGCGCGCGCCTTGCTGGACGCCGAGCAAGGGAACGGCTGGACCATGGCCGAGTACCTACGCGACCACGTGACCCGCGCCGCGCAGCGCTGATGCCGGCGCTGCCCGAAGGAGAGACCCCGCCCGGGGACGGGGCGCTGCCCGTCTCCGCGGCAGAGGGCGCGGCGGAGCGAGCGTTCTCCGTCTACCTGCACGTCCCGTTCTGTCGCGTGCGGTGCGGCTACTGCGACTTCAACACCTACGTCAGCTCCGAGCTCGGAGGGGGCGCCAGCGCCGAGCACTACGCCGAGACCATCCGCCGCGAGGTGGATCTCGCCGCGGGCGTGCTCGCCGCTCCGGAGCTGGTTGACGCCGGTATGCCGCGGCGGTCCGTCGCCACCGTCTTCGTCGGCGGCGGGACCCCGACGATGCTCCCGCCGGCGGACCTGAGCGCCATGCTCGGCGCGGTCCGCGACACCTGGGGGCTGGCCGACGGGGCCGAGGTGACGACCGAGGCCAACCCGGACTCGGTCGATGCGGATGATCTGCAGGCGTTGGCCGCCGCTGGATTCACCCGCGTCTCGTTCGGCATGCAGTCCGCGGTGCCGTCGGTCCTGGCCACGTTGGACCGCACACACGACCCGGCAAAGCTCCCGGTGGTGGTGCGAGCCGCCCGCGAGACGGGCCTCGAGGTCTCCGTCGACCTCATCTACGGCACGCCCGGCGAGTCGGTGGACGACTGGCGCGCCAGCCTCGAGGCGGCAGTGGCCATGGAACCTGACCACATCTCGGCGTACGCATTGGTGGTGGAACCGGGTACGAAGATGGCGGCCCAGGTCCGCCGCGGTGAGCTGCCGCCACCTGATGACGACGACGCCGCCCGCAAGTACGAACTCGCCGACGAGGTGCTCACCGCCGCCGGCTACCGGTGGTACGAGGTCTCGAACTTCGCACGCGTCTCGGCCACCGACGCGGGCGCCGACGGCCCGGGCCGTCGGCTGCGTCACGCCTCTCGGCACAACCTGGCGTATTGGCGCGGCCAGGACTGGTGGGGCTTCGGTCCGGGTGCGCACAGCCACGTCGGCGGGGTGCGGTGGTGGAACCTCAAGCACCCCCGCGCCTACGCGCACAAGCTCGACCACGGACTCAGCCCTGCCGCCGGACGCGAGATCCTCGATCAGGACACCCGAGAGCTGGAACGGATCATGCTCGGCGTGCGCATCGCCGAGGGACTTGACCTGCGCAGCGACCTGGCGGACAGCGGCTGGGTGCGTCGCGGCCGGGTACTTGAGGAACTCGTGAGCGAAGGGCTCGTCGATGCCGAGTACGCGCGCGCCGGACGAGTGGTCCTCACGCTCCGGGGACGCCTGCTGGCGGACGCCGTCGTACGCGCCCTGACCTGACCTCCTGCCGGGGAGTGTGGGAGCCGGTACCTTGTGGCCGTCGAGCCCGACGAAGGAGCCCATGAGATGACCCAACGGCCGAACGACGACTCGCGTGACCAACCTCCGCGTGAGCCGGACGGACCACCGCCCGAGGGCGGTGCCGAGCCGCCGCGGTACGGCCCGAGCGCGAGTTACGGGCAGAGCGGGTACGGCGCGCCCGGGTACGGCCAGGGGCCGACCGGCACCGGCGACGACCGCGGCGAGTTCGGCGACCCGGATGGATACGCCGGCGCCTCGCGTCCGGGCCGGGACGCGCCCGGGTGGGGCGACACCCGGCCGTCGGGCACGCCGTCGGTCTCCATCGGTGACGCCTACCGGTTCGCCTGGGACGGATTCAAAGCCAACCCGGCCATCTGGATCGTCGGGATCGTCGTGATCGCGGTGGTGGGCTGGATCGGCGACGAGATCGTCGCGAGCGTCCGTGGACCCGCCGAGTCCTCCGTGACGGACACGCTCATCCCGGGGTGGGCCGGCCCCACCGCGTGGGCGGTGGGCGTGGTGTTCGACATCATCAACTGGGTTCTCGGTGCCGCCCTCGTCTGTGCCGCCCTGCGGACGACCGACGGGTATCACGTCCGGTTCGGCGACCTTCCGAGGATCCCCAACCTGCTGCACGCCATCCTCGCCGCCGTGATCATGTCGGTCCTGACGAGCATCGGGTTGATCCTGCTCATCATCCCCGGCCTTGTGGTCGCCGTGCTCGGGATGTTCTACCTGCACGTCGCCATCGACGAGCGGGCGAACGCGATCGACGCGATCGTCGGCAGTTTTCGCATTGTGGTCCGTGGGCCGGGCGCGTCCTTGTTGCTGCTGCTCACCGCCATCGGGATGGCCATCGTGGGTGCGCTGGCCCTGCTCGTCGGCCTCCTGGTCACGCTCCCGCTGGTGATCCTCGCCTCGGCGTACGTCTACCGCGGACTGACGTCCGGGGTGATCAACCAGCCCGGCAGCGCGGGCGTGCTGCCCTGAGCCGCGTCAGCGTTCCGGGACGGCCGTGACGAAGTCGATCAGCTCCTCCATCCGGCCCAGGAGCGCCGGGGAGAGGTCCTTGTAACTGCGCACCGTGCCAAGGATCCGTTTCCAGCCTCGCGCCACGTCCCCCTGGTCGGCGTGCGGCCAGCCGAGGGCGGCGAGCGTGCCGTACTTGATGTCCGTTCCGCGCGGGATGTCCGGCCAGGCTCGCAGGCCGAGCCGGTCCGGGCGCACCGCCTGCCAGACGTCCACGTAGGGGTGCCCCAGCACCAGCACATCCTCACCACCGGGGCGGCGACGGACACGGTCGGCGATGCGTTGCTCCTTCGAGCCGGGCACGAGGTGGTCCACCAGGACTCCGGCCCGGCGGTCCGGCGACGGCGCAAAGTCCTGCAGGACCGCCTCCAGGTGATCGACGCCGTCGAGCATCTCGACGACCACACCCTCGACCCGGAGGTCATCACCCCAGACCTTCTCCACGAGCTCGGCGTCGTGCCGTCCCTCGACCCAGATCCGGGAGGCCCGTGCCACGCGTGCCCGCTTCTGCTCGACAGCCACCGAGCCGGACGCGGTCAACCGGCGGCCGCCGGCGGTGCGGGGACCTGACTCGGGGCGAGGCCGTGCGGGAGCGGTGAGCGTGACCGGCTTGCCGTCGATCCAGAAGCCGGCGCCGAGCGGGAACGATCGCCGCGCGCCATGACGGTCCTCGAGCACGACGAGCTGCATTCCGCCGGACTTCTCCACCCGCACCACGGCGCCGACCCATCCGGAGGCCACCTCTTCGACGACCAGCCCGGGCTCCGCGGCCGCCGTCGTGGACCGGGGACGGTGGGCGTACGCCCCGGAGCGGTGCGGATCGGAAGACAGCACGTCGGCGCCGTAGCGATCAGGGGGAGTCACGTCCCGCAGGCTAAACGAGGTCGACGAGCGTGCAGCGTAGGCAGGTCGGTGGTGTCGGTTTCAGGTGGGGGAGCGCCAGGGCGAGGAGACCGACCATCGGGCACGAGGTCGACGAGCGTGCAGCGTAGGCAGGTCGGTGGTGTCGGTTTCAGGTGGGGGAGCGCCAGGGCGAGGAGACCGACCATCGGGCATGAGGTCGACGAGCGTGCAGCGTAGGTAGGTCGGTGGTGTCGGTTTCCAGTGGGGGAGCGGAGGGGGCGCGGCACGGCCGGCGGATGGGCGAGTAGAATTAGCACTCTGAGTGCGTGAGTGCTGACATGGTGTGCCGGAACCGCAGCCGGGAGGAGGAGCGATGAGCGACGACCGCCGACTCGACGTGCTGCGCGCGATCGTGCAGGACTACGTCGCCACGCGGGAGCCTGTCGGGTCGAAGATCCTCGTCGAGCGGCACAGCCTCGGCGTGTCGCCGGCGACCATCCGTAACGACATGGCCGTTCTTGAGGAGAACGGCCTCATCGCGCAACCGCACACGTCGGCCGGCCGGGTCCCCACGGACAAGGGTTACCGCCTGTTCGTTGATCGGATCGACAGTGTCAAGCCGCTCTCAGCAGCGGAACGTCGCGCCATCCAGGGTCTGCTGGACGAGGCGGTGGACCTCGACGACGTCGTGGAGCGGACCGTCCGCCTGCTGGCGCAGCTCACCCACCAGGTCGCTGTCGTCCAGTACCCGTCGCTGAAGCGGTTGAGCCTGCGGCACCTCGAACTGGTGCCGTTGACGCCGCACCGTCTCCTCGTGGTGATCATCACGGATACCGGCCGGGTCGAGCAGCGCACGGTGGAGACGGCCCCCGACCGGGAGCTCGACGACCAGGTGCTCGCCGAGCTGCGCGCCCGCCTCAACGTCATCAGCGCCGGCCGCCGGCCCGAGGTCATCACGCCGGAATTGGACGCCCTGCCCGAGCAGTTCGCCCCGGAGCAGCGCCCACTTGTCGAGGCCGTGGCCCGCCAGCTCCAGGACACGCTGCGGATGGACGCCGAGGAGCGGATCGTCATGGCGGGCACGGCGAACCTCGCGCGGGCGGACGTCGACTTCTCCCGGACGATCACCCCGGTGCTCGAGGCTCTCGAGGAACAAGTCGTCCTGCTCAAGTTGTTCTCCGAGATGTCGCAGGACGCCCTGGCGGTGCGCATCGGCTCGGAGAACGAGGACGAGGCACTGTCTGAGGCGTCCATTGTCACGAGCCTCTACGGTGGGGAGGATCCTTCCGAGGGCGTCGGCCGGCTCGGCGTCCTGGGACCCACCCGGATGGACTACCCCGGAACCATGGCGGCGGTGCGTGCCGTGGCCCGGTACCTCTCCCGGATCCTGGCCGGATGATCCGGCCGGGATCCCCACGCGCCTGCACCACGTGAGCACAGACCCCAGCAGAGAGTGACCCGGTGAACGACTACTACGAGATCCTCGGCGTGTCCCGCCAGGCGAGCGCGGAGGAGATCAAGAAGGCCTACCGCAAGCTCGCACGTACCCACCACCCCGACGTCGCGGGTCCGGAAGCGGCCGAGAAGTTCAAGGAGATCGGGCGGGCCTACGAGGTGCTGTCCAACCCGGAGAAGCGCCAGCTCTACGACATGGGCGGCGAGGCTGCGGTCAACGGCCAGGCCGGGGGCGCCGGCGCCGGCGGATTCGGCGGCGGCTTCGGGGGTTTCAACGACATCTTCGAGACGTTCTTCGGTGCCGGGGCCGGCGGCGCGAGCAGAGGCCCCGTCCCGCGCGCACGCAGGGGGCAGGACGCGCTGCTGCGGCTGGACATCGACCTGGCGGACGCCGTGTTCGGCTCCACCAAGGAGGTGCAGGTCGACAGCGCCGTGGTCTGCCCCACCTGCCAGGGCACCTGCTGCCGCCCCGGAACGTCCCCACGCACCTGCGAGGTCTGCCACGGCCGCGGCTCGGTGCAGCGGGTCACCCGGTCCTTCCTCGGGCAGGTCATGGCCACGACGACGTGCTCGGCGTGCCAGGGGCACGGCACGGTCATCCCGGAGCCGTGCCAGGACTGCGCGGGCGAGGGCCGCGTCCGGACTCGCCAGACCCTGACCATCGAGGTTCCTGCAGGCGTCGAGACCGGCACCCGGATCCGGATGAGCGGGCAGGGCGAGGTCGGTCCTGGGGGCGGACCTGCAGGCGACCTGTACGTCGAGATCCACGAGCGCGAGCACCCCGTGTTCGTCCGGCGCGGGGACGACCTGCACTGCACCCTGCCGGTCCCGATGACCGCCGCCGCGCTGGGCACCATGACGACCCTGGACACCCTCGACGGC
This sequence comes from Georgenia deserti, assembly GCF_042680605.1. NCBI lineage: Bacteria > Bacillati > Actinomycetota > Actinomycetes > Allobogoriellales > Allobogoriellaceae > Georgenia > Georgenia deserti. Next base: position 101,113 of record NZ_JBHUEE010000010.1, read on the forward strand.
GAGCAGGAGATCGACATCGCCCCGGGGACGCAACCGGAACAGGTGTACACCCTCCGCGGACTCGGCGTCGGCCATCTGCAGCGCCCTGGACGCGGCGACCTACACGTCCACGTCGAGGTTCAGGTGCCCACGCGTCTCGACGATCGGCAGCGTGAACTGCTCGGCGAACTGGCCGAACTGCGCGGCGAGGAGCGGCCCGAGCCGCGGCTGGCCGCGACCGGCTCGGGGATGTTCTCGCGCCTGCGCGAGAAGTTCGCCGGTCACTGAGCGGACCAGGCCCGCACATCCGGCTGAATCCGGCACATCCGATGACCCGCCCCGTCTTCCTGGCCACCGCCGGTGAGCTCGATCCCGCAGCGCCCGGCGGCACGGTGGTCCTCGGCGGGGACGAGGGCCGCCACGCCGCCACCGTTCGCCGCATCCGTACCGGCGAAGAGATCGATCTCGTCGACGGCGCCGGCCTGCGTGTGACCGGCACCGTCGCCGACGTGAGCCGTGACCGTCTCACGGTCACGGTGTCCGCGGTCGCGACCGACGAGTCGCCGGCGGTCCGGCTGGTGCTCGTCCAGGCCCTCGCGAAGGGGGGACGGGACGAGCAGGCGGTCGAGGCGGCCACTGAACTCGGCGTTGACGCGATCGTCCCGTGGCAGGCCGCCAGGTCGGTCTCGCTCTGGCGCGGCGCGAAGGCCGAGAAGGGACGCATCCGGTGGCAGGCGATCGCTGCCTCGGCGGCCAAGCAGTCACGGCGCGCCCGCGTGCCGACCGTGCACGAGGCGACCGGGGACCTGACCGCTGTCGTCACCGCCATGCTCGCCGGGGGCGGGACGGTGCTCGTCCTGCACGAGGAGGCCGCCGAGTCACTCACGGCGGCCCTGCTGCCGGAGGCGGGCGAGGTCGCCGTCGTCGTCGGCCCGGAAGGCGGGATCACCGACGTCGAACTCGCCGCGTTGCAGCAGGCGGGTGCCCGGGCGGTGCTCGCCGGACCGCACGTGCTGCGCACCTCGACCGCAGGCCCTGCTGCGCTGGCCGTCCTCGCCTCCCGGCTGGGCCGGTGGGACTGATCGGGCGCGGAAAACGGTCCGACCCGATCCGGCCCGTGCCGATATCCTGATGACGCGCCGCACACCGCGGCGCAGACCCGAAACAAGGGAGAACAGGGCGCACCCGCCCGCCACCATGTCGCAGCACCCCGCATCGGACGCCGACGCCGGCGGACTCCCCGCCGGCCACGTCCTGCGCCAGGTCACCATCCCGGAGAACGTCCCGATGGTCGTCCTCCTCGGCCAGCGCGACGAGGCGTTGCGCGCCGTCGAACGCGGATTCCCGTCCGTCGATGTGCACGTGCGCGGCAATGTCGTCGCCCTCACCGGCCCGGCCGGGGAGGTGGAGGTCGCCGAACGGCTTGTCGAGGAGCTCGTCTCGGTGGCGCGCACCGGACAGCCGCTCAGCGCCGACGCCGTCGACCGTGCCGTCTCCATGCTGCGGGACGCCGCGCCGGAACGGCCCACGGATGTGTTCACCACCGACATCCTCTCCGCGCGAGGCCGCACCATCCGCCCGAAGACGCTCGGGCAGAAGCGCTACGTCGACGCCATCGAGGACTCGACCATCACGTTCGGCATCGGGCCGGCCGGTACGGGCAAGACGTACCTGGCGATGGCCAAGGCGGTCGGCGCCCTGCAGGCGCGCCAGATCCGCCGGCTCATCCTCACCCGTCCGGCCGTCGAGGCCGGCGAACGCCTGGGCTACTTGCCCGGCACACTGACGGACAAGATCGACCCGTACCTGCGCCCGCTCTACGACGCGCTCCACGACATGCTGGAGCCGGAGTCGATCCCGAAGCTCATGGCTGCAGGGACCATCGAGGTGGCGCCCCTGGCCTACATGCGTGGGCGGACACTGAACGACTCCTTCATCATCCTCGACGAGGCCCAGAACACCTCGCCCGAGCAGATGAAGATGTTCCTCACCCGGCTCGGCTTCGACTCGAAGGTCGTGGTCACCGGGGACGTCACCCAGGTCGACCTGCCTGCCGGCACCCGCTCCGGGCTGCGGGTGGTCCAGGAGATCCTCGAGGGGATCGACGACGTGACGTTCTGCCGGCTCACCAGCGCCGACGTCGTCCGGCACCGGCTCGTCGGGGACATCATCGACGCGTATGAGCGGTGGGACGCGACGCAGACGACCACGGCGGCCGGCGGGCAGCGCGGCAGGAACCAGCACCGACGCCCGACCCGCAGCTGAGAGGGCGGAGATGACGACCGAGGTCACCAACGAATCCGGTTACGCCGTCGACGGTGAAGAGTTCGCGGCGCTCGCCCGTTACGTGCTCGACGAGATGCACGTCCATCCGCAGGCTGAGTTGTCGATCCTCTTCGTCACCAGCGACGTCATGGCCGAGCTGCACGAGCGGTGGATGGACGAGCCGGGCCCCACCGACGTGCTCTCCTTCCCGATGGACGAGCTGCGGCCAGGCCGAGCGGGGGAGGAGCCCGTCGAAGGCACGCTCGGCGACATCGTGCTGTGCCCCGAGGTGGCCGCGGCCCAGGCGAAGAAGGCGGGACACTCGACCGTCGAGGAGCTGCTGCTGCTGACCACCCACGGCATCCTCCACCTGCTTGGCTACGACCACGCCGAACCAGAGGAGGAGAAGGAGATGTTCGCACTGCAGCGTCAGCTGCTCCTCACCTTCCTGGCCGGACGGTGACGCGCTCTCGATGAACGGTGAGATCCCCGAATGGGGTCTGCTCACGCTCACCCTGCTCGGTCTGCTGGTCGGTGCGACGTTGAGTGCGGCGGAGGCCGCGCTCGAGCGCATCACCCGAGCCGCTGCCGCCGAGATGCGGCCCGAGTCACGCGCCCAGGCGGTCGAAATGCTGCTGGACCGCCGGGAGGACGCCCTCGGCGTGGTGGCCTTCGTGCGGGTGCTCGCGGAGATGACGGCGGCCGTCTGCCTCACGCTCGCGGTCGCGGACCTGCTGCACGTGTGGTGGCAGATCCTGCTGGTCGCGGTCGCCGTGACGGCCCTGCTGCTCGCCGTCGTGGTATGGCTCTCGCCGCGCCGGTTCGGCCAACGGCACCCGTCCGGGGTGCTCGGCGTGCTGCATCCGGTTCTGTCCGTGTTCGCCTCCGTCGGTGCCTCCCTCGCCCGGGCCTGGGCTCGAGTGTGGCCACGGTCGAGCCGCACGGACCTGGAGGCGCGCGAGGAGCGCGAGGACGATCTGCGCGACATGGTCGACCGGGTGAGCGAGTCCGAGGAGATCGAGGAGGACGAGCGCGAACTCCTCCAGTCGGTCTTCCGGCTCGGGCAGACCCGCACCCGCGAGGTGATGGTGCCCCGCACGGACATGGTCACGATCGACGCCGACGAGTCGCTGTCGCGGGCCATGCGGCTGTTCACCAAGTCGGGTTACTCGCGCGTCCCGGTGGTCGGCGAGTCCACCGACGACCTGCTGGGTGTGCTGTACCTCAAGGACATTCTGGGCCGGCTGCACCGTTCGGAACGGGCGGACGGACTGACTGCCCGGGACGTCATGCGCGAGCCGACGTTCGTGCCGGAGACCAAACCGGTCGACGACCTCCTGCGGGAGATGCAGGCCGGCAGCGTGCACATCGCCGTCGTCGTCGACGAGTACGGCGGCATCGCGGGGCTGGTGACCATCGAGGACCTACTCGAGGAACTCGTGGGTGAGATGGTCGACGAGCACGACGTCGGTGAGCTCGAGGTGGAGGAGGTCGGTGAGGGGAGATACCGGGTCCCCGCGCGGATGCCGGCGGACGAGGTGGGCGAGCTGTTCGGCCTCGAGATCAGCGACGACGACGTCGACTCGGTCGGCGGGTTGCTCGCCAAGACCTTGGGCAAGGTGCCGTTGGCCGGCGCGCAGGCGGATGTGCTCGGGTTGCATTTGGTCGCCGAGCGGGTCGAGGGACGCCGTCGTCGCGTCTCGACACTGCTGGTCTCGCGCGCGGCGGTCACGCAGGACAATGGCGAGGCATGAGGATGTGGGCATGAGATTCCCGGACGAGAGCGAGCTGCCGGCGGACGCCGACGCGCTCGCCGGACTGGTGCCCGCGTCGGGTTGGCCGGAAGGGTTCCGATCCGGATTCGCGTGCGTCGTCGGCCGTCCGAACGCCGGCAAGTCCACCCTGACCAACGCGCTGGTGGGGGAGAAGGTCGCGATCACCTCCGGGCGTCCCCAGACCACCCGCCACACGGTGCGTGGCATCGTGCACCGTGAGGACGGTCAGCTCGTCCTGGTCGATACGCCCGGCCTGCACCGGCCGCGCACGCTGCTGGGACAACGCCTCAACGACCTGGTCGCCGAGACGCTGGCCGAGGTGGACGTCATCGTCTTCTGCCTGCCGGCCGACCAGAAGATCGGGCCCGGCGACCGGCACATCGCCCGTGATCTCGCCGACCAGCGCACTCCGCTCGTGGCCGTCGCCACCAAGGCGGACGCCGTGCCGCGCGAACGCCTTGCCGAACACCTTCTGGCGGTCGACCGCCTGGGGCGGGAGCACCGGGAGTTCGCCGACATCGTGCCGGTCTCGGCCATCACCGGTGAGCAGATCGACGTGCTCACCGACGTCCTGCTCGCCCACCTGCCGGCCGGCCCGCCGCTGTACCCGGCCGGAGAGCTGACCGACGAGCCCGAGCAGGTGATGATCGCCGAGCTCGTACGTGAGGCGGCGCTTGAGGGAGTGCGGGACGAGCTGCCGCACTCTCTGGCGGTCCTCGTCGACGAGGTGATCGAACGCCCTCGCGCCGAGGATGATCCCCGTCCGCCCATGTTGGACGTCCACGTGAGCATCTACGTTGAACGGTCATCGCAGAAGGCCATCGTCATCGGGCGCGGTGGGGAGCGGCTGCGTGCGGTGGGCACGCGGGCCCGCAAGGGCATCGAGGCCCTCCTCGGTACCCGGGTCTACCTGGACCTCCACGTGCGCGTGGCCAAGGACTGGCAGCGCGACCCCAAGCTCCTCGGCCGACTCGGCTTCTGACGAAAGCGCAGTGGAGGGTGGGCGTGAGGAACGAGCGTCCCGCCCGGAACGGAGCTGAGGAGGAGCCGGATAGAACTCGGCTTCTGACGAAAGCGCAGTGGAGGGTGGGCGTGAGGAACGAGCGTCCCGCCCGGAACGGAGCTGAGGAGGAGCCGGATAGAACTCGGCTTCT
>NZ_JBHUEE010000010.1:106382-161778 GCF_042680605.1 Georgenia deserti
TCTGACGAAAGCGCAGTGGAGGGTGGGCGTGAGAGGCCCCGCGGTGCTGGCTGGCGGGGGCGATCGGCATGGTGATTACCCTGGCGAGGTGAGATATCGGCGGGTGGGTGCCAGCGTCGTGCTGGTTCTCCTCCTCGGACTCATCGGGTCCCTGGCCGGCCCTGGCTGGAACCCGCAGCCCCTCGAGGAGACGCTGGTCTCGCACACCGAGGACACCACCATCGGCTCGGACGTACCGACCGACCCGGTGGGCACGTACGACGTACGCTCCCAGGTGGTGGACGTCGCGATCACGGACGAGGTCACCGTCGAGGCCACGATCACCGAGCCGGTGGGCGCTCCCGACCCACGTCCCGGCATGGTGTTCATGCACGGGGCGGGCACCGCCACGCACGAGAACTTCGCCGATACGACGGAGCAACTCGCCAGCGCCGGCATCGTGACGATGGTTCCGGACAAACGCGCGGACAACTACACCACCCGGGACCGGGACTACGTGGCGATGGCGGAGGACTACCTCGCATCGGTCGACGCGCTCCGTTCGTGGCCGGGCGTCGATCCGGCACGGGTGGGCGTGTACGGCGAGAGCGAAGGTGCGATGTCCGCGCCGGTCGCCGCCGTACTGGATCCCCAGGTCGCGTTCGTCGTGCTCGTCTCCGCCCCGGTGCTGCCGATCCGCGAGCAGGGCGCGTTCGCGGCGGACAACTACCTGCGTGACGTGGGCGTACCTGGCCGGCTGCTGCGGGCGATCCCGCGCCTGGTGGGCGGTTCGATCCCCGGCGGAGGATTCGACTACTTCGACTTCGACGTCCGCCCGTACCACCGCCAGCTCACCCAGCCGGTGCTCATGGTGTACGGGGCTGCGGACAGCTCCATGCCGATCGTCCAGGGCGCGCAGGCGTTGATGGAGGACATGGAGGCGGGCGGCGACCCGAACTACACGATCCGGTACTACGAGGACGGCAACCACGGGATCCGGGACGACGACGGCACTCTGGTGCCGGCCTTCCCCCGGGACGTGGCACGGTGGACGCTCGGCCTACCGCAAACGGCGTCGGCGCCGCCGACCATCGCCGGCGCACAACCGGTGCAGAGCTTTCGCGCGGACCCGGTCGACCGGCCGCGGTGGTACGCCACCGGGGACATGATCGTCGTCGTCCTGCTCTCCGGCGCAGGTCTGCTGGTGGCCGGCAGCGTGGTCGGTGTCGCGGTGATCGTCTCGCGGTTGCGCGCACTCGTGCGCAGCCAGGAACGCGACGGCGGTAGCGCACGCATGGCACGCCTGGCGGCAGGGCTGGGTATGGCCACACTCGCGACCTGGATCATGTTCGCCTCCTACCTCATGGGCGTGGCCTCACTCGCGCTCAACTACGAACAGGACGCGTTCCTCGTTCAGGGGGGTTGGATCGTCGTCCAGGCCACCGGGGTGCTCGCCGCCGTCATGGTGGTGCTCACGGTCTCCGCGTTGCACCGGGCACCGAAGGCCGCCTCGATCCGGGAACGGCTCGGCAAGGGGGCCGCCTGGACGGTGCTGGCCGGCAGCGTCGTCCTGCTGCTCTCGGCCGCGTACTGGGGCGTGTACCCGACCGTGCTGTGACGGCCGCACGATGCGCCGCGACGGGTGATCGCGCGGGCATGGCACGCTATGGGGTGGTGAACGATGGGCAGAAGGAGCGGACGTTGACGCAGTGGGGTGTGGCCAGCGATGCCGGTGGCCGGCGGAGCGTCAACGAGGACGCCGCGTTCGCCCAGGATCCTGTGTTCGTCGTCGCCGACGGCATGGGAGGGCACGCCCGCGGCGAGATGGCGAGCCAGACCGTGGTCGACGCGTTCCGGGCACTCGCCGGTGCGGAGCGGCCGGTCACCGCCGAGCGGGTGGTCGAGGCGGTCCGCGAGGCGGAGGACAACATCCGCCGGACGATGCTCGAGGAGACCGTCGCCGGCTGGGTGGAGACCGACGGGCGTGATCCGGTCGCCGGAACCACCGCGGCGGGCGCTGTGCTCACCGAGCAGGACGGCGAGCTCTACTGGCTGGTGCTCAACGTCGGGGACTCGCGCGTGTACCGGTTCTCCGCCGGCCGCCTGCAACAGGTCACGGTCGACCACTCGTTGGTCCAGGAGATGATCGACGCCGGGACGATCGACCCCGCCGAGGCACGCGTCCATCCGCGCCGGAACGTCATCACCCGCGCGATCGGCACCGGTCCCGACAGCGAGGTGGACTTCTGGATGCTGCGCGTCCAGGCCGGCGAGCGCCTGCTGATCTGCACCGACGGGCTGACCGGCGAGCTCTCGGACGACGCCATCGCCGCCGTCCTGGCCACCGTGGGAGACGCCGGAGACGCGGCCTCGACGCTGGTGCGCCACGCGGTGACCGGTGGCGCGAGCGACAACGTGACCGCCGTGGTCGTCGACGCCCCCGACGACGTCGGCGACGAGGACACGACCGCACGAACGCCGGGTGCGGCGGAGGAGGATGAGGACGACGTGAGCATGACGCTTCCCGGTGAAGGGAGCCGGGCGTGATCGTGCACGAGTACCGCACCGGCAACTGGATCGGCCTGGTCACCACCGATTCGGTGGCCCTGCTGCACCCGGACCTCGGGTTGGCCGCGGCACGCGATCTGTGGCGCCTGGCCAGCGGCGGATCACGATTGGCCACCTGGGTCGAGCACCTCGCCGAGCGAGGGATCCGGACGTTGCCGGCGTTCGCCATGGTCGAGGCGCGCCCCGACGGCATCGGCGTGCTGGTGCGCGGTGATCTGACCGTCGAGTGCGGTGACGAGCGGCTGACCGGTGCGGGCTACGCGACCTGGCGCGAGGCCGTCCTCAGCGGTGACAGGTTCGCCATCACAGCCGGGGAGTCCCCGCAGCCGTCGGGTGCCGCCGAGGCCGGGGGACCGGACGAGCTGTGGCTGCCCCTGGGAGCCGGCGTCGCGCTGGTGTCCGCACTGCGTTCGGCCACCGAGACGGGCACGGCCGATCTCCGGGCCGGCCTGAAAGTGGCGGAGCCATCCGGCACCGGCGAGAGGGACGAGGACGATCTCGAGCTCACCCTGATGCAGGCGCCCGCGTTGGCGGCCGCCATCGGCGGGGGGAGCGGAGGTGCGGAGCCTTCGGCGGCTCCCGAGCGACCGGACGGCGCCGACGCGCTCGAGGTGACGCGTGCCCCGGACGAGGAGCCGGCACCGGTACCCGCCGACGAACAGCCGGACGTGGACCACGCGCCTGGCGAGGGCTCCGATGACGCGGCGCAGCCCGGCCGGGAGACTGCCGTCGCCGAGCAAACGGAGCCGCCCGCGGGCCCCGTGCTCGGATCCGAGCCGGACACCTTCCCGCTACCCCAGGGGCCGGTCGGCGAGAACCCGGCGCCTGAGGATGCGACGGCGGAGGAGGACGACCACACGATCCTCGCCCCCGGCGGCCCGGGCACTGGTGGTTCAGCCGGCCCGGCCGGTAACGCCACCACCCCCGGGACCAACGGCGCGGGCTCGCCGGCAGCAGAGCCGGAGACGGGCATCATCTCCGAGGTGCCGTGGGCACGGCGAGAGGACGCTGCGGAGCCTGCCGCACCCAACACCCAGGTGCCCGCCGCCCCCGGCAGTGTGCCCACGGAGGGATCGGCCACGCCGGTTCCCGGCAGCGCTCCGACCGGCCAGACGCCCCTACCCGCCTGGGACGACGGCGACCACGACGGTGAGACGGTGCTGCCGGGCGAGCTCGCGGCACTCCGGGACCAGGCGGCGGGGCAGGAACATCCCGCCGGGACGGGCGGGGCCGAGCCACCGGCTACCGACGCGGGCGCACCCGGTCTTACGACGGGCCGGCTCGAGCTGCTCATGTCGAACGGGGAACGGGTGGTGATGAGCCAGCCGCTCCTGCTCGGCCGCGCACCCGAGTCTGCCCGGTTCCACGGGAACGAGGTGCCCCGCCTGGTCACGGTCACCAATCCGGAGCGAGACATCTCGGCCACGCACGTCGAGGTCCGGCCGGCCGGGGACCATGCCGTCGTCACGGACATGAACTCGACCAACGGCACCATCGTGTTCCTGCCCGGGCGCCCCGCGTTCCGGCTGCACCCGGGATCCGGGGTTCCGGTGCCCCCGGGCGGGGTCATCGAGATCGGCACCGGTGTCACGGTGACCGTGATGGCTGCAAGCGAGGGCGGTTCGTGAGTCCGCGTCGGGCTCCGGCCCAGCATCCGGAACTGCCCGGATACACCTTCGAGAAGCTGTTGGGATCCGGCGGATTCTCCGACGTGTACCTGTATCAGCAGCGGTTGCCGCGCCGGAAGGTCGCCGTCAAGGTGCTCACCAAGGAGGCGACCGAGGGACAGCCGCGGGAGCAGTTCATCGACGAGGCCAATCTCATGGCCGCGCTCTCCGGGCACTCCTCGATCGTCGACCTGTACCACGCCGGCGAGGCGGCGGACGGGCGTCCGTACCTGGTCATGCAGTACTGCCCGCTGCCCAACCTCGCCGAGCGCATCAAGGTCCGGCCGCTCGGTGTGGCTGAGACGATCGGGATCGGCGTGCGCGTGGCTGCTGCCCTCGAGACGGCGCACCGGGCCGGCATCGTGCACCGTGACATCAAGCCCGCGAACCTCCTCACCAACGAGTACGGCCGCCCGGCGCTGACCGACTTCGGCATCGCCGGACTGACGTCCACCACGCTCGAGGAGACGGCGGGGCTGTCCATCCCGTGGGCGCCGCCCGAGTCGGTCGAAGGTGGCGTGCCGTCCGGGGTGTCCGGCGACGTGTACAGCCTCGGGGCGACGCTCTACACCCTCCTGGCCGGCCGGTCGCCGTTCTCCCGGCCCGGAGGCCCGAACACCCGCCTCGACCTCACGATGCGGATCCGGCGGGATCCCGTGCCGCCCATCGGGCGCGAGGACGTCCCGGTCTCGCTGCAGCGGGTGCTCGAGCGTGCCATGGCCAAGGACCCCGCTCAGCGGCACCCCAGCGCCGTGGACCTGGGACACGCGCTGCAGGCGGTCGAGCAGGAGATGCGCCTGCCGCTGACGGACCTGGAGCTGCCGGACACCTCCTGGCTCGGCGGGCCTGACCACGGCGATCAGTCCGGCGGCGATGGGCACGATCGGCCGGCCGATCAGCGGACTGTCGTGCGCCAGGTGGTCGAGGTCGACCCGCACCGCCGCGCGTCGCCGTCGCCGTCGTCGCCGGCACCGGCAGCGCACGGCGGTGCACCGGTCGAGGCCACCCGGGTGCGGGCAGCGACGGTGACACCGGACCCCGGCGGCGGACCTGCCAGGTCAGCCGGTCAGTACCCCGGCTCCGGGTACCCCGTGCCGGGGCAGGCCGGCGCGGGCGTGCCGGGGAACGGCTACGTCGCTGACCCCGGTGGACAGCCGGGCTACGGCTCTGCGCAGACGGGTCCGGACGAGTCCACCGGAAGCCGGCGCAACGTCGTCCTCACGGTCGTGGTCTCCGTCGCCGCCGTCGCGGTGGCTGCGGGAATCGTCCTCGGCGCGGGCCGCCTGATGGGTGATCCCGGAGACGACCCCGGCCCGACGGCGGGGCCGACCATCACGGTGCCGGACACGGTCCCGAGTCCGGTGGACCTGGAGGGCGAGCGCCAGCGGAACGAGGTGACCTTCACCTGGTCCGTGCCCGACGACGTGCCGGGCGACGGTGAAGTCTCGTTCACGTGGCAACGCACCGACCCCGGGGCACCGACGGACGTCATCCCTGCCGACGAAGCCCGCGCCGTGATCGAGGACGCCCCGGACGAGGTCTGCGTGTCGGTGAAGATCCGGCTCGAGAACGGCCGGACCTCCACCGACCCCGCGACGGCCTGCGCGTAGCGAGACGACCGAGGAGTACCGAACATATGGGCATGCAGCTGGAGTTCTGCGGCGAGTGGTTCACCATCGCGGCGGACGAGCCGTTCGTCATCGGACGTGAGGGCCCGCTGGAGATCGACGACAACCCCTACCTGCATCGTCGCTTCCTCGAGATCTCCTCCCACGCGGACTTGTGGTGGATGGAGAACGTCGGTTCCCGGCTTTCAGCGACCATCGCTGACCCCGAGGGCAACACCCAGGCGTGGCTCGCCCCCGGGGCGCGCCTGCCGCTCGTCTACGCCCGCACCAGTGTGCTGTTCACCGCCGGACCGACCACCTATGAGCTCACCGTCGTCAACGACGATCCGACGTTCCTGCCGACGCGTCCCGAGGAGGAGGTGGAGGTCGGCGAGACCACCATCGGCCCGGTGACCTTCACCGAGTCGCAGCTCCAGCTAGTCCTCGCCCTCGCCGAGCCGGTGCTCTCGGGCCGCGGCTCGACGACGTCGATCCCCACCTCCCAGCAGGCCGCTGAGCGACTCGGCTGGACCATCACCCGGTTCAACCGCAAGCTCGACAACGTGTGCGACAAGCTGCACCGGCACGGTGTGCGCGGCCTGCGCGGCGAAGCGGGAAAGCTCGCCGTCAACCGCCGGGCACGGTTGGTCGAGCACGCCGTCGCATCCCGGCTCGTCACCGCAGATCACCTCCCGCTGCTGGAAAAGGCACCGAGCCTCGCGGAGGACTGAGGGCCGGCAGTCAGGGCTCGGCCCCACAGCTCTGCTCCGACTCGGCGCGGTGGGGAGTTCTCCCCGACGGATGAATCGGACGCCTTATGGGGTATTCCGGTCCTGTCAGGTAGCATCGCTGCGGTCCTCGTGGCCAGGACTGAGGCAGCTTCTTGGGGGGAACGTTCCGTGCGTCGACTGAGAACGCGCGAGAAGGCAGCACAGCCGCGTGCGACCGGCCGTGCCGCCGAACGGCGTCGACGCAACCGCCGCAGACTCATCGGCGGCGGGGTGCTCGGGATCCTCACCGGCGGCGTCATCGCCGCCAGTCTCCTCTACGACGGCACCGCGACGGCCGACGTCGAACTGCACGACGGAGGCGTCTGGGTCAGTAACGGCTCGGAGACGCGGGTGGGCCGGGTCAACTACCCGGTCCAGCAGCTCGACGGGTCGGTGACCTCGACCAGTCAAGAGATCGACGTCCTCCAGCATGGTTCGCAGGTCCTCTCCGTCGATTCCGGCGCCAACCTCCTCAACGTCGTCGACCCCGCCACGGTCAGCATGACCGACGGGGCGGTCACGCTTCCCTCGCAGCACGACGTCGAGATGGGGGGCGGGGTGGTCGCCGTCCTCGACGTCGCATCCGGCCAGGTGCGTACGGCGCCGTTCAGCGGGCTCGGTCTGCTCGCCTCCGAGGACGCCGAGCCGCAGGCCTCGCTCGGAGGCGACGCGGCGGTGGCGGTCGGGCGGGACGGCACCACCTACGGCGTCTCCACCGACGACGGCACCGTCACCACCATCCCCAAGGGCACCGAACAGCGCCAGGCCGAGGCGGCGCAGGCGGCCGAGGACGGAGAGGACGGCGAGCAGGTCGAGCCCGTCGAGCTGGAGACGGCCGACCTGGGCCTCGCCCCGCGGCTGTTCGAGGAGGCGGAGACCCAGGTCAGCGTCGTGGGCTCGACGCCGGTGGTGCTCGTGCGAACAGCCGAGGACGAGCTCTGGCTCGCACGCCCCGACGCCGAGCCGGTCAATCTGACCGGGCTCGAACTCGACGTCTCCGAGGTACGGCTGCAGGAGGTCAGCGCCGAGCAGGACGACGTCATCCTCACCACCCGCGACGCCCTCGTCCATGTCCCGCTCGACGGGGACGACCCATCCGTGGTCCGGGCCCCGGCAGCCGGCAGCCCCGCGACCCCCCTCGTGGTGAGCGGCTGCGTGCACGCCGCGTGGGCGGGCTCGGAGAGCACCTACCTCCAGCAGTGCGGGGACGGGGCCCCCACCGAGGCCGCCATCCCGGACACGGTCGACGACTCGGAGCTCGAGTTCCGGACCAATCACGGCCTGGTGGTCCTCAACGACACCCTCACCGGGACCGTCTACCTGGTGAACGAGGCGATGACGATCGTCGAGAACTGGGACGACGTCACCCCGCCCGAGTCCACCAAGGAGGAAGAGGAGGAGTCCCAGCAGGACATCACCGACCAGTTGCCGCTGGACCGCGAGGCGGAGAACCGCGACCCGATCGCGGAGGACGACACCTTCGGCGTGCGGCCCGGCTCGACGACCGTGCTCGAGGTCCTCGCGAACGACTCCGACCCGGACGGCGACCTGCTCACGATCGACTCGGTCGACGGGTTCCCCGAGTCCGTGGGCGAGGTGCGCACGGTCATGGGCGGCCGGGCACTCCAGGTCTCGGTGCCCGAGGACGCCAGCGGTGGCGGCAGCTTCAGCTACACGGTCGATGACGGGCGCGAAGGCTCGGACGACGCCACCGTCTCGCTGTCGGTGGTCCCGGAGTCCCAGAACAGCCCACCCGAGCAGGTGCGGGACACCCGGATGACCATCGCGTCGGGGGCGACCGGCTCGGTCAACATCCTGCAGGACATGCAGGACCCCGACGGCGACGAGCTCGTGGTGCTCGGCGCCGAGGGCCCCGAGGACGACACGGTCCGGTATACCCCGGACGGGTCGATCGAGTTCGTCGACTCCGGCGTGGAGGCGGGGGCCAAGCAGATCGAGGTCACCGTCTCCGACGGGCGCGAATCGACCACAGCCGTGGTCGACGTCGACGTGCGCAGCGAGGGCGACCTCCCCCCGATCCCGGTCTACGACTACGTCAAGGCCTCGACCGGCGAGGAGGTGGTCGTCGAGCCCCTGGAGAACGACACCGACCCGTCGGGGGAGCCGCTCCGTCTCGCGGACGTGCGTGCGGAGAACGGGGACGGCACGATCACACCCGACTACGACGCCGGGACCTTCCGCTTCAGTGCCGAGCGCGCCGGCTCGTACTATCTGACCTACGCCGTCGTCAACGACACCGGCAAGGACGCCAGCGGCCTGATCCGGGTCGAGGTGACCGACCCGGAGGACGGACCGCCGGTGGCGGTGCAGGACACCGCGCTGTTGCCCAACGGCGGCAACGTCCTCGTGGACGTCCTCGCCAACGACGAGGATCCCTCGGGGCGGTTGCTCGCGGTCCAGCAGGTCGACGTGCCCCCGGAGTCCGGGCTCGTCGTCTCGGTGCTCGAGCACCGCATCCTCAAGATCAGCTCCCAGCAGGCCCTCTCGACGCCGGTACGCCTGACATACACCGTCTCCAACGGTGAGCAGAGCGCCGACGGCCAGGTGGTCGTCATGCCGGTGGCGAGCGACTCCGCCTCCCAGCCGCCGGTGGCCGAGAACGACACCGCGACCGTCCGCGCCGGGGACTTCGTCACCATCCCGGTGCTCCAGAACGACTCCCACCCCGCGGGCCTGGAGTTCGAGCTCGACCACGAACTCGTCGACGAGCCCGATGCCGGGCTGTTCTTCGTCTCCGGTGACACCCTGCGCTACCGCGCACCCGAGCAGCCGCAACAGGTCGAGGTCGTGTACCGGATCGTCGACGAGGCCGGCAACGAGGCCTCGGCCCGGGTGACCGTCCACGTGCAGGCGAACACGGAGAACAACTCCGCCCCGCAGCCAGAACCGGTGGACACGCGCGCCTTCAGCGGCGAACGCATCCGCGTGCAGGTCCCGCTGTTCGGCATCGACCCGGACGGCGACTCGGTCCAGCTGCTCGGCACCGGCGACGCCCCGGAGCTCGGACGCATCGTCGAGGTCGGGCCGGGCTACTTCGACTACGAGGCATACGGGGACCAGCACGGGACCGACGAGTTCACCTACATCGTCCGCGACCGGCTCGGACTCGTCGCCGAGGCCCCGGTGCGGATCGGCGTCGTCCCGCCACCGGAGCGCAACCGGTCACCGGAGGCGCAGGACGACGAGGTGATCGCGCGACCCGGACGCGAGGTGACCGTCGACGTCCTCGCCAACGACACCGACCCGGACGGCGACCCGCTGTACCTGCCGACCGGCGACCTCGGCGAGCCGTTCGACCCGGTCGAGGGCGTCGACATCAGCGCGGAGGACGGGGTGCTCAAGATCGTCACCCCGCAGGAGGAGACGAGCTTCACCGTCGCGTACCACGTCACCGACGGCCGCGGCGGGCAGGACACCGGCCTGGTGGAGGTGACCGTCTCCGAGGACGCGCCGTTGCAGGCCCCGATCGCGCGCGACGATCTCGTCCCGGCCGCCGACATCATCGATCACGACACCGTGACGGTCCCGGTGCTGGACAACGACGAGGACCCGGACGGCACCACGGACCAGCTACGGGTGTCCGTGCCGGACGCGCCCGACGGCGTCTCGGTGGTCAACAACCAGGTCCGCGCCCCGGTCGAGGCCGAACGACGCGTCCTGACCTACCAGATCGAGGACCAGGACGGGAACGTCGCCTACGCGTTCATCGACATCCCGGGAGTCGAGGACACCGGCCCGGTCCTGCGCACCGACGCCCCGCCGGTCGAGGTGCGCACCGGCGAGCGGGTCGAACTGGCTCTCGAGGACTACGTGGTCAGCCCCAGCGGCGGCGACGTGCGCCTTACGGACTCCTCCGGGGTCACCGCCACGAACTCCAACGGCGACGCGCCGGTGGTGGACGCGACCACGCTGCAGTTCACCTCGGCGGCCGGCTACTCCGGCCCGGCCGCGCTGACGTTCGAGGTCACCGACGGTGAGTCCGCCGAGGAGGGCCTCAGCTCGGTGCTGACGCTGCCGATCACGGTGCTGCCGGACGGCGACAACACCCCGCCCACCTTCGAGGGCGGCAGTGTGGAGGTCGCTCCGGGCGAGGAGCCGGTGGTGCTGAACCTGCGGAATCTGGTGCAGGACCCGGACACCGCCGACTTCAACCAGCTCGCCTACGAGGTCACCGACATCCCCGACGGGCTGGACGTCGAGCTCGACGGGCCGTACCTCTCGGTCTCCGCCGCCACCGACACCCCGGCCGATACCGAGCACGACATCGGGATCACGGTCGCCGACCCGGTCAACGACCCGGTGCCCGGCACCGTCGTCGCCAGCGTCGTTCCCTCGAACCGCCCGCTGCCCGGCGTGCAGGACCGTGACCTCGGCACGCTCGAACAGGGTGAGTCGGTCACTGTCCCCGTCCTGGACGGCGCCTACAACCCGTTCCCCGGCGAACCGATGGAGGTCGTCTCGGCGCAGACCGAGACGGGCACCGTCGACGCGACCACGGACGGTGACTCGGTGACCGTCACGCCCGGTGAGGACTTCGTCGGCCGCGGCGTCGTCGCGTTCACCGTCATGGACGCCACCGGCGACGCCCGCCGCCAGGTCGAGGGCCGGCTCACGATGAACGTCATCGGCGTCCCGGAGCGGCCCACCCCGCCGCGCGTCGAGGAGGTCGGTGACCGGGAGGTCGTCCTGAACTGGACCGCTCCGGGGAACAACGGCGCGCCGATCACGGGCTACACCGTCGAGGCGTCCGACGGATCGACGACCCAGTGCCCGACGACGACATGCACGATCGGCGGCCTGACGAACAACGTCGAGTACACCTTCACCGTGACCGCCACCAACTCGGTCGGCGACTCCGAACCCTCGGGGTCGTCCGCCACCGCGCGGCCCGACGTCAAGCCCGAGGCGCCGCAACCGCCGACTCTGACGTTCGGAGACCAGCAGCTCGAGATCGAGTGGAACCAGCCGCACTCGGACGGCTCCCCGGTGGAGTCCTACGACCTGATGATCTCGCCCTCGGCCGGTGGTGGTCAGGTCAACGTCTCCGGTACGAGCTACACCTGGACCGGGCTGGAGAACGGGCAGGAGTACCGGGTGCAGGTCCGTGCGCGGAACCAGGCGCCGGATCCCTCGGACTGGTCCGGATGGTCCCAGGGTGAGGTCCCGGCCGGGCCGCCGGCCAGGCCCGCCGCGCCGCAGGTCCAGCGGGTGGACGACCCGGTCGCCGAACAGATCACCGGCTCGTGGCAGCCGCCGAACAACAACGGGGACGCCATCTCGGAGTACCGCGTGACGATCCAGCGGGACGGAGCACGGTTCAAGCAGTTCACGACGTCGGACACCTCCTTCCAGGAGGACGCGCCCGCCGGTTCGGACTACACGGTGTCCGTGGCGGCCCGGAACAAGGCCGGCTGGGGCGAGACGTCCTCGCAGTCGCAGTCCGTCCGCTCGTTCGCCCGGCCGTCGCAACCGGGCCAACCGACGGCCACCGCGACCGGGGACTCCGGTGAGGTCCAGCTCGAGTTCCGCAACTCGCAGCCGAACGGTGACACGATCCGCGGCTACCAGGTCTCGATCAACGGTGGCGGGTGGCAGTCGCTCCGCTCGGACCGGACCGTCCAGGGCCTGAGCAACGGCAGCCAGTACACCTTCCGGGTGCGTGCCATGAACAGCTACGCGTCCCCGCCGTCCCAGGCCTCCGGTGCGGCGGTTCCGTACGGCGACATGGGCAGTGCGAGCCTGAACGCGAGCCGCACCCAGGACCGCGAGGTGACGTTCTCCTGGTCGCTTCCGGATGGGAACGGCCGGGACGTCGAGAGTCAGCAGATCCGCTACCGGACCAACGGTGGCAGCTGGAGCGGATGGTCCAACATCAACCGCCAGGGGAGCTCGACCCAGGGTGGGGAGTACAGCACCACCTACGAGGCCGAGGTCCGCGTGGTCCGCGAGGACGGGCAGCAACGGACGGCCCAGGCCAGCGAACGCACCGTCAACCCGCCGCCACCGCCCGATCCGTCGGTCACGCTCGTGCGGGACCGCGACGGCTACCACCCGCCCGGTGACCCGGACGGCACGTGCACGCACTCCTCGTGCGCCTACATCGACTTCAGGTACAGCGATCTCCCGGCCGGGAACTACCGGATCGAGATCCACGCGAGCCAGACCACGGAGGGCAACCCCTGGCGGACGTACAACGCGCACCTGAGCGGTGACGGCCGATGGAACAGCACCGCGTACCGCGGTAACCCGGGTGAGCGGGTCACCGTCCGGATCTCCGGTCCGGCGAGCGCGTCCGACACCGTGACCTGGTGAGCCCTGACCGACCGCCCATCACCCGAGGAACGAGGCAGCAATCCAGATGACTACCCCGACCGCCCAGACCACCGAGGTCATGACCCAGGAGCAGGCCTCCTGGTTCGCCGACACCTTCACCCGGATCGTCGGCAACGTCTCCGCCGCCGTCCTCGGCAAGGAGAACGTGGTGCGGCTGGTCGTCACCACGTTGCTCTCGGGTGGGCACCTGTTGCTGGAGGACTACCCGGGCACCGGTAAGACCCAGCTCGCCCGGGCGCTCGGCCAGACGTTGCAGGCCACCTCGAGCCGCATCCAGTTCACCCCGGACCTGCTGCCCTCGGACGTCACGGGCGTGTCGATCTTCGATCCGAAGGCCCAGACGTTCGAGTTCCACGAGGGCCCGGTCTTCGCCAACGTCGTCCTCGCCGACGAGATCAACCGCGCCTCGCCCAAGACGCAGTCCGCCCTGCTCGAGGTCATGGAGGAGGGCCGGGTCACGGTCGACGGCGTGACCCACCAGGTGGCCAAGCCGTTCATCGTGCTCGCGACGCAGAACCCGATCGAGCAGGCCGGCACCTACAAGCTGCCGGAGGCGCAGCTCGACCGGTTCCTCATGAAGACCTCCGTCGGGTACCCGGACCAGGCCGCGACCGTAGAGATCCTGCACGGTTCGGCCCAGCGGGACCGGGCGGGAGCGCTGCAGCCGGTCATCACCGGCCAGGCCGTCTCGGACATGGTCCGTCTCGCCGACGGCGTCCACGTGGACCCCTCTGTGCTCGAGTACGTCTCGACCATCGTCGCCGAGACCCGGCGCGCCCCTGGCGTCGTCCTCGGTGTCTCGGTGCGCGGTGCCCTCTCTCTCGTGCGGGCCACCAAGACGTGGGCGGCCGCGCACGGACGCAACTACGTCATCCCGGACGACGTCCAGGAGCTCGCCGAGCCCGTGCTGGCGCACCGGCTCGTGCTGGAGGCCGAGGCCGAGTTCGAGGGCGCCACCGCGCCCGACGCGCTGGCGACGGTGCTCTCCGACGTGCCGCCGCCGACCATGCGAGCCGCCGGCGCATGACGCAGGAGACCACCGGCAGGGAGACGACGGGGCGGATCAGCTCGACCTCGCGCACCAGTTTCACCCAGCGCCTGTCCACGATCCCGGGCGCGCAGGAGGCGTTGGAACGCACCCGCGTGCCGCGGCAGCTCATCAGCGGGGCGTTGCGCTGGGTCGCCGTCGTCGGCTGGGTGGTGCTGTTCACCGGCGCGCTGTGCTGGTACGCCGGGCGGCGGCTCGGGTGGCTGGAGCTGGCCGTGGCCGGCGTCGCGCTCGTGGCCGTGTTCGTGGCCGCTCTGGTGTTCACCCTCGGACGCCAGCCCTACGCCGTCGACCTGCGGCTGTCCGACCGGCGCGTCGCGGTCGGGGACCGGGCGATGGCCGGCATCGTGGTCCGGAACACCTCCCACCACCGCGTGATGCCCGCCCGGATCGAGATGCCGGTCGGGGCCGCGGAGGTCACCTTCGCGCTGCCGGCACTCTCCGGTGGCGCCGAACACGAGGAGCTCTTCGCCATCCCGACCTCCCGCCGGGCTGTCATCGACGTCGGACCGGTGCGGTCGGTCCGCGGCGACCCGCTCGGCCTGGTCCGCCGCGCGATGACCTGGACCGAGGTGGAAGAGCTGTTCGTCCACCCGCGCACCGTCCGCCTCGCCTCATCCGCGGCCGGATTCCTGCACGACCTCGAGGGGCAGACCACCCGGGACATCACCCCCTCCGACCTCGCCTTCCACGCGCTGCGGGAGTACATCCCGGGGGACGACCGGCGACACATCCACTGGCGCTCGACCGCCCGCACCGGCACCCTCATGGTCCGCCAGTTCGAGGAGACCCGCCGCTCGCACATCGTCGTCGCCCTCAGCCGCAACCGCGCCGACTACTACGACGACGAGGAGCTGGAGACCGCGATCTCCGCGGCGGGGTCCCTCGGTCTGCAGGCGTTCGCGGAAGAGAAGGACCTCACCGTCCTGACCAGTCATGAGCGGCTCACGGCGCTGTCCCGGCGGCAACTGCTGGACGAGCTCACCCGGCTCGAGCCCGGAGCCGGTACGCAGAGCGTGATCTCGATGGCGCAGACGGTCAGCAGCGAGATCGAGCACGCCTCCCTGGCCATCCTCGTCTGCGGATCGGCCGTCACCGCGCACGACCTGCGCGCCGCCGGAGCCGTGCTGCCCATCGGGGTCCGCGCGCTGGCCATCCGCGCCGACGGCGACGCCACGCCCGGGGTCTCGACCGTCGGCGTCGTCACCGTCGTGACCGTCCCGACGCTGGACGATCTGCCCCACTCGCTACGGAAGGCGATGCGGTGACAGAGACGTCCTCGTCCGAGCGGACCGGCGGGCTGACCGACCTCATCGCGCGACGCTGGGTCGACATCGCCGTCGTCACCCTCCTCGTGGTGGTGGCGCACACCCCGCTCCTTCCCGTCTTCGGCACGATCCGGCTGCCGATCGCGGTCGTCGCCGCCGCGTTGCTCGGGACCGTCGTCGCGACGGTCGGTGCCGCCCGGCGGTGGGGACCCATCCCGGTCCTCGCGGCGCTGCTCACCGGGTTCGTCGCGTTCTCGGCCCTGGGTGCACCCACCACCGCCCTGGCCGGAGCCGTCCCCACACCCGAGACGCTCGGCGCCGTCGGCCGCGGGGTGGTCACGTCATGGAAGGACATCGTCACGATCCTTCCGCCGCTGGGTGCCGGCCGGAACATGCTCACCGCCCCGTATCTCATCGCGCTGGTGGCCTCGTGCGTCGCGGTGACGTTGGCGCTGCGGACGCGGTGGCCCGCCCTCGCGCTGATCCCGCCGCTCCTGGTGCTGGCCGGCTCGATCCTCATGGGCACCGCCGACGTCTCGACGTCGATCCCGCTCGGTCTCGGCATGACCGGCGTCGGCCTGGTCTGGGGGAGCTGGCGGAGCGGCCGGTTGCACACCAACCGGTGGCCCGGCGTCGCGGTCCTCGTCGTGGTCGGTCTGGTCGCGGGCACCGGTGCCGGCGTCCTGGCGCCGCCGCAGGGCCGCCTCGTGCTGCGCGAGCACGTCGACCCGCCGCCCGACCTGCACGACTATCCCAGCCCGCTCGCCGGTTTCCGCCAGTACGTCAAAGATCACCGAGAGGACACGATCCTGACGGTCGACGGGCTTCCGGACGGTGCCCTCGTGCGGCTGGCGACGCTGGACGAGTACGACGGCACCGCCTGGATGGCGGCCGATCCCGAGACGGGTACGGGGCAGTACCAGCGCATCGGCGACCGGATCGAGCCCACGCTGCCGGAGGACGGACTCCATACCGTGCGGCTCACGGTCGGCGACTACGCCAACGTGTGGGTCCCGATGGTCGGCAAGCCCTACGACCTGGACTTCACCGGGCAGCGCGCCGACGAGCTCGCCCGCGGGCTGTACGTCAACCGGGCGACCGAGACCGGCCTGAGCACGCCGGGGTTGCGTGGGGGCGACCGCTACGAGCTCCTCGCCGGTGTGCCGCAGATCCCGAACGACACCGCGCTCGAGGGCGCGCCACTGGCGGACGTGAGCCAACCCGAGGTGGCCTTTCCCGACGTCGTCGCGACCACGGGCCAGCGGATGGCCGGGGACGCGTCGACACCGATCGGACGCATCCGCGCCGTCGAGCAGGCACTGCAGCAGGGGTACTTCTCGCACGGGCTCGAGGGGGAGACGCCCTCGCTCGCCGGGCACGGCGCCGCGCGGCTCGACTCGCTGCTCGGCGGCGACGACCCGATGGTGGGCGATGAGGAGCAGTACGCCGCAGCGATGGGCCTGATCCTGAGGTCCCTGTCGATCCCGGCGCGGGTGGTCATGGGGTTCGAGGCGCCGCAACAGCGTGGCGACGGTCCGGTTGAGCTGACCGGGGACGAGGTCAGCGCGTGGGTCGAGGTCCCGTTCGAGGGGCACGGCTGGGTGCCGTTCTACCCGACGCCGGACGAGGACCGCATCTGGCAGGACGAGGAGACCGTCCCGGAGTCGATCCCGCAGCCGCAGGTGCTCCAGCCGCCGCCACCGGCGCAGGAGCCGCCGGACGCCCCGCCCTCGGACCGGCAGGACGTCGACATCGACGACGACGACGTCCGCGAGGACGATCCGCTCTCGTTGGCGGCGTGGATCGCGATCGGAGCCGGCGGACTGCTGCTTGTGCTGCTCCTCCCGCTGCTCATGATCGTCCTCCTCAAGGTCCGGCGGCGCCGACGCCGACGGTTCAGCGGGGCGCCGGCCGCGCGGCTCGCGGGTGGCTGGGACGAGGTCCTCGACGTCGGCACCGATCTCGGTGTGACGGTCTCCCCGACGGCGACCCGGCGCCAGGCCGCCGGTCAGCTCGTCGCCGGTCTTGCTGCTCCAGCCACCGGGCGACGCCGGCAGCCGCCACCGGTGGACATCGCGCCGGCCCGGACCCAGGATCTGGCATCGTCGGCCGACGCCGGCACCTTCGGCCCCGGCGCGCCCGACGAGTCCGCCGCAGCGAGGTTCTGGGACGACGTCGAGACCTCCCTGGGCAGTCTGCGTACCGCCGTCGGGCGCCGGCGATGGTGGCGAGCACGTGTCTCCACCCGCTCCCTGGGCCGCTCCCGCCGCGGTGACCGGCGGAGCGCACGGCGGCGAGGCCGCGGCTGACCGGGAGCCATGGGCCCGGCGACGTGGGGAGTTGTCCCCATGCGTGGTGGGCGACAGGCGAGTGCCACGACCGGTAGGAAAGAGATGCGGGGCCGCCGCCACAACCGAGGAGGGGAAGGGTGCCGTTCGTTCCTCCGGTCGCACGGCCGTACCTGTCCACGGCAGCTGTGGCGGACCCGCTCGGGCCGAACGACACGCTCGCACCGCTACGGCGGGAGGCGCTGGACGTGCTCGGCCGCGCATACGCCGCCCCGTCCCGGCTGATCGCCGGGGGAGCGGCTTGGCTGCTGGGAGTCGGGGCGGTCGTACTGGGGGCGACCGCCCTGTCCCAGTGGCGTGCCGGCGGCGATCCGGCGGTCGTCACCGGACTCGCAGGGGGAGCCGTGGTGACGGCCGCGGCCGCCGTCGCGCTCGGCGTCGTCGTGGTCCGGGCGGGAAGCCTCCTCTCCCGCGCGATCGCCGCGTGGTTGGCGACACCGACCCGGGCGGGGACGACGGACGACCGGCCCGGGGTATCCCGGGCGCGGCTGCTGGGTCTCGCGGGCCTGGCTGTGGTCGCCGGTTGCCTCGGGCTCGCGGCTGTGCTGGCGTGGGGACCAGAGGGGGCGCCGACGGAGGCGGTGTCCGGCTCCGCAGGGGCCGGCACGTCGGTCACCGGCGCCGCGGGCTGGTCCGGCGAGCGGCTCGGTGTCCCGCTGCTGGTGTTGCTGGGCGCACTGACCGGCGCGGCGGCGTTGTGCCTGCTGTCAGGTGCGAATCGCATCCGCACCGCGGCCTGGGAGCCCGCGACCAACGATTTCGGACTCCTCGATGGCGACGCGAGCGCCGGAAACGGGCAGACTGCGGTCATGCTCTTGGTGCCGTCGCCTGCTCGGGACTACCTGGATCCGGCCGAATACCGGCGCGACTGGACGACCTACGGATCGATGACGATCCGGCGGCAGTCCGCGCTGCGGACGCTGCTGCCCGCCTACACCGACCTCGCAAGGCTCGCGCTCGGTGCGCTGTGCTGGGTGCTGTGCCTCGCCGGCGCGGTGGTGCTGCGCGCCGGGTTCGGGGCGGAATCGTCACTGGACATGACGGCGGTGACCGCGTTCATGGTCGCGGCCGTCCTGCTCGCCCTCGGGATCGGCGGCGGTGTGGTCGTGCTGCGTGCTGGCGCCCGCTTGGTGCGAGGGGCGGCGTTGTGGGCACTCATGCCCCAGCTCGTCGACGCGACCGGACAGCGCCGGGCGCCGGACAGCGGCGTGCCGGCCGAGCAACGCGGCGGCGGTGAGCCCGTCGGCTCGCTCACGCCGCGGCTGCTCGCGGCGCTCGTCGCCGCCGGTGCGGGGGTGTACTGGGCGGTCGGCCTCGTCGGGGACCTTGTCGAGGCCACTGCGGCGTACGCGTCGAGCACCGAGTACGGGGCCGTGCTCGCATCCGTCATCGGGACGGCGGCGTGCGGGACGGCTGCCGTGGCGTCCGCACGTGGGTGGCAGCGGGTCCGCAGTGCGTTGACGGGCCACCCGAGCAACAAGCAGGTCACTGACCTGCTGCGGGAGGTCAACGGCTCGGGCCACGGGCGGTCCGGGGCTGCGGACCGGCCGGCCGACGGAGATCCGGCCGGGACCTGGCACGACGCGCAGCAGTGGCAGAGCGCGCACGCGTGGCGAGGCGAACCGACCGTTCAGGGCGAGCAGAGCTTCCAAGGCGAGCAGGCCTGGCAGGGTGACCAGGCCTGGCAGGGCGACCAGAGCTGGCACGGTGACCAGAGCTGGCACGGTGACCAGCCCTGGCACGGTGACCAGGCCTGGCAGGGTGACCAGAGCTGGCACGGTTCCCCGCCGTGGGACGGCGGACCGGCCCGGCAACCGCACGCTGCGCAATCCGGGCCGTGGCCGGCAGAGCCGGCGCAGGCCGCGGGACAGGACCATCCCGGGTACGACCATGCCGGGTACGACCAGCTCGGCTACGCGCACGCCGGCTTCGATCAGGGCGGCGATGCGCACGCCGACCACGTGCAGGCGGCCGGGGCGGCGCCGCTGCCGCACCGCTCCGAGGTGCCGCAGGTCCGCGTCGACGGGCATCTACTCGCCCCCGGCACCACGCTCATCGGACGCTCACCGGCGCCCAGGGCCGGTGAGCGGGTCGATCACACCCTCGCGCTCGAGGACCGCACGTTGTCCAAGACGCATCTCACCGTGCACCTGGATGCCCACGGCGCTCAGGTCATCGACCGGTCCTCGACCAACGGCACAGTGTTGGTCACCGGGTCGGGGGAGCGGCGCCTGGTGCCGTGGCAGGCGACCGTCGCGCCACCGGGCGCACGCGTGCGCGCAGGTGCCACCGAGCTCACGGTCTCGGCGCACCCGCCCGAGCCGGCAGCCGGCGCCGAACCGGACGCCGAGGACCTCGACTCGACCGTGATGCGCCCGCGCCCGCATGAGGCGGAACGTGACGACGCGGACCACGCGCGCTAGAGTCCTGACCGTGCGTCACCAGCTTCTCCTTCGGTGCCGCGGCGAGGCCAGATAGCAGCCGGCCCCTCGTCGCGGCGGTCGTCGTGCCCGGCTCACCAGCTGACGAGGGAGAGAATCACATGACCACGCAAACGCGCTTCTCTGTGGCGAGCGCCCAGCGACCGTCCGGGATGCCCGTCGAGAAGTACCGTCCCTTCGAGGTGACCAATCCGGTGCAGCTGCCGGACCGGACGTGGCCCGACCGGCGCACCACCCACGCCCCGCGATGGCTGTCCACGGACCTGCGGGACGGGAACCAGGCACTCATCGAGCCGATGAACGCCGGCCGCAAGCGCCGGATGTTCGACCTCTTGGTCCGGATGGGCTACAAGGAGATCGAGATCGGCTTCCCGGCCGCCTCGCAGACCGACTTCGACTTCGTGCGGTCCCTCATCGAGGAGGAGGCGATCCCTGAGGACGTCACGGTCTCCGTCCTCACCCAGGCCCGGCCCGAGCTGATCCACCGCACCGTCGAGTCCCTCGTGGGGGCTGCACGGGCGAATGTGCACCTGTACAACGCGACGGCGCCGGTCTTCCGGGACGTCGTGTTCCACAACGATCGAGAGGCCACCCGCGAACTGGCCGTGGCCGGCACCCGGGAGGTGATGGCGCACGCCGAGAAAGTGCTCGGCGACGAGATGGTCTTCGGCTACCAGTACAGCCCGGAGATCTTCGTCGACACCGAGCTCGAGTACGCCCTGGAGGTGTGCTCGGCCGTCATGGACGTCTGGGAGCCTGAGGCGGACCGGGAGATCATCCTCAACCTGCCCGCCACCGTCGAGCGCGCCACCCCGAACGTCTACGCGGACCAGATCGAATGGATGGATCGCCATCTCCCGCGCCGCGAGCACGTCGCGCTGTCCCTGCACCCCCACAATGACCGGGGCACCGGAGTGGCGGCTGCCGAGCTCGGCCTGCTCGCCGGCGCCGACCGCATCGAAGGGTGCCTGTTCGGTCAGGGCGAGCGCACCGGGAACGTCGACCTCGTGACCCTGGGGATGAACCTGTTCAGCCAGGGCGTCGACCCGATGATCGACTTCTCCGACATCGACGAGATCCGCCGCACCGTCGAGCAATGCACCCAGATGGACGTCCACCCCCGGCACCCGTACGGCGGCGACCTCGTCTACACCTCGTTCTCCGGCTCGCACCAGGACGCCATCAAGAAGGGGTTCGCGCACCGGGCGGAGAAGGTCGCCGCGGCCGGCGGCGACGAACGCGCCGTCGTCTGGGACCTGCCGTACCTGCCGATCGACCCCAAGGACGTCGGTCGCACCTACGAGGCCGTGGTCCGCGTCAACTCGCAGTCCGGCAAGGGCGGTGTCTCCTACCTGCTCTCCTCGACCCGGCACCTGGACCTGCCCCGGCGCCTGCAGATCGAGCTCTCGGGCATCGTGCAGAAGTACACCGACGCCTACGGTGGGGAGATCGACGCCGAGAAGCTCTGGTCGATCTTCGCCGACGAGTACCTGCCGCACACCGAGGCGATGGGACTGGAGCCGTGGGGCCGTTTCACCCTGGAGGGCACCACGCTCACCTCGGCCGGCGAGGGTGAGGAGGCGGCCCTGACCGTCACCCTCGTCGACGGCGGCGAGTCCAAGGTGATCGCGTCCTCGGGCAATGGACCCATCGACGCCTTCGTCAACGCACTGCGGCAGGCCGGGGTCGACGTCGGCGTCCTGGACTACGCGGAGCACGCCCTCTCCGGCGGCGAGGACGCCACGGCGGCCTCGTACGTCGAGTGCGAGGTCGACGGGCAGGTGCTGTGGGGGGTCGGCATCGACCCGTCCACGGTGACGGCGTCGTTCAAGGCGATCGTCTCCGCGGTCAACCGCGCCCGGCGCTGACAGGCCGGCTCCCCGATCCGGTATGGGCCAGGAGGGCGGCGGGCTGGTGATCCGCGACTGGACCCTGCCCTCCTGGTGGGCCGCCCGGACTTCGCCGGACGAGGTGTTCGCACAGGGCCGCCTGCCGCTGTTCGAGGATCCGTGGGGCGTGCTGGCGCCGCCGGGCGGCGCGGTGACGGTCGCCGTGTGCACGGCACCGGTTCCTACCGGCAGGCCGGATCGACATCCGCCCACCCTGCTGTTGGAGCGGCGCCGGCTGCGAGGCTCGGTGTCCGAGGCGCGACGGCGCATCGCCGAGCCGCCCCCGGCGGCGTCGGGTGGCACCGGCGGCGTGGACCACCGTCCGGTGCCCACCCGGTACGGAACCGCGCCCCTGCTGCTCAGCCGGCCCTGGGGGGTGCGCACCGGACCG
The DNA here is from genome assembly GCF_042680605.1 of Georgenia deserti. Classification (NCBI taxonomy): domain Bacteria; kingdom Bacillati; phylum Actinomycetota; class Actinomycetes; order Allobogoriellales; family Allobogoriellaceae; genus Georgenia; species Georgenia deserti. The sequence continues at coordinate 128,713 of NZ_JBHUEE010000010.1, forward strand.
GACGTGCGCGGCGTCGCCGTCCTGATACCGCCGGACTCGGCCGACGCCGTCGTCCTCACCGTTACCTGGGACGACGAGCACGGCATGGACACCCTGGTGGACCTGGTGCGGCACACCCTCGACCAGCTCACGTTGGTCGTCGAGAGCGAGCAGGCCGAACCGACCACGAGGGCGCACCGGCTCGCCTCCGGCGATGCCGCCTTCCCGCCCGCCCGGTGGGTCGGCGTACGCAACGCCGGCGCCGCGGGCGCGGCGGGACGGTGGGTGACGGGTGCGGCGCACCGGATCGTCGGGCGGTCCGGGTATGGCCGCGCGTGCGGGTGGGTCTGGGCCTTGCTCGCCGCGCTCGTCGTCGCCGTCTGGGCACTGGCGGGGACGTCGGCCGGAGCCGTCGTGACCGGTGCCGTGGTGGCCACGGCATGTGTCCTGCCCGTGCTGCTGGCGTGGCGTGCGTGGACCTGGCTCTACGGCCTGGTGAGCGACCCGCAGGACTGGACGAGCCGCGTGCCGCCGGATCAGGCGCGACCGGTCGGCATCTGGTTTTACCTCGCGACCGCGGGGCTCCTGGGCATCGCCATGTTCGGCTCGCTGGTCTCGGGAAGCCACGTACGCGGCGGCTGGATGCTCACGGCGTGGGTCGCCGCGCACGCGGTGCTGCTCCTGCTCGACCATCTGCGGATCTGGGCGGCCCACCTCCGGCGTCGACGGCTTGCCCGGCTCGTGCGCGGGTGAGCGGCGACGACCGGGGTCCATGGCGCGTCAGGTCACCGCATCGCGCCGCAGGACTGGGATGATGGACCGGTGAAGCTCTACCGGGACGAGGCTGTGGTGCTGCGCACCCACAAGCTGGGGGAGGCGGACCGCATCATCAGCCTGCTCACCCGGGAGCACGGCCAGGTCCGGGCTGTCGCGAAGGGAGTGCGGCGGACGACGAGCAAGTTCGGTGCACGTCTCGAGCCCTTCGGCGTCGTCGACGTGCAGCTTCACCGAGGACGGAACCTCGACACCATTACGCAGGTGGAGACCATCGCGCCGTACGGGCGCTCCCTGGGCGTGGACTACGGCCTCTACACGACGGCGACGGCGATGACCGAGACGGCGGCCCGGCTGACGGAGATCGAGCGGGACCCCGCGCCGCAGCAGTACCTGCTGCTCGCGGGGGCGTTGCACGCCCTGGCGACGCGCCGCCACCCCTCCTCGCTCGTGCTCGACTCCTACCTGCTGCGCGCTCTCGCGGTGGCCGGATGGGCACCGAGCTGCTTCGACTGCGCCCGGTGCGGTACCCAGGGCCCGCACCGAGCCTTCAACGCGGCCGCGGGCGGCGCCATGTGCGGCGACTGTCGTCCGCCCGGATCCGCCTCGCCCGCACCGGAGACGATGGAGCTGCTCGGCGCCTTGCTGTCGGGCGAGTGGTCGGTCGCGGACAATTCCGATCAGCGGCACCGCAACGAAGCGTCCGGCCTGGTCGCCGCGTACCTGCAGTGGCACCTCGAACGTCAGGTGAAGTCGCTGCGAATGGTCGAGCGCGCATGAGCCGTGCGCGTCCAGGGGCCGGGGTGCCACCGCGTGGCGAGGCGCGCGGCAGGCGCGATCCCACCCCGCCGCCACCGCACCCGTCGGGGGAGCGGCCACCGGCCCTCCCGCGGGAGCTGATCCCACGGCACGTCGCCGTCGTCATGGATGGAAACGGCCGCTGGGCCAACGCGCGCGGACTTCCGCGGGTGGAGGGCCACCGCGCCGGGGAGGCCGCCCTGCTCGAGGTGGTGGCCGGCGCCATCGAGCTCGGCATCACGCACATCTCCGCGTACGCGTTCTCCACCGAAAACTGGAAACGCTCGCCCGACGAGGTGCGGTTCCTCATGGGCTTCAACCGCGAGGTGCTGCACCGCCGCCGGGATCAGATGGACGAATGGGGCGTCCGCGTGAGATGGGCGGGCAGGAGGCCGCGGCTGTGGCGCTCGGTGATCAGCGAGCTCGAGCGCGCCGAGGAGCAGACCCGGCACAACACCGTGTGCACACTCACGATGTGCGTGAACTACGGCGGCCGTGCGGAGATCGCCGACGCCGCGGCAGCACTCGCCCGCGACGCCGTCGCCGGACGGATCGACCCCGGCCGCGTCAGTGAGCGCACCCTCGCGCGCTACCTGGACGAGCCCGAGCTGCCCGACGTGGATATGTTCCTGCGGACGGGTGGGGAGCAGCGCACGTCGAACTTCATGCTCTGGCAGTCGGCCTACGCCGAGATGGTGTTCATCGACACGGCGTGGCCGGACGTGGACCGCCGGACGCTGTGGCAGGCCGTGGAGACCTACGCGCGCCGTGACCGGCGCTACGGCGCGGCGATCGACGCCCCGGAGGCGTGATCGGCCGGCGCCAGGTGGGCAGGCTGGTGCCGGTCACCCGGTCCGCTGATGCCCGACGCACCGCCCGCACGTGCCGAACAGCTCGGCGGTGTGATCGACGTCGACGAACCCGTTCTCCTCGGCGACCTTGTCCGCCCAGCGCTCCACCGGGGCGCCCTCGACCTCGACGGTCCGCCCGCAGTGCTTGCACACGAGATGGTGGTGATGGCTCTCCCGCGCGCACCGGCGGTAGAGCGCCTCGCCGTCGTCGCCGCGGAGGACGTCGACAGCGTCGGCCTCGGCGAGGGACTGCAGCGTGCGGTAGACCGTGGCCAGCCCGATGCTGCTCCCGGACGCGCGCAGATCCTCGTGCAGCTGCTGCGCGCTGCGGAAGTCGTCGGTCCTGTCGAGGAGCTCCTGCACTGCGGAGCGCTGGCGGGTCATCCGTAACATCTCACGCTGCCTCTCGTACGCGGACGTCGTCCTCGACATCTGGGTGCGGATCACCGTGGGGACCCCGACGCCCGAGGAGCGGACGCACGATCGATACTACGGCGTACACGGCGATCGCGAGGACCACGATCGTCGCCCCCGGCGTGAGCGGGTAGAGGTAGGTCAGGACCAGACCGGTGACGCAGATGACCAGGCCGAGCAGCATGGCGGTGGCCATCGTCCCGCGAAAGGACCGCGTGACCAGCTGTGCCGTTGCCACCGGCACGATCATCAGCGCCGAGACGAGCAGCACCCCGACCACCCGCATCGACACCGACACCGTCAACGCCGCCATGACGGCGATGAGGACGGTCAACGCGCGGACGGGCAGCCCGGCCGCACGCGCGAACTCCTCGTCGTGGCACAGGGCGAACAGCGGGCCCCGCAGACCGATCCCGACACCGAGGACGACGACGGCGAGCACCGCCGTGAAGACGATGTCGATCGGGGCGACGGCCGCGATCGAACCGAAGAGGTAGGCGTTGAGGTTCGCCGTCGTCCCTCCGGCGAGGGTGATGATGAGCACGCCGCCGGCGATCCCGCCGTAGAACAGGATCGCCAGCGCGATGTCGCCGCTGGTCTTGCCCCGGGCCCGGACGAACTCGATCATCAACGAGCCCACCACGGAGGCGACGATCGCCCCGGGGACCGCCAATGCCCCGGCGTCGCTGACACCGACGGCGCTGCCCACCAGCCAGCCGACGGCGACACCGGTCAGGGCCACGTGCCCGATGCCGTCACCGAGCAGGGCGAGGCGCCGCTGGACGAGATAGGTACCCATCACCGGTGCCGCCACACCGACCAGCACGGCGACGACGAGGGCACGCTGCATCAACGGCGTCGTGAGGATCTCGACGACCCAGCCCATCAGCGCATCTCCTCCTCGGCCGGCAGGCCGACGCTCAGGTCGGGCACGTGCACAGTCGGGCCCGTCGCGCCGGCGTGCGGGTGCTCGTGGTCGTGGTCGGGCGCGTCGTGCCCGGGTGCGGGTCGGGGCATCGGGCCGTCGTGCACCACCCGGCCGTGCCGGAGCACCACCGCACGGTCGATGAGAGGACCCAGTTCCGCGGGTTCGTGCAGCACGACGAGCAGCGTGGTCTCACGCGCACGAAGGTCCGCCACCGTGGCGGCCAGAGACTCCTTCGACGCTGCGTCGATCCCGGCGAGCGGCTCATCCAGGATGAGCAGACTGGGCTCGCGTACGAGCGCCCGGGCGATGAGCACCCGCTGCTGCTGACCGCCGGAGAAGATCTGGACGCTCTCGCCCGCCCGGTCCGCCAGGCCCACCTGGTCGAGCGCGGCGAGTGCCCGCTCCCGGCCGGCTCGCCCGATCCGCAGGCGACCGCGGCTGAGCAGACCCGAGGCGACGACCTCCAGGGCGGTGGCCGGAACGCCGGAGGCCGCGGTGAGCCGCTGCGGGACGTAACCTATCCGATCGAAGTCGATACGGCGCCGCTGCGTGACGACGTCACGGCCGTCGAGGAGCACGCGGCCGCGGGTGATCGGCGCGAGCCCGACGATCGCCTTGACCAGCGTGGATTTGCCGGAGCCGTTGGCGCCGAGCAGGGCCACCGCCTCGCCGTCGGAGACCGTCAGGTCGATCCCGCGCAGGACGGGTGCGGCGCCGAAGCTCACGCCGAGCGCCTCGGCGCGGATCCGCGCCGAGGAGGGGGCAGCCGGAGGGCCGGACGAATCAGCCATCGGTCACGAGCACTGCAGGGCCGTGGACAGGGTCTCGAGGTTCTGGCGCATCGCCTCAAGGTAGTCCCCGCTGTCCGGCTCGGTCTCCAGCGGGTTGAGCATCTCGACATCGATGCCGAGGTCGGAGGCGAACGACTCTGCCACCGCGGGGTTGACGAGCTGCTCGGCGAAGATCGTGGTGACGCCTTCGCGCTCGACCACCTCCCGTATCTCGGCGAGCCGGGCGGGCGACGGCTCGGACTCGGGGTCCAGCCCCGAGATGCCGACCTGCTCCAGGCCGTACCTGTCCGCCAGATACCCGTACGCCTCGTGTGCGGCGACGATCGTGTGGGTCCGGCAGTTCTCCAGGCCGGTGGCGAGGTCGGCGTCGAGGTCTTCCAGCTCGCTGCGCAGGTGCTCGGCGTTGGTCGCGTAGTCGTCGGCGTTGTCGGGGTCGAGCTCGGCGTACTCGTCGGCGACGGCGTCGGCCACGTCGGCGAGGCGGAGCGGGTCGAGCCAGAAGTGCGGGTCCGTGGCGCCGCTGTGCTCGTGGTCGTGCCCGCCTTCGTGGGTTGCTTCTTCCTCGCTGTGCGCCGGCTCGTCCTCCCCGTGCGCGGCCTCGAGCCCCCAACTGGTCACCCGCGCGGGCTCGGCGACGTCGAGGGTGACGTCGGGGGATGCGACGTCGAGCGCGTCGTCGAGCGCGGCTTGGAAGTCGGAGAGGTAGACGACCATCGAGCCGTCGAGGCGCGCGACGGTGTTGGTGGACAGCTCGAGGTCGTGCGGGTCCGTGCCTGCGGGAGTGATCGGTGAGACCGAGACATGGTCGCCGCCGACCTCGGCCGCGACGAACTCCAACGGGTACAGCGCCGCGTACACCTCAGGGATGGGCCCGTCGCCGCCGGATCCTGCGCCGGTGTCCGAGCAGGCGGACAGCGGCAGGGCCACGGTGGCGATCAGGGCGAGGGGGACCGCGAGGCGGCGGGATCTCATGAAACCGATTCTCAAACTCCTGAGAACGGGTGTCAAAACCGAGCCGGCGTGAGACCGCTCACCCGGACGGTGCGGGTGAGGACACTCACCCGGCGCCTCGGCGAGCGGATGCGCGAGCCGACCGCGCAGGTCGGTAGGTTGGGCGACGCGCGGCGCGGCCCGCCCGTCGCGTGCCCGTGCCAGCCAGGTGCGGTCGATACCCGAGCAGGAGACCTCCGTGGCCACGTCCTCACGACTCGACAACGTCATCAACCTCGCGAAGCGGCGGGGGTTCGTCTTCCCGTCCGGTGAGATCTACGGCGGTACGCGGTCGGCCTGGGACTACGGGCCACTCGGGGTCGAGCTGAAGGAGAACATCAAGAAGCAGTGGTGGCGCGCCGTCGTCACCTCGCGTGACGACGTCGTCGGCCTGGACTCCTCGGTGATCCTCCCGAGGCAGGTGTGGGTGGCCTCCGGACACGTCGGGGTGTTCAACGACCCGCTGACCGAGTGCCTGAACTGTCACAAGCGGTACCGCGTCGACCACATGCAGGAGGACTACTTCTCCTCCCGTGGGGAGAAGAAGGGCCTCGCGTCGCCGGACGACGTCGATCTCGCCGAGGTCGCCTGCCCGAACTGCGGCACCCGCGGCGAATGGACCGAACCGCGCGACTTCAACATGATGCTCAAGACTTACCTCGGCCCGGTCGAGGACGAGTCGGGCCTGCACTATCTCCGGCCGGAGACCGCCCAGGGCATCTTCGTGAACTTCACGAACGTCATGACGGCGGCCCGCAAGAAGCCCCCGTTCGGCATCGGGCAGATCGGCAAGTCCTTCCGCAACGAGATCACCCCCGGCAACTTCATCTTCCGCACGCGCGAGTTCGAGCAGATGGAGATGGAGTTCTTCGTCGAGCCCGGCACCGACGCGCAGTGGCATCAGTACTGGATCGACACCCGGACCGACTGGTACACGGACCTCGGGATCGACCCGGAGAACCTGCGCCACTACGAGCACCCCCAGGAGAAGCTCTCCCACTACTCGACGCGCACCGTCGACATCGAGTACCGGTTCGGCTTCGCCGGAAGCGAGTGGGGCGAGCTGGAGGGGATCGCCAACCGCACGGACTTCGACCTGTCCACGCACGCCGAGCATTCCGGCCAGGACCTCAGCTACTTCGACCAGGCCAAGGACACCCGGTGGGTGCCCTACGTCATCGAGCCCGCGGCGGGCCTGACCCGCTCGCTCATGGCGTTCCTCATCGAGGCCTACACCGAGGACGAGGCGCCGAACGCCAAGGGCGGGGTCGACAAGCGGACGGTGCTGCGGCTGGATCCCCGGCTCGCTCCCGTCAAGGCGGCCGTGCTGCCGCTCTCGCGCAACGAGAAGCTCTCCCCGGTGGCCCGGGAGCTTGCGGCGGACCTGCGGCGCTACTGGAACGTCGAGTTCGACGACGCCGGCGCGGTGGGCCGCCGGTACCGCCGCCAGGACGAGATCGGGACACCGTACTGCGTGACCGTCGACTTCGACACGCTCGAGGATCAGGCGGTCACCGTGCGGGACCGCGACACCATGACCCAGGAACGCATCGCCCTGGACAAGGTCCGCGGTTACCTGGCCGAGCGCCTCGTGGGCTGCTGACGGGGAGCCCCCGCACCGGCGGAGACCGGTCGGCACGGGGGTGACGAGTCGGCACAGAATCGACGAGTCGGCGGGGGAGTGGCGAGCCGGGTGCCAGCGGCATCGGCGCGTCCTGCCGGCCGACCGGGCCGCGGCGGGCGAGCATGAGGCGTGGCCGCACACGCACATCCGCACACCCACGACGGTGCCGAGCTCGACCTGCCGCGTGGCGAGGCGCATCGCGCCCGGTGGGTGTTGACCGCGCTCGTCGTTCCCCTCCTCATCGCCACGATCGCGGGACTGGTGGCGTTGTGGCCCCGCGGCGAGACGCCGATCGGCTCCGTGCCCGTAGCCGGAACCGGGATGACCGTCGAGCACGGCACGGTGGTCGAGGTGGTCACGGACCCGGACGACGTCGAGAGCGGGGCACCGCCTGGAGGGACGGCCGACCAAGCCGGCGGCCAGGTCCGCGTGGAGCTGACCACCGGGTCGGGGGCCGGTCAGGTGGTGCCGGTGCAGGTGCCGCCCGAGGTGATGCGCGGCGGGATCGAGCCCGGCGACGACCTCAAGCTCATGTTCTCCCCCCAGGCCATGGGCACCGGCAGCCCGTACGTCTTCTGGGACTTCGACCGCGAAGCACCGATCGGCTGGCTCGCCCTCGGCTACGCCCTCGCGGTGCTCGTGGTGGCACGCCTGCGCGGCCTCGCCGCCATGGCCGGGCTCGGCGCCTCCCTGGCCATCATCGTGTTCTTCGTCATCCCGGCGATCATGCTCGGCTCTCCGCCGGTTCTCGTCGCGCTGGTCGGCTCCGGCGGGATGCTCTTCCTCAGTCTCTACCTGGCCCACGGGATCTCCATCCGGACGACGACGGCGCTGCTCGGGACGTTCGTCGGGCTGGCGATCACCGTGGTCCTGGCGCTGTGGGGAACCGACGCGGCCAACCTCACCGGCGCAAACTCGGACGCGTCACTGATGCTGATGTCCGATTTCGAGAACCTCTCCCTGCGCGAGGTCCTGCTCTGCGGGATCGTCATCGCCGGTCTCGGCGCCCTCAACGACGTCACCATCACCCAGGCGTCCGCGGTGTGGGAGATCCATGCGACCGACCGGACGTTGCCCCGCCGCACGCTGATGGCGCGCGGCATGCGGATCGGGCGGGACCACATCGCCTCGACCGTCTACACCCTCGCCTTCGCCTACGTCGGCACGGCGCTGCCGCTGCTCATGGCAGCCGCCATGATGGACCGTGCCTTCCTCGACACCCTCATGGCCGGGGAGATCGCCGAGGAGATCGTGCGCACGCTCGTCTCCTCGATCGGCCTGGTGCTCGCCATCCCCGCCACCACCGGGATCGCCGCCGCGTTGGTCCGCACCTCCAGGCCCCGGCGCGGCCGTGGCGAGGACGGATCTCACACCCGCCCCGGGCTGACCGAGAGCGAGGGCCGGGCGACAATGGCGCCATGACCGCGCCAGCCACGACCCGTGTGCCCGACGCACGGACCGCCCTGCAGATCGGGCCGGTCGGTGTCGGCAGCCCGATCGTGCTCGCGCCCATGGCGGGCGTGACGAACCCGCCGTTCCGCAAGCTCTGCCGGGAGGCCGGTCTGGCCGGACTGCCGGCGGGTGCACCCCAGGCGGTGCCCGGACGGTACGCCCCGGCGGGACTGTACGTCACCGAGATGATCACCTCGCGGGCGCTGGTGGAGCGCACCCCCGAGACGATGCGGATGATCACCCCGGACCCGGACGAGCCGGTCCGCTCCGTCCAGCTCTACGGCGTGGACCCGGCCACCATCGGCGCCGCCGTGCGCATCCTCGCGGGGGAGGACCGCGCGGACCACATCGACCTGAACTTCGGCTGCCCCGTCCCCAAGGTCACGCGGCGCGGCGGGGGAGCGGCCCTGCCGTGGAAGCGGGACCTGTTCGACGCCATCGTCACCGAGGCGGTCGCGGCCGCCCGTGAGGCGTCGCGCCACCGCGAGGTCCAGGTGCCCGTCACGGTCAAGATGCGCATGGGCATCGACGACGACCACCTCACCTACCTCGAGGCCGGTCGCCTCGCCGAGCGCGCCGGCGTCGCCGCCGTGGCCCTGCACGCCCGCACCGCCGCCCAGCACTACTCGGGGACCGCACGGTGGGAGACGATCGCCCGGCTGAAGGAGACCGTCACCACGATCCCGGTGCTCGGCAACGGCGACATCTGGTCCGCCGAGGACGCGCTGGAGATGATGCGCTCGACCGGGTGCGACGGCGTCGTCGTCGGGCGCGGCTGCCAGGGGCGGCCGTGGCTGTTCACCGATCTCATTGCCGCCAACTACGGCCCGGAGCACCTCGAGGCGGCGCGTGTGCGGCCCGGTCTGCGTGAGGTGGCCGCCGTGCTCCGCCGGCACGCCGAGCTCATGGTCGAGCACTTCGGCGAGGAGGACCGCGGCATGCGGGAGATGCGCAAGCACATGTCGTGGTATCTCAAGGGGTACGCCGTCGGCGGCGAGGCGCGCCGTCAGCTCGCCCTCGTCTCCACCCTCGACGAGCTCGACCGCCGACTGGCGGCTCTCGACCTGAATCAGCCGTATCCCGGCGAAGGAGCGGAAGGCCCGCGTGGTCGTGCCGGGTCGCCGAAGGATCCGCACCTGCCCGACGGGTGGCTGCGCACGCAGGACATCGACGAGAACCTGCGCGCCATGCTCGCGCACGCCGAACTTTCCGTCTCCGGCGGCTGAGGCGGGCGTCAGCTCGTCGCGAGCCAGACCGTCGTCGCCGGCGGGATCACGAGGCGACCGTCGCTGGGGAGCGGGACGTCGTCGGAGGCGTGCAGCAGCTCCCGGTCGGTGGGGACGACGGCGGTCTCCTTGCTGACGTTCGTCAGCACCAGCAGGTCCCGGGTCAGCAACGCGAGGGTCGCCGATCCAGGTGCGTCGTCGACCCACGCCAGCGGGCCGGTAGCCAGGCCGAGCTCACCGCGCAGCCGCAGCGCGTGCCGGTACCGCTCGTAGAGGGCTCCGGGCGTTCCGCGCTGGGCGCGCATCAACGCGGCCACGTCGGCGATCGTCGCCGGCACCGGATCACCCGGCGCCGGAGCGACGCCCACCGACTCTCCCTGACGGATATACACCGTCCCGGGCAGCGCGAGCATGAGGAGGGTCGCGGCGCGACGGCGCCGCCGGGCGGCCTCGTCCTCTCCGAGTCCCCATGGGGTGCCGCCGCGGAAGTCCGCAAGCGTCCACCCCGGCGCGGCGCCGGCGGGCTCGCGCTGCAGGTAGGCGTCGGAGATCGTCGCGCGCAGCTGTGCGGCGTCCCACGGCGTGGTCCCGAGACGGTCGTCGCGAGTGACGTGCAGCCAGTGCTCGAGCAACTGCTCCGCCAGCACCTCGGGGTGCGCCGCGGACACGGCACCGGTCAGCACCGCCTCATCACGCTCCGCGACCACGGCCTGGAGACGCCCGAGGTCCGCGGTCGGCCCGTCCGCGGGCAGCAGGCCGACGTCGATGCCGTTCGCTCCGCGCGCCAACCAGCGCTCGGCCCGCTCGGGCAACTCCTCGTCCGGGGCTCCGGCGAGGGAGGCGATGACTGCGAGGTTGCGCTGGTGCGCACGGTGAATGAGCTCGTCGACCACCCCGGTGGCGTCGGCCGCGTCCGGGTCGACGGCCGGCACCCGCAGTTCCACGGCGGTCGCCCCCAGGCGGGCCACCAGCGAGATATCGGGACTCAGCGCGGCCAGACCGTCGACGCCGGCCGGACCGTGCACCTGATACACGACGGCGCGGCGCCACCACGGTGCCGGCGCCCGGCTCGGGCGGTGCACGAGCGTCGTCGTGATCTGGCCTGCGGGCACGAGCCGCGGCGCGGGCTCCTCCGGCTGGGACTCGGTCATTGCGCCATTGTGTCCCACCCCGCTGTGGACCACGCCCGCACGGGCGAGGCGCGGCGGCGTACCCTCCGGGTGTGACCACTTCCGACCTCGCGGGCGCCTCCGTGCGCACCCCGGCGTCGTACTCCGAGCGTGACCTCGAGCGGTGGTGGACGGAGCCGGCGAAGAACCCCCGGCGCACCGCGTTCGAACGCGATCGTGCCCGCGTGGTGCACTCCTCGGCGCTGCGGCGGCTGGGAGCCAAGACCCAGGTGCTCGGCCCGTCCTCGGACGACTTCGTCCGCACTCGGCTCACCCACTCGCTCGAGGTCGCCCAGGTCGGCCGCGAGCTGGGCAAGCAGCTCGGCTGCGACCCGGACGTCGTGGACACCGCCTGCCTGTCCCACGACCTCGGTCACCCACCCTTCGGTCACAACGGCGAGCGGGCCCTGGACGAGATCGCCGAGGACATCGGCGGCTTCGAGGGCAACGCGCAGACCCTGCGGCTGCTCTCCCGGCTCGAGCCGAAGGTCTTCACCGATGGGGGCGAGTGCGTCGGCCTCAACCTCACGCGTGCCAGCCTCGACGCCGCCACGAAGTACCCTTGGCTGCCCGGCGCAGGCCCGGACCGACCTGACGGGCGTCCGCAGCGCAAGTACGGCGTCTTCCCCGAGGACGTCGAAGTGTTCGGATGGCTGCGTCAGGGTGCACCGGTCGGGCGTCGGTGCCTCGAGGCTCAGGTGATGGACCTCGCCGACGACGTCTCCTACTCCGTCCACGACGTCGAGGACGCCATCGTCGGCGGACGGGTCGACCTGACCCGGTTACGGACCGCCGCGGAACAGGATCGGGTGGTCGCCCAGGCCCGCGACTGGTACGACCCGCCGGTCGAGGACGACGCGCTCGGCGCGGCCCTCGAACGGATCATCGCCGACCCTGTGTGGGTGCCCGGCTACGACGGGTCCCGGCGCGACCTCGCCCGTCTGAAGGACATGACCAGCCAGCTGATCGGTCGCTTCTGCGGCGCCGCAGAACGCGCCACCCGCGCCAGCGCGGGCGAGGGACCGCTCGCACGTTACGACGCCGACCTCGTGGTCCCGCCGGAGACACTCGCGGAGATCGTCGTGCTCAAGGGCCTCGCCGCCCTGTACGTCATGGCCCCACGCGAGTACGAAGCCGCCTACCTCACCCAGCGCACCGTCATCTTCGACCTCGTCGACGCGCTCATCTCCTCCGGCCCGGAGCATCTCGAGGGACCGTTCGCGGCGGACTACCGCGCCGCGGGTGACGACGGCGCCCGGCTCCGCGTCGTGGTCGACCAGGTCGCCTCGCTCACCGACACCTCCGCCCAGCAGTGGCACGCACGGCTGTGCGGCATGCTCTCGGAGGTCTACTGATGGCCGGTCTCATCCGCCGTGAGGACATCGCGGCCGTACGGGAACGGGCGCGGATCGACGAGATCGTCGGCGCCTACGTGACCCTCAAGGCGGCCGGCGTCGGATCGATGAAGGGACTGTGCCCGTTCCACGACGAACGTACCCCGTCCTTCCATGTCCGCCCGCAGCTCGGCCTGTGGCACTGCTTCGGCTGCGACGAGGGCGGCGACGTCATCTCTTTCGTGCAGAAGATCGACCACCTGCCGTTCGCCGAAGCGGTCGAGCACCTCGCGGCGAAAGTCGGGGTGCAGCTGCGCTACGAGGACGACGGCGGACGCGCCCGCCCCCGGGAGGAACCGGGCCGGCGTCAGCGCCTCATCGAGGCGCACCGGGTGGCCGAGGAGTACTACACGGCACAGCTCGACACACCGGCGGCCGCCCCGGCACGGCAGTTCCTCGCGGAGCGCGGGTTCGACCGGCAGGCCGCCACGACATTCGGTGTCGGGTTCGCCCCGACTGGATGGGACAACCTCCTGCGGCATCTGCGCGGCCGGGGCTTCACCGAGGCCGAACTCACCGCCTCCGGCCTCGTCTCGCAGGGCAACCGCGGTATCTACGACCGCTTCCGTGGCCGCCTCGTCTGGCCGATCCGCGACATCACCGGCGAGACGGTCGGCTTCGGGGCCCGCAAGTTGATGGAGGACGACCCCGGGCCGAAGTACCTCAACACGCCCGAGACCCCGATCTACAAGAAGTCCCAGGTGCTGTACGGCCTCGATATGGCCAAGCGCGCGATCGCCAAGGAACGCAAGGTCGTCGTCGTCGAGGGGTACACCGACGTCATGGCCGCCCACCTGGCCGGCGTCGGCACCGCCGTCGCCACCTGCGGTACCGCGTTCGGGGCCGAACACATCCGCATCGTGCGGCGCCTGCTCGGCGACCGGGCGGACGCGGCCGCCGGCGTCATCTTCGCCTCGGGCGCGTCCTACGGAGGCGAGGTCATCTTCACCTTCGACGGCGACGAGGCCGGCCAGAAGGCGGCCCTTCGGGCGTTCGAGGAGGACCAGCGGTTTGCCTCCCAGACCTTCGTTGCTGTCCAACCCGATGGCCTGGACCCGTGCGACCTACGTCTGCAGCGCGGCGACGGCGCGGTGCGCGAGCTTGTCGCGGCTCGGCAGCCGTTGTTCGCCTTCGCGATCCGCTCGGTTCTGGCGCAGCTCGATCTGACGACGGCGGAGGGCCGCGTCTCCGCGTTGCGGTCGGCCGCGCCGGTGGTGGCGCGCATCCGCGACCGGGCGCTGCGCTGGGAGTACGCGCGGTCGCTGGCGGGATGGCTCGGCATGGAGGAGGTCGCGGTCCGCAGGGCGGTGCAGAGCGCGAGCCGCGCAGGCACGGAACAGCAGGGCGCGAGCGAGGAGCGGTGGGCCGCGGCGGCGCCCGGGCAGAGCGGACGCCCGCCCGCCAACGGCCAGGGCAGCGGAGGCCGGGAGGATCCCGTCGCGCGCCTGGAGCGGCAGGTGCTCGAGGTGGTGCTGCAGCTTCCGCAGCACGCGCTGGCCGCCGGGTTCGACGACCTCCCGCCCGATACCTTCACCGTGCCGGCGTTCCGCGGCGTGCACGACGCCGTCCGTGCCGCCGGCGGCACCCGTGCCTACGGCGAGCAGGTCGAGAAGATGCATGGCGCGGGCGGCGACGCCCAGGAGCGTGCCGCCACCTGGTGGGCCGAGCAGGTGCGGGAGAACGCCGTCGGGCCGGTGGCGGGCGTGGTCACGGAACTGGCTGTGGCGCCCCTGCCCGCCGACAGGGCGGACGGTCTCGCGGCCTACGCGCGCGGCGTGCTCGTGGCGCTGCTGCGCATGGGCCTGACGCGGCGCATCGCCGACGTCAAGGGCAACCTCCAGCGCACCGATCCGCAGGACCCCGCCTACAGCGAGATCTTCACCGAGCTCATGGAGCTGGAGAACCGCCGGCGCGCCTTGACCGATCTTTGAGCTTATTGGTCAACACGTGCATCGCCGCTGGTCTGCGCGGTAACCGAGCCGCGCGAACGGTGTCGACGAGGCGGTCCCGGTGCCGTGATGCGAGATCGTGACCTGCCGCGAGGAGGCGCGCTCGGCGAATTTCTGTACCGTCGGAGACGACGACGTTCGTGTGTCCGACCGCGGACGTGAGGGGGAACGGTCTTGGTCCAGCGTCCGGATGCGCCAGGTCCCGGCAGGGACCGCGAGGTCGACCCTGCCCCGCACGTCGGGCAACGACCCGACGACGCCGCCGAGAACGGTGAGCACGAGGGCTCGAGCCTGGAAGAAGTGCCCGACGCCATCCGCGAGGAGGAGGACCCCGGCGAGAAGAAGGGGCGGGGCCGCAACGCGGCCCTCGGCGCGGTGATTGTCGCCGTGATCGCGGCCGGGGTGCTGTTCGGCGTCCTCAGCGGTGGCGACGGCAGCGACGCGGCGGCACCGGCCGCGGCCACCGAGCCGTCGCCGACCGCGGACGAACCTTCCGCCGTGGTACCGGTGGAGCCCGCCGGCGCCCCCGCCCAAGGGGCCGACGTGGCGCCCACCGACCAGGTGGTCCCCGTCGGAACGACCGCCCGGGTAGGCGACTTCGAGGTGACGTTCCGCGCCACGAACCCGGACGCGGCGGACGAGGTCGCCGGCGGGGATCGGACCTACGCCGATCAGCTCGGGCCGGGCGACGTGCTCGCCACGGCCGAGGTGACCGTACGCAACACCGGTGACCGCGCCCTCGATCCGGCCGTCGATCTGCTGGCCGGATTCGTCGGTGGCGACGGCCGCGAGTACGACATGCTGCGCGGCCAATTCTGCATGGCCGAGGACAGCCTGTACGACGTCGGCAACATGCCACCCGGCGGCGAGGTGACCGGGACCGTGTGCCAGGGCATGCCGGCCGAAGCCGTTGCCGCCGGCGTGTGGGTGCTCCGGCCCGCGGCGGACTACGGACAGGTGACGCACTTCGCACTCCGGTGAGCGCCTGGCAGCATGATGCGTTGAGATAGGGCGTGTCGCGTCGTGCGGCGACGACGGTCGTCACCGCGAAGGAGGCAGAGCGTGCACCGGCAACGACCAGGACCGCCCCGGGGACGACCGCGTGCGCCGCGCGTCTTCACACTCGTCGGGCTCGTGCTCGCCGCACTCCTCGTGACGCCGGGAGCTGCCGTGCCGGCCGCAGCGGCACCGGTGCTGGTGGAGGAAGGTGAGCTGGAGGCGGTCGACGGCACGACGGACACCCTGACCGTCGACGTCCCGGACGGGGTGAGTCCGAGCAGGGTGACCGGCACCCTCGCTTCCTCCTACGAGGGCGGGACCGTCGACCTGCTCATCGGGGACGAGGTCGTCGCGAGCCACGCCGGGTCCGGCAGCCGGCCGGTGGACGTCGACGTCCCGGCGGGTTCCGTCGTCGACCGCGAGCTCGAGGTGGCGCTCCGGTACACCGTCGCCGACCCCGCGACCGAGGAGATCTGCCGCGCCCTGGAACCCACCACCGGGAGCCTGACCGACCTGGAGGTCCACTACGAGGGAACGGAGGCACCGCCGTCGACCGTCGGCGACTTCTTCCCGGCCACCAGCCCACTGCTCGTCGCACAACTACCGGAACACCCGTCCGAGGCGCAGATCCAGGCCGCCCTCACCGCCGTCGCGTCCCTGTCCTGGCGGTACGGCGCGCCCACGGACGTCCGGATCGGCGCCGAGGACGAGACGTTCACCGATCCGGCCGCGGGGACCCGTGCCGTCCGGTTCGTCGAAGAGCCCTCCGGCTCGGACGGCGCCGCGGCGCACATCGAGGACTCCGGCGACGTGCCGGCGCTCGTGCTCACCGGGAACGCGGACCAGCTGCATGCGGCGGCCACGGCGTTGCGCGACCCCGCCATATCGCTCGGCAACGCCGCGTCCGTCGAGGATCTCGCCCGGTCGGCGAGCGAACGGCGCCCCGGCCTGACCCGTAGCCTCGCCGATGTCACCGGCAGCGACCGGCTCGAGTTGGCCGGCTGGGGCACCACCGAGGCCTATGTCGGCGTCCGGCAGGACCTGTTCTCGGGCCCGATCGATCACCTTGACGTCCACGTGACCGGGACGCACACCGCTGTCCCGGCCGACTCGTGGGTGCAACTCGACCTGCTCGTCAACGACCGCCTGGTCGATTCCGTCGCGCTGCCACCGCAGTCCGAGGACCGGCCGGACGTGCGGTTCGACCTCGACGCGAACGTCGCCGCGGCGCACCTGACCGCCGAGACCGGGGTGGTCCTGAGACTGAGTGCCCTGCCGGCCGAAGGGCGCTGCGTCCGCGGTCCGGACACCCTGCCGCTGTCCGTCGACGTCGACACCGCCGCCTCGACGGTCGAGGCCTCCCGGGGCACGAGCGTGTCCGGTTTCGACAGGTTCCCTCAAGCGTTCGCAGGGGAGCTACCCGTTGCAGTCCGGGGTGACGGCGACGAGCGGGCCGAGCGAGCGACGCGTGCCGGTGACCTCGTCAGTGCGCTGCAACGCGCCGCGGCCTACCCGGTCGACGTGACGCTCGAGGCCGCGGACGACCTGGTCGGCGGCGGTCGCAACGGGATGGTCGTCGGCGCCACGGATGAGGACGCGGAAGCGGTAGGCGCCCCGCTTCGCCTGAGCACCGTGCGCGACCTCACCCACCCCGATGCGCTCTTCTCCGTGAGCAGCACGGAGCCGTTCGCGGCCCTGCAGGCCGCCTCCGCCGACGGTCGTGACGTGCTTCTGCTCGGCGCCTGGCCGGGATCGGACGAATCTGCGGCGACCACGTCGCTGGAGCAGGAGCTGACCGGAGAGCCGATCGCCGAGAACTGGTGGGACCTCGACGGTGACGTGCTCGTCGCGACAGGCGATTCCGAGCCGTTCTCGCTCGAGAGCGGTACCGCAGGAGCGCAGAACGCCGAGGACCGCGCGCCGGAGGCCGACCGCGACGGCATGTGGTGGTGGATCGGCGGGGCACTCGTCGTCGTGCTGCTGCTCGCGGGTGCCGGCCTGCTGGCGAACCGTCGTCGGCGCCGCCGCATCGCCGAGCTCGTCGACGCCCAGGAAGCTGCCGAACGCCACGGGGACCAGGGCGAGTCCCCGGAACAACCGGACGAGCGGACGCCATGAGCACGACGGCGCATGCGGCGCGGATCGGCGACATCCTCGTTGACCGGGGCCTCGCGACGCCGGAGCAGATCGAGGACGCCCTCGCCCGCCAGCGGAGTGAGGGCGGCACCCTCGGTCAGCAGCTCGTCACGGCCGGTGTGCTCACGCGGCTCGAGCTCTACGGTGCCCTGGCCGACCAGTGGGACGCGCCGCTGGTCGACCTCGTCGCGGATCCACCGCAGCGTGACCTGGTCACGCGCCAGCCCTACTCGCGGATCCTCAACCAGGGGTGGGTCGCGTGGCGCGGGGATCCGGTCGGCGAACTGACCGTGGCCACCACCGTGGCGCCGACCGAGACACTCCGGTCCCAGATCCAGGAGGAGTTCCCGCAGGCGGACGTCCGGCTCGTCACCACGACCGACTGGGATCTCTGGCGCGCCGTCGAAGCCAGCCATCGCCAGGAGTTGCTGTACCTCTCCCAGGACAAGCTGTCAGTCGACGACCCGAACGCCTCCGCGCGCTCCGGCCTCCGGCTGTGGCAGAACGCCGGCCCGATCGTGCTCATGGTCGCGCTGCTCGGGTGGATCGTGCTGCAACCGCTGACCGCTTTCGCCGCCATCCTCACCGCCGCGAATGCGATCTTCCTGCTCAGCATCGTGTTCAAGACAATCTCCGGGATTCTGGCGCCGCTGCGGGCGTACCGCCGCAACCGCGACCGGCTCTGGGAGATGCAGGAGCGGGAGCGCCGCGGACTGGATCCGCTCTGGCATCACGACCGTGACGACGCCGAGCTGCCGGTCTACACCGTGCTGATGCCGGTCTTCCACGAAGCCAACATCGTAGAGAAGCTCGTCACCAACATCGGCGCCCTCGACTACCCGAAATCGAAGCTCGACGTGCTTCTGCTGCTCGAGGAGTCCGACACCGAGACGATCGAGCGCGCCCGGGCGATGCGTCCGCCCGCCTACGTCCGGCTCGTCGTCGTGCCTCCCGGACGACCGCAGACCAAGCCGCGGGCCTGCAACTACGGCCTGGCGTTCGCCCGCGGGGAATACGTGGTGATCTACGACGCCGAGGACCAGCCCCACCCCGACCAGCTCCGCAAGGCGGTCGCCGCATTCGACCGGGACCGGATCGAACGGGAGGTGCTCGGGCGGCGCGACCAGAAGCCGCTCGCGTGCGTCCAGGCGTCCCTGACGTATTTCAACGCCGACTACAACGTCCTCACCCGGATGTTCGCCACGGAGTATGCGCACTGGTTCGAGGCGATGCTGCCGGGGATGGACAACACGAAGATCCCGATCCCACTGGGCGGCACCTCGAACCACTTCCACACCGAACGGCTCCGCGAGCTCGGCGCCTGGGACCCGTGGAACGTCACGGAGGACGCCGACCTCGGCCTGCGCGCCTCCGTCAAGGGCTACCGGGCCTCCGTGATCGACTCCTCCACCGCCGAGGAGGCCACCTCCCGGACCGGCGCGTGGATCCGCCAACGCACGCGTTGGATCAAGGGCTACATCGTCACCTCGGCGGTCAACACCCGCCATCCCGTCCAGTTCGCGCGGCGAGTCGGCGTGCGCGGCGTGATCGGGATGATCGGCCTGATCATGGCGACGCCGCTGGCCTTCCTCTTCTACCCGATCTCGCTGGCGTTCACGGCACTGACCTACATCGGGGTGCAGTTCATCGGCCTGCCCATGCCGGCACCGGTCGTGCTCGTCAGCATCGTCACCTTCGTCGTCGGCAACGCCGCCATGATCGTCTCCGCCTTCCTCGCCGCCACCTGGCGGTACAACTGGCGGATCGGCGCGTTCGCCGTCTTCTCCAACGTCTACTGGCTGCTGCACGGCTGGGCCGCGTGGCGTGCCCTGTTCCAGGTCCTGCGCGACCCGCACACCTGGGAGAAGACCCCGCACGGCCTGACCGAGCAGTACGAGAGCACGGTGAACGTCTCGTGAGCCCTTCACCCACCGAACCGGGCCAGGCCCCTCGCGGGCCGGACCGCACCAAGATCGCCTACGTGCTGCCCACCTACAACGAGGGCGAGAACGTCGAGGCCTTCTACGACGTCCTGGCCGGCGCGGTCGCCGAGCGTGAGGACCTGGACTTCGAGCTGATCTACATCGACGACGGCTCCGGCGACGACTCCCTCGCCCGGCTGCGACGGCTGCGCGCCGCGGATCCACGGGTGACGATCATTGCCTTCTCACGCAACTTCGGCCATCAGATCGCCGTGACGGCCGGGATCGACCTGGCCGCCCAGGTCGGGGCGGACGCCGTCATCGTCATGGACACCGACCTGCAGGACCCACCGGCGCTGAGCCTGCGGATGATCGAGCTGTGGGAGCAGGGCGTCCAGGTGGTCTACGCGCAGCGGCACCACCGCCAGGACACCGTCTTCAAACGCACGACGGCGAAGGCGTTCTACTACCTGCTCGACAAGGTCACCGAGGCGCGCATCCCGCGGGACGTCGGCGACTTCCGCCTCATGGACCGCGACGTCGTCGCGGAGGTGGTCAAATACCGCGAGCACAGCCGGTTCGTCCGCGGGATCGTCGCGAACGTCGGGTTCCGGCAAGAGCCGCTCGAGTTCGACCGCGACGCCCGCCACGCAGGCCGGACCCACTATTCGCTCGGCAAGATGCTGCGCCTGGCTTCGGACGGGCTGTTCTCCTTCTCCACCCTTCCGTTGCAGATCGCGAACGTGCTCGGCGTGGTCGTCGCGGCCGTGTCGGTGCTGGTCGGGCTGTTCACCGTGGTCGCCTACGCCTTCGACCCCTTGGGACTGCACCCCCCGGGGTGGGCGCTGCCGGCCGTCGGCATCTTCTTTCTCGGGGGCGTGCAGCTGCTGATGATCGGCATGGTGGGGGCGTACGTCGGACGGACGTACCTGGAGGTGCTGGACCGGCCGCTGTACTCCGTGGCGCGGCTGGAACGCGGTGTGCCCGGCGCCCATGACGAGGACGCCCTCGATCCGAGCTGGTCCGGCCGGGGTCACTCGATCCTGCGGTAGACGCCGAAGTTGCCTTGCTGGTGGACCAACTCGTACGCGGCATGGAATGACAGGTCCTCTGCCAGGGCGTCGTTGACGAGATCGATGGAGCCGGCGGTTCCGCCCTGGGTCTGCTCGAGATGCATCAGCACCCAGCGCACGTGCGCACTCGGTCGCTCCAGCGCCGCCGTGAAGTGTTCGCCTGCGGCGCGGTTGTCGATCTCGTCGAGCGGAATACCCAGCAGCGGCGTCACGGACAGAGCTTCGGATCCCTCATCCATGAGGAGGCCCCCGCCGTCGTAGTGCGCGTTGAGCCAGCGTGCCGACGCCTTCGCATCGAGCGCGCTGCGATGGCCGATCTCAGCCTCTTCGATGACACTCATCCGGGTGCCGGGATCCCCGGCCCACCAGAGGTTTTGTCCGGCCAGCGCCAGGACGACGATTCCGACGGCGGCTGCCGATGCCGCGGTGAATCGCCGGTCCCCACCCGAGCGGTGTCCGTGCCTCTTCCCGGTCGTCCGGACCACCTGATGAGCGAGATAGGCCGAGAGGAGGGCGGCCCAGGGGATGGCCGAGAGCGCGTAGCGATTGTTGTAGGCCCCTTGGGGCATCGACATGTCGTTGGTCATGATGTGCTGTCCGCCGACGAGGCTCACCAGCAGGAAGGCCGTCGAGGTGCCGGCCAGCCAGATCACCAGCGCCCGGTTGTCGATGCCCCACCGCCACGTCATGAGCGCGAGACCGACTCCCGCGAGCAGCACCGGCACCAGGCCGACGTTCTCCACGATCGCCCATCCCAACACCTTCGCCGAGAGGCCGAGGTTGCCGTCCGTGGTGAGCTGGTCGCCGAAGACCTCGGTGAACGCCGCCGCCGAGTAGTCACCGGTGAGGAACTCAAGGGGGTCGCCATACCAGCTCATGTTGTATGCCAGCCACCAGGCGGCGGCCCCGGCGGGCACGGCCGCGAACGAGAGAGCCAGGACAAGCGCCCGGGGCAGCCCGTCACCCCGGCGGATCACGACGAACATCACGAAGACCGCGCCACTGACCACGAGGGCCCACCCCTCGTAACGGGTGAGCACGCCGGCGGCGGCGGGGATACCGGCGAAGACCGCGAGCTCACCACCACTGAGCTTTCTCCGGCTGAACGTCCAGCCGGCGAGGCCGGCGATGCACGCGGTGATCGCGGCGATGAGTACCGGCTCGGTCAAGGCCGTCGTGCTCGCGTACAGCAGGCTCGGGTTGGCCAGGGTGACGAGCACGGCGACCATCCGCCCGGCGAGGCCGAACCCGAGCCGGGCGGCGATGCGGAAGGTGGCGCAGGTGGCCACGCCGAGGCACAGCGCCCCGAGGATGGCGGCAGCGATGCCGGTCTCGAAGAGCCACATGCTCTGCACGAACGGCAACAGCAGCAGGTGCGGTAGCGGCAGCCAGACCGTGCCGAGCTGCTGCAGACCCGGGTTCTGACCGTCCAGGATCCGCGCGGCGATCGTCAGGTGCGCCATGGAGTCGCCGTAGTCCATGTTGCTGCCCGTCCCGACGGTGTAGACCGCGGCTGCGGCACTGACGAGGACGCCGAGGAGGAACATCCACACCGACCCCGGGACGCGGCGGCCCGCCGGGGGCGCCGCGAGGGCGACGAGAAGGCCGCTCAGACCCCGGCGTCGCGGCCGTGACGCCCCGTGTTCCTCCTCGTACCGGATCCGGTCTTCGTCGCCGATGTGCCCGTTGTCGTCGCGATCAGGGGACAGCTCGGATCCTCGGCGACGGCGCAGGACGAGGAGGACCAGCAGGACCCCCAGGCCACCGGCGAACCACCAGATGATCCGGCCGGCCTCGTCAGTGCGCTCGGCCTGCGGGATGACCCCTTCGTCGGACATGCTGAACGGCGCCACGCTGTCGGTGGCCAGGAAGAGGTTGTCGACCAGTTGTGACCAGCCGCGCTCCTGCGCCGCCGCGGCCGCGGCCCGGGTGAGGTCCGCCGGATAGGCGTCCGTGGGATCCCAGCCGCCGAGCAGGACGACGGCGCCCTGATCGTCTCCGCGGCCGAAGGCCTGCAGGGCCGCGAAGCGGTTGCCCGAGCCGATCGGGTAGTCCTCCTCCCAGAAGTCGCGCAGGTGCATGGAGGAATACCGCAGGGGGGAGACGAGCGTGCGGGCATCGGTGTTGTCCGCGCCGACGAGCAGCCCCGAGCCTCCGTCGAGGATCTGCTCGGATGCGACGAGCTCCACGGCGAGCGGGCGGGTCGCCTCACGCTGGAGGGCCGCCACCAGGTACGAGGCGTCCCTGAGCGCGGCAAGACGGTCCTCGGCACCATCGCCCACCGCGACCGGGAGCGTGCCGGTCAGCGCCTGCGGGAACATCGCGAAACCGTCGGTGCCGCCCGGGCCGCGCGTGACGTCGATCCGCGACGCCGCCGGATCCACATCCACCGCGACGGGGACCTCCCGGGTGAGGAGATCGCAGCGTTCGGCAGCGGTCGGGGCCGTGAGCACGAGAGTGAGCCGGGAACTCGCGCTCAGGTCGGGCAGGCCCACATCGGCCGAGACCTCGGTGTCGTCCGGATCGAGGACCTCGCGGTGCACGGTCTCGCCGTCGAGTCGGACCTCGAGCCGTGCCCGCAGGTCACGGGGCAGGGCGGTGTGGCGAGCTTCCAGATGGAGCCGCGCGTCGTGGACGGGGCCGCCGAAGGCGTCCTGCCGGAGGGTGAAACCGGACTCCATGCGGCTCGGGGTGAGTAGCTGCATGGCGGGCGCACCGAGATCCGCGAGGGTCGCGCTGGTGGGCGCCGAGGCCAAGGAAGTACCCGCCGGATCCGGCGACCCCAGAGCGGTGACCGAGCGTTCGAGGTCCTCAAGCGGACCGGTCAGCACCAGGGTGGGAACGCCGTCCTCGACCTCGACTCGCTCGGGTACCGGCGCGGCCGCTTCCCGGAGGTGCACGGCACGCACGCCGAGTCCGTCGGGCGAGCGCTCTGCCTCGGTGGTGAGCCGGATCGTCGTGCTCGGGTCGGGATACCGGGTCACCAAGGACGCCGCGGCGGACAGTGCCGATTCGAGGACGCGGTCGGAGGCGTCGGCGTCGATCAGGACGTCCACCGACGGGCTGTACTGGGGGAAGAAGTCCGCGGGGTGCGTCGGGACCGTCTCCGTACCGGCCGCACGCAGACGGAGGTCGGTCACGGTGACGGCGGCCGCGTCGGTGAGGCAGCGACGGCCGGTGGTCTCGCCAGCGTCACGTGTCCCGGCGGCGCGACGCCGGACTGTGAGGTCGACGGGGACGGTGCGGCGGCCGTCGTCGGCCGTCGTGATGTCGCGGCGCTCGACCTGGACCGCGACGTCGGTCCCGCCGTCGTGGGCGACGCGAGCCAGCGGCAGCCGAGCCGCCTCGCGCCCGGCGACCATCATGACGAACTCGTCGCCCTCCTGCGCGGGGAGGAGCGGCCCGTCCAGTGAGACCGACGTGAGGAGTTCGGCCGGCGTCACCCCCTGGGGAACCGGCACATCGATCGTGGCGCGCTCGTCGGGACCGAGGGTGCTGGCGCCGGGGAGGGCAAGTGTGTCGCCGTTGTCCGCGTGCGCCCTGCCCGATGGTGCGCCGACGAGGACTGTCGCGCCCAGGAACAGCACCACGATCGTGCGGACCATGCGGCGCACCACGACCTCCTCGTGCCGACGCCGGAACGCCGGTCGGCCTCGCGCGGTACCGGACAGGGCCCACGGTACTGACCGGGGACGTCGGCGGCATGGGATGCGGTGCCAAGATGTGCCGCAGACGACTTGGGGAATTGTGTCCGGGTCCGTCGCCACGCAGCAGATCTGCGACGGCGGCCCTAGATTGGCGTCATGACCAGCAACGGCGGGTGGGGGCCCGGCAGCCGGTCACGTCCCCGGGGCACTGCCGACCGGGTCGGCCGGTTCGCCGGCGTAGGCGTGCTCAACACGCTGATCGACATGGGTGTCTACGCCATCCTCGTGCCGCACCTGAGCATCGTGCCGTCGACGATCATCTCCACCGCGTGCGGGATGCTCTTCAGCTTCCTCGTGAACGCGTTCTTCGTCTTCGGCGCGCACCGGGTGACCTGGAAGGCGGCCGTCCAGTTCTTCGGCTTCAACGCCATCAACCTGTGGCTCCTCCAACCCGTGATAATCCTGGCGCTCAACGCGGTCATGGAGCCGGTCCTCGGGCACTCCTACGTCGCCGCCCTCGCGGCGAAGGCAGGCAGTCTGGTCGTGTCCGCCACCATCAACTTCCTCGTGTACGACCGCTATATCTGGCCGCGCACGGCGGTGCCGACCGAGGCGCCACCATGGGCGGAGGGAGCGTCGTGACCGCGCCCGCCCACCAACCGAACTCCCGTCCGACCACGCCACTCGCCGGTCACGTCATGGACGCCATCCTGCTCGCCGGCGCGATCAGTGCCGTCGTGTTCGGGTTCTCCCGGTGGCGCAGCGGTGTCCCCGAGATCGACGCCCAGGCCCTCGGATTCGCGGTGCCGGTGCTGCTGGTGCTCGGCGCCGGAGCCCTGATCACGGTACGCAACCCCTTGCGGAACGAGCTGCCGAGCATCCTCGGTGCCCTCCTCGCCGTCTCGGTGATCGTCCTGGACCCGGACGGGCCCAGTCTGTTCCCCGTCTGGGCGCTGCTCGTCCCGGTGGTCTACCTGCTCGTGCGCCGGGGAGACCCACTCATCTTGCCGCGCGCAGCCATCACCGTCTGGGCCGGTACCGCGATGGTCTGGGCGAACGAACCGGTCGATCTCGGATCCTCACCGTATGCTCAGGCCTTCATGGGGGTGGCGCTGTACGTGGCGGTCGTGCTGCTCCTCATCCACCTGTGGGACCGGACCCACGGCATCCGCACCACCCGCCGCCTCACACCGCGGGCGGCGGTGGTCGCTGTCGTGTGCGTTATGTATGTGGCTCTGGTCATTATCGCGCTGAACCTGGTCGCCGACGGCCGGTCCTGGGCCGATGCCGCGGCCATGACCCTGATCTTCCTGCTCGCGCTGGCACTCGCCTGGGTGGCCGGGCAGTTCCAGCGGGCGACGGCGACGACGGCCGTCCTGCTGGAGGCCACGCGCCGCAGCCCGTGGCCGGTTGACGAGGCCGAAGGGATCCTCGCAGACCTGCTCGCTCGGACGATCCGCACAGGCAACATCACCTTCCAGGACGCACCCGGGGGCGAGGACACGTTGAGCGTCCCGGTGCGGCCTGGACGCCACGTCGTGATCCGCCGTTCGTCGGCCGACCAGATGTTCACCCGCGAGGAACGTGCCCTTGCCGCCGGTATGGCCTCGTTCGCCTACACCGCATATCTCCAGGACGAGCGCGAGGCCAAGCTCGTCGCCGAGGCCACGACCGACGACCTCACCGGCCTCCTCGTGTACTCGTACTGGCGCGCCGAACTTGCGCAGGCGATGGCGCGCCGTAGGGCCGGTGAGCACATCGCCGTCGTCTTCATCGATCTCGACCATTTCAAGCAGTTCAACGAGGACTACGGGCATCTCGCCGGCGACACCGTCCTCGCGGCGATCGGTCGGCGACTGCACAGCCACTCGCGGCAGTGGCGGTTCGCCCGGTTCGGCGGCGACGAGTTCGTCGGGCTCGGACGGGAAGTCCCGGGCCGGGCGGAGCTGGACCGGCAGTGCGCGGAGCTCACCCACCTGATTAGCGAGCCGATCTCGTCCGGTTCGGAACAGCTGCTCGCGTCGGCGACGGTCGGCCGTGCGATGTCGACCGACCCGAAGGACGACGTCGAGGCACTCATCGGTGTCGCGGACGACGACCTCCGCCGTCGCAAACGACTGCGTGAGCGCCAAGAAGCCCCGGCAGACGAGGAGATCGTCCGCTCGCTCCTCGCGGGCGGGGTCGACGTGGCGTACCAACCGATCGTCGACCTCCGCACCGACGAGGTAACGGGCTGGGAGGCGCTGCTGCGCGGTAGCGTCGGTGAGTACGGACCGCTTGAGCCGATCGATCTCGTCGCGGCGGCCGCCCGGCTCAACGCGCTCGACGCCGTGACGCGGAGCCTCGGCGAACAGGCGATCGATCTCGTCGAGGAGGCAAGTCGTCGGCTCGACCGTCGCATGACGGTGGCGATCAACGTCGAACACCACCAACTCCGGAGCGACGGCGACCTGCTGCCTTGGCTCATCGCACGGGCGGACCGGGTGTCGTGCCTCATCGCCGTGCAGCTGACCGAACGTGGCGGCGAACCGTGGACGAGCACGTACACAGAGGTCGCGGACACCCTGTCTCGTCACGGCGTGAAGATCGTGCTGGATGACTTCGGATCCGGCTTCTCGCGCTTGAACTCGCTGGCTACGCGGCAGTGGGATGGGGTGACGTTGAGCCGGTCCCTCATGGTGCACGGGGTGCGCGGGCCACAGTTGCTGCGGAATCTCACGGCGATGTTGCATGACCTCGGGGTGCCGGTGACTGTGGAAGGGCTGGAGACCGCGCACCAGGTGGATATCGCCCGGTCCGCCGGCGCACAGTTCGGACAGGGCATTCATCTGGGTGGACCGGCTCCCGCCGAGAGCGTGCACCGGCTCGTCGCCGGCGGCAATCTGCACTGGCAGCCCTCGACGAACTCCTGGCACGCCCGGCGGAACAGGGGAGACGGATGAGTGCCGGACGGCAGCAGCCCACGGGGTCGACTCGTGCACCGGCCGCGCGACTGGCTCCGACGCGGGTGCTGATCGCGCGGGCGTGGACGACTGCACCGTGGATTGCGAGCCGGGAACTGATGCGGTGGACGACCGCCGCCCTGTTCGTCGTCTACGGGCTCAGCACTCTTGTCGCCACCCACTTCCTCGACCTGGCGGCGCAGTACCAACCGGTCATCGCAGCGATCAGCGGGAGCAGTCTCACCTTCGGTATCGCCGTCATCCTCAGTGGACGGTGGATCCCACAACTCCCACGTGCGGCCCACCACACGGTACTGGTGGTTCTCACCTTGCTCATTGGTTTCACGGCACACTCTGCGGGTAACTATCCCGACCAGCGTGCGTCCTCTCTCGTCGCGATGCTGATGCCCCTCCTTCCGGTCCTGCTCGGCGCCGCGGCCCTGTTCTCGCTCCGGGCCGCAACTCTGCACCTGATCGCCGGCGGAGTCGTGGCCGTGTGGGTTCTCGCGGCTTCGGGCATCCCGTCCGGAGCCGCGATCCTTGCGGCGTCGAGCACGTTGGCGGCGACGGTCATGGTGGCCGTATTGGCGCGCCAGGCGACCGCCGCCGAGTGGGACGCGCTCACCGGATTGCGCAATCGTCGTGGCTTCCTTCGGGAGGTCGAGCTCGCCGTCGGGCGGGCTGACGCTGGCGAGCACGCGCTCGGGCTGGTGATGCTCGACCTCGATCAGCCCGAACGCGTCGGCGCGAGGTCGGGCCCGCGCGCGGGGGACCTGCTAATCGCGGAGACCGCCCGACGGTGGTCCGCGCGGTTGCCTGAGGACGTGCTGCTCAGTCGCTACGGGGGAAGTATGTTCGGGTTGCTCGTCACGGGTCGGCGCCTCGGGGCCGTGACCGATCTGGCGGACGAGACGCGCACAGACGTGCCGGCGGATGTGACGGCTTCCTCAGGCGTCGCCGCATGGGTGCCCGGTGAGACTGCGGCGGCCCTCGTCGCCCACGCGCAGACCGCCCTGGCGCAGGCGAAGGCGGCCGGCCGGGGCCGGACAGTCGTCCACGGGGACCCATGGCACACGGCCAGCCGTATCGAGGCAGCTCTCACCAACGGCGAAATGTTCCTGCTCTACCAACCAATCGTCGATCTGGATAGTGGGCGCATCCGCTCGTTCGAGGCGTTGATCCGATGGCGCGACCCGCGCCGGGGCATCGTGCCGCCGCTGGAGTTCATCCCCCAGGCGGAGGCGACTGGAGCGATCCACGCCGTCGGGCGCTGGACGGTGGGCCGGGTGTGTCGGGACGTCATGGCCGCGCCGGATCATCGACGGCCGGTCAGCATCAACGTCGCCGTCTCGGAACTGCGGAACCCGCGGTACGCGTCGGGCATCGCCGGAGTGCTGGAGGAGTGGGGGATGCCGGGAGAGCTACTCATCATCGAGGTCCTCGAACGAGACTTCGACGACGATCCGCAGATCAACCGGTCCTTGGAGGAGTTGCGTGCCCTCGGATGCCTCATCGCGCTTGACGACTTCGGCGCCGGCTATTCGTCGCTGGGACGCCTGCACACCATGCCCATCGATGCCATCAAGGTCGACGGCGCGCTCGTCATGGCGATCCCGGAGGACGACGACGAGGCCCCCATCCTCGAGGCGGTCGGGGAGATGGGCCGTAGACTGGGGGTGCGGCTAGTGGGCGAGCACGTCGAGACCCGGCACCAGGCCGAGGTCCTGGGCCGGCTCGGCTTCGCACGGGGGCAGGGATACTTCTTCAGCCCCCCGGTGAACTGGGAGACGGCGCAGCGGCTGGACTCTTTGCCTTAGGCGTGCCGACGAACCGGCAGCCGCAGCCCGCGCGGACAGATGCCGAAGGCACGGCCTTCCGGGGCGATGCCTCGCGCTTTCAGGCCTGATGGCTCCCGCGAGTGGACTCGAACCACTAACCGTCCGGTTAACAGCCGGATGCTCTGCCGATTGAGCTACGCGGGATCGCGACCCGAGAACTTTAGCAAAGCGACGGGGGCGCCGGCCCCGTCCGGCGGGGTCCTGGCGTGCTATGTGGGCAGTCCCACAGCAGCCCGTGTGCGGTGCTCCAGCTCGTCGATGATCCGCTGCTCCTCGGTGTCGCCGCGCAGCGGACCGCGCGCCTGGACCTGGGAGAGCAGCTCGCCGCTCTCCTCCCGGCGGACGAACACGTGCACCCAGGTTCCGTTGGGGAGCCGGCCGGCCTCGGTGTGCACCACCGAGGACTGCACCCGTTCGCGCAGCGCCGAGGTGAAGCCCACGACGTCGTCCGTGGCCGTACGCAGCACCAGTGGTTCGGCCCTGCCGTCCACCCACGTCACGGTCACAGTGCGGGCCCCTCCGTCCCAGCGGCCCTGCTCGACGGTGTGCCAGGGATGATCAGCTGTCACGCCGTCGTCGGAGGCCACGAGCAGCCGATCGGTGGTGACGAACGCCCACGCGCCGTCCGCCAGTTCCGTGGCGGCGTGCACGCGACCATGCGGAAGGTGCGCGCGGATCTCGTGAGGTGGGCGGGCCGTGCGACGGAGGAGGATCACACCACCACGGTAGCGACCGGTCGGCCCTCGCCTGCACCGCGGGTCGGTACTCTTGACGGCGGCCGCGGCAGCCCGCGGCAGGCCCCTGTAGCTCAGCTGGTCAGAGCAGCGGACTCATAATCCGTCGGTCGCGGGTTCAAGTCCCGCCGGGGGCACCGTGATCGCGTATGACTTCGCCTGATTGATGTCGTTCGGTCTTTCGGTTGAGGGGTACGGCCTCTTCGGCTGATTGATGACACTCCCGTTGTACGCGGGAGATGAGTGGCTGAGCAGAGATGCCAGGCCGTGCTGGCAGTGGTCAGTGACGGCAAGACGGTCACGCACACGGCGACCCGGTTCGGTGTGACACGCAAGACCGTGGTCGGGACACCGAGTCGGCGATCTCGCGGTTACGCCAGTCATAACCGAGCTGGGATCCGCGGAAGATCGTGTTTGAGCTGGGCCGGCGTGGTCTGGAGCTGGTTCAGCACTTGGGACGCAGGTGAGTTGTGGCAGCAACGATGCCGAAGGCACGCACGTCGGCAGGCCACGTGCAGCGAGGACGAAGCCGAACGTGACGAGGTGCTAGTGTCGATGTGACGTAGCTAACGAGCAGGGGACTAGATCGTGAATTTTCGAACGGCTGGGGTCGGCATCGCTGTAACTTCGCTGCTGCTTCTCGCCGGGACAGACGGCGACAGTCGCTGCAGAGCCAGTTCGCCCCGAAGGACTTAGTAGCACAGAAGTCGCTGAACTCCACGCCATTCTAGAGGAGCGCGGGATCGATCGTGCTCACTGGGGTGAGATGCGCGAATCGATCGAGCAAGGAGAACTTCTCGATGCGGACAGTGGTGCAGAGCCAGTTGCGATCGAGATTCAGGAGATCGGCCATAGGCTCGTAGAAGCTCGCACATATGCCGATCACTCGGTAGCAATCGTTGAGATCGATGGGTCGCAGGCGACAGAGAGTTCGAAGGTGACATGACGGCGAGAGCGCAAGGCTCGGAGCGATGCTACACGCAAGTCGGCAGGCCTTCGACAATCACGGGATGTCGCATCTATTACGATGGTATTAGTTTCTCCTATTCGTTTAGAATCGACTCGGTTCATACAGGTAGCAATCCTCATCGGTTCACGGATGCACGGGGCGGGACAGTGCATCGAGTCCTATTGCACTCAGTTTCGTTAATTGATCGTGGCGAAGTGTTCGTTAACGAACCACGGAAGGCTCGCTTTAATTTCGCAATTAGCCCACTTAACGTAGGGTCAACGCGCGGCGTGTGGCTGCAGGCCAGTATGAATTCCTCTAATGGCTCAATAGCCGTGACGACGAACCTCTAGGAGGCACTGAAATGCCCGCCATGTACGATATTGTCACGACGGTAGTGGCTGTGCTTCTGCTCGTGCTGATCGTGGCGCTAGTTGTTCGAGTTCGCACTCGACGGCGCCATGGATCCGCGTCGGAGTGGTCGGCAAGAAGCGCAGAGAACAGTGCTAACGGATCGAAGCCAATCCGGTAGCGTGATCCGGGCCACGCGTACGGAACGGTCGGGAGCATCGACCTCGGATGCGGCACCGACCGGGAGGTCGTTGTGGTGGAGTTCACTAGTGAGCGCCGTCCGATACGTCGCGAGTCACACTTGGTTCCACGGGGCGCGCCCGGCCTGGACGTTGGCGCGGCCATCCTGTCGCCGCGTGAACGTGGCGCCGAGCGTCCCCGACCGCATAGGCCAGCCTTCCGCGTGCGTGGTGTCTATCGTAACGATCTTGTCTACGTGTCCCGTAGTCGTCGTGAGGCGACCGGATACGCGGCGAGGTGGCCGAACGGCACTCTCTACCGGGTCCAGCCGACAGGGCCGGTCGGCCCGGATCCGTTGCAGCCTGCGACGGCCTACATGTGCCGAGGTGCCGAAGTGCTTGCCGTGGAGGAGCAAAGCGTCCCCGAGGTTCGGACACCACTGCAACGGACGCTTGACGCCCGGAGCAGCCCCGACGCGATGCCGCCAGGCAGAAGCACGGCGGAAGTAGGGCGAGCCACGCACCAGCCGTCCTAGGTGCCGTGCCGGTCCACACCGCCTCTACACGCGTGGACGACGGGCCGGGGGACGGGGCACGATCACGGCATGAGCAACCCGGAAATGACCCTGGACCTCACCCGTATCCGCACCCTGCGTGCCGACGTGCCGCCGTTGAACCGCGAGACTGCCGACGCCGTGGTTGACGTGTTGGCCAGCGCCTCGCCGTGTGTGGGAGATGTGTGGGTGCCGGTCGAGAACCGTTGAGAAACCACACGTAGCGTCCGGTAGACCGGCACTCGGACAACACCCCGGCAGCGGCGGAATTCCGCCGATTGTGCCCACTGGTGAACACTCATGCGGAGAGCGGGGGCACGACTCATAATCCGTCGGTCGTGGGTTCAAGTCCCGCCGGGGGCACCAATGTGAAGTGTCGGGACATCGTTCACTCGGTGTCCCGGCACTTCTTTGTTTTTGCTGGGTGTGTGTGTCGGGTCATCGTTCCGCTGTTGGGCGGGGTGTGTCGGGTCATGGTTCCGGTGTCGGGTTGATCTTGCTCTGGTAGTCCTTGGCCGGGTCGATGTGGTGTTCGGCGATGATTTCGCCGGTCTGGCGTGCGATGACCATGGTGTTCGGGCCGTGAACGAGGACGAGGACCGGGGTGTGCTTGTGTGCCCTGCCGATGCCGAGGTGGCAGAGCTTTCCTGCGTAGCGCAGGGTGATGCGTCCGGTGTCGTCGACGATGTCGTGCCGGGTCCGCCAGGCGTGCTCGCCGATCGTGACGGTGGGGTGTGCTTTCGGGCGGGCGGTGTAGGCCTGGGCGGGGGTGCGCCGGCCGATCGCTCGGTGGGGCCGCTCGGTGTTGTAGATCAGGGCGAAGGTCTCCAGGACCGTGTTCAACGCGTCGATGTCCTCGGGCGGATCCAGGGCGGCCAGCCAGCGTTTGAGGGTCTGGTGGAGCCGTTCGATCTTTCCCTGGGTTGTCGGGTGGGCGACGGCGCCGTTCTTCTGGGTGATGCCGAGCTGGCTCAGCAGTGTTTCGAACCCGTTGGGCTGTGCCCGGTCACCGTCGGCGCCGCGGGCCAGGCGGGTGGTGTAGACCATGCCGTTGTCGGTCAGGCTCGAGGCGGGATAGCCGTGCTCGGTGGTGGCTTGGGTGAACGTGGTGATGACGGTCTCGCCGGTGATGCGGGCGTGGGCGCTGATGTGGAGCAGGTAGCGGGAGTGGTCATCGAGCCAGGAGATGATCTCGGTGTCACTCCCGTCGGCCAATGGCCAGTGGGTGAAGTCGGATTGCCAGGTCTCGTTCGGGACTTCGGCCTGGAAGCGTTGCCAGGACGAGCGCGGCCGTTTCTGAGGCTGGGGGACGACCTTGCCCTCGCCTCGCAGGATCCGCCAGATCGTCGATACCGACGGCTTCTGCGCGAGCGTGAGCCGGTCGTGGATGGACTCGGCCCCGG
>NZ_JBHUEE010000011.1:0-142189 GCF_042680605.1 Georgenia deserti
GGCCGCGGAGAACAACCCCAGCGTGACCGCTTCCAGGCGCCGGCGGGCCTGCTCGGCCGCATCGATCGCCTCGAGGATCTCCGCCGAGGCCAGGCCGCCGGCCTCGACCTCGGCCAGCGCGGCCAACTGCTCGATGATCACCGCGAACCGCTGCGCCACCGACAACCCCGCCCCCGCCTCCGCCTCAGTGCCGGTGCCAGTGCCGATATCGGTCTCGGTCTCGGTCTCGGTCTCGTGGGGAGGCTCGATCGTCGTCGTCATCGACCCTCTCCCTTCCTCTCCACCAGGCGAGAACTCCGAACCCCCGGGGGGCCGGTGACGCCCGTCCGGGTCAGGCCGTGCGCCTCGGTGCGTGTGCCATTGACCTACCCACACAGTATCGAACACGCGTACGACATGTCGAGGTTTTCCGCGACATTCCGCCAAATCTGTGGACAGCACGGCAACTCAACCCACCTGTGGAAACCGAGGCAAGTGGGTCACGGGTGGGCCTCGGCCAGTACCCCGGTACCAGCGCTCACTCGCGCGGCGGGTGCTCCCCCGACAGCGCCTGGATGACGACGGCCGCGCCGAACAACGCCGCCCCGAGCGGGATCAGGCCCGTCCGGACGATCGTCAGCACCACGCTGAGGACGCGCATGCCGGGCTCCGCACTCGCGTTCACCGCGCCGGCGAGGGCGGTGTACAGGTCGGGCCCGACGGCGACGAGAAACCCGCCCACGACGAACAGGGCCACCGCCCAGCCGACAGACTTCTTCGCGATCGGATATGCACCGTTGGGCCTCCAGCATCGACGGCACCGGTCCCGCCTGTGTATCGCACCGCCCAGCCGGCCGTGGCCCGAATGACCGGACCACGGTTTCGGGGCCGCCTCATGCCCACCGTGCTAGCCATGCCCGTGCCCCCAGGGGAACAGGCCGGCCGCCCAGAGAAGCAGGCCGGCCGTCCAGAGAAACGGGCCGCCCCTCCGGTCGTCGATCGACCGGAGGGGCGGGTTCCCGGTGAGCTCCCTGCGTCAGCACACGCGCGACGTCAGCGAGCGAACCACGTCAGCTCTGTCAGCTCAGCGCGTCGTAGCGCGCCGCAGACCACGGCGCGGCGTCCTCCACCGGCGTCAACGTGACGTCGATGGTGCGCTCACCCCGGGTGACGGCTGTCGGGATCTCGAAGGAGTCCTCCAGCCAGCGGTGGGTCTCGTTGCCCAGTGGCTGGCGCCACAGGCCCACGTCCTGCCCGTTGACCCTCACGTGTGCGGCCTGCAAGGCCTCGCTCTGGTCCGCGAGGCGACGCAGCCGGACGTCGTCGGCACCCGGTTCGATCTCGAGCGTGAACGAGACCTGCGACGCACCGTTCTCGACCCGCTCCGTGAAATCGACGTCGTCGAAGTCGCCCTCGAAGGTCGACGTGAGCGTGCTGACCTCACCGTCCGAGGTGTAGTCGTGCGCCGCCTCGCTCTCGGCGGAGCCCACATCGACCGTGTCGGTCACCTGGAGCGTCGAGTCGCCCTCGTGCCCGTACCAGAACGCGGTCGAGCCGTAGTGCGCCGGTTCGTTCGCCGTCGGACCGTGCTCGATCCCGAACCGGAGGGAGGATCCGAACGCCACCGCGTCACCGATCATCAACCGGTAGGCCGCATCGCACTGGTACTCGCACCCGAAGGAGCGGGTCTCCATCTCCGGCGCACCGTTCATCGGTGCGGAGAAGTGCTGGCGGTTGAAGTACCAGCCGCCCTGGTAGAAGTCCTCCGAGCCGGTGCCGTGGATCTGCGGCGTGCGCGAGCCGTCGACGTACACACGCTCATCACCCTCGAGGTAGTTGCGGATGTTCCCGCTGGTGATGTGTCCCTCCATGGTGTGGTTGACCCCGACGAACTTGCCGGTGCCCTCGACGTCCAGGAAGACCCAGTCCTCGCCGTCGACGGTGTCGCCCTCGTGCGACGTCGCCCGGAAATAGCCCTGTCCACCGTCACTCAGTCCGGCGGCCCGACCGCGGTTGCGGTCGAACGTCACCGACGCGTCACCGGAGGAGAGGGTGTGCTCGGAGGTGTTGACCAGCTCGACCGTGGCGCCCCGCAGGAAGGGCATGGGCCACCACGAGTAGTACGAGCCGTCCTCACCGGTCTCCATCGCATACATCAGTGACTGGACGTCGGCCTCGCCGAGACCGGAGCCGAAGAACTCGCCCACGGGTGCGTCGACCGTCTGCTCGCCGTCGAAACTCATCCGCAGCCGCAGCCCCTGCAGCAGCTCGTCGGAACGGATCACCTCGTCCTCGTCGGAGCGGTCGGGCGGCAGCTGATAGGTCTGCTGCCCCTGCCAGGTCTGCTCGACGATCTCGTAGTCGTGCTCGGCCTCACTGGCTCGCGCCTCGTCCGAGGGCCCGACGTCGAGCTCGTCGGTGCGGACCGGCTCACCACCGACCACCGAGTCGACCCAGTACCGGAACTCGGAGTAGTCGATACCGGCGGAGACGAACTCGTTGCGGACGGTGATCTCGCTCTTGCCGGCCGTGACCGAGGCCGGCAGATCCACCGTCTGGCTGACCCACCCCGTCGAAGGCTCGACCGGATCCCACGTGCCGACCTGCTCGCCGTCGACGTAGACGTTCGCGCGCTGGTCGGTCGAGATGGTGTCGAACCGCCGGGTGAGCTGGACGCCCTCGTTGTCCGGATCGATGGCCACGGTGAACGTCGAGGAGCCGGTGAACGCGCGGCCGTCATCGGTGACGGTCTCACCCACCGGCGAGCCGATGATCTCCGGCAGTCGCAGGCGCAGTTCGTCGACCACGCCAGGTCCATGGGTGTCGAGCAGTCGCACACGCTCGCCGGGAGCGAGGGAGAAGTCGCGGTCCGTGGTGCGCGGGCGGACCGAGGCCGGCTTCGGGTCCTCCTCGCCCCACGTCTGCGCTGCGGCCAGCACGTCCTCCGGAACCTCGGCGGGGTCGAACGTGGAGATTCCCTCCGCCGTCGGGAAGGTGCGGTGCGAGACGTGGTAGAAGAACGGGTTCGACGACGTCGAGATGCGCATCGACTCCCGGTACGGCATGGGCACGCGGATGTAGACGCCGCCCGAGGACTGATCCGCGTTGGCGACGAACGGGTGGACGAACGGCTCCCCCACCGAGCCGTCGACCACGTCCTGCAGCGGAGCCTCGAGCACCGTCTCGCCGTCGAGCTCGATCCGGATGTCACCGGTGGCGGAGACGTTGCCGCCGTCGCGGGTGAACCAGATCGACTGCACCTCGCCGGCGCCGTCGTCCTCGGCGAGGACACAGCCGGAAGCATCCTCACGCAGGCATGAGTAGGTGCCCTCGAAGCCGTCGTTGTTGCCGCCGGTGCGGTCGAAACTGGAGAACTGGTGCGTCTGCACCCCGTTCGTCAGTTCCGGCAGTCGGTCGAGGTGGCGGTAGGTCTCCCACCCCACCGGTCCGACGCCGGGCGGCTGGCCGTCCTCGTGCGGTGTGGCCTGTGCGGCGGCGGCAGTCATGCTGGTGGCCGCGAGCGCAGCCGTCGACGCGACTGCGCCGAGCAGTCGGGATCGTCTGGCGATGCGTGGCAAGGTCACTGCCCTCCCAGTTCGGTGTACAGCTCGGATGCGTTCTCCTGGGTCACGAGTTGGGTCTCGAGGATCTGCTCCTTCTCCACGTCGGCGCACTCGATGAGGATTTGCTCGGCCGTCTCGACCGCCTCCCGGCCGCCGGTCGGGTACACGAAGGTCGCGGACAGTCGGCCCTCCTCGACGGCCTTGATCCCGCCCGAGGGGATGGGAAGCGCGTCGATGCCGATGAAGTCGATCTCGTCCGTGCGGCCGGCGGACTCGGCGGCGAGATAGGCCCCTTCCGCCATCGGGTCGTTGTGGGCGTACACGACGTCGATGTCCGGGTTGGCCTGGTAGATCGCGTCCGCCTGGCTCTGCCCCTCCGCCCGGAGCCAGTTGCCGACCCCTTCGGCGATGATCTCGACGCCGTCGTTGCCGCTGATGCCCTCGGCGAAGCCCTGCGACCGCTCCTGGGCCGGCGTGGAGCCCGGCAACCCCTTGAGCTCGACGACGTTCCCGCCGTCGGGCAGCAATTCTTCGGCCACGTACTCGCCGGCCGCGCGACCGATCTCCGCGTTGTCGGCGCCGATGAACTGGGTGTAGGAGTCACCCTCGATCTTGCGGTCGAGGACGATGACCGGCACCCCCTCGTTGTAGGCACGTTCGACGACGGCGGTCAGCGGGGCGGCCTCGTTCGGGCTGATGATGAGCAGATCGATTCCCTGCGCCAGGAAGTTCTCGACGTCGCTGACCTGTGTGGAGTTGTCCTGGGCCGCGTCGGCGAAGGCCACCTCGAACTGCGGGATGTCCTCGGCGGCCGCGCGGATGTCGTCGTCCATCTGCTGCCGGTACGGCTCCCCGACGTTGGCCTGGCTCATACCGATGAGGTAGTCGCCGTCGGGCCCTTCGCACTCGGCGGCGGTGTCCTCGCCACCCTCGCCGTCGTCGACGCCGGGAGCGTCGGACTCGGTCCCGCACGCCGCCAGCGCAAGGGCGCCGGTGAGCAGGAGGCCGACGCCCGCGCTGCGCCGTCGTGCGGATGTGGCCGGTGTGGTTCGTGCCATGGTGGCGTCTCCTTCGACTATCTCTGTCCGGGGCGGAAGGCCTGAACACCGGCGGCGACGACGATGATCACGCCCTTGATCAGCAACTGAACGTTGGAGTCGATGTTGTTCAGCGCAAGGATGTTGTTGAGGACGCCGAGCAGAACCGCGCCGGCGATGGTCCCGGGAATGGACCCGATCCCGCCCATCAGACTGGTGCCCCCGATGACGACGGCGGCGATGGCGTCCAGCTCGTAGCCGATTCCGTCGTTCGGACTGCCCTGATTGAGCTGGCCGGCGTGGATGATGCCGGCCAGGGCGGAGAGCAGGCCGGCGATCGCGAACACTGCGATCTTGACCCGGCGCGTGTTGATGCCCGAGAGACGGGCCGCGCGCTCGTTGCCGCCGAGGGCGTAGACGTGGCGGGCGAAGACCGTGTGGCGG
This sequence comes from Georgenia deserti, assembly GCF_042680605.1. NCBI lineage: Bacteria > Bacillati > Actinomycetota > Actinomycetes > Allobogoriellales > Allobogoriellaceae > Georgenia > Georgenia deserti. Next base: position 5,024 of record NZ_JBHUEE010000011.1, read on the forward strand.
ACCACGAGGACCGCGATGACACCGACGGCGAGAAAGATCAGTGCGGGGATCGGCACCGTGCCGTTGAACGTACGTGAGTTGAGCAGCGCGAAGGCCTCCGGCGCGGTCCCCGGACCGTCCCCGTAGGCGATGGGCACGCCCTGCCCGCCCGACCAGATCCGGGCCAGCCCGCGGGCGATCTGCAGGCCGGCGAGGGTGACGATGAAGGCCTGGATGCCGAACGTCGCGGTGATGAAGCCCTGCACGGCGCCGAAGGCGAGCCCGATCGCCAGCACGATCGCCACCGCCGGCAGGACGCCTAAGCCATTGACCATGAGCAGACTGGCTGAGCCTGTGGCGGCGAGACCGAGCACAGCGCCCACCGAGAGGTCGATGCCACCGACGAGGATCACGAACGTCATCCCGATGGCGATGATCCCGATCTCCGAGGTCGCCCGGATGATGTTCAGCAGGTTCTCCGGGGCGAGGAAGACGACGTCGCCACCACGCCGCGGCGAGAAGATCACGGCCGCGAGGACCACGAGGATCAGCGCCAGGTAGCTCTGCACGGCGAAGACCTTGGCGGGGATCACGAATCGCCGACGGGTGGTCCCCTCGGTCGCCGGCGTCGCTGTCTGAGTCATACCGCCTCCGTCTCTCGCTCGGTGGGCAGGGCAGCGGCGGCGAGGATGGTCTCCTCGTCCGCCTCGGATCGGTCGAAGGTGTCGACGACGCGGCCGCCGCGCAGGACGGCGATGCGGTCGCACAGGCCGACGAGCTCCCCGACCTCGGACGAGGCGACAAGGACGCTGAGGCCGGTCTCGGTGAGGTCCGCGAGCAGGTGGTAGACCTCGGACTTCGCACCGATGTCGACTCCGCGCGTGGGCTCGTCGAGCAGGAGGATCCGCGGTTCGCGGAGCAGGTTGCGGGCGAAGACGACCTTCTGCTGGTTGCCACCGGACAACGTCCCGACGATGGCCTCGCCGGTCGGGGTCTTGATGCTCAGGCGCTCGATCGAGGCCCGGACGGCGCTGCGCTCGCCGCTACGACGGCGCAGGCCGAGGCGGGCGAGTTCACGCAGAGCGCTGAGGACGATGTTGGCACCGACCGACTGCTGCATCACGAGCCCGGCGGCACGGCGGTCCTCCGGGACCAGCCCGATGCCGAGACGGAGCGCTCGCCGCGGGGAGGTCAGGCGGACCGGGCTGCCGTCGATCTCCACCGTGCCGGTGAGTTTCTCGCCCGCGAGACCGTAGAGCGCCTCGAGCAGTTCGGTGCGCCCCGAACCGAGGAGGCCGGCGAGTCCGAGGATCTCTCCGCGGCGGACCTCGAGGTCGATGCCGGCCGGCTCCCGGCGGGGCGAGAGCGGGTCGCGCGGGACCGCCAGACCCCGCACCGTCAGCCGGACGTCCCCAGCGGGCGCGGGTCGTCGCGGGAAGATCTCCTCGACCGACCGGCCGATCATCAGGCGGATGACTTCACTGGGGTCGGCACCGGCGATGTCGACGGTCCCGACGTGCTCACCGTCACGCAGCACGGTCGCGCGGTCCGCGATCTCGGTGATCTCGTCGAGGCGGTGCGAGATGTAGATGACGGCGACGCCCTGCCGGCGCAGCACGGGGAGCAGCGCGAAGAGGGTGCGGACCTCGGCGTCGGACAGGGCCGACGTCGGTTCGTCCATGACGAGGATTCGTGCCTCCAGCCGCAGCGCCTTGGCGATGGCGACCATCTGCTGCTCGCCTACCCGCAGCGACTGGACCTGGGTGTCGGGGTCGATGTCGATCCCCAGATCGGACAGCAGTGCCCCGGCCCGCTCGCGCATGGCGGAACGGTCGGCGAGGCCGATGGCGCGGCGCGGCTCGTCGCCGAGGAAGATGTTCCCGGCCACCGTGCCCTGGGGCACGAGGTCGAGTTCCTGGTGGATCATCGCGACGCCGGCGCGCTGGGCGTCCGCCGGCGAGCTGAATCGATGTTCGGTGCCGTCGACCACGATGCGCCCGGCGTCGGGGACGACGACGCCGGAGAGCACGTTCATCAGGGTCGACTTGCCTGCGCCGTTCTCCCCGAGGAGGGCTAGTACCTCGCCGTCGTGCACGGTGAGGTCCACACCGCGCAGCGCTCGGACCCCGCCGAAGCTCTTGGCGATGCCCTCCATGCGTAACCGCGGTGGTGCGGCCTCGGACACACTGCCTCCACTTCGAGGTCATCGGGCATTCGGACGTACCGGGTCGCTGCCGTCGCGCCGGGTAGTAATCGATTTCCGCGTGAACCGTAGAAGCCTCGCCGGCGCGTGTCAAGGCGCGTCGGGTCCCGTTCCGCCCAGGTCAGGAGATGGGCAGATGGGTCCGGGCCGGCATCCGCGGGCCGCGCCGCGGTTGGCGGAGTCCGGCGAGCTCGACCAGCCGTTGCACGCGGTATCGGTGCGGGCGGAACGGCTCGAGGAGCTCGGCCAGACCGTCGTCGTCGACGTCGAACCGCCCGGTCAGCGCCCAGCCGATGTCCCGGGCGACGTTGTAGTCACCGAAGCTCACGGCGTCCGCGTCCCCGTGGGTGCGCACCCGCGTCTCGGCCGACGTCCACGGGCCGATCCCGGGCAACGACCGCAGCCGCCGGTCCGCCTCGCGGGAGTCGGCATCCGCAGCCCGCTCCAGCGAGGGGGCGACCCGCGCGGCTGAGACGAGCGTGCGTGCCCGCTGTGGGCTGATGCCGAGCCGGAGCCAGGCGTAGGACGGAATGCGGGCGACCGTCTCCGGTGCCGGCGGCACCCACAGCCCCAGATCTCCGCCTGGTCCGGGGGCCCGGTCTCCGTGACCGCGGACCAGCCTCCGGTAGCCCGCGAACGCCTCGGAACCGGTGACCTTCTGTTCGATGATCGCGGGTACGAGTGCGTCCCAGACCATGCCGGTGCGGGCGAGGCGCAGGTGGGCGAACCGGCGAGCCAGCTCCGCGACCACACGATGGTGTCCTGGTTCGAAGGATCGGGTGGCGTCCTCGGCACCGAGGAGCGCGGGCACCTGGGCGACCGCCCAAGCGGCCCCAGCGCCCCAGGCGGCGGCCCGCACGTCGCCTCCGGCGAACTCGACGCGCAGGGTGGCCGCTCCCTCCGGGGTTCGCAGCCCCCGCCACCACACGCCGGCGCCGGTGCGGACAGTCGGGTCGGCCGGGCCGTGTTGAAGCACACCGAGCGTGGGGCCCGGGCGCAACGGCCACCCAGGGGTCCAACGGCGTTGCGCGTCCGCCGGCACGTGGGCCGCCGGCGCTGTCGTGGAGGGCACGCAGCAAGGGTAGGCACGAGGCGTCCACATCCGCGGGGCACAGGGTCCGGGGACACGCACGCCTGGGGCACCGCTTCTCGCGATCACCCCCGACGCCCGGCCGATCCCGACGCCCGGCCGATGTGGGCGCACCGTGCCAGGATCGGACCGTGCTCCTCGCCGACCTCGTCGAGACCCACGCCGCTGTGGCGGCGACACGCTCACGCCTGCGTAAGCGCGAGTTGCTCGCCGAGGCGCTGCGCACCGCTGCCGCCGGCGGGGCCGAGGAGGTGGAGATCGTCGCCTCCTACCTGTCCGGCCGGGTACGGCAACGCCGCACCGGCGTCGGCTGGCGCAGCCTGGCGGAGCTGCCGCCGCCGGCCGACTCCCCCACGCTCACCGCCGCCGGCGTCGACGCGGAGCTGGAGCGGATCTCGGTCCTCTCCGGTGAGGGGTCGCACGCCGCCCGGTCGACCGCCGTCGCCTCGCTCTTCGGCTCGGCCACGGCGCCGGAGCAGGACTACCTGCGCGACCTCGTCGTCGGGGAAATGCGCCAGGGCGCACTGGACTCGCTCCTGCTGGACGCCATCGCTGCCGCGGCAGAGGTACCCGTGACGACGGTGCGCCGCGCAGCGATGTTCAGCGCGCTGTCCGGCCCGATCGCCCAGGCGGCACTGTCCGGCGGCGCGGCTGCGCTCGAGGACTTCCGCCTCGAGGCGGGCCGTCCGATCCGCCCGATGCTCGCCTCCTCCGCGCCGGACGTCGCGGCGGCGATCGACAAGCTCACGGGCTCGGACGTGGACACCGAGCTCGTGGCGGACGCGAAGATCGACGGTATCCGGGTACAGGTGCACCGTCGCGGTGATGACGTCGCGGTCTTCACCCGCTCGCTCGACGACATCACCGACCGGGTCCCGGAGGTCGTCGAGGTGGCGCTCGCCCTGCCGAACGACGTCTTCGTCCTCGACGGCGAGGCCGTCGCTCTCGATGCACAGCAGCGTCCCCGGCCGTTCCAGGAGACCGGGTCACGCACCATGAGCCGGGACGGTGCCGCGCTGCGCAACGAGGTCCCGCTGTCGGTGTTCTTCTTCGACGTGCTCCATCTCGACGGCGACGACCTCATCGATGCGCCCGCGGCAGAACGCTTCGCCGCCCTCGCCCGGGTGGTGCCGCCGGATCTGCAGGTCATCCGCCGGACCTCGAGCGACGCCGAGGAGATCCAGGCGTTCTTCACCGAACTCGTCGCCGGAGGTCATGAAGGGATCGTGCTCAAGGACCTCTCGGCGCGTTACGACGCCGGCCGCCGCGGATCGGCGTGGGTGAAGGTCAAACCGCGTCACACCCTCGATCTCGTCGTGCTCGCCGTCGAGTGGGGCAGCGGACGACGCCGTGGCTGGCTCTCCAACATCCATCTCGGCGCTCGCGACGGTGACGGGTTCGTCATGCTCGGCAAGACGTTCAAAGGGATGACCGACGAGATCCTCGCCTGGCAGACCGAGCGGTTCCTCGAACTGGAGACCCATCGCGAGGGTCACGTGGTCCACCTCCGTCCCGAACAGGTCGTCGAGATCGCGTTCGACGGCCTGCAACGGTCCACCCGATATCCCGGTGGGCTCGCCCTGCGCTTCGCCCGGGTGCTGCGGTACCGCGACGACAAGACTGCCGCGGAGGCGGACACGATTCAGACCGTGCGCTCCCTCGCCGCCCCGAGCTAGGCGATCAGGCCGGCTGGAAGTCCTCAAGCTCGGCGTAGGTGACCCAGCGCTGCGCCGTCGACCCGAGCGGGTGGCAGGCGACCAGCGTCATGAGTTGACCGACGGCGGGCCCGCCGGGGTTGTGCGGGTCGGCCTCGATGACGCGGACCTGGTCGGGCGTGACGATCTCGTACTCGCTGACGGCGTAGGTGTACTCGCCCTCGTCCGTGGTCACGATGATCTCGTCGCCGACCTCGAGCTCGTTGATCCGGTAGAGCGGCTTGGAGTGGAGCGTGCGGTGTCCGGCCAGGGCGAAGTTGCCCTCGGCACCCGGCATCGAGCTGGTCGGGAACCGGCCGAGTCCGAGATTGTCCAGCACGTGGTCGGAGATGCCTTCACTGATGGGGTATTCCTCGTTGCCCCAGCTCGGGACCCGCATGGTGGCGAACGTCTGGCCCTCGCTCACCTCGTCGGGGACGACGACGTCCTCGGACTCCGAGGTCTGAGCGGATGCGTCCCCCTGGGGCTCGAACGGTGTCTCCTCCGTGGTGACAGGGCGATCGATCTGGGCGCTCGTGCGAGCGGCCGGCTCGCTGCGCAGTGCCACCGCCGCGATCCCCGCGGCGACGACCAGGACGACGGCGACGAACGCCGCGAGGATCAGCCGGGTGCGCGGCCGCCCCTCGTGCGTGTGGCTCATGGGTCCCCCTGATGATGCCGGTGACCTCCTCACTATGCCCCGACTCGCGCCGTGCTGCCAGAGGTCGAAAGTGAAAGGTTGGTGACGAAATATCGCCGTCGCACCCCGCCGCGCGGCCCCGCGACGCCCTGACCGGGGGCGTCGTCGGGACGGCCACACGCCGACGCGCCATAACGGACTGGATCCGGCCACCCCGTAGGCTCACCTTCGGCTCTGACGACCACGACCCGGAAGCGGTTAGTTCCACTCATGCACGACGACGTCACTCTGACCCTGGGCCGCGCACGCCGCGTCCTCACCGAACGCATCTGGCCCGCCGTCCACTCCACACCGCGGCCGTTCGAGGTGAGCTCGCACGACCTGCCCGGCGAACCGATCCCACCCGCCGACGCGCTGGCCCTCGACTACCGGCCCTACGAGGTGGGCACCGACTGGGGTGCACCGTGGGGAACGACCTGGTTCCGGCTGCGCGGCACAGTTCCGGCCGAGTGGTCCGGACGGACCGTCGAGGCGGTCATCGACATCGGCTTCGACAAGAACATGCCCGGCTTCCAGTGCGAGGGCCTGCTCTACCGCCCGGACGGCTCGCCGGTGAAGTCGGTGAACCCGCGCAACCGGACGGTCACCATCGCCGAGCAGGCGGCCGGCGGCGAGAACGTCGAGCTGTACCTCGAGGGCGCGGCCAATCCCGTCATCCTCGACTCCCACCCTTTCCTCCCCACACAGGAAGGGGATATCCGCACCTCCTCGACCAAGCCCATCTACGCCACCCGGCGGATGGACCTGGCCGTCTTCGAGCCGGAGGTGCACGCGCTCGCGCTCGACGTCGAGGTCCTCGTCGAACTCGTCGAAGAACTCCCGAGCGGACCGCGCCGCATGCGCATCCTGCAGGCCCTCGACGATGCGCTCGACGTGCTCGACCTGCAGCGCATCGCGGACACGGCGGCACAGGCGCGCTCGGAGTTGACCGAGGTGCTCGCCTCCAAGGCGGAGCCGAGTGCGCACGTCATCTCCGCCGTCGGCCATGCCCACATCGACTCCGCCTGGCTCTGGCCGATCCGCGAGACGATCCGCAAGGTCGCGCGCACCACCGCGTCGATCACCGATCTCATCGACCGCACCGACGACTTCGTCTACGGCATGTCCTCGGCTCAGCAGTACGCCTGGATCAAGGAGCACCGGCCGGAGGTCTACGCCCGGGTCAAGGAGGCGGTGGCCGCCGGCCGCTTCCTGCCGTTGGGCGGCATGTGGGTCGAGTCCGACACGGTGATGCCGACCGGCGAGGCGATGGTGCGGCAGTTCTCCCAGGGACAGCGGTTCTTCGAGCGTGAGTTCGGCATCCGCCCCAAGGGTGTGTGGCTGCCGGACTCGTTCGGCTACTCCCCCGCGCTGCCGCAGCTCATGCGCCGGGCCGGGTTCGAGTGGTTCTTCACCCAGAAGATCTCCTGGAACCAGGTCAACGTCTTCCCACATCACACGTTCCTGTGGGAGGGCATCGACGGGTCCCGGGTCTTCACCCACTTCCCACCGATGGACACCTACAACTCGCAGCTCTCCGGCGAGGAGGTCGCCAAGGCCACCCGCCAGTTCCGCGAGTCCCGCCGGGCCACCGGGTCGATCGCCCCGGTCGGGTGGGGCGACGGCGGTGGCGGCACCACCCGCGAGATGGTCGGCAAGGCGGAACGGCTCGCCGACCTCGAGGGCAGCGCGAAGGTGCGGTGGGAGCACCCGGACGAATTCTACGCCCGCACCCGTGCGGAGCTCTCCTCACCACCCGTGTGGGCCGGTGAGCTCTACCTCGAGCTCCACCGCGCGACGCTGACCTCTCAGCACAAGACCAAGCAGGGCAACCGCCGCAGCGAGCACCTGCTCATCGAGGCCGAGGCGTGGTGCGCCACCGCTGCCGCGACCGCCGGCTTCGACTATCCCTACGACGAGCTCGACGAGCTGTGGCAGCGGGTGCTCCTGCACCAGTTCCACGACATCCTGCCGGGCACCTCGATCGCCTGGGTGCACCGCGAGGCGGTGGCCGTCTACGAAGAGATCCGCTCCCGTACCGAGGCCGTCATCGCGCGTGCCCTCGCCGCGCTGGTCGGTGAGGGTGAGCAGGAGATCCGGGCCAACCCGGCGCCGGTGGCGCGCGGCGGCGTGAACGGGCTCTCCGCCCGGCCGGCGACGGACCTGCCCGAGCCCACCCCTGTGCACCTGCAGGAGACCGATGCCGGTTACGTGCTGGACAACGGCTTCGTGACGATCACGATCTCGCGCGAGGGGCACGTGACGTCCGCCGTCGACCGCATCAGCGGCCGGGACGCGATCGCTCCGGGCCGGGAGGCCGGTGTCCTCCAGCTGCACCAGGACTTCCCGAACAAGTGGGACGCCTGGGACGTGGACAGCTTCTACCGGAACAACGTCACGGACCTGCGTGAGGTCACCGGGATCTCCGCCACCGTGCGTGACGACGGCGCGGCTGCGGTCACCGTCTCCCGCGCCTTCGGTGACTCGAGTCTCGAGCAGGTGATCTCGCTCGAGCCCGGCTCGCGCACGCTGCGGTTCGCGCAGACCACCGACTGGCACGAGGCGGAGAAGTTCCTCAAGGTCGCGTTCCCGCTCGACGTGCGGGCCGAGCACACCGCGGCCGAGACCCAGTTCGGCCACCAGAAGCGGGTCACCCACACGAACACCTCGTGGGAGGCGGCGAAGTTCGAGACGTCGATGCATCGTTACGTCCTCGCCGAGGAGCCGGGCTTCGGCGTCGCGCTGGTCAACGACTCGGTGTACGGGTACGACGTCACCCGCGACGTGGACGACACCGGCCACGACACCAGGGTCAGCACCACGGTCCGGCTCTCCCTCCTGCGGGCCCCGCGGTTCCCCGACCCGGAGACGGACCAGGGCACCCAGACGGTCACGTACGGTCTCGTCGTCGGAGCCGACGTGGCCGACGCCACCCGGGCGGGTCTTGAAATGAACCTCGCGGAGCGGAGGGTCACGGGCGGGCACGGCTTCGATCCGCTCGTCAAGCTCCGGCCCGATTCCGGTCCGGGCGAACTGGTGATCTCCTCCGTCAAGCTGGCGGACGACCGTTCCGGTGACCTGGTGGTGCGCGTGTACGAGGCGCTCGGGGCCCGGGCCACCGGCACTCTCGCCGTCGGCGTCCCGGTCTCCGCCGCCCGCACGGTCAGCCTCATCGAGGACGACCTCGACGGCGCCGATCTCCCGGTCGAGGACGGGACGCTCGAACTCGCACTGGAACCGTTCGAGGTTCGCACGCTGCGGCTCGCCCGCGCCTGACCAGCTCCGCAGGCAACGAGGTTGCAGAATCCGTCGAAAAGTCGACGGATTCTGCAACCTCGTTCGTCACCCGGGCGTGGACTCGGGCCGGACGACCACGACGCCCGCCCTCGCGGCGAGTGGGAGGCGGTCGAGCCCGGGCAAGGCACGAAGTCACTCGCTGACGGTGGCCAGATCGCCGAGGCCGCCCCCGGCAGCCAGGACGCCGAGCGGCGCGCGACGCCCCGCCCCGGCGCACCCGCCCACGCACCGCACGGGTTCCGGTGACACCATGTCCACAGGCCGCCGACTGGTGTCGGACCGGCGTGCCACGATGAGGCAGTCATGAACGTTCTCGCGGCGCTGACGGACGACATGCTCGCCCGTCACTTCGACTCCCGGACGTTGACCCGCGCCCGCGGGTACGTCTCCCGCGTCCGCGGTCGCCCGACCATCCATGATCTCCGAAAGGACGCGGTCACCGCCACGGCGTCGATCCAAGGCACCGATGTGACGCCGTACCACGTCGAGTTCCATGCCGACGTCGGGACGCCGGCGAACAGACCGTCCGGCAGGAGCACGGCCGAGGAATGGGTGGCGAGCGTCTGCAGCTGCCCGGTGGGGAACCAGTGCAAGCACGGCGCCGCCCTTGCCCTTGTACTGCGGCAGTCGTTCGTCGGCACCGCGGCCGCCCCGGCGTGGCAGCGCCAGCTCGACGCCCTCGCCACCGAGTTGGCGGACCAACACACGCCGGTGGCTCCGACCGAGTTCGCGTTGCAGTTCTCGCTGGCGCCTCCCAGCCGGTACAGCTACTCCGCCCTGCCGAGCTTCCACCTGCGTCCCATGCGTCGGGGTAGCCGGGGAAAGTGGATCAAGGGTGGCGCGAGCTGGTCCGATCTCGGTGAGGCGCTGGCAGCGCGCCGGGTCCCACCCGAGCACGAACAGGCCCTGGAGGCCCTGCATACCGGACTCGACCCGCGCCTGATGCCCGGCCGTTCGGAGACTCCCTCACTCGGTCACTTCAGTCATCACCTCCCCCGTCAGCTCCGCGCCGCGGCCGCGGCGGGCGTCGAGTTCCTCACCACGGGCGGGGTTCGTTCGGTCAGCGTGCTGCCCGATCCGGTCGAGCTCGCTGCGAGCGCCACGGCACGGGAGGGCAGCACGCGGTTCGCGCTGGGGGTCGCCGTCGGCGGCGAGGTGTGGCAGGGCGAGTGCCTGGTCCTTCCCGGCGGGCCGTACCCCCAGATGGCCGCGCTCTACGACTCCGGTCATCTGCAGATCGCCGAACTGACCGAGCCCGTCCCCACCGCGGCCCTCCGGCTCGTGCAGGGCGGGCCGGTCGATATCCCGGCGGCCGATCTCGAGGCCTTCCGCGAGCGCCTCGCCGGACTGGTCCGGCATGTCGCCGTCCACTCCCCCGACGGCTCCATCGAGGTGCCGGAACGGCTGCGTCCCACGTTGCACGTAGCCGTCGAGTGGGTGAGTTCCGTCGAGGCCGAGCTCGCGTGGACATGGCGGTACGGGACGTCCCGCCAGGTGGCGGTGGGCGGCGCCGACCCTCTTGGCGGCGTGCGTGACCACACGGCCGAGCAGGAGATCCTCGAACGCGTCCCGGACGGGCTGCGCAGCCGCTCCTCGGTCCGCGGCGGCGACGCGCTCTCATTCGCCATCCATGACCTCCCGTTCCTCCGGGATCTCGCCGACGTCGAGGTCAGCGAACGGCAGCGCCCGGACTTTCGCGAGGCGACCGAGCCACCCGAGATCAGCTTCGACGTCCTCGATCCCGAGGCCCCGCCGGACGAGGACGATCCGAGTTACACCGACTGGCTCGACCTCACCGTCACCATCACGGTGGCCGGCGAGACGGTGCCGTTGGTGCTCGTCCTGGCGGCACTGACTCTCGGCGAGGACTTCGTCGTCCTGCCGAGCGGACTGTATATGCCGACGGACATTCCCGAGTTCACCGGGCTGCGCGAGGTGGTCGAGGCGGCCTCGCAGCTGCAGGACCGGGACGGGGACCGGCTGCGCGTGGGCAAGCACGACCTCGGCGTATGGGCGGAACTGGCCGAGGTCGGCGTCGTCTCCCGCCAGGCGAACGAATGGGTGGAGCGTGCGCGGGCGCTGCGCGACCTGACCGAGATCCCCCGTCCGGAACCGGTCGGGCTGGCCAGCGAGCTGCGCAGCTACCAGCAGGAGGGCTTCTGGTGGCTGGCGTTCCTCCATCAGCACGGGCTCGGCGGCATCCTCGCCGACGATATGGGACTCGGAAAGACGCTGCAGGTGCTCGCGCTCATCCAGCACGCACGCAGTGCCGGAAGCGAGTTGCCGTTCCTCGTCGTCGCACCCACCAGTGTGGTCACCGCATGGGAACACGAGGCCGAGCGGCACGCGCCGGGCCTGCGGGTCGGCGTGGTGCGGCGACGCACCGACGACGTCGCGGCGATCGCAGCCGAGTCCGACGTCGTCCTCACCACCTACACCCTGCTGCGTCTGGGGCAGGACGCTTACGCCGCCCTCGGCTGGGCGGGACTGATCCTCGACGAGGCGCAGCAGGTCAAGAACCATCAGGGCAAGACGTACGCGGCCGTGCGCAGGGTCGAGGCGGACTTCCGACTGGCGATGACCGGGACGCCGTTCGAGAACCGGCTGATGGAGCTGTGGTCGCTGCTCTCGCTCACCGTCCCAGGGCTGTACCCGTGGCCACGGCAGTTCGCTGACGAGGTGGTCAAGCCGGTCGAGCGCGACGGCGACGCACGGGTTCTGGAGCGGTTCCGCAGGCGCATACGCCCGTTTATGCTGCGGCGCACCAAGGAGCTGGTCGCGGCCGACCTCCCGCCGAAGCAGGAACAGATCCTCGACGTCACGCTCACGCCCAAGCACCGCAAGCTTTACGACGCGTGGCTCGCGAAGGAGCGGCAACGCATCCTCGGGTTGGTGGCCGACTTCGACCGCAACCGGGTGGCGATCTTCAGCGCACTGACCAAACTCCGTCAGCTCGCGCTCGACCCAGCGCTCATCGGCGAGGACGAGGCCGCCGGGTCGGCCAAGCTCGACGTCCTGCTCGAGCACCTGGCAGAGATCACCGCCGAAGGACACCGCGCGCTGGTGTTCAGCCAGTTCACCTCGTATCTCGAGCGGGTCCGGGCCGGGCTCGACAGGGCCGGTATCACCTCGACCTACCTCGACGGTTCCACGCGCGAGCGTGCCAGGGTGATCGAGGAGTTCCGGTCCGGCGCGGCACCGGTGTTTCTCATCAGTCTCAAGGCCGGCGGATCAGGGTTGACGTTGACCGAGGCGGACTACGTGTTCGTGCTCGATCCGTGGTGGAACCCCGCGGCCGAGGCTCAGGCGGTCGACCGGGCGCACCGCATCGGGCAGGACCGCAGTGTCCACGTGTACCGCCTCGTCGCGGCGGACACGATCGAGCAGAAGGTGATGGAGCTCAAGGCACGCAAGGCCGAGTTGTTCGCTCAGGTCATCGACGGTGACGGCACCGGGTCTGCGGCCATCGAGGCCGAGGACATCCGACGGCTCTTCGTGGACTGAAGGGTCGGCCTCTCGAGGTCCGATGGGCCTGTCGAGCCGAGCAGGCTCGGGTTGACCCGGCTTTCCGCCACCCGGACCGCCTGACGCTCGTGGCCCGGGCGTCGCCCTCCGACGGTCGGTGGTGACGGCCGGCGCCGACTCAGCCCTGAGGCGGAAGGCCGTACGCCCGCTCGGGTCGTACGCGCAGCACAGCCCGGTCGTCGGCGACCATGGCGCGGCGGTAGTCGTCCCAGTCCGGGTGCTCACCGGCGAGGTCGCGGTAGAGCCGGACGAGCTCCTCGACGACGTCGTCGTCCGGAGCGGCAGCGGGTGGTGTCACCTCGGCCGGCCCTTCGAGCACGACGTAGGACCAGAAGTCGGGCCCGTTGACGTGGATGGCCGCCCAGGGTTCACGGCGAACGTTGTGGTACTTGGCGCGATCCGCGGTGACGGAGACGCGAATGATGCCGTCGCCATCGGTGTGCTGCGAGACGTTGGACAGCTGCGGCCGGCCGTCGCGGCGCATCGTCACCGCCACGGCCTGGGATCGGGCACCGGCGATATCGAGGGCGTGTGCGAGCTCCATGACAACGGCAAGCAACGGGCTCCCGGGTCTATTCCGGACGGTGGGTCCGTCGCGCGTCGGGCGCCGGGTACGGTGGCGACCGGACGCAGAGGAGGACGAGTGGGCGCGAGGTCGGCGGAGCCGCTGTGGACCCGCGACTTCCTTCTCGCCACCGGCGTGAACCTCTGCGCGGCGACCGTCTTCTACATGCTCATGACCACCCTCGCCCGGTACGCGGCCGAGGAGTTCGGCGCGGGTGACGCGCTCTCGGGCCTGGCGGCCAGCATGTTCATCGTCGGGGCCATCGCCGCGCGGTTGGTCGGCGGCAATCTCCTCGAACTGATCGGGCGCCGCCGCACGGTGGTCCTGGCGATGACGCTGTTCCTGTTGGCCTCGGTGAGCTACCTGCCGACGACGTCGCTCGGCCTCCTGCTCGCCGAGCGGTTCGTCCACGGCGCCGCCTTCGGCATGACGAGCACCGCGACGATCACCATCGCGCAGAGCACCATCCCGCCGCTCCGGCGCAGCGAGGGCACCGGCCATTTCACCCTGAGCAACACGGTCGCCACCGGCCTCGGCCCGTTCCTCGGTCTGACGCTCATCGATGTCGTCGGATACCCGGGGCTGTTCTGGGGCGCGGTGGCCTTGGCCGCTGCGGGTCTGGCTGTCGGGACGGGCTTGCGTGCACCCGACCTGAGCCTCACCACTGCCGAACGGGCGCGGCTACGACGATTCCGGCCGCGAGACACGCTGGCCGGCGAGGTCGTGCCCATCACCGTCTTCGTGGGAGTGATCGCCGCCGCCTACGCGGCGATCATCACGTTCCTTGATTCCTACGCCAATGCGGAAGGGCTCGCCGTCGGAGCGGGTGCGTTCTTCCTCGTCTTCGCGGCTGTGCTGTTCGTTGCGCGGCTCGTGGTGGGCCGGATCCAGGACCGCCGTGGCGACAACGTAGTGCTCTTCCCGGCTATCGCCTCGCTGGCGGTCGGGTTCGCGGCGCTGGCGTTCGCCTCGAACGACATCATGGTCATCGTCTCCGCGGCCTTCGTGGGGTTCGGCTGGGGCACCATCCTCTCCTCCTCGCAGGCAATCGCCGTCGCACTCGTCTCACCCGCACGGCTCGGCAGCGCGGTCTCGACCTACTACCTCGCCGTCGACATCGGCACCGGGTTCGGTCCGGCCCTGCTGGGGTTCGCCGTCACGGCGGTGGGTTACCGGAACACCTACGGCCTGCTCGCTGTCGTGGTCCTCGCCTCGGCAGGCTTGTACCACGCGGTGCACGGGCGAGACTCGTCGAAGACCGCAGCCGAGCGCGACGCGCGCTGACCGGGCACCCTCGACCGGGCCCGGGGACGGGGTCGTTCAGCTCACGGCCGCGTCCAGTCGGGCCACGAAGGATTCCGCAGCCCGCACCTTGGCACGCAACTTCGTCCGGCGCTCGTCCGCCGTCGTCCGGACGCGGGCAAGCGCCTCGAGGAGCTCGTGGCGCTCGTCGTCGGACAGGTCAGCCGCGGCCAGGCGGTCCAGGACGGAGAGGACCTCTCGCATCTCTTCGACCGTGAAGTCGAGCGGCTTCATCTGCTTGACCAGTTCGAGACGTTCGACGTCGCGCTCGGTGAACAGGCGGAATCCGCCCTCGGTCCGGCTCGACGGCGTCACCAGGCCCACCTCGCCGTAGTAGCGGATCGTCCGCAGCGACAGGCCCGTACGTTCGGCCACCTCGCCGATCTGCATGCGCTCTCTCATCGGGCCTCCTCCGGAGCGAGCCTAACCCGGCGGCCCGAGAGCAGGGTCACCGAGACAGCACTCTTCCGTTACGTTAAGGTTGCTGCTGGCGACGCCGCCCCGGCCCGCGAGTCGGATCGCCACTGCCAGGTGTGATGACGCGCCGCCCCCGACCATGACAGACCATCGGGCGCTCGGCGCGCCCACCGACCTGGAGGCCGTGTGCCGCTCATCGATGCTTTGCGCCCCGACCCCGCACCGGAACGCCGCAGCAAGCAGGACCGGGACGATGCCGGTTCCGTCCGCGCCGCCCTCGGTGATCCGCGCCGGCTGCGCACCGAGGTCCTCGGCGGCCTCGTCGTCGCGCTGGCGTTGATCCCCGAGGCCATCTCTTTCTCACTGATCGCCGGCGTCGACCCCCGGGTCGGGCTCTTCGCGTCGTTCACGATGGCCGTCGCGATCTCCATCTTCGGCGGCCGGCGCGCCATGATCTCGGCCGCGACCGCGGCGACCGCCCTGGTCATCTCCCCGCTCGTGCCGCTGTACGGTCCCGAGCGCGGGCTGGAGTACATCATCGCCGCCGTCATCCTGGGCGGCGTCATCCAGGTGGTTCTCGGTCTGCTCGGGGTCGCCAAGATGATGCGGTTCATCCCGCGCTCGGTCATGGTCGGCTTCGTCAACGCGCTGGCGATCCTCATCTTCATCGCTCAGCTGCCGCACCTGTTCGGCGTGCCGTGGTACGTCTACGTCCTGGTCGCTGCGGGCCTCGCCATCATCGTTCTCTTCCCGCGCCTGACCACCGTGGTCCCCGCGCCGCTCGTCGCCATCGTCGGTCTGACCACGGTCACCGTCGCCTTCGGCATCGCTGCGCCGAACGTCAGCGGCGAGGGTGCGCTTCCGGACTCGCTGCCCACGCTCCTGGTCCCGGACGTACCGCTGTCGCTCGAGACGCTGGAGATCGTCGCGCCCTACGCCATCGGTATCGCGCTGGTCGGGCTCATGGAGTCCCTGATGACGGCCAAGCTCGTCGACGACATCACCGATACTCACTCCGACAAGACGCGTGAGGCCTGGGGCCAGGGCGCTGCCAACATCATCACCGGCTTCTTCGGCGGCATGGGCGGCTGCGCCATGATCGGGCAGACCATGATCAATGTGAAGTCGGCCGGGTCCCGCACGCGGATATCGACCTTCCTCGCCGGCGTCTTCCTGCTGATCCTGGTCGTGGCGCTCGGCGACATCGTCGGCCTGATCCCGATGGCCGCGCTCGTCGCGGTGATGATCATGGTCTCCGTCGCCACCTTCGACTGGCACTCCGTGCAGCCGTCGACCCTGCGCCGGATGCCCAAGTCGGAAACCACCGTGATGCTGGTGACTGTGGTGGTCACGGTCGCCACCCACAACCTCGCGTACGGCGTCATCACCGGCGTCATCGTCGCGGCGCTGATGTTCGCCCGGCGCGTCGCGCACTTCACGCAGGTCGTCGACGTGGCGCACCCGGACGAGAACACGCGGGTGTACAAGGTGATCGGTGAGCTGTTCTTCGCCAGCTCGAACGATCTCGTGTACCAGTTCGACTATGCCGGAGACCCGGAGAACGTCGTCATCGACATGTCCGACTCACACATCTGGGACGCCTCCACGGTCGCCGCCCTGGACGCGATCACGACGAAGTACGCCGCCAAGGCCAAGAAGGTCACCATCACCGGCTTGAACGATGCCAGCGCGGCGCGGCACGAGCGCCTCGCCGGCCACCTGTCCGCCGGGCACTAGACCGGCGGCGGGTTGGTCGCCGCGCGATCACATGCCGAATCGCCGCCGCAGCTCCCGGGCGTGCCGACGCGAGACCTCGACCCGGCTGCGCTGACGGTCGTTCATCACAAGAACCAACGCGCCGCGGAAGTCGGGGACCATCTCGCGCACGTGGTCGAGGTTCACCAGGTAGGCGCGGTGGGTGCGGAAGAAGTGTCCGCGCAGGCGCCTCTCCAACTCGTTGAGGGAGAACGAGACGAGCAGTCGTTCGTCGGCGAGCTTGAGCGAGGTGTACCCCCGGTCCGCGGCGGCGTAGACGATCGATGCACCGTCGACGAGCACGGTCCGCCCGTCCTTCTGCACCGGGATGCGGACCAGTGGTTCGACCTCGGATACACCGGCACGTGCCTCCGGTGCCCGCTCCCCCGCCTCTGCGCGCTCCGCGCCCCCGGTCAGGGCGCGGTCGAGCGCGCGGCGGAGCCGGTCGGCATCGAACGGCTTGACGAGGTAGTCGGCCGCGGACAGGTCGAACGCCTCGACGGCGTGATCCGGATAGGCGGTGGTGAAGATGACCTTCGGTCGGTGCGGGTGTTCCTGCAGTGCGGCCGCCACGTCCAGCCCGCTCCCGCCCGGCATCCGGACGTCGAGCAGGACCAGGTCGTAGTCGAGTGAGCGCAGGAGAAGGAGGGCCTCCTCCCCGTTCGTCGCCTCGCCGACCACCTGGACCTGGCCGACCTCCTCGAGCAGGTAGCGCAGTTCCTCCCTGGCCGGGGCTTCGTCGTCGACGATCAGGGCGCGGGGGCGCATTCGCACAGCGTACTGGCGCGCGTTCCCCACCCGCTCCCCCGCGCGGCCGCCGCCACTCGTCAACCACGTGCCCACTCGTCAACCATGTGCCCACTCGTCAAAGATCTGCCGGTCGGGTCCGGGCGCACATGAATGACCAATCGGCACAGATATGACAAGTCGCGGGTATGGGTCAGCGCAGGGGGACGCGCAGGTCGACCACGGTGCCGCGGCCCGCGGTCGAGGAGATGCTCAGGTCGTACCGCTCGCCGAACAGTGAATCGAGCCGCTCGGAGATGTTGCGCAGCCCCACGCCGCCCGACCGCGGGGAGCGGTCACCGTCGTCGGGCGCCGGCTCACCGTGGGTCAGGCGCGCCAGCACGTCGGGCTCCATGCCGACACCGTCGTCCGAGACCCGGATCGAGGTAGTGCGGGTGAGCGGGTCCACCCGGGCCTTGAGGTGGATCGTCCCGCCCTCGACCTTGTCCGCGATGCCGTGCTTGACGGCGTTCTCCACCAGCGGCTGGATGGTGAGCACCGGCACGCGGGTCGTCAGCACCTGCGGGTCGATGTCGTAGCGCACGCGCAACCGGTCCCCGTAGCGCGCCTGCTCCAGCGAGAGGTAGGTCCGCACGAAGAAGTACTCCTGCGCGAACTCGGCGAAGTGGCCGTCCTGGCGCACCGCGTACCGGAAGAAGTCCGACAGGCGCAGCAGCAGTTGCCGGGCGTCCTCCGGGTCGGTGCGGGCCTTGGAGGCGATCGTATTGAGGATGTTGAACAGGAAGTGCGGATTGATCTGCGCCCGCAGCGCATCCAGCCGTGCATGCGCCGACAGCCGCCGCTCCCGGTCCATCTCGGCCAGCTCCAGGTGCAGGGAGAGGATGCTGGCCATGTCCTCGACCAGCCCACGTGGCGGCGGGTCGGGGTGGACCCGGTAGACGCCGAGGATGCCCACGACGCGCGACCCGATCGCCAGCGGTGCCACGACCGCCGAGACGAGAGGGCAGTCTGGTTCGGTGCAACCCAGGTGCTCCGGCCTGGTCACCGTCACGGTGCGCTGCTTCTCGATCACCTCGGCCGTGACCCGGGTCTGCGGCGCCCCACCGACGCGGTGGTGGTCGGCACCCGGGCCGACGAAGGCCAGCACCTGCTCACGGTCCGCGATGGCGACGGCGTCCCCGCCGACCACCGGCTTGAGCAGTTCGACGGTCCGGCGCGCGGCGTCGGGCGTCAGACCGGACCTCAGCGGCATGGACCGCCCGGCTGCCGCGATCGGCTGCACCCGGGGATCGCGCGGAGCGGGGCGCGAGGAGGCGCGAGGACCGCGGAGGGCGGACGGATACCCGAGCACGGCCGCCACCGTCAGCGCCGTCCCGGTGGCAAGCGTCGGCAGCACCCCGAGCGGGGGGTCCACGAACTGCTGCGTGACGAGGTACACCAGCGTCCAGACGCCGACGACGACCCCGGCGAGCAACGCGCTACCGCTGCGCACGGCGGCCTCCTCGGCGTTCGGTGCGACGACCGGCGACGGTGAGCCGGGCCAGCCGCTCGGCCTGCCGGTCGGCCGCGGTGCCGTGCATCCGCACCCACGCCGCGTCAACGTCCGGCGGGGGCTCGGTCCGCCGCGAGACCAGGACCGTCACCGCCGCGGCGATCGGCGCCGCGACAAAGGTCGGCGTCACCAGCAGTTCCTTCAGCGCCGACGGGGCCAGCGAGTTGCCCGTGGTGAACATGACGACGGCGAGCACCGCACCGGTGATCATGCCGGCGGTCGCGCCGCTCGCCGTCGTCCCGCGCCACCAGATCGCCAGCGCGAAGACCGGCGTGAAGGCGCAGCCCGCGATGGCGAACGCCCAGGTCACCATGGTCGCCACCAGTGACGGCATGGCCGGGGCGAACGCCTCGGGTCGCAGCGCCAGGGCGAGCACCGCCGCCGCGCAGGCCGCCACGAGGGTGGTGGCGCGCCCCGCGGTGACGGCCTGGCGCTGCGTGGCACGCGGGTTGATGTGCCGCTCGTAGACGTCATGGCCCCAGGTGGCCGCCGAGGCCAGCAGGAGGCCGGCGATCGTCGACATCAGCGCGACCAGCGCACCCGCGGCGACCACACCGAGACCCGCTTCCCCGCCGAAGATACGGCCGAGCACCGGCAGGGCGTGCTCGGGAACGGTCAGCACGCCCTCGACGGTGAGGTCCTCGAGCCACGGATGGTCCGCCACGGCGTCCGGGATGAGTGCACGAGCCGCCGTGCCGAGCATCACCGCGAGCGCATAGAACATCCCGGCCAACGCGAGAACCCACACCGTGGTCGTGCGGGCGGCCTTGCCCGTCGGAGAGGTGAAGTAGCGGTTCATCACGTGCGGCAGTCCGGCGGTCCCCATGGCGAGGGTGACCACCAACGCGAACTGACCGAGCCGGCCGTACCGCGCACCGGGTTCGCCGAAGGTGGCGGGCTGCGCGCCGTCGATCCGGTTCACCTCCTCCTGCAGGACCCAGCCGTCGGCGTCGCGGCTGGGGTTCGCCAGTGGTTCGGCGCTCAGGGCGTCGACCGCGTCCCCGTACCGGAATCCCTCACCGATGACGACGGCGGCGAGCCAGACCAGCGCGACGAGCAGGAGCAGGAACTGGACCGCCTGGTTCCAGGTGGTCCCCCGCATGCCGCCGAAGGCGACGATCGCCGCGACCACAGCGGTCGAGAGCAGTACACCGGTCGCGTAGGGCGAGAGCCCGAAGAACCCCTCGCCGACGAGCAGCTGCCAGGTGATCCCACCACCCACCGACTGCGGGATGAGGTAGGAGAGGATGACGAGCTGGACGACGGCGACGGCGACCAGCCGCACACGTTCGGAACCGAGCCGGCGCCCGAGGAAGTCCGGGATGGAGAACTCGCCGTAGCGCCGTAGCGGGGCTGCGACGAAGAGCAGGACGGGGACGAACCCCGCGGCGAAGCCGACGGCGTACCAGGCGCCGTCGAGACCAGAGACATACACGGCCGCGGCGACGCCGAGGAAGGACGCGGCCGAGAGGTAGTCACCGCAGATCGCCCACGCGTTGGTGACGATGCCGACCTTCTGGCCCGCGAGGTAGAAGTCCAGGGTGGAGCTGCCGCGCGGGCGCATCACCACCGACACGCCGACCACCACGGCCAGCACGGCCAGCAAGGTGGCGAGGCTCGTGGTGTTCACGCGTGCGGCCCGGGGAGGCGGTCGGGCTCGTCGGCGTCCTCGGTGCCGGTGCTGGTGGCCTCGGAGCTGCCGCCGCCGAGCATCCGGGACTCGACCGCACTGGACAGGCTCGCCGCGGCGATGCCGACGACGGCGAAGACGGCGTACAGCCCGAAGGCCGCCATCGCGAAACCCGGGCTGATGTTGCCGACCAGCCGGGCCTCGGACCACCAGCCGAGCGTCAGGGACAGGACCGGGAAGCCCCCGACCACGACGAGAAAGACGAGGAAGTAGCCCACGGCGACGCGCCGCAGCGTGCGGAAGGCTGCATCGACCTCCGCCGGCGTGTCCGTGGAGTCCAGGCCCGGCGGCTCGGCAGCGCCGTCGGACGCGCCGATGCCGCCCGTCCCGAGAACCATGGCGGGCACCTTAACGCGGGCAGCTCACCGACGGCGCTAGGAGCGGGTGAGGAGTTTGTACCCGGTCCGGAGCAGGACTGCGGCACCGCCGCCGGCCAGCACCAGCCCCATCCCGGGCAGCAACGAGCCCCAGCTGTCACTGACCGCAGAGAGGTACACCAACCGCGCCAGCTGCCAGCCGACGATCACCCCGACGCCGAGCCCGGCGACGAGCACGTGGCCGAGCGCGATCTTGCGGTACGGCAGCAACGCGCCGGCGATCGCGATGAAGCCGGCGCTCAGCGTCCACAGCCCGGGACCGGCCAGGCCCGGTAGGGATCCGGCCGGAAAGATGACCCATGGGAAGAGGGAGCCGAGGACAGCGAGCAGACCACCGAGCAGCATCCCGAGACTGCCGGGATGGAAGACGCCTCTGGCGCCTGCGTGCGCCTTGCCGGCGGCCGTGCCGGCCGTGCTCGTCGTCGAGGACATACCGCGATGATATGCGCAGCGGACCCGACACCGGCACGTCTCGGGGGCGGTGAAGTCCTCGAACGGTCGGCTCGGATCCACGAGTGGTCCCTCTCGGCCCGTGAGCGGACCCAGTGTGGCGCGCTGCCCGGTCACGCGCGGTTTGCGACCGTTCGACGATCGGCGTGCGCCGTCGGCGGCGATTGGCTTGTGCGGGCCGCGACGGGTGCGCTTTTCTCCCAGCACCGGACGTGCCCTGGGTAAAGCCGCCCAGGGTGCTCGCGAGGAAGGGAGCGTCCTGTGGAGCGCACGGCGCACGAGAACGACCCGGGGGGTACCTCCCCGCCCGGGGGCAACGGCTGGAGGCAGCAGTACTGGCGGAAGAACCTCCGGCTGATGCTCGTCCTGTTGATCATCTGGTTCGTGGTCTCGTTCGGCTTCGGTGTCCTGCTGATCGAGCCGCTGAACCAGATCGAGGTGTTCGGGTTCCCGCTGGGTCTGTGGTTCGCCCAGCAGGGTTCGATCTACACGTTCGTCATCCTGATCCTCGTGTACGCGGTGCGGATGGACCGCCTCGACGACGAGTTCGGCGTGAGCGAGCGCAACGGGGACGGTGAGCGGCTGTGAGCGACATCCAGACCTGGACCCTCGTCTTCATCGTCATCACCTTCGGCATCTACATCACGATCGCGTGGCGATCCCGCGTCAAGGAGACGGCCGGCTTCTACGTCGCCGGTCAGGGCATTCCGACGGTCGCCAACGGCGCCGCCGTCGCGGCGGACTGGATGTCCGCGGCGTCGTTCATCTCCATGGCAGGCCTGATCGCGTTCCTCGGCTCCGACGGCTCGATCTACCTCATGGGGTGGACCGGCGGGTACGTCCTGCTGGCGCTGCTGCTCGCGCCGTACCTGCGCAAGTGGGGCAAGTTCACGGTCCCGGAGTTCGTGGGCGACCGTTACTCCGAGGCGGTCCGGATCATCGCGGCGCTTGCCGCGATCATCGTCTCCTTCACCTACGTCGTGGGTCAGATGAACGGCGGGGGCATCGTGTTCAGCCGGTTCCTCGGCCTGGACATCACCGGTGGGGTCATCGTCGCGGCGATCATCATCTTCGCCTACGCGGTCCTCGGCGGCATGAAGGGCATCACCTGGACCCAAGTGGCGCAGTACACGGTGCTGATCATCGCGTACCTCATCCCCGCAGTGGCGGTTGCGCAGCAGATGACCGGCATCCCGATCCCGCAGGTCTCGTTCGGCCAGATCCTCGGCGAGCTGGATGCGCTCAGCCAGCAGTTCGGACTGGACGCGTTCACCGATCCGTTCAGTGCCCGGCCGCAGATCGACGTCTTCCTCGTGACGATGTCGCTGATGGTCGGTACGGCGGGCCTGCCGCACGTGATCATCCGCTTCTACACGACGAAGTCGGTGCGTGGTGCGCGGTGGTCGGCGTTCTGGGCCCTGTTCTTCATCTCCCTGCTCTACACCACTGCTCCGGCCGTGGGGGCCTTCACCAAGTTGAACCTGTTGCAGGGCGTGCAGGGCGTCTCTGCCGACGAGTTGCCGAGCTGGGTGGTCAACTGGCAGCAGACGGGCCTGGTCAGCGTGGCCGAGGGCGCCTCGACGATCGAGACCGTCAGCAACGACGCCACGTCGGGTGCTGATCTCATCGTC
This sequence comes from Georgenia deserti, assembly GCF_042680605.1. Taxonomy (NCBI): domain Bacteria; kingdom Bacillati; phylum Actinomycetota; class Actinomycetes; order Allobogoriellales; family Allobogoriellaceae; genus Georgenia; species Georgenia deserti. The sequence continues at coordinate 27,977 of NZ_JBHUEE010000011.1, forward strand.
AACAACGACATCCTCGTCCTGGCCAGTCCGGAGATCGCGGGCCTGCCCGCGCCGATCATCGGCCTCGTGGCAGCCGGCGGTATGGCGGCGGCCCTGTCGACGGCAGCCGGCCTGTTACTGGTCATCTCCTCGTCCTTCTCCCACGACCTGTTCTTCCGGGTCGTCAAGCGGAAGACGACCGACGCCCAGCAGCTGCTGGCGGGGCGGGTCGCCATGGGCCTGGCGGTGCTGATCGCGATCTACTTCGGGATCAATCCCCCGGCCTTCGTCGCCCAGGTGGTCGCGTTCGCGTTCGGGCTGGCGGCGTCGACGTTCTTCCCGATTCTGCTGCTCGGCATCTTCTGGAAACGGGCGAACGGCATCGGTGCCGTCTGCGGCATGGTGGCGGGCCTGATCTTCACCGCGAGCTACATGATCTACACGCTCGAGGTGTTCGGGACCTCCGCCAACGACCACGTTCTCGGGATCAGTCCCGAGGGGATCGGCGCGATCGGCGCGGTGGTCAACCTGGTGATCACCGTGGTGGTCTCCCTGGCCACCCGGCCGCCGTCGGAGCACGTGCAGGAGATGGTCGAAGAGATCCGTTATCCCGCGGCTCGGGTCACCTCCGGGGAGCGCTGAGCCGCCGATCGCTGCGGGACATCGTGAGGCCGGGCGCCGCGTGGCGCCCGGCCTCACGGCATGTCACCGCTCGTCATGCCACGGCTGGTACCCGCAGGGCGTGGCCGGCCTCCGCCGGGGCGTTCAGGTGGACCGGTGCGGAGACGTCGGCCGGCGTGGAGACCTGACTGCTGCCGCCTCCACCGTTGTCGTCACCGCCGCCGCCACCGCCGCCGTCACCGCTGGTCTCGACGAGCCATTCGACCTCGAGCTCGTCGGCCGCCATGTCGATGGAGACGACGCCGAGGATGCCGCCGAGCGAGAGGTCCGGCGAGATCTCACACCGACCCGACCGGCCGCCCTGGCGGCAGTCGGCGGTGACCGGCACGTCGGCACCGGCGAGGATGCCGCGCGCGACCGTCGGCTCGTCGTCGCTCAGAACGGGCTGCAGATTGTTGATCTCCCGCCGCGCGGACTGGGGCAGGTTGCGCTCCAGCGAGCCGTCCTCGAGCTGGGTGCCGTCGCTGAGCGTGCCCGGCAGGGACAGCCCGCACCCGGCCTCGAGACTGCTGGACGCGACGCATTCCTGCGCAGATTCGAGAACAGCGTTCCGGAACTCCTCGACCGCCTGATCCGTCAGCGTGGGCTCCAGGCTCGACGTGTCGTACGACTGCGCCTGATCGACCACGACGGTGCTCTCCCCCTCGAGCTCGAACCGCTCCTGGGGTAGGGAGATCTCGTAGGCACCGGGGAAGACTGGCCGGCTGCCCGCGGTGATCTCCTGGCCGTTGACCGTGGCGCCGAGCTGCTCGAGGGACTGGCTGAAGTCCAGGCTCGCGAGCGGATTCTCCAGGAGCCACTTGCCGTTGCCGTGCGGGTCGCTCACGGTGAACGCCGTGCTGACGTCCTGGTCCCCGAGTCGATAGGTCACCGGGACGTCGACGGTGTCGCTCGCGTCACCGACGTCCTCGACCGTGAGCTCACTGATGGGCGCCTGCTCCTGAGCCGCGCCGAGGACGTCGTCGCTGAGGAAACTGGTGTCACCAGGCTGCTCGCTCGAAGGCAGGTAGGACAGCGCACGCGCGGCGTCACCGTCGGCGATGGCGGTCATGTATCCCTCGACGAGCGCGGTCGGGTTCGGGGTTGTCATCGGTGCCGCTGCCTTCATGTCTTCCGGCCCGGGCTGCGAGAACCACCACACGGCTCCCGCGGCCACGGCCGCGACCACGACGACGCCACCGACGATGCCGGCGATCGCCCCGGCTCCGAAGCGTCGCTTCTTCTGCGGTTGCTGGTCGGGGTAGCTGCCCGGGGCGCCAGGTGCCGGGCTCTGCCCGTATCCGGAGTGGTCCCACTGCCCCGGCGGATACTGGCCCGGAGGCGGCGCCTGCTGCCCTTGGCCGGGGTAGGGACCTTGACCGGGGTACTGCCCCTGGCCCTGGTACGGCCCCTGCCCCTGGCCCTCGTACGGACCCTGGCCCTGGCCCTGGTACGGACCCTGCGGCTGGTGCTGCGCCGGCTGGCCGTACGGCGCCTGCTGCTGACCGTAGGACTGCTGCTGACCGTAGGACTGTTGCTGCCGACCGTAGGACCCCTGTCCGGGTGGCCCCTGTGGGCTGCCTTGCGCGGCCCACGGCGCAGCCGGCGGACCCGGCTGCGAACCAGCCTGGTCGCCACTCCAGTTTCCTTGGTCGTCCTGACGCCACTGTCCCGGCGTCTGCCCCGCCTCGGGCCCGCTCGACGGCGGTGGTTGCGGCGAGGCACTTGGCCTCTCGCCTGCCGCCGGCGGTTCCGGCATCGGCGGTCCCTGCGGTGGCGGCGGACCTTGCGCCGGATTCGCCGGTGGTACCTGCCCCGGCTGGTCGCCGTCGGGTGTGCCGCCGTCGTGACGGTCCTGTTGACTCATGTCCGGGCCCCCTCGTAGCTCCCTCGCAGGCTATCCCCCTGACGGAGCCGATTCCCTGCGGTCCGCGTGGGGAGTTCTCCCCTGTCCACGTCGGGGCAGGTCGGGAGCTCGCTGCGCGCCGGATCCGGCCTGGGCGGCGGGCCGCACGGTGGCCTCGGCGGAGCCCTTTGCGGATCAGCGTCGCGGCGGCAGGAGTGACTCCTCGAGCACGCGGCCCTCGCTCGCGGACGGCGGACGGACCCCGAGCAGGTGGGAGATCGTCGGGGCCACGTCGACCAGGCGCGGGTTGTGCGGTGCCGCGCCCGGGCGAATGCCCGCACCGCTGAGCAGGAAGGCCAGCTCGAGCTCCTGCGAGGTGCCGTGGCGGCCGCGGGTGTAGGGCTGGTCGCCGGTGAACATCGCCCAGCCAGGCTCCGGTTCGACGACGAGGTCCCCGTAGACGCCGGCCATCCGCATCTCGGCCTGTGCGGTCTTGTCGTAGACCCCGCCGATTCCCTCGACCGAGGTGATCGCCTCCTCGACCTGCGCGAGCGCCTCGGCGTCGCCGGCAAGATCGCCGACGAGGTGCACGGAGGTGAGGCCGCCACCGGCGAGGACCACCTCGGTCCCCTCGGACGGAGAATCGCCGCTGCTGACCCACTCGGCCTCGAAGCCGGCGTCGTCGATCGCGGCTTCCACCTGCGGACCGTTGACGTGGTCGTAGGAGGTCATGCCGTGGTCGCCCACGAGCACGAACGTGGTCCGACCGAAGGTGCCGGCGCGGCGGGTCGCGTCGACGACCCGGCCGATCTGCTCGTCCACGTGCGTCAACGCCTGGTCGATCTCCGCACTGTCGTCACCGGTAGCGTGACCGGCCGAATCCAGGTCGCTGCAGTACACGGCGAGCAGATCGGGCACCTCGGGCACCGTCACCTCGGTACCCCCGGAGTCCACCGGCTCACCACTGAGGATCGCGACGGCGTCGTCCGCCCGCTGTGAGCACTCGCCGCCGGGCTGGGTGTACAGCGCATCCGGGTTCCCGTACGTGACGCCGCGATTCTCGAGGATGAACCACTGGGCGGAGGCGAGGGTCCGGCCCTGTGCGGTCAATGACTCCCCCAGGGTCTCGACCGCGATGTCCCGGGACTGTCCCTCCACCACGCCGCTCTCACGGTCGAGGTAGTACGCGGCGTTCCCGGTGACGTCGGGATACGTGCCGGTGGCCACCGAGGACCACGACTGGTTCGTCACGGTGGACATCACGCCGGTGCCCGTGGTCACCGATCCGCGGCGGGCGAGCGCCTCGATGTTCGGCAACGGCACCCTGCCGTCGAGGTACTCAGCGTCGAAGCCGTCGATCGCGAAGAGCACCACCCGGTGGGGCGGACGCTCCCCCATCCCAGGTGACGCGATGGCGGACGGCATGGTGGCGGCACCGGCGATCAGGGTGACGGCGGTGGCGACGGTGGCGGTGACGCGGCGCCGGCGTCGGCGCATCGTTACTCCCTCGGATGAGACTTGGCGGCCGACGAGCATGCTGGCGTACCGGTCCGAACACGTCCGCAACGAGTCACGAACGTCTCGTGAACGCGTGTAGTGGCCGGACGAGGGTGCCGTCACCGCCCCGAGGAACCGGCCGCAGCCGTCCACCATGGTGCGGCGTCCTCACCTCTCCCGTCGGACCCGGAGCATGGACCACGAGCCCGGCGCCAGTTCGCCGACCGGCTCGTCGTCCTCGAGCAAAGCGCCAGGGGCCACGGCGGGAGTCAGCCCCTGGTTTCCCGGGCCGTTGGTGGCGGTCAGGTCAGGTCCGGTCAGCGTGGTGCGCTCGACAGTCCGGCGGCCGGGAGCGGCCCCGCGGAGGTCGATGTGGGGTCTGACCGCGGTGGTCGTCGAACGGTTGACCACGAAGATCACGTGCTCGTCGGCGTCCTTCCGGACGGCCGCCACGTCGAGCACGGGGACGTCGTCGTGCTCGCTGGTGGAGACGCGGTCACAGGTGACGCTCGGCTGCAGTGCCGTTCCGCGGCCGTGCCGCGCGGTCAGCGCGAACGGGTAGAAGGTGGTCTGCCGCCACAGCTCTCCAGCACCCGGCTCGGTCCTGATCGGGGCGATGACGTTGACGAGCTGGGCGAGACACGCCATGCGCACACGGTCACCGGCGCGCAGGATCGAGTTCAGGAAGCTGCCGACCACGAGCGCGTCGGCCAATGTGTACTCATCCTCGATGAGGCGCGGCGCGTGGGGCCAGTGCCCGAGATCGCGCGGGCGGGAGTTGTACCAGACGTTCCACTCGTCGAACGAGAGCGACATGTGCCGGTTGTGCCGCCCGGCGGCACGCGCGTAGTCGACGCTGGAGATGACCGAACGGATGTACTCGTCGATGTCGAGTCCGGCTGCCAGGAAGTCCGCCATGTCCGGGTACTTGTCCGGATCGGCGTACATGTGCATCGAGACATGGTCGACGTGCGGGTAGGCGTACTCCAGCACGGTCGCCTCCCACCGTGCGAACGTCGGCATGATCGGTTTCGACGTGCCGCACGCGACGAGCTCGATCGACGGATCGGTCCGTTTCATGGCGACGGCGGTCTGTGCCGCCAATTTGCCGTAGTCCTCGGCGGTTTTGTGCCCGAGCTGCCACGGGCCGTCCATCTCGTTGCCGAGACACCACACCGTGACGCCGTACGGATCGGCCGTGCCGTTCGCGCGGCGCATCTCCGAGGCCGGCGTGCCGCCCGGGATGTTGCAGTACTCCAGGAGCCGGACGGCGTCGGCGATCCCCCGGGTGCCGAGGTTGACCGCCATCATCGGCTCGGCCTGGACGGTCCGGCAGTACCGGAGGAACTCGTCGGTCCCGACCTGATTCGACTCGACGCTGCGCCACGCGAGGTCCAGCCGCTCGGGCCGCTGCGCGCGCGGACCGACGCCGTCCTCCCACTCGTAGCCGGAGACGAAGTTCCCCCCGGGATACCGCAGGATGGTCGGTCCGAGCTCGCGCACGGCCTCGGCCACGTCGCCACGAAACCCGTCCTCGTCCGCGCTCGGGTGGTCCGGCGCGTAGATCCCGTCGTAGACGCACCGGCCCATGTGCTCGACGAACGATCCGTAGATGCGAGGGTCGACCTCGGCGATCTCGTAGTCGTCGTCGAGGACGATCCGTGCTGCGGTCATGGCACTCCTTCTCCTCCGCACCTGTGCGTGCGGTCCGGGTACTGAGGTTGGTCATGCGTCGTGACGGGTTGTGCTCCGGCGATTGGCGACGGCCCGGACTCACTGACCGCCGAGGCCGGTGGTGGCCACGCTCTGCACGATCTGACGTTGGAAGAGCATGAACACGATGATCAGCGGGAGCCCGGCGAGGGTGGCGGCCGCCATCTCCTGCGAGTAGATCTCGCCGTAGGCGCTGAGCACGTTGGGCAGACCCACCGGAACCGTCATCAGCTCCGGCTCGCTCGTGACGATGAACGGCCACAGGAAGTTGTTCCAGGCGTTGATAAACACGAAGATCGACACCGCGGCCAGGATCGGCCGGGACAGCGGCAGGACCACGGACCAGAAGATCCGCAGACGGGACGCGCCGTCGATCCGCGCCGCCTCCTCGAGCTCGATCGGGATGCCGTCGAAGAACTTCTTCAAGATGAAGACCATGACCGGAGCGATGACCTGTGGCAGGGCGATGCCCCAGTAGGTGTCGACGAGGCGCCAGCTGACCATCTGCTGGAAGAGCGGCACGACGAGGATCTGGGGCGGCACCATGATCGACCCGACAGTGAGCGCGAAAAGCAGGCTCTTCCCACGGAAGGTCGTCCGGGAGAACGCGTAGGCGGCGAGTGAGGAGATCACCATCGTCAGGACCGTCACCATGACGGCGACGACGATGCTGTTGAGGAACCACGTCTGGATGTTTCCCGCGCCGAGGACGTCCCGGTAGGACTCTAGGGTGAAGCCGTTGGGAGGGATCCAGGACAGCGGCAGCGCGCCCGCGTCCGCCTCGGTCTTGAACGAGGTGTTCACGGCCCAGGCGAGCGGCAGCAGCCACAGGAAGGCCAGGGCGAGCAGCACGATCCACGTGACGATCCGTGGCCCCCAGGCGGTGCCGAGGAGCAGGCGTTCCTGGGGCGTCTGGACGGTCACGCTCCGCAGGCCTCGGCGCGGGCGACGGCCGGCCGCAGGCGGGGCGGCGGGCGTCGTGACGGTCGTGCTCATGCCGAGTTCCCCCTCTGTCGGGCGAGTCGCACCTGAATGATCGAGACGATGACGATGAGGGCGAGGAACAGGTAGGACAGTGCGGCGCCGTACCCGATCCGGTACCCGGTGAAGCCGATGTCGTAGACGTAGAGGAGCATCGAGCGGGTCGCCCCGTTCGGGCCGCCCTTCGTCATGAGGTAGATCTGGTCGAACACCTTCAGCGAGGACAGGATCTGCAGCGTCAGCACGACCCCGGTGATCCGGCTCAACTGCGGGATCGTGATGTTCCACAGCCGGCGCAACGGGCCGGCCCCATCGAGGGCCGCGGCCTCGTAGAGGTGATGCGGGATGGCCTGCAACGCCGAGAGATAGAGCAGGAAGTTGAAGCCTACGGTCCACCACACGGTGGCGATCGTGACGGCCCACATCGCCGCCCCCTCCTCGGAGATCCACCCGATCGGGGCCAGGCCGAGGGACGTGAGCGTCTGGTTGACCAGACCGAGGTTCTCCTCGAACAGCCAGCTCCAGATCATCGCGACGGTGGCGACAGGTAGCAGGTACGGCGCGAAGAACGCCAGGCGCCACAGCCACTGCCCGCGCACACCGGTGTAGACGGTGATCGCCATGACGAGAGCGACGACCACCAGCGGGACCGTGCTGATCAGCACGAAGAACAGCGTGTTGCCGAGCGAGCTCCAGGCATCCGGGTCACCGAGCGCCTCGGCGTAGTTCGCCAGCCCGACGAAGCTCGGCGCGTCCCCGACCAGGGACTCGTCCGTCAGGCTCAGCCAGGCTCCGTAGAGGATCGGCCAGATCATGAACAGGAGAAAGAAGACCAGGAACGGGACGACGAACCATCCCGGGGACCAGGAACGGCCCCGACGACGTCGTCGGGTCGGCGCATCCTGCCCGGACAGGTCCGGTGCCGGGGCAGGGGCAGTGTCGGTGCTCATCGAACTCCACCCTCCGTCGGGTCGGGGCCGGCGGCCTTCTGCTCGCAGTAGGCGATGAGGTCGGCGGTCGCCTGCTCGGGGTCCCGGCCCCGGATCGCGTCCTGCACGGCGAACCCGGCCTCGCGCTGGAACTCCGACCCGGATCCGGTGAACCAGGCCTCCGGGTCCAGGGCGCCGGTCTCCGCGGCGGAGACGTAGTCGCGCTGCGGCTCCATCTGTTCGTACTCGGGCGACTGCCGGACCGGTGCGTAGGCCGGGATATGTCCCGCCTCCGCCCAGGTGATGCTGGCCTTGAGGAACGCGGCCACGAACTGGTGCGCGTGGCGGCGCGCCTCCTCGTCGACCACGAGCTGCGCGGGCAGAACGAAGGCGTGCGAGTCGGTGGCCCCCGCGGGCTCACCGAGCACTGTCGGGAACGGGGAGACGCCCAGCTCCGGGACCACGTCACGGAAGGTGGTGAGTTCCCATTCGCCGTTGAAGTGCATCGCAGAGCGCTCATTGATGAACGAGGCCTCGGACGCGGCCGACTGTTCGTTGGGCAACGCCCGCTCACCGTTGAACAGCTCGCCGAGGAACGCCATCACCCGGTGCACGCCGTCGGCGTCGATGTCCGCCCGGCCGTCCACGAACTCGAACCGTGTGCCCTGCTGACGCAGGAGGGACCAGAAGATCCGCCACGCCTGCGAATCGTGATTGATGTGCCCGAAGCTCAACGGGAGCATGCCGCTCCTCGCCCCCAGCTCGTCCAGCGAGGACAGGAAGTCTTCCGCGCCGTCGAACTCGCGCAGCACACCGTCGGCGTCGAGCATGCCGACGGCGTCGAGCAGGTCACGCCGGTAGAACGCGACGAACGGATGGGTGTCCATGGGGATGGCGAGCTGCTCTCCGTCCACGCTGCCGCGCTCCCAGATGCTGGCGTCGAAGTCGTCGGCGCTCACCCCGAACTCCGCGAGGAGGTCCAGGTCGAACGGTTCGACAAGGCCGCCCGGGGCGTATCCGGGAATTCGCGACAGGTGGAGGATCGCGAGATCCGGGCCTCGGCCGCCCGCGGACGCCATGGCGAACTTGGTGTAATAAGGCTGGCCCCACTCCAGCACCGTCGACCGTGCGGGGGCCTCATCGGCGATCTCGGCGAGGATGCGCTCCAGGAGGACGCCGTCGCCTCCGGAGAAGAGATTCCAGAACCGGATGGCGTCCTCGCCCGAGGAGAAGTTGCCGGTCATCCCGGCGCACGAACTCAGCAACGGGGCGCTCAGGCCGAGCAGACCGGCCTGGAGCACCGTTCTGCGGCTCGGTGGCGACTCAGGTGAACTCATACCGACGCTCCTTCGCGAAGGGAGGATTCTCGGTCTCGGCCGGGCGCACAGTCGGCGGCGAGCGACGTTTCCGGCAGACGCACGTGCTCACTGCGCACCGTCGTCCCGGGTTCGAGCGTGGTACGGATCCGCGCGCCGTCGAGCAGATAGAACGGGATGGCATCGGACGGGGCGTCGGTGGCCAGCCGTGGCTCGACGCCGTCGATCTCGTGGTGGTGTCCGGCGACGCGCAACGAGGTCCCGGCGTCCAACCGCGCCGTGGTCACGCCGTACATGGTGACCGGGCCCGCGGCCGGCTCCGCGGCGGTCTCGGTGGACGTCCCGGCAAGCCGCCGCAGGCTGCGCACCGTCTCCAGTCCCATGAGGTGATGCGGGCGATAAAGGCACGCGTAGCGCCGATCACGGCTGATGACATGTCCCTTGCCGGCCAGGACCTCCGCCGTGGCCCGGTCGTGCACGCGCACGATCACGAAGACACCACCGGCGAAGCTCGCCTCGTCCGGTGTTCGGAGCTGGGTGAAGACGTCCACCACGCCGTCCGCCCGGCGGATGCCCCCGTGCTCGCTCGCCGCGTAGACGTCCGCGAGCTCCGGCACGCGCGCCGGCGGGTGGTGGAGGGTCGGCACGTCAGGTCTCAGGCCCAGCAGGTTCGCGGCCACAGTCATCTCGCAGACGTCGGCGGCCGAGGCCCGCACGAACGGAGCCAGCACCGCCGCGCGCCGGGCAAGTGTGCCACCCACGTCGTCGCCGATCCGCCAGTGGTCACTCAGCGAGGCGGCGTCGAACTCGGCGTCCGACAGTCGAGCGCGCCCGGTCGTGGGGTCGTGGACAACGTCGTACTCGCTCGACTTTCCGGCCGCGACGACGTCCAGGCCGCACTGCTGCGCCCAGGCGACGAGGTCGACCAGGTTGGCCGGTTGGTCGCCTTCGGCGGCGACGCACCGGACACCACGGTCACGGGCCAGGGCACCGAGCCGGCGACCGGCCACCGCCTGCGTCTCCTTGGTGACCATGACGACGTCGCGGCCGGCGTCGATAGCGGCGGTGGCCACCGCGTAACCCGTCGCCGCGTGCCCGGTTGCCTCGACCGTGACATCGTGCGGCACCTCCGCCAAGGTGTCGATCGACGCCGTCAGCGCGATCTGACCGCGCTCAACGGCACGGCGCGCGTCGGCCGGGCTACCGCATTCGGCGAGGTCGCCCTCGGCATAGCCGGCCTGCCGGCACACCGCACGCAGGCCGGCGACGTCCCGGTCGCACAACACGGCGGTCACCAGATCGCGGTGCCGACGCGCATGGGGGAGCAGAGTGCGCGCGAAGCCGCCGGCGGCACCGGTGACCGCGAGGCGTACGGGGACGGCAGCGTCCCGCACGGAAGGCTCGGACGGCGATGTCATCGGGCTCCTACGTCGTCGTGGTCGAGTCCAGATGTGAACGTGAACATGAACCTAGAGCTACTTCACATCTGCGTCAACATCTGTATCGTTCTTTCACATGGCGGATACCCCAGTGCCCCGTGGTGTCATCGCCGACGACCTGACCGGCGCGACGGACCTTGCCCTGATGACCTCCGAGCGCGGCCTGCGCACCGCCCTGTCGGTGGGACCGCCCGAAACGCCCGTGCCGGGCGACGTCGAGGCCTCGAGTCCGGACGTCACCGTCGTGGCGTTGCGGTCCCGTACGAGCCCGGTGGACGAAGCCGTGGCCCAGAGCGTGCGAGCGCTGCGCCGGCTCCGCGCACAGGGCGTCGGTTCGTTCTACTTCAAGTACTGCTCGACGTTCGACTCCACCACGAAGGGCAATATCGGGCCCGTGCTCGAGGCTCTGCTGGACGAGCTCGGCAGCGACCTCACCGTCGTCGTCCCCGCCTTTCCGGCGGCGCGCCGGACCGTGTACAAGAGCCGGCTGTTCGTCGGGGACGACGTGCTCGACGAGAGCTCGATGCGCGCCCATCCGCTCACGCCCATGCAGGACTCCCACCTGGTGCGCCTGCTGCAACCGCAGATGCGCGGCCGCGTCGGGGCCATCACGCTCGAGGACGTGCGTGGCGACCTGGCGAGAGCGCTCGAGCAGTGCCGCCAGCGCGGCGTACGGGCCGCCGTCCTCGACGCTGTGGCGGACGACGACCTCAAGACGATCGCTCGGGCGACCTCCGGCCTCCCGCTGACCACCGGGTCCGCGGGGCTGGCCGCGGCATGGGGACCAGGGGGCCCGTCCGCCGCCGTCCCGGTGACGGCGCCGGGCCCGTCCGTGAGCCTGGTGGGCAGTCAGTCCGAGACGAGCCGGGCTCAGGTCGCGCACGCTGCCGCGAGCCAGCCTGTCTTCGTGCTCGAGGTGCCGCGGGATCGGCAGACCGTCGCGGAGACCGTGACCGAGGTGGTGCACTGGTGCCAGGCCCGCTGGCGCGAGAACGCCGAACGTCCGGTTCTCGTGCACGCTCCGCCACCCACCCGTCCGCCGGATCCGCCCCAGGCGAACCTGCTGGAACAGACGTTCGGCGCGATCGCTTCCGAGCTGGCGGATCGGGGCGTCCGGCGCTTTGCTGTCGGCGGGGGTGAAACCTCCGGGAGCGTCGTCGACGCCCTCGGCATCCACATGCTCGATATCGGGCCACCGATCGCTACCGGCGTGTGCTGGTCGGTGGGACGTCGGGACGGCGACCCTGTGGCGCTCGCCCTCAAGTCGGGCAACTTCGGCGGGCCGGACTTCTTCCGGCGCGCGTGGGAACTCCTGTGACGGCGGCGCGCGCGGATTGGGAGATCGCCGACCACCTCGTGGCCGCAGGGCGCGCTGTCGTCGCGGCCGGCCTGTCCCCCGGATCCTCCGGCAACATCAGCGTGCGCACCGGCGACCGGATGCTCATGTCCCCCACCGGTGCACGCCTCGACGAGCTCAGGGTGGACTCCCTGGCGATCGTCGACATGGCGGGCGAGCACATCGGCGGCCCCAGACCGTCCAAGGAGAAGTGGCTGCACCGAGCGATGTACGCGCGCACACCTGAGGCTCGCGGTGTCGTCCACGTGCACAGCCGGCACGCCGTCGCCGCCTCCTGCCTGCCGGCGTGGCATAGCTGCAGTGCACTGCCGCCCCTGACGCCGTACTTCGTCATGCGGGTCGGCCAGACACCGTTGCTGCCCTACGCACCGCCGGGAGATCCCGGTCAGGCCGAGGAGCTGGAGACGCTCGACATCCCGTGCCGCGCGGTCCTGCTCCAGAATCACGGGTCGGTCGTGGCCGGCACAAATATCGCGAGTGCGGTGGACGCGGCCGTAGAACTGGAGGAGGCGGCGTGGTTGCGGCTCGCGCTGGCCGGATCCGGGCCGCGCACACTGCAGCAGGAGGAGGTGCTCGACCTCGCACGTCGTCACGGCACCCCCTGGACGGTCGACGTTGACAGCGAACGCACCGACGCCATGTGAAGTCTCGTGAACTTCCGATACAGTCGAACGGTGGGCGAGCCGCGTGTGGAGGAACCGACCGAGGCGATGATTCCGGAGCAACGTCGTGAACGGATCCTCTCCCTCCTCGAGGCGGAGACCGTGCTGTCGGTGCGCGAACTGACCCACCGCCTCGGCGTCTCCCACATGACCGTGCGCCGCGACATCGCGGCACTGGTGGACGACGGCCGGGCGAAGGCCGTGAAAGGTGGCGTCCGGCTGACTCGCCATCTGCGGTCGGAACCGAGCTACGAGACCAAGGCCGTGGCCCATCTCGAGCTCAAGCGAGCGATCGCGACCGAGGCGGCACATCGGTTAGGCGACGGCGCGGCGATCTATCTTGATGCGGGAACGACGGTCGCCGCTCTCGTGCCGGCGCTTCTCGATCTCACCGGCCTCACGGTAGTGACGAACGACTTCACGACGCTCGGCATGCTCATGGATCACGACGTCGAGCTGGTGCACATCGGTGGCCATGTCGAGTCACGCAACCGCTCGAGCATCGGGCGGCTCGCGGCCGCGACGCTCCGGAAGATCAACGTCGACGTCGCCTTCCTCAGTGCCAGTTCCTGGGACGGCCGGCGTGGGGTCACGACCCCCGCGGAAGCGAAGGTGGACGTGAAGAACGCAGCCCTGGAGGTGGCCTCCACCTCGATCCTGCTCGCCGACTCGACCAAGTACGGCACCTTCGCCATGCACCGGATCGCCGAGCTGCAGACGTTCGACGAAATCATCACGGACGACCGACTCGGGGAGCAGACGGCGACCGCGCTTCGTGCCGCGGGCGTATCGCTGACTCTCGCCGGCCAGCACTCGTCCTCCTGAGCGGGCGTCCAGGGCCGGCCCGAGCAGTCGCTCGTGACGAGTGGTGCCACATCGCGTGAGGTCCCGCGCGTTCGTCGTCAGGTCGCCGCCGCACCTGCCGTCGGCGTCGGCGCCTGCTCGCGCGGCGTGCGGATCTGTCCGACGACCGCGACCGGGCAGCGTGCATGCCGGAGCACGCCGTGGCTGACCGAGCCCAGGAGGGCCGAGCGCACTGTGCCGCGACCGCGGGAGCCGACCACCACGAGGTCGGCGTGCGCGGAGGCGGCGGCGAGGGCGGTGACCGGGTTCTGCAGACGAATGGTGGTCTCGACCTCCACGTGCGGGTAGGCGGCCGCCCACGTGGCGATCTCGTCCTCGACGGCACGTTGGTCCTCGGCCAGAACGCCGTCGGGTACGGTCCCGAAGCCGAACTCGTAGCCGGTGGCGGCCACCGTCCAGCCGACGACGACGCGTACGCGTGCGCCTCGGTTCGCTGCCTCGTCGAAGGCGAACCGCAGCGCGTGCCGCGCTCCGGCGGAACGGTCGAAGCCGACGACGATCTCGCCGTGGTGGGTCTCCGGGACGTCGCGGACGACGACGACCGGAGGCATCGTGCGTTCGACGATGCGACCGCAGGCCGTGGAGATCACGAGGGCGGCGAGGCTGCCGTGACGTTCGGTGCCCAGCACCAGCGCGTCGGCTGCGCCAAGTTCCTTGACGAGTTCCTCCGCGATCGGGCCGCGCCGTATCGCCGTCGTCACGGTGCCGGACGGATTGACCCCGCGGGCGGCGGTCGCGGCCTCGGCGACGACCTTGCGGCCGGCGTCGACCGATGCGGACCCGGCGACCGGGCGGACCCACTCCCCGACCGGCGGCAGGACATGAACGATGCGCAGCGGGCACCCGCGCATTGCGGCATCGCGCGCTGCCCAACGGACGGCGGCAGTGCCGGTGGTGGTGCCATCGGTGGCGACGGTGATGCGGCCCATGATCGTCTCCTTGCTCGTGTGCCAACGTCTCTATGGCACTGCACAGCAGAGGCCGGCGCCTGAGTCGAAGGTCCCGAGGCGATCGGGACATCTGCCGAGACCGGGTTGGCACGCCCTGCTCGTGCCGCGGGACGTCCGCACCGACGGAGCTTTGCGGCTACACCCGCTCCGCCGCCGCACGCACCAGCGCCGCAGTCTGGGTGACGATCGCCTGCCGCGTCTCCTCGAAGAGCTCGTCACTGCCGCCGAACTGGGTGGCGAAGTGATGCATGTCCGGCGTGTGGATGTGTCCTGCGGCCACGGCCGCTCCGCCGGAAAGCCGGTCCCGTAGCAACGTGTTGCGATACGCGCTCTCGTTGGAGAGGTAGTTTCCTCCCCCGCCGCGGTACGAGATCGATCCGGCGCCCGGTGCCACCGGGGGCTCGGGCGGTGGGAACCCGTGCGGCACGGGGTCGTTGCGCACGGCGCGCTCGGCGTGCGCGGGATCGGGAATCTCTTCGAACCGGGTGTTCCACACGACGCCAAAGGCCACGTCCGTCTCTGGCCAGCGCGACGCGGCCGGCCGCGGCACATCGGCACCGGTGCGCGCGGTGATCATCGCCTCGACGGGCAGGCTCGTACGCGTCCACTGCGGTGGGTCGTGGAGGTCGAACTCCTCCGGCCCGCCCCAGCGCTGCGGCACCTGGATGAACACCTCAGGCGAGTCGGCCGGCACCGCGACAGCGTCCGTCGACGGTGCCGGCTGTTCGCCGTCGTTGTCCGCCCGCCCGGCGTGGTAGCGGGCGTTGTACTCCTCGAGGTTGAACTGGGAGCCGCTGCCCTGGCTCACCGTGATCGATGCGTGCAGCCGCTGCGGCCCCGGCCGCATCCACGGGCCCACGGTGTCCTCGAGGTACCCGCGGGCGAACCGCGAGTAGCTGACCGGCAGGACGTACGCCTGGATCCGGACGGTGCGCCCGTCGGAACGGACATACTCGGTGCCGTGCAACGCGAGTGCGGCCGCGCCGGAGGGATTGCCGTGCCTGAGGTTGTTGCCGGCCGTCTCGGCTGCCGGTCCGGTGGCGCCGCCGTCGAGGGTGTACGGGTCGAATCCGCTGACGAGGATCCGCACGCCGTCGTCGGGAAAATCGACGCTCGCCGCACCTCGCGAGGCGCGGTCGAAGGCCTCGAGCAACCCCTCGCGCCGGTCCTCATCGAGATCGAAGCCCGGGGTCCAATGCCGGATCGTGGTGGAGGCGAGCAGCCGGGTCCAGTAGAGCGGCCGGTCGTCGGCAGGCGGCAGGTCCCCGCGTCCTACGCGGCCTTGGGCGCGGTCGACCGCCGCGCGCCACAGGCCGAGCCCGTGGTCGGTGATGACCTGCTCGGCCTCGTCCGGCGTCGCGGTGGTGTCGAGCGCGGCCTGCAGCACCGGGGCGACGTCCTCGAATCCGCCACCGAGGATCATCTGGCTGGCGAACGGCACGGGTTGCGGGCCCGTCGGGTCGCCCTCGTCAGGAAGCCGCAGCTCCAGCCGACTCTCCTCGATACTCACCACCCCGACGCTACCGGCGTGACGGCGTCGCCCGGCAAGGGTTCGCGGTCGCGTTCGCTGAGCACAACTCACAGACCTCTGCTGGGGCCGACTGTCCGACACCCGTCATACGGGCGGCTCGGCACGCAGGCCTGGGGCGAGTGTCCGAATGCGATCGTTACTGCCGTGGCCGGCGCTGCCTGAAGTCCTGAGCGATGGCGTCGAAGGTCGACCACCGCACGCCCTGGTGCGCGCTGATGTGCTCGATGAGCCGCTCGAGCATGAGCAGGACCTGGGGCCGACCCGAGACGTCGGGATGGATCGTCATGGTGAACACCGCGTACTCGCACTCGCGGTAGACCCAGTCGAACTGGTCGCGCCACATCTGCTCGATGTCGCGCGGGTTGACGAAGCCGTGGGAGTTCGGGCTGGTCTTGATGAACATCATCGGCGGAAGGTCATCGAGGTACCAGCTCGCCGGGATCTCCACGAGGTCCGTCTCCTCGCCACGCACGAGGGGTTTCATCCATTCCCGGGCCGGTTTGTCGTAGTCGATCTTCGTCCACCGGTCACCAACACGTACGTAGTAGGGCTCGAAGTCGCGGTGCATGAGCGAGTGGTCGTAGGTGATGCCGCGTTCGAGGAGGAGTTCGTTGGTCACCGGGGAGAATTCCCACCAGGGCGCGACGTATCCGGTGGGCCGGGTGCCGGTGCGGTTCTCGATGAGTCCGATGCAGTGGTCGAGGATCTCGGACTCCTGCTCCCGGCTCATCGCGATGGGGTTCTCGTGGCTGTAGCCGTGCACCCCGATCTCGTGTCCGGCTGCCGCGACCTGGTCGAACTGCTCGGGAAAGGTCTCGATCGAGTGGCCGGGCCAGAACCAGGTGGCCGGCAGGTCGTAGCGCTCGAGCAGGGTGTTCAGCCGGGGCACGCCGACGTCGCCGGCGAACAGGCCCCGCGAGATGTCGTCCGGCGAGTCCTCGCCGCCGTAACTGCCGAGCCAGCCACCGACCGCGTCGACGTCGATGCCGAACGCCACGAAGATGTCCTTGGCCATGGCGCGTCCTCCTTCTCCGTCGTGTCTTCTTCTCTCCGCGCGCGGCCTCGGCCGCGCTCAGCGGTACGGGTCGACCATCTCCTGGGTGACGTCCTCGCCCGTTGCCAGCAGCAGCGCGAGCAGCAGTCGCGCGTGGAAGAGCGGGACGGAGGCGAACTGGAGGGCACCGGCTGCGACGAGGTCGACGCCACCCCCGTTGCCGTAGATCGGTACCACCGGCCCCGCGGCCACTCGCGTGGAGAGTCCGACTGCGACGCCGGAATCCGACGCGGCGCGCACCCAGTCCAGGATCGCGTGAGTGGCGTTGCCGGTTCCGGTCCCGGCGAGGATCACGCCCTTGGCTCCGGCGGCGACCGCAGCCTCGGCCAGCGCCGCATCCACACCGGGGTAGACGGCGACGACGTCGACGCGCGTGGCGTCGAAGCGCGCGTCCGGCAATGGCAACGCCGGTGGTCGGACGGGCCTCACGGTCACGGTGGTGACGCCGTCGCGGACCGTGCCGATCGGGCCGCCGTCGCTCGTTCGGAAGGGCTCGGCGGCGATCGTGTGGTGCTTACGCGTGCGCGCAGGGTCGTACAGAGCACCCGCGAAGACGATCACCGTGCCGCAGCCGCGTGCCGTGTCCGAGGCCGCCACCGCGATGGCGTCGCGAAGGTTGCGTGGCCCGTCCGAGTCGGGTTCGTCCGCCGTGCGCTGGGCTCCGGTGAGAACCACGGGCTTGTCCCCGCCGTGCACGAGCGAGAGCAGATAGGCCGTCTCCTCCATGGTGTCCGTGCCGTGGGTGACGACGACGCCGTCGACCTCCTCGCGGGCGAGTTCGTCGGACACCGCCTCACAGATCCGACGCAGGTGTTCGTGACGCAGCAGGAACGAGCCGAGGTTGAACAGGTCCCGGGAGCGGATCTCGATCTCGTCCACCGCCACTCCGGTGAGCAGGTCGGCGGCGCCGCGCATGGCCACGGCTCCACCGTCCTCGGAGCGGGTCGAGGCGATCGTGCCTCCGGTCCCGATCACCACCACCGTCTTCATGCCACATGCTCCGTCCGCGTGACGACCTCGCCGTGGACGCTACGACGGCTCCGTCGCCGAGACCAGTCGACGTCGCCCGCCACCGGCGTCGCGAAGGTTCTCGCCGTGCGCTCCCCGGTAGAGGTCTACGGTGACCGTTCGAGGATGCCGAGATCGAGGGCCCGCAGCACCGCTCGGGTGCGGTCCCGGACCCCGAGCTTGAGGAAGACGTTCGTCATGTGGTTCTTCACCGTTCCGGCGGCCAGATGCAGCACGTCGGCGATCTCACCGTTCGAGTAACCGGCCGCGGCGAGTCGCAGGACGTCGAGTTCGCGGGCGGTCAGCGGCTCGGGCCGGTCGAGCCCGTCGACGGGGTCGCGGACGGCGGCGGCACGGAAGATCCGGTCCGTCAGGTTCGGCTGGACGAGGGTTCCGCCGTACGCGAGCGTACGGATAGCACCGACGAGCTGGTCGAGGGTGACGTCCTTGAGAAGATACCCGCGCGCTCCCGCCCGCAGCGCCTGCAGCACGAGCTCGTCGTCGTCGAACGTGGTCAGCACCAGCACCGGCGGTGCGATCCCCCGCTCCGCGAGCGCCTCCAGCGTGGTGATGCCGTCGCGGCCCGGCATCCGCAGGTCGAGCAGGAGCACGTCGATCTCGACGTTCTCGGCGAGAGCGAGAGCTTCGTCGCCGTCGGACCCCTCGGCCACGACCTCGACGTCGTCCGCAAAGGCGAGCAGGCTGCGGATGCCCTTGCGCACCAGGTGCTGATCGTCCACGAGCGCAACCCGGATCATGCCGGTACCCGTGCCGTGATGATGAAGCCGGCACCGCGGCGGGACCTGAGGTCCAGCGTGCCGCCGAGCTCCTCGATCCGCTCGGTCATGCCGGTCAACCCGTTCCCGGGTTGCAGGTCGGTGACGCCGGCGCCGTCGTCTCGCGCCGTGAGCACGAGACCGTCGACGTCTGAGGTGACCGCGATGTCGAGTCTGGTCGCATCGGCGTGCCGCAGGGTGTTCGTGACAACCTCCTGGACGCAGCGGACGACGGCGAGCGCCACTCGTTCGCCCGGTGGGCACTGCTCGTCCACCCGGAGGTCGATCGTCAGGCCGGGAATCCCGGCGACCACCTTCCGCAGCGTGGGTTCCAGCCCCGCAGGTTCACTGCGCAGCTCGCCGACAGCCGCCCGCACGTCGGAGAGGAGGTCCTTCGCGACCTGGCGGGTCTGCAGGACGTGTTCGCGGGTCTCGCCGTCGGACTGCAGTGCGATGACCTCGAGATCGAGCGCGAGGGCGGTGAGCTGGTGCCCGACGAGGTCGTGCAGGTCCCGGGCGATCCGCAGTCGCTCCGCGTCTCGACTGGAGGTGGCGAGCAACGCCGTCGCAGCACGGAGATCGGCGTGTGCGGCGGCGAGTTCGGCCCGTGCCTCGTGCTCGCGGCGGGCCGAGATGACAACGACCGCCGCGAAGGACATGAACGCCGCGTAGGCCAGCGTGTTGAACACGACGGAGGCGACGGACGTGCCTTCGATGGCGGCCGAACCGGCCGCGACGACCACGGTGTGGGCCGCGACGACGAGCGCGACCGCCCAGCCGGGTAGCACGAAGGCACTGGTCGCCGTCGTGACGACGAACAGCACCGCGGTCCACCCGAGGTGCGGGGCGAGCAGGAACACGGCGCTACCGCAGATGGCGAGCACCACGAACCGGCCGAGCTCCGAACCAGCCCACGGCACCGGGAGAAAGCCGCACTCGATCGCGAAGACGAGCACGTAGATCACGTACAACGACCACCACACGACGGTCGTGGCCGTGGAATCGCCGACCCCGGCGCCGGAGAACAGCACCGCGGCCCCCACGACGAGCGCACCGATCAGGCCGGCTGCGCCGCCGAAGACCTCATCGGGACGAGCGCGCATTGGGTGCATGCTACGGCGGCCCGCACGCCCCCGGACGTGCCAGAGGTCATGGATGCCACCCGTGCCTGCCGGCACATCCGCCCGGCCCGGTCCGCTGCGTAGCGTCCGGGTCGTCGAAAGGAGCGGTCATGACCGTGCTGGAGATGTGTGACGTGCACAAGACGTACGCCGAGGTCCGCGCCCTCGACGGCCTGGACCTGGTGGTCGAACGGGGCGAGATCGTCGCCGTCCTGGGCCCCAACGGAGCCGGGAAGACGACCGCGTTCGAGCTGCTGCTCGGGCTGTCTCGTCCGACATCGGGGCATGTCGAGGTGCTCGGACAGGCGCCCGGTGGCGCGGTACGGGCCCGAGTCGGGGCGATGCTGCAGTCCGCCGGACTGCCGGCGCAGACGACGGTGCGGGATCTGGTGCGGTTACTGGGCCGTGCCTACCCACGATCACTCCCGGTGGACGAGGTGCTCGAACGGACGTCGCTGACGGGCCGGGCCGGCGCGCGGGTCACGTCCCTCTCCGGCGGCGAACGTCAGCGGCTGCTGCTCGCCTTGGCACTGGTCGGGGCGCCCGATGTGCTGCTCCTCGACGAGCCGACGGCAGCCATGGACGTCGCTTCGCGGCGGGCGTTCTGGCGACAGACCCGCGCGAGCGTCGCCGAGGGCGCGACACTGCTGTTCGCCACCCACGATCTGGCCGAAGCGTCGGCCGTGGCCGACCGGGTCGTGGCGCTCCACGAAGGGCGCACGGTGGCGGACGCGACTCCGGAGGAGCTCACGGATCACGGCCGCAGCGATCTCGAGGACGTGTTCCTGGCGCTCACCGACGAATGGTCCAGCGCCGTGGACGGGAAGGCCGTCCGATGACCACACACACTCAACACCATGGCCCGGGCCCGATCCGGGAGCGGAGGACCGGCGGCCCGCTCGGCCTGATGGCGCTCGCGGTCCTCACGGAGCTGCGGGCGAGCCTGCGCACCCCCGAGTTCGCGGTCGGTGCCGTGGCGATCCCGCTGGTGCTGTACGCCATGTTCGGGCTGCCGAACGAGTCCACCCTGCCCGGCGGAACGAGTGTCCGGCTGGCGATGCTCGTCTCTATCGCCGCCTACGGCGTCGTCTCGCTGGCGATCTTCGTCTTCGGCGAGGACGTGGCGGGAGACCGCGGCCGGGGTTGGGCACGGACCCTGGCGGCCACGCCACTGCAGACACGGACGTACCTAGCCGGAAAGGTGGGCGACGCCGTCGTGCTGGCCGTCCTCATCGTGACGGCCCTGTCGCTGCTCGCCGCGTTCGCGGGTGGCGTCGAACTCGACGCCGGCTCCTGGCTCGCCCTCGGCGCGACCATGGTCTCTGCGGTCCTGCTGTTCAGTCCGCTCGGCTTCGCCATCGCGTATCTGGCTCGGCCGCGGGCCGCGGCGGTGGTCGCGAATCTCATCTTCCTGCCGCTGGCATTCGCGTCGGGCTTCTTCTTCCCGCTCGGTGAACTGCCCGACGTCATCGGGACGATCGCCGAGGTCCTCCCTACCTTCCACTTCGGGCAGCTCGCCTACCGTGTGGTGATGCCTGACGGCGACGTCGAGTTCTGGTCCGACACGGCGACGCGGCCGCTGTGGATCCATGCGGTGTGGGTGCTGGGCTACGCCGTCGTCCTCGGTGCGGCCGCGTTGCTGGCTGCGCGGCGCGAGGCCGTCACCCGCCGTGGCTGAGGACGCTGACGGCGCCGCAGCCGACCGTCAGAACAGCGCGAGCTGAGTGGGTTCGGTCGCTGCCGGCGGTGCGGTCTCTGGCGTGGTGCGCTCGCGCCACATGCGCTCGGCGCGCCGTTCGAACCCGTGCCGACGTCGGATCCGCCCGGCCCGTTCGGCCAGCCACTGCCGGTACTCCTTGGCGGCGTACGAACCATGAGGGTAGATGTGCCGGTACTTCGGCACGAGCTCGGGAAACTCGCGCTGGAGCCAGGCCATGAACCACTCACGAGCACCGGGGCGAAGGTGCAGCGCCCCGGTCGTGACGTCGCTCGCTCCTGCGTCCGCGAGGGCGGCGTGGAGCTCCTCGAGGTGGTCGGCGGAGTCGGTCAGCCAGGGCAGGATCGGCATCGCCAGGACCGAGCAGTCCAGCCCGGCGTCGGTGATCGCGCGTACCAGATCGAGCCGGGCCTGCGGTTTCGGTGTGCCGGGCTCGACGCGCTGTTGCAGCTCGGGATCGATCATCGCGAGTGAGACCGCCACCGACACAGGCACCTTCCGCGCGGCCTCGACGAGCAGGGGCAGGTCGCGGCGCAGCAGCGGGCCCTTGGTGAGGATCGAGAACGGCGTGCCGGAGTCGGCGAGTGCCTCGATGATGCCCGGCATGAGTTGGTAGCGACCCTCAGCGCGCATGTACGGATCCGAGTTGGTGCCGAGCGCCACGTGCTCGCGCTGCCACGACGGTCTGGCGAGCTCCTTGCGCAACACGTCGACCACATTGGTCTTGACGATGATCTGGGTGTCGAAGTCACGCCCGGAGTCGAGGTCGAGGTACTCGTGGGTCTTCCGCGCGAAGCAATAAACGCACCGGTGAAGGCAGCCACGCGTGGTGTTGATCGTCCACGAGAACGGCATGTTCGACTGTTTCGGCACGCGGTTGAGCGCGCTCTTGCTCAGCACCTCGTGGAAGGTGACGCCGTCGAAGTCCGGGGTGCGGACGCTGCGCACCAGCCCCTTCAGTGGCAGCAAGGCACCCGGGTCCGTGCCGTCGATCCGTTGCGTCTCCCACCGCACGAAGCTATTCGAACATAGTTTCGAGTCTGGGTCCAGCGACACTCCCTCAGGCGGCCTCGAGGTCCTGACCTCGGGCCACCTCGTCCGGG
The DNA here is from genome assembly GCF_042680605.1 of Georgenia deserti. Classification (NCBI taxonomy): domain Bacteria; kingdom Bacillati; phylum Actinomycetota; class Actinomycetes; order Allobogoriellales; family Allobogoriellaceae; genus Georgenia; species Georgenia deserti. Next base: position 50,480 of record NZ_JBHUEE010000011.1, read on the forward strand.
GTGAGCTTCCGCAGGGCGAGACCCGTGACCACCCCGACCACGAGCACCAAGGCGGAACCGATCAGCGCCGCGGTGCTGAAGCCCTGGGCATAGGCGTCGAAGGCGCGTTCCAGGAGCGCATCCGCGACGGCCGAGGGACTCTGACCGGCCGCGGCGACCGCGCCTCCCAGGGTCTCCTCGGCCGCCGCCGCAGCCTCGGCGTCGAGCACCTCCGGGGACCGGTCACTCATCGCGCTCCGGTAGATCGCCGCGGAGATCGTCCCCAGCGCGGCGATACCGAGCGCGCCGCCGAACTCGGCACTCGTCTCCGAGACTGCGGAGGCGGCGCCGGCCTTCTCGGGTGGGGCGGTGGCCAGGACCAAGGAGGTGGCGAGCGTGGCGGTGACCCCGACGCCCACGGTGAGCAACCCGTAACCGACGATCAACCAGCCGACGTGATCGCTCGGGCCGATCCGACTGACCCACGCGAACCCGGCAGCCGAGACCGCCAGGCCGGCAGCGATCAGGACCGCCGGACGGACCGTGCGCCCGAGAACCGACGCCGCAGTCACACCCAGCACGCTTCCACCCACCGCCGGGAGCATCCACACCGCGGCGTCGAACGGGCTGTACCCGAGCACCGCCTGAATGAAGGTCACCGCCAGGAACCCCATGCCCGCAGTGGCGAAGACGACGGTCATGTTGGCCGCGATGGAGGCACTGAACGCCGCGCGACGGAAGAGTCGGACATCGATCATCGGCGTCGCGGCCCGGAGCTGTCGGCGCGCGAACAGGGCGGCGAAGACGAGACCGGCGAGCAGGGTGACCACGCTGCCCACCTGCAGCCCCTCCCCCACCATCGTCTTGATCCCGTAGATCACCGGCAGGACGGCCGCCAAGGACAACACCGACCCCAGCAGATCGAGGCGACCGGGCGCCGGATCCCGCGACTCGCGCACGATCATCGGAGCGACGACGAGCAGCAGCACCATGATCGGCACGTTCAGGAGGAAGACCGACCCCCAGTGGAATCGCTCCAGCAGCATCCCTCCGACGATCGGCCCGACGGCGAATCCCCCGGTGAACGCGGCGGTCCAGATGCCGATAGCGCTGCGCCGCTGATCCGGGTCGGCGAACATGCTGCGGATCAGCGAGAGCGTCGACGGTGCGAGCGTCGCGCCGCCGAGTCCGAGCAGCGCCCTGGCCGCGATGAGCATCTCCGCCGAGGTGGAGACCGCCGCCAGGACCGAGGCGGCGCCGAAGGCCGTCGCACCGATCAGCAACATCCGCCGCCGTCCGATGCGGTCCCCGAGGCTCCCCATGGTGATGAGGAACCCGGCCATGACGAATCCGTAGATGTCCATCATCCAGAGATGTTGCGAGGCGGTGGGAGCGAGTTCGGCACTGATCGAGGGGGCCGCCATGAACAGGATGGACAGGTCCATGGAGGCGAGGAGGGCGGGAAGGACAAGCACGACGACGCCCCACCACTCGCGTGAGGTGGCCCGGGCGGGCAAGGAATCGGTAGTAGCCATACCGGGATCATACGTCCGTCTAATACGCCCGTACAAGACATTTGTATAAACTCGTCGTAGACTGCGCCCATGAGCCAACGCGACGACCTCCTCCGAGGGGCGCGGCAGTGCCTGGCCGAGAAGGGCTACTCCCGCACGACCGCGCGCGACATCGCCCACGCTTCCGGCGCGAACCTCGCCTCGATCGGCTACTACTTCGGCTCCAAGGACGCCCTCCTGAACGCCGCCGTGCTGGAGTCGTTCGACGAGTGGGGCGACGCGGTCGAAGCCGCCATGGCCGACGCCGACAGCGACAATCCGCTCGACCGCCTCGAGGCATTCTTCGACCACTTCATCGCCAGCACACCGCAACGCCGCACCATGCTGGTGGCAAGCCTGCAGGCCTTCGCCGAGGCGGAGTTCGCGCCGGAGATCTACGCCCAACTACGCGCGTCCCACGACGAGGGCAGACGAAGCCTTGCCGCCCTCGTCCTCAACGCCGACCCGAGCGACCTGACGAACGAGGATCTGAGCGTCGGCTTCGTCGTGCTCAGCCTGATCAACGGATTCGCCCTGCAGTGGTTCACCTCGCCCGAGTCCGCACCTGGACCGGCCGAGATCGCGCGCGCCGTCCGCCGCCTGGTCGGCTGATCCGGTGTCGGGGCCGGGGCCGCGCGCGACTAGCCGTACGGCGAAACCGGCTGAGCACGCCCCTCGGCGCGCCGGTGGCCCAGGCCCCGCGCGCGTGGGAAGGTCAGCATGCACGCCCATGCCGACAAGGAGCACTCAGCATGACCCAGGTCGTTCCCGCGATCCCCACGCCGTTCTACGACGACGGCGTGCTGGACCTGCCCGCGTTCGACGCGGCGCTGCAGGTGATCGAGCCGCACGTGGACGCGGTCTTCGTGGCGGGCACGACCGGGGAGTTCCTCGCCCTGGACGACGACGAGCGTATCGAGCTCTTCCGCCGCGCTGTGGCGTACCTCGGCCGCGACCGCGTCATCGCGCACGTCGGACACGGGAGCAGCCGTCAGGTGCTCCGGCTGGCCAAGGCGGCCACCGCCGGAGGTGTCCACCGTTTCGGCCTCGTCTCGCCGTACTACATCGCGACCGACGACGACGCTCTCGTCGGCTTCTACCGCACCGTCGCCGAGGCGCATCCGGACGCGAGCCTCTACGCGTACCTGTTCCCCGAACGCACCGGGACCGACCTGTCGGCGGAGACCTTCGGCCGGCTCATGGACCTGCCGGGGATGGCCGGCGCGAAGCTCTCCGGCGGCGCCGCGGACCGCCTGGCCGAGTACGCCGACGTGATGCACGACGAGCAGGACCTGTTCTCCGGCGACGACGCGCGGCTCCCGCAGGCGGTCGGCCACGGTGCGGCCGGCCTTGTCTCGGCCGTCGCGTCGGCGTTCCCGGAGAGTTACCGCGCGCTGGCGGACGCGCTCGACGCCGAGGACAGCAGCGCCGTCGAGGAGCACCAGGCCGTCGCCGCCCACCTCGTCTCGGCCGTCGGAACCACCGAACGGGTCAAGGCAGCCCTGGCCGAGCGCACGGGCCACGACTGGGCGGCACGGATGGCCCTGCCCGCACTCGAGGACGAGGCCCGCGAGGAGGTAGCCCGCGCCGTCGCCGAGCACTCTTGACCGGACGGGCACCGACCCGTCCGAGCCGCACGGGCACCGGCCCGTCCGAGCCGCTCGTCTCAGTCCGGCCGATCCTCGCCGGCCGGCGGGCGCTCGAACGACCGCTCGCCGTGCACCGCGAGTTCGGCGAGCACGGCCGCCGGGTCACCCGCTTCGATCACCTCGAGCAGTCGGCGGTGGCGGTCGACGTGCTCGACGAGGGTCTCGTAGTAACGCTCACGCACCACGAGGTTGCGCGACATGCACAGCAGGATCTGCTGCTGGACCGAGCGGTAGATGGCGCTGAGCCGGCCGTGCTGCGCGAGGTCGACGATCGCGGCGTGGAAGGCGTAGCCGTCCTGGACGAGCGATCCCCGATCCTCGGTGCGCGCGTCGTGCTCCATGCGGGCGAGCGCCTCGCGGACCGGGCCGAGCAATTCCGGGTCACGCACCGGTACGCCGTGCTCGACGGCGATCCGTTCGAGTCCGGATCGCAGCGTCATCACCTCGAAGACGTCCTGCTCGTCCATCGTGGCGACCACGGCGCCGCGACGAGGCCGGACCGTCACCAGCCCGTCCCCTTCGAGCAGTCGCAGCGCCTCGCGCAACGGGGGTCTGCTCACCCCGAGACGTTCGGTCAGCCGCTCCTCGACGAGCCGCTGCCCGGGCTCGAGATCGCCGGCCAGGATGTCCCGCCGGATGGCCTCTCGGGCGAGTGCGACCAGGCTCTGCTGGTCGATCCGCCCGCTGGGCGCCCCGGACGCGGGGGCCGGTGCCTGCATGTATGTCCTCCTCGACGTCGCGCTGCGAGTGCCGGGGCACCTCGCACGTGCCAGGGTACTTGTCGGTCGTCGTCTGAAGAGTGTAGACAATAGTCCGTCCGGTGTACCGGCGTCGGCGCCCGGAGGCTCCTGGCCGGCACCCGCACCTCCCAGCAGAACGGACACTCCATGACCTCACGCGTGGTCGTCACCGATCACACCTTCCCGGACCTCGCCGCGGAGGAACGCCTTGCCGCCGAGCACGGCGCCTCGTTCGCCTCCCACCAGTGCGCGACCGTCGAGGAGACGGCCGAGGCCATGGACGGGGCCACTGTGGCGCTCGTGAACTTCGCCCCGGTCCCCCGTGAGGCCCTCGCCAGGCTCACCCCGGGCGCCACCGTGATCCGTTACGGGATCGGGTACGACAACGTCGACGTCGAGGCCGCCCGCGAATTGGGGGTCCAGGTCGCCAACGTGCCGGACTACGGCGTCCCCACGGTGGCCGACCATGCCGCCACCAGCATCCTCACACTCGCCCGCCGTCTGCCCCAGTATGACCGGCGCGTCCGCCGCGAGGGGTGGCTCCGTCCCGCGGAGCTGGGACCGCTTCCGAGCTTCCGCTCGATGGTCGTCGGGCTCGTCGGCCTGGGCCGGATCGCCCGTGAGGTCCATGCCCGGCTCGCACCGTTCGGTTTCACCGTGATCGCTCACGACCCGTTCGCCGATCCGGAACTCTTCGACCAGCTCGGGGTGGAATCCGTCGACCTCCTCGAGCTCGCCCGACGCGCCCACGCGATCAGCCTGCACGCCCCCAGCACGCCGCAGACCCACCATCTGGTCGACGACCGGTTTCTCGCGCACGTGCGACCCGGAACCGTCCTTGTCAACACCGCGCGCGGCCCGCTCATCGACACCGAGGCCCTGGTGGCGGCCGTCCGGGAGGGCCGGGTCGCCGCCGCCGCGCTGGACGTCACCGACCCCGAGCCACCGCCAGCCGACTCGCCCCTGTGGTCGACGCCCGACATCCTCCTGACGCCACACGCCGCGTTCTACGACGAGGACTCGGTCCGCGCCCTGCAACGTCTCGCACGCGAGGAGGCCGGGCGAGCGCTGCGCGGTGAACCGTTGCGCTGCCGCGTGGCCTGAGACGGCGGACGGCTTGCAACCGCACAGGCAATCTTGTAGACAATAGACACACCGCGATGGTGTCGACGCCGGACCGGATCCCGGACGCGCGTGGCCACCCGATCCGTGCCCGCACTCGTCGCTGACGACGCCCAGGAGGAAGTTCGTGACCACACCGGCAAGCACGCACCAGGCCAAGGCTTTGGACGGGATGACCGTCCTCGACCTGACCCAGGTCATGGCCGGCCCCTATTGCACGATGGTCCTCGCGGACCTCGGCGCCGATGTGATCAAGGTGGAGAACCCGGACGCCGGTGACCAGGCGCGCCGATCCTGGGGCCGACCGGGTGCCGGCGAGGACAGCCGGGCGTTCATGGCGCTGAACCGCAACAAGCGCAGCATCACGCTCGATCTGAAGTCCGAGTCGGGACGCGAACGCTTCCTCGAGCTGGTCCGCTCGGCCGACGTCGTGATCGAGAACTTCCGCCCGGGGGTCACGGCACGGCTCGGCATCGACTACGCCACGCTCGCCCCGCTCAACCGCGGCCTCATCTACGCCAGCATCTCCGGCTTCGGCCAGGACGGGCCCTATTCCACCCGCCCCGGGTACGACCTCATCGCGCAGGCGATGGCCGGCGTCATGTCGATCACCGGCGAGCCCGGCGGCCGCCCGGTCAAGTGCGGTCTTCCGGTCGGCGACCTCGGCGCCGGGCTGTTCACCACGATCGGCGTGCTGTCCGCCTGGGCCTGGCGCCAGCGGACCGGCGAGGGACAGTACGTCGAGACCTCCCTGTTCGAATCGGCGCTCGCCCTGTCCGTCTGGGAGTCGGTCGAGTACTGGTCGACCGGTCGGGTACCGGAGCCCCTCGGCTCGGCGAACCGGATGTCCGCCCCGTACCAGGCCCTGGCCACGCGCGACGGCTACATCACGGTCGGCGCCAACAACCAGCGGCTGTGGGAACGGCTGTGCCGGGCCCTCGGCGACGAGGCGTTGGCCGCCGACCCACGGTTTGCCTCGAACATGGACCGGATGACGAACCTGCCCGAGCTCGTCACGATCCTCGAGCGACACCTGGCCGCGAAGGACACCCACGAATGGGTCGACATCCTGCTCGAGGCGGGGGTACCGGCCGGACCGATCCAGAACTATCGCGAGATCCTCGACGAGGACCCGCACGTCAAGGCTCGCGGGATGGTCTCGACGTTCACCCACCCCACCGACGGTGAGGTGCCGGTCCTCAGCTCCCCCATCCGGCTGAGCCAAACCCCGGCCGCCATCTACCGGCACGCTCCGCTGCTCGGCGAGCACAACGACGGCGTGCTCGGGGCGATCTCCTCCGCGGCCCCGGCACGGAGCACCGAATGAGCCCGGACACCGGCGAGGTCCACCTCACCGACGACGGTGACGTCTGGTGGCTCGAGCTCAGCAACCCCGGACGGCACAACGCCCTGACATGGCGGATGTACGACCGGCTCGAGGAGATCTGTGCCGCCACGCACGCCGCGCCCGGCCTGCGGGTTCTCGTCGTGCGCGGCGGCGGCGGATCGTTCGCCGCCGGTACCGACATCGCCCAGTTCACCGAGTTCACGGGGGCGGACGGCCTCGCGTACGAGCGGCGCATGGACGAGGTGCTGCGATCCCTCCTCGCGGTCCGGGTCCCGGTCGTCGGAGTCGTCGAAGGCCCGGCGGTCGGTGCGGGACTGGCCATCGCGGCCTGCTGCGACGTCCTCCTCGCGAGTGAGGACGCCCGCTTCGGCGTCCCGGTCGCCCGCACCCTGGGCAACATGGTCGCCACCGTGGCCATGCACCGGCTACGCATCCGCCTCGGCGCCGCCCGCACGACGGCGATGTTCCTCACCGCGCGGCTGCTCCGTGCTGCGGACGCCGCCACGGCCGGATTCGTCCATACGGTGTGCGCCCCGGAGGATCTCGAGCACTCCGTCGGCGCCCTCGTCGAACGGCTACGCTCCAACGCCCCGCTCACCCTGGCCGCCGCGAAGGAGATCGAGCGCCGCCTGGACGGGCTGGACACGCTGCCCGCCCACGAGGACGTCCTGGCACGCTGCTACGGCAGCGACGATTTTCAGGAGGGCGTGGCAGCCTTCCTGGATCGACGGATCCCCGAATGGAAAGGCCGATGATGCCCGCCATCGACTTCGACGGACGCACACCACAGATCCACGCCGAGGCCTGGGTCGCCCCGGACGCCACCGTCATCGGAGCGGTCGAGCTCGGCCCCGACGCGAGCGTCTTCTACACCAGCGTCCTCCGCGCCGACATCGAAACCATCCGGATCGGCGCGCGCAGCAACATCCAGGACGGCTGCGTCGTCCACGCCGACCCGGGTGTTCCGGTCTCCGTGGGAGCCGGCGTCTCCGTCGGGCACCGCGCCGTGCTGCACGGCTGCACGGTCGAAGACGACTGCCTGATCGGCATGGGCGCCGTGGTGCTCAACGGTGCCCGCATCGGGGCCGGCAGTCTGATCGCGGCCGGTGCCGTCGTCCCGGAGGGCACCGACGTCCCACCCGGGTCCCTGGTGGCGGGCGTCCCGGCGCGCGTACGGCGCGAGCTCGACGACGCCCAACGAGAGAGCCTGCGCGAGAACGCGCGGACCTACGTCGACCTCGCCCGGCGGCACCGGGAACGGCACGAGACCGACTGACCATCTGGCGCACCCCTGCGCCCCCGTGACCTTCTCCCTGCCCCGTCGAAAGGTGCGCGCATGATCAGCCCCTCGGAGACCACCGTCGGCTTCGCCGGCCTCGGCAACCTCGGTGCTCCCATGGCACGCCGGCTTCTCGACGTCGGATGGCGCGTCACCGTCCACGACGTCACCGAGCACAAGACACAGCCCTTCGCACAGGCGGGCGCCACGGTGGCGGGCTCGGTCGCGGACGTCCTGGCGTGCGACGTCCTCGTCCTCGCCGTGCCGGATGACCACGCCGTCGAGTCGCTGCTGCTCGGCGCCGACGGTTATTACGCGGGCGACGGCTCAGGGCGCCTCGTCATCGTGCACAGCACGATTCTGCCGGCGACCGCGCAGCGGCTGGCCGACGTGGCGGCCGACCACGGCGTCGACCTCATCGACGCCCCGGTCAGTGGCGGCGCCGACCGAGCGGCGGACGGTGACCTGACCCTGTTCCTCGGCGCCGAGCCGGACACCGCCGCCCGTGCCGATCGGCTCCTCGGTTCCGTCGCCAGCACGGTCGAACACGTCGGCCCACCCGGTGCTGGTGCGGCGGTGAAGCTCGCGAACCAGCTCATGCTGTTCGCAACACTGGCCGGAGCGCACGAGGCCCTCGCCATGGCCGGCGGCTACGGCGTCGACGAGGGCGCCGTGCTGCGCGCCGTCGGCACGAGCACCGGGGCCTCCTGGGTCACCGACCACTGGGGCTTCTTCGATCGCACGGCACAGGCCTACACGGCGGCCGGCACTCCCGTGACCGATCGCCCGTGGAGCAAGGACCTCCTGGAGATCCTGGCCGCAGCGCGCGCAGTCGGCGTCGAGGTACCCGTCGCGGCCGTGACCTCCCAGACCCTGGCCCCCGCCGTCGAGCAGCACGCCCACGACACCGCGAGACCGGAGCAGTCATGATCATCGACGCGCATCACCATTACTGGCACACCGCCGCGCAGGAACAACCGTGGCGCGACCCCGCCCACGAGGCCCTGGCGCGGGACTACCTCCCCGGCGACCTCGCACCCCAGCTCGCCGAGGCCGGCGTGGAGCGCACCGTGCTCGTCCAGTCCGTCGACACGCCGGAGGAGAACGACCGGCTCCACCGGTTCGCCGACGAGGCCGGCACGGTCGCCGGTGTGGTCGGCTACCTCCCGCTGCACGACGCCGACGGCTCCCGTGCCGAACTCGACCGGGCGGCGACCGAGCGCTGGTGCGGCGTCCGGTGTCTCATCGGGCGCGACCCGATCCCCTGGCTGACCGAGGCACCGAGCCGCTCGCTCTTCGCCGCGCTCGCCGACCGCGGCCTGGCCTGGGACGTGGTCCCGGTCACGGACGAGCAGACCGACTCGGTGCTCGAGCTGGCCGACGCCGTCCCCGAGCTGCGCATCGTGGTCGACCACCTGGCCCGGCCGCCGCTCGACGGCTCCGATCGGAACGCCTGGGAACGCCGCATCGAGGCCCTGGCGGGCCGCCCGAACGTGGCCATGAAGGTCTCCGTCGGGATCGACGTGCTCAGCCGCTGGGAGCGGTGGGAGCCAGAGGCGCTGCATCCTTACGTGCGCCACGCCGTCGAGACCTTCGGTCCGCAGCGACTCCTCCTGGCCAGCAACTGGCCGGTGGTCGAACTTGCCACGGACTACCGCCACGCCGTGACCGATCTGCGTGCCGTGCTCGCCGCCCACCTGGGACCGGCCGAGCTCTCCGACATCTGCGGTCGCAGCGCGGCGGACTGGTACGGCCTGCGCACCTCCGACACCGCCGACGCCGCGGCCGCCGGACCGGCGGACCGACCATGACCGCCGGTACCGGACGGCGCGTGCGCATCGCCGTCACCCTCGGGGACGTCTCGGGGATCGGGCCGGAGGTCGTGGTCAAGCTGCTCGCACAGGACGCGGTCCGGCGCCGAGCCGACATCGAGGTGCTCGCCCGCGAGGACGAGATCGCCCGCGCGGCCGACGAGGCGGGCGTCAGCGTCCCGGTCGCACCGACGCCGTCGCCGGACGCCGTAGCCACCATGGCGCCGCACGTCGCGGGACCCGTCGAGCGTGGCACGATCTCGCAGGCCGCCGGCGAGCGAGCACTGAGCGACCTGAGCCACGCCCTGACGAGGTACCGCGACGGGGCGGTCGACGGCATCCTCTACGCACCGCTGAACAAGAGCGCACTGGCGCTGGCGGGCATGAACGAGAAGGACGAGCTCCGGTGGTTCGCCCGGCAGCTCGGGTTCGACGGCGTCACCTCGGAACTCAACGTCGTCCCCGGGCTGACCACGGCACGCGTCACCTCCCACATCGCCCTGCGCGACGTGCCCGCCCGTGTCACGCCGACCGGGGTCCTCGACGCCTGCGAGCTGCTCGATCAGGCGTTGCGTGCCCAGGGAATCGACCACCCCCGGCTGGCCGTGTGCGCGTTGAACCCGCACGCCGGCGAGAACGGCGCGTTCGGCACCGAGGAACGGGACGTGATCGCCCCCGGCGTCGCACTCGCCCGCGAACGTGGCCTGCGCGCCGACGGCCCCCATCCGGCGGACACGCTGTTCCTGCGCGCCTTCGGCGGTGAGTTCGACGGTGTTGTGACGATGTACCACGACCAGGGCCAGATCGCCCTCAAGCTGCGCGGCTTCGACGAGGGCGTCACGGTCCAGGGCGGGCTGCCCGTCCCGATCGCCACGCCCGCGCACGGCACTGCCCACGAGATCGTCGGGCAGGGCGTGGCCCGGCCCGGCCCGATCGAGCGAGCGTTCGAGGTGGTCGCCTCGCTCGCCGAGCACGCACGGCCCGCCGTTCCAGCGCCGAAAGCGGAAACCTGAGTCAACAGCGGACGTTCAAACATCCGCTCAAGGCACAGGTTTCCGCTTTCGGCGGGGGCACGGCAGGTCCGGTCCGGCATGCGGGAACCACCGCTGCAGGGGTTGCCCCACCACGCACGTCTACTGTAGACAATAGGCACCGATTGCTCAGCGCAGAGAGGAACACGATGACGTCGCCGACGACGACCCTCGAGAAGGCCGACCCGAACGACCTGAACAGCCTGTACAAGTACCTGCGGGTCTGCGACGTGGCGGACGCCCTCGACGGGATCGGCTACTTCAACCTCACCCTGATGTCGCCCGAGGTGCGGCCGCTCTGGGAGGGCATGAAGTTCTGGGGTCACGCCGCCACCATGCGGTGCGTCCCCGCCAACAAGCCGATGTGGAAGCTCGACACCACCGAGGACATCGTCGATGCGCACCGCATCTGGTTCGAGCGCCACGGCCACCGCAAGCTGCCCGATGATCTCGCACCCGGCCACGTCATCGTGATGGACTCCGGAGGCGGACCCGAGGTCGGATTCTGGGGTTCGGAGAACACCATGGCCGCCGTGGGGGCCGGCGCCGTCGGCATCGTCAGCGACGGCAACTGCCGCGACACCGGCGAGGTCATCCTCCAGCGCACCCCCGTGGCCGTGCGCGAGCGTGGGCGCACGATCATCCCCGGGCGCATCGAGGTGGTCGAGGTCCAGGGGACGATCTCCTGCGGCGGCGTCCAGGTCCGTCCGGGTGACATGGTCGGCTGCGACGACGACGGCGTGATCGTCGTCCCCGCGGAGGTCGCGCACGAGGTGGCCACGCACGCCCGCGCGATCCTGCTCGCCGACATGTACAAGCGTCGCAAGCACTACGACGCCCTCGGCATGCAGCCCGACAGCACCGTCGACGTCGACGCCGTGCTCGCCTACTACGACGGCATCTGATCCCGACGGGCCCCGCGGCCGCCCGAGTGCCGCCGCGGGGCCCGGCCCGCTTCTGTCCCCGACCGCGTCCCCGCGGTCTGCTGGTGCTCACGCGCACCGACGCGCACTCGAAGGAGGAGGACCGGTGGCAACACTCTCGACCCCGGCCGCCACGGCCCCTGAGCCGGCTTCGCACCGCCCGGCCGCACCGGGCCGGTCCCGCTCGCTGAACCGGCGCACCCGCGAGGCGATCGCCGGGTACGGCTTCCTCGCGCCGTGGATCGCCGGCATGGTGCTCCTGACGCTCGGGCCCATGGCGTACTCGCTCTACCTGAGCTTCACCGACTACGACCTGATGTCGTCACCGAACTGGATCGGCCTCGGGAACTACGAGCGGATGGCCGCCGATCCGCGGCTGGCCTCGTCGGTGCTCGTCACGCTGAAGTACGTCGCCGTCTCCGTGCCCGGCGTGCTCGCGTTCTCGCTCGGCGTCGCGATGATCCTCAACAAGGGGATGCGGTTCCTGCCGTTCTACCGCGCCGCGTTCTACCTGCCCTCCCTCATCGGAACCAGCGTGGCCATCGCGGTGCTGTGGCGACAGGTCTTCGGCGGTGACGGCATCGTCAACGCGGCGCTCGGCACGCTCGGCATCAGCGGCCAGAGCTGGATCGGCGATCCGGACTCGGCGCTGTGGACCCTCGTGGTGCTCAACGTCTGGACGTTCGGTTCGACCATGGTCATCTTCCTCGCCGGCCTACGTCAGATCCCCACCGACCTGTACGAGGCGGCCTCGGTCGACGGCGCCGGACCCATCCGGCGGTTCCTCAGCGTCACCGTCCCCCTGCTGACCCCGTTGATCTTCTTCAACCTACTGCTGACCACCGTCAACGCCTTCCAGGCCTTCACGCCCGCGTACGTCGTCAGTGGCGGGACCGGGGGCCCGCTGGACTCCACGCTCTTCTACACCCTGTACCTCTACCTGCGCGGCTTCGCCAATCTCGAGATGGGCTACGCCTCCGCCATGGCGTGGGCCCTGGTGGTCGTGCTGGCTGTCTTCACCGCGGCGTTGTTCGCCTCGTCGCGGTACTGGGTCCACTACGGAGACGAACGATGACCGCCACTACCACATCCACCGACCGCGCCGCCCGTGACCACTCCGCCGGCCGGCCCCGGCCACCGCGGCAGATCTTTGGTCGCCGCGTGGTGCGCAACCGCCTGCTCGTCGGGCTCGTCCGGCACGCGACCCTCATCGCGGTACTGACGATCGTGCTCTATCCGCTGCTCTGGATGGTGGGGGCGTCGCTGCGCCCGGGCAACGAGGCGTTCGGAACGCTGAACTTCCTCACCTCGAACCCGACGTTGGAGAACTACCGCGAAGGCTGGAACTTCGGGCAGCTGAACTTCTCCCGCTTCTTCCTCAACTCCCTGGCGGTCACCACGCTGTGCGTGATCGGCAACGTCGTCGCCTGTTCCATGGCCGCCTACTCCTTCGCGCGGCTGAACTTCCCGTTCAAGCGGATCATGTTCGCCCTCATGCTCGGCACGATGCTGCTGCCGTACCACGTGACGATGGTTCCGCAGTACGTGCTGTTCAACGAACTGGCGTGGATCAACACCATCCTGCCGCTGACGGTGCCGAAGTTCCTGGCCACCGACGCCTTCTTCATCTTCCTCATGGTCCAGTTCATCCGAACCCTGCCGCGGGACCTCGACGACGCCGCCCTGCTGGACGGGTGCGGTCATGTGGGGATCTTCTTCCGCGTTGTCATCCCGCTGTCCCTGCCGGCGCTCGGCACCACCGCCCTCTTCACGTTCATCAACACGTGGAACGACTTCCTCGGACCGCTGCTCTATCTCAACCGGCCCGAGCTGTGGACCGTCACGCTCGGGCTCAACGGCTTCCTCGATGCCACCGGCGAATCGGCCTTCGGACCCTTGTTCGCGATGGCCACGTTGTCCCTCGCCCCCGTCGTCGGCTTCTTCCTCGTCGCACAGAAGCTCCTCGTCGAGGGCATCGCGACGACAGGCCTGAAGTAACCCGCCCATCACCCCTGACCGGTCATGACAGAGAGGACACCCCATGACTTCCACCCCACGGCCGCGCAGGCTCGCCGCAATGATCGCGGCCGGTACCTGCGCCGCTCTGCTCGCCGCCTGCACCGGCGGCACCTCCGTCGGCGAGAACCCTTCCGGCGCGAACTCCGGTGAGACCGTCGACGGAACCGGTCCAGTCGAAGGCAGCGTCCGCCTGGCCTACTGGGGCTCGGGGCCCCGAATCGAACGGACACAGGCTGTGGCCGACCTGTTCCTCGAGGAGCACCCCGAGGTAACCATCGAGCACGAGAACGCCGACTTCGCACCGTACTGGGAACGCCTCAACGTCCAGGCGTCCAGCGGCAACATGCCGTGCCTCACCCAGACCCAGGGACGTCAGCTCAACGACTACACGACCCGCGGGGCGCTTCTGCCGCTCCAGCCGATGATCGACTCCGGCGCGATCGACGTCAGTGACATTCCCGAGGACGTCCTCGACACCGGGCGCGGTCTCGACGGCGAGCTGTACATGATTCCCTACGGCGCCGCGTACGACGCCGTCGTCATCAACGAGACCCTCGCCGAGGAGGCCGGAGTCGGGCTGCCCGAGGAGGGCTACACCTGGGAGGAGTTCGGCGACTACCTGCGCGAGGCGCAGGAGGGGCTGCCCGAGGACGTCAAGGCCGCGAACCTCGGCGGCGGACTGCCGAACTACTTCATCGTTTACGTCCAGGGCACTGGGCAGGACCTGTTCGACGGCAACCAGATCGGCTTCGACGAGCAGGTGCTCGTCGACTACTGGAACTTCTGGGAGGAGCTCCGCGCCGACGGCGTGACGACGACTCCGCAGCAGTCGTCCGAGGAACCGGACCAGACCGAGCAGCGGTACGTCGCCCAGGGCCGGGTCATGGTCGACAACCTTCCCGGCAACGCCCTCACACCGGCCCAGACCACCCTCGACGGGCTGGCCCCGGGACAACAGCTCACCAGCGTCGCCGCCCCGTGGGGCGAGGCCGGCCAGGGCAACGCGCTCTTCACCTCGGGCTTCTCGATCCCGGCGAACTGCGACAATGCGGCGACCGCGGCGGCGTTCATCGACTTCTGGATCAACAACGACGAGGCCGGCCAGGCGTTCGCCTCGGACAACGGCGCGGCGACCAACAGCCGGCACCTCGACCAGCAGCTCGAGGATCCCGAGCTGCCCGACGAGAAGCAGCACGAGCTCGGGCTGTACCAGGAGATCGTCGAGCGCGAGCCGGTCTCGATCGTCTACCCGCCGGGCTACCAGGCGAACTTCGAGGACACGTTCACGCGCCACTGGGACTCCGTCGCCTTCGGTGAGGCCAGTGTCGAGGAGGCTGCCCACGCGTTCTACGAGGAAGTCAACGCCGCGCTGGCGGCCGAGTCGACCGAGTAGCACGGACCAGGACGGACCGCGCGGGCCGGCCACCGGAGATCCCGGGGCCGGCCCGCGCGCCTGATCGCCGCCGCACCGATCGGTCAAGCCCGAGCCAAACCGGCCGCTTTCGGGCAGACTGAGGGGCACATTGGTGTCGTGACGAGGGGGAACAGTGTCGGACAGCAACAACCCGTACGGCCAGCCGGGACCGCAGGGCGGTCAACCGGGCGGACCGGCAGGGCCACCGCAGTACGGCCAGCAGTCCGGTCCACCGCAGTACGGCGACCAGGGCGGCATGCCGCAGTACGGCCAGGCCGCAGGACCGGAGTACGGCCAGGCGGGTTACGGACAGCCCGGCCCCTCCCCCGCGCCCACCGAGCGGCCGAGGCCGCTCGATCTCGCGGTCAAGCTCATGTACGCCGGTGCGGTGATCGCCGTCATCGACCTCGTCATCGCCCTGACCCAGATGGACGCGATCCGGGAGATGGCGCATGAGCAGGCCGCCGCCCAGGGGATGCCGGAGATGGCCGACGCCATGGCCGGCACCTCGATCGCCATCGGTATCGGCGTCGGCGCGATCAGCATCGCCCTGTGGATCTGGATGGCCGTCATGAACGGCAAGGGCAAGTCCTGGGCCCGCAT
The DNA here is from genome assembly GCF_042680605.1 of Georgenia deserti. Taxonomy (NCBI): domain Bacteria; kingdom Bacillati; phylum Actinomycetota; class Actinomycetes; order Allobogoriellales; family Allobogoriellaceae; genus Georgenia; species Georgenia deserti. Next base: position 65,951 of record NZ_JBHUEE010000011.1, read on the forward strand.
CCTCGCCACGATCTTCGGCGCCCTCGCCGTCATCGGCTTCCTGTTCTCGCTGGCGCAGGTGATGACCGGGATCCAGCTTGTGATGGCGGTCATCCGCGTCGCGCTGGCGATCGCGATCCTCGTGCTCCTGTGGAACAAGGCGTCCTCGGCGTACTACAACGCCATGTCGAACAAGACGCCCTGAGCCCGCTGAGCCGCCAGGGCACCGAGCGCCGGTCTCACAGATCCCACTCGAGCACGGTCACCGAGTGCGGCGGAAAGTCGTAGCTGCCGTTCACGGTGACCTGCTCGGGTGCGGACAGTGTGACGGTCTCCGGCGAGGAGATGGCGTTGGTGGCGAACAGGTCCTCGACCCCGACGCCGAGCTGGCGACGGGTGGCGGCCGGCGGCAGCGGACGTCCGGCGTCCAGCCGTGCGGTGATGGTCTCCTCCGGTGACCGGTTGATCGCGGCGACGTAGAGGTGTCGGCCGTCCTCGCTCAGGGTGACCGAGACGTCGAGGAGCCCGAGCACGTCCGGAGTGTGCCGGAACTGACCACGAGCGCCGCGGACGTCCCCCTCGCGCACGCCGACGGTTACGCTCGGCCCGGCGACCCGGGCGGGCACATGCACCCGGCCGGTGTGGTTCTGGTAGAGGTCCCACACGTGGTACGTCGCCGACCTGACCAGCCCACCGGGGCGGACGGCGAGCAGGCCGTTGGCGTTGACGAGGTTGACCGTGTTGGCCATCGTCACCGGAACCTCGAGCTCGGTGGAGCGGTGCATGGCGTGGAAGACCCCGGCGTAGAAGAGGGCGTCGGCCAAGGTCTTCGGGCTGTACCGGTTCACACGCCGCACCTGCGCGTCGCCGTGGTCACCGGCGTCGGGCAGGTCCCGATCGGCGACGCCGCCATCGGCGCCGGGCCGTGGCTCGGGCCAGGCGGCGGGCTCGAGGTGACGGTTGTTCCACTCATCCATGGCGATGCCGAGCGGCCGGTCCCGGCCGTGCTCGGTCTGGGTCCGGGCGATGAGGTCCGACTGCTCGTGGATGGCTCGCTCGACGTAGGCGGACTGCGCGACCACGGCCTCGTACTCGGCAACCGACGGATCGATGAGATGGCGGCTCGCCCCGTACAGGTGCAATGAGATCCAGTCGACCATGCCGCCGAGCCCGGCGACGACGTCCCGGGTCCACTCGCGCGCGTCGTGCCCGACCGCGACAAACCGCAGACCAGGGTCGACTGCGCGCATGAACCGGGCGTGCTCGACGGCGTCGAGCACGTAAGCCTCGACGGATCGGTGGCCCATCTGCCAGGGGCCGTAGACCTCGTTGCCGAGTCCCCAGATCGCCACCCCGTACGGCTCGCTGGCCCCGTCGGCGGCGCGCCGCCGGGTCATCTCGGTGTCCCCGCCGTAGTTGGTGTACTCGACCCAGCGGACGGCGTCGTCGACGTTTCGGGCGCTGTGCGCCAGGTAGGGCGTGGTCCCGACAGCGCGGCACCACGCGAGGAACTCCGGGGTGCCGAACCGGTTCGACTCTTCTTCACCCCAGGCGAGTTCGAGGCGGCGTGGCCGCTGATCGCGCGGGCCGGTCCCGTCCTGCCACCAGTACGGCGAGGTGAAGTTCCCGCCGGGCCAGCGCACCACCGGAAGGCCGAGCTCGCGACAGGCCTCGATCACGTCGCCGCGGCATCCGGCGAGCGGGCCGGGGCCGTCCACCGCGAACTCCGAGCCCTCGTCGAAGACCCCGCCGTCGATGTTGCCGAAGAATGCGGACTCGAGGAAGTGCCCGTAGACGGCCTCCTCGATGCGGTGACGGGTGTCGGTGCTGAAGGTGACGGTGGCTCTCATCGTGTCCTTTCGGTGGTGTGGCAGGTGGGTTGCCGGGGTCATCCCTTCACCCCGCCCTGGGAGACGCCCTCGATGATGTAGCGCTGGGCGACGATGTAGACGATCAGCACGGGGACGCTGGCGATGACGGCGCCGGCGGTCAGCAGGTCGAACCGCGTGGCGTATTCACCTTGGAGCTGGGCGAGCCCGGCGGGCAGCGTGAGCATGTCCGTGCTGAAGAGGACGAAGACCGGCCAGAGGAAATCGTTCCAGCTCGACAGGAACGACAGCACGGCCAAGGTGGCGATGGCCGGCGCTGCGAGCGGGACCATGATCCGCAGGAAGACCTGGAAGGCGTTGGCGCCGTCGATGCGCGCGGCCTCTTCGATCGCCGGGCTGATCCCGAGGAAGAACTGCCGCAGGAAGACGACCCCGAAGGCGCCGGCCGCCGAGGGCACCACCAGCGAGGCGTAGCTGTTCAACCAGCCGAGCCCGTTGACGATGAGGAAGTGCGGGATCAGCAGGATCACACCGGGAACGAACATGGTGGCCAGCACGACGGCGAACAGCGTGCGTTTGAACGGGAAGTCCAGACGTGCCAAGGCGTAGGCGGCGGTGGTCGAGATCGTCACGACGAGGGCGCTGTGCGCCGCGGCGACCAGGAAGCTGTTGCCGAGCCAGCGGAGCACGGGCAGCCGCTCGTTACCGAGGATCTCGCGGTAGGCGTCGAGGCCGGGTTCACGCGGAAGCAGCGTGAATTCCAGCGAATTGGCCTCTGCGGTGGGCTTGAACGAGGTGGAGATCATCAGCAGCAGCGGGGTGACGAACACGGCCGTCAGAGCCAGGACCGTCAGCGCCAGAGCCACCCGGCGGGGTCGGAGGAGGTGGGCCATCAGTCCTCCTCCCCCATCCGGTGGAACGCCAGGACGACCACACCGCTGACCACGATGAGGCTGACGGCGAGGATCATGCTCATCGCGGAGGACATGCCGATGTCGAAGCCCTGGATACCGGTCTGGGCGATGAACCCGATGGCGGTGCGTGTGGCCGTGCCCGGCTGCTCCTGAGTGATGAGCGCCGACTGTCCGTACATGTTGGCGCAGGCGATGATCGTGATGGCGATGACGAACTGCAGGACGCGCCGGATGCCGGGCAGGGTGACCGTGAAGAACCGGCGCCAGGCTCCGGCGCCGTCGACGGTGGCCGCCTCGTACAGCTCCCGGGGTACGTCCTGCAGCGCCGCAAGGTAGATCACCGCGTTGAATCCCACCGTCCACCAGATCGTGGCGCCGACGAGCGCGACCCAGCCGGCCGGCAGCGAGGTGGTCCAGGCGATGTCGTCGGGTAGACCCAGCGCGCCCAGGAGCTGGTTCACCGGGCCGAGCTGACGATCGAGCAGGTAACGCCACAGCAGGCCGATGACGGCCACACCGAAGACGTAGGGAGCGAAATAGATGGCGCGGAAGGCGATGCGCCCGGGGAATCTCCGGTTCAGCAGCAGCGCGAGCGCGAGCGGGACAGCCACCAGGAGAGGTGCGCTGTAGAGCGTGAATATGCCGGTGGCCTGCATCGACTTCCAGAACTCCACCGAGGTGACGGTCGAGCCTTCGAAGAGCTCGGCGTAGTTGTCCCATCCGATCCAGGGCCGGCCCGGGAGCCCGAGGCTCCAGCGGTGCAGGCTCGCCCAGAGGGCGGATCCGATGGGCACGATGACGAAGACGACGAACAGCACGAAGAACGGCAGCAGGAACGCGGCCGCCGTCCAGGGGCTGTTGCGTCGCGAGGCGACACGCGTCCGGGCATCGACGCCCGTGGCGACGTCTCGCACGCTCAGCTGGGCCATGGGGTGTCCCCGATCTCAGCCGTCGAGCAGTTCATGCATCTCCTCGAGTTGTTCCTGGGCCGTGCGTTGGGCGAAGTCGAGGGCCTCGGCGGCGTCGGCGCCGCTGAGAACCACTTCGCTGACGGCGCGTTCGTAACTGTTCGCCGCGATCTCCCGGGACCCGGGGATCTGCGGCAGGAAGGCGGCGGAGGAGAAGACCTCGGGTTCCGCCAGTGCGGCTTGCGGTGCGGCCGCGAACGCCTCGCCGGCTCGCACCGTGGCGCGTGCGGGGGTGTTGCCGGAGGCGATCCACGGCTCAGAGTTGCGGCTCGTCCACTCCACGAAGGTCTGTGCCGCATGGGCGACGTCGTCGTCGGCCTGGGACTGCCCGGTCAGGACGAAGTTGTGCGAGTTGGCGAAGGTGCCGGGCCGGGTACCGATCTGCGGGAACGGCGCGACGTCCCAAGCCAGGTCGGGCGCGGTCAGCTGCAGGTCCGGGATGGCTGCGGGCAGGTCGGCGAGCATAGCCGCCCCGCCGTTCTTGAACGGCAGGCGAGGATCGGTGGCACCCGAGGGGCTCACGCCTGCTTCGATGAGCGAGGTCATCCACTCCAGGGCTGCCACACCGGCGTCGGAGCCCATGGTCGCGGCCGTCGCGGCCTCGTCGTACAGGCTTCCGCCGAACTGGGCCAACAGGGTGACGAACAACTGCCACGACGGCGTGACCCAGAACGGGTGGGTCACACCGGCATTCCGGAGCGAGCTCGCCGCGGCGTCGAAGTGGCCGCGGTCGCGCACCGGGCCCTCGAGGCCGGCCCCGCCGAACGTATCGGTGGCCCAGTACTGGGCCATGGTGAACACGTCGAGCGGGATGCCGTACCGGTGCCCCTCATACACGCCGCTGTCCCAGACGGCGGGGATGAAGTCGGTGCCGTCCAGGCCGAGACCGTCGGTGAGCTCCTCCAGCGGGGCGATCGTGCCGCGAGCAGCGAAGGTGGCGAGCTGGTCGAGATGCATGATTGCCACGTCGGGGCCCTCGCCGGCACCGACGGCGGGCATGACCTTGGCGTACAGGTCGTCTGCGACCAACGAGGTCATCACCACGCGGATGTTGTCGTGCGCGGCGTTGAACGCCTCGACTATCTCGGCCATGGCCGGGCCGTCTCCGCCGGTGAACGGGTTCCAGAACTGCAGCGTGACCGCCGGCCCGGTGTACTCACCGCGGCGAGGACGCACCGGCGCAGGTCGGTCCGCGGCTGCGACCGATGCCGAGCAGCCGGCGAGCGCCGCCACGCCGAAGGCACCCAAGAAGCCGCGCCGCGTGACGTGGTGAGCGCGCCCGTTCGCGGGGCTCACGGCACGTCCTTCTCGAAGGAGCTGAGCGAGGTGTCGTAGTCCTTCGCTCCGACCGGGTACATCGACGTCATCCAGTGGAAGAAGTTGTCACCGCGGTCGCGCAATTGCCGGTAGAGCCGAGCGAGCAGGGCGTCGCGGACGTCACGCAGGGACGCGTCGTCGTAGCGGTTCGTCAGCTCGTTCGGATCGGTGTGGAGGTCGTAGAGCTCGTTGACGGACTCGGGGTTGACCACGAGCTTGTACCGCTCGGTGACCAGCATGCGCTGCGGGTACGGGAAGTGGTGGCCGTGGAACTCGGCGACAAGATCCGCGCGCCACTGCGGATCCTCCCCGCGCGCGATCGGAGCCAGCGAGGAGCCGTCCACGGCATGCGCGGGCTCGAGACCGGCCAGGTCGAGGATCGTGGCGGTGAAGTCGATGAGGTGGGTCAGCTCGCCCGAGCGTTGTCCGGACGGCCCGCCGGGGATCCGCAGCAGGCCCGGCGTGCGGTAGATGTCCTCGTACATCGCCGGCCCCTTGTCGTGCAGGCGGTGGGCACCGGTGAACTCGCCGTGGTCGGCGGAGAAAAAGACCGCGGTGGAGTCCATGAGGCCGAGGTCCTCGGCGGCGCGCAGCACGCGGCCGATCTGTTCGTCGACGAGCGTGACGTACCCCCAGTAGGCCGCGATGAGCCATCGCGACGTCTCCTCACTGAGGGTGTCGTAGGTCCAGTGCGCCGAGTAGTTGCGTTGCACGGATGGCTTGTTCTCGAACGTCTCGGCGACGGACGCGGGCAGCTCGATCCGGGCCGGATCATACATCTCGAGGTACTCACTCGGCAGCACGTAGGGCAGGTGAGGGCCGAAGAAGTGGGTCGCCAGAAAGAACGGCGAACCGCTTGACTCACGCTCCGCGGCGTAGCGGCGCAGCAGTTCGATCGATCGCTCGGCGAGGTAGTACTCGAACGTGGCCTCGACCGGCTGATGCAGCCGTGCCGCCAGGAGGTTCCCGGGCTGGCCGTTGGGGAAGGTGCCGCGGACCTCGTCGCTGATCCGGTAGCCCGGCAGATCGTTCTCCTCGAGGTAGCGCAGGTAGTCCGGATGGTCGACGGGGTTGTGCCAGCCGGGCAGGTCCGGGCCGTCGAAACCGAAGTCGGCGGCGGTGCGGTGGGTGCCGACGTGCCACTTGCCGATCAGCCCGAGCTGATAGCCCGCCTGCTGCAGATCGTCGGTGAAGGCGTAGTGGCCGTCGTCGAGATCCTCGAGGTAGCCGACGTTGCGTTCGTAGTTGGCCAGCAGACGATGGCGGAACGGCGCCTGGCCGGTGAGCAGACTGGCGCGTGCCGGCGTGCAGATCGCGGTCGGGGTGTAGAAGCGGTCGAACGTGGTCCCGGACGCGGCGAGGGCGTCGAGGTTCGGGGTGCGGACGGTGGTGTTTCCGTAGCACCCGAGGGTGTCGACCCGGTGCTGGTCGGTGAGAAAGAAGAGGATGTTGTTCGGTGTGCTCACGTGGTCAGGTCTCCGATTTCCGGATCGGCGGTGTCTGGTGGTCCGGGATCGACGGTGTGGTGACGACGTCGTCGGTCAGGCCCGCTGGTCCGGCTCCGGTTGGGGATAGCCGGCGAGCAAGGGCGAGCTGTGGAAGACGGCGGCGAGGGCGCCGTGTGCGCCGTCGGAGTCGCGCAGTTGGCCGGCGCGCACAGCGATCGGTGCTGCGGCAGCCAGGGGGTAGAGCTCGTAGCGCAGTGTCGCGGCGGCCTGGTCCACCAGGGCCGGTGCGACGTGGACGACCTCGCCGGCGATGACCACCTCGCCCGGGTCAAGGGTCATGGCGGCGGCGCCGAGGACGCGGCCGAGCACCGTGCCGACGTCGCGCAGGACGGCGTCGGTCGCCGGATCAGACTTCGCCACGGCGTCGGCGAGGTCCTCGAGCGTGTCCGTTTGTGCGCCGCGAGCGCGGCACGCGGCAAGGATCGCCGCCGTCGAGGCGACCGTCTCGAGGCATCCTCGCTTCCCGCAGCGGCATGCCGAACCCCCGGGGTCGGCGGTGACGTGGCCGATCTCGCCGGCGAGGCCGCGGGATCCGGTGACCAGCCGGCCGTCCACGACCAGTCCTCCGCCGACGCCGTCGGAGAGGCGGACGTAGAGCAGGTGGCCGGGCGCCCCCGGGCGGGAGACCGCCTCGGCCAGCGCGGCGAGGCGGGTGTTGTTGTCGACGAGGACGGGCGCCCCGAACCGTTCGGCGAAGACGCGGTCCACCCGGTCCGGGGCAGGTTGGGCACGCCAGGACACGCGTGGACCGGCCTGTCGCGCGCCGGTGTACGGGCCGGGCACACCGATGCCGATCGCCTGCAACGCGGTCAGGTGTGCCCCGACCTCGCCCGCAAGCCGGTCGATGAGTCCCATCGCTCGCTCGATCCGTTCGTCCCACTCCGTGCCGTCGGCATAGCGGTCGGCGCCGCTGGCCATCACCTGGTGCGCCGCGTCCGCGAGGACCACCTGCACCCGCCGGTGCCCGAAGTCGATACCGAGGAACTGCCCGGACGCCGGGTCCAGGGCCAGGCGCTGGGCGGGCCGGCCGGAGCCGCGGCGAGTGGCGCTGTCGTCGTCGACCACCACGATGGCCCCGCGGCGCAGCAACTCGCCGGTGACCTCGGACAACGTGGTGCGCGAGAGGCCGACCCGCTCGGCCAGATCCCCGCGGCTCAGTGCTCCGCCGGAACGCAGCGCGTCCAGGACGCGCTCCTCGTGCGTGCGTCGTGGGACTGCACGAACATCCGTCAACGTCGACATGGCGTGGACGCTATGGAGGTCGGATTTTTCCGTCAACGAGCCGACAGAAAAATGTCCGGATTCGGTCGACTGTCCGGATGAACCCGCCGCACCCAGGCACGACACAGGTTCGTCGGCGCACCTGCCGGCGATCAGTCGGCGTCGGGCCGCGTCTCGATCTCGTGCAGGGTCACCTGGAGGTGGTGCTCCATCGCGGCCGCCGCGCGCGAGGGGTCACCGCTGAGGACCGCCTCGAGCAACTCTTCGTGCTCGGTGGCTGATCCGGCCGGGTCTCCCCCGCCGTCCAGGTAGCGGCGGTGACTGCGCTCCCTGCTGGCGGCGAGGGATTTCTCCAGCGCCTGGAGGATCTGCGCGAGGCTGCCGTTCCCGGAGGCCAGGGCCAGCGACTGGTGAAAGGCGACGTCGGTCCGTAGGCGAGTCGCCATCGTCTCCGGGTCCGCCCGCAGTTCGGCGATCGAGGCCCGGGCGCGAGCGATGTGCTCGCGGGTGTCGGGTTCCTCCGGCCCGGCGATCCGCTCCGCGGCGAGTCGGGCCCCGTGCACCTCGAGGGCCTTGCGGATCTCGGTGAACTCCATGAGGGCGCGCCGGTCGCGCAACACGGCGAGGGCGACGAAGTTCTCGATCGGCAGCGCGTTCGGCGAGGCGATCACCGCCGGCTTGCCCTGCCGGCGGTGCACCAGGCCGCGCGCCTCCAACGTCTTCATCGCTTCCCGCAGGACCACCCGGGAAACACCGAACCGCTCGGCGAGCTCGTTCTCCGACGGCAGATGATCGCCGGGGCGGGCGTCCGGCGCGAGACACAGCTCCTCGACCAGCTCGACGACCTGGGCCGTGAGCGAACGCGGCTCGGCGCGGCGCGGCCGCGGACCGCCTGCCGCCGAGGTCTCGCCCGCGTACTCGCTCACATCGCCCCCTCGCTGGATCCGACGTGCCAGCTTATCGGCGTCGCCGGTCCCGCCTCGTCCGCCACCGGAATTGACCCCACGATGACTTGTCCGCTTATATGACAAGTCGCGTTGCGGCGTCGTCGGCTCGGCACGTGACAGCCAGGGTGGCCACTGCCGCCGTCGGAGAGGGAGACACGGTGATCAGCCAGACCGATCGGGACATCTGCATGAGCCCGTGGGAGGGCCCTGGCGACTCCCCCGGCGCCGTCGCCCCGCCCATCTTCCAAACGAGCCTGTTCGCGAAGCCGACATTCGCCGAGTACGCGCGGCAGCAGGCCGCTGAGCACCACAACTTCGTCTACAGCCGGGGCACGAACCCGACGGTGGCGTTCCTCGAGCAACTCCTCGCCCGCCTCGAACGCGGCGAGGCCGCCAAGTGCTTCGCCTCCGGCATGGGAGCAATCAGCGCCGTGCTGGGCGGTCTGCTGCGCAGCGGGGACCACGTGCTGTTCGTCAACACGATCTACGGCCCGACCCTCCAGCTGGCCGAACACCTCAGGCGCTTCGGCGTGGAGTACACGCTCCTGCCCGAGCCGACGGCGGACATCGAGGACCATCTGCGGGAGAACACCGCGATGGTCTACGTGGAGTCGCCCGGCACCATGATGATGAAGGTGCTCGACCTGCGCGTCCTGGCGGCGACGGCGCGGCGCCACGGCATCCGCACGGTCATCGACAACACCTGGGCGACGCCGCTGCTGCAGAAACCGATCGAGCTCGGCGTCGACGTCGTCATCCACTCCCTGACCAAGTACATCGGCGGGCACAGCGACGTCATCGGCGGCGCCGTCATCGGCTCCGCCGACCTCATCGAAGAGCTCTTCTACCGCGGGTACCTGCTGTTCGGGTCGGTCATGTCCGCCATGGAGGCCTCGTTCGTGCTGCGCGGCCTGCGCACCTTGCCGGTCCGCATGGAACAGCACGAGGCCAACGCGATCGCGGTCATCGACCATCTCCGCGGGCGCGAGGAAGTCACCGCGATCCACCACCCCTATGCGGACCATCCGGCGGATTCGCCGCTGGTGACCGAGCAGCTGGCCGGGTACTCAGGCCTGCTGAGCTTCGAACTCGCCGAACCCACTTACGACCGCATCGCCGGGTTCGTCGACGCGCTGGAGCTCTTCCGGATCGGCCCCAGCTGGGGCGGGTACGAGAGCCTCGTCACCTCCCCGATCCGGCCCACCTCCACTCCCGAGCCCCCGGCGAGCCTGATCCGGCTCTCCGTGGGGCTTGAGGGCGCGCAGCGCCAGATCGAGGACCTCGACCACGCCTTCGCGGCCATCCGCTGACCCTCCCAGCCTGCCGAGAAAGGGAACGATGACGTCACCGCACGGACCGCGCACCGACACGGCCGGCCCCGACGACGCACCCGACCGAACACCGGCCACGCCCGGCGCCGGCGAGGACGCGGCGGCAACCGCCCGCCCCTCGGGCGCCGTCGCCGGACTGGCCCTCGGACTCGTCGTCGTCATCCTGGTCGGCGGCATCGGCGTCCTCGAATACCCGGCCGAGCTCATGCTCATCGTCGCCGCCGCCGCGCTGACGATCGTCGCCGCGTGCTACGGCGTCAGCCTCGCTCAGGTGCTGACGGACATGGGTCAGAAGATCAAGCGCGCTCTTCCGGCCATCCTCATCCTGCTGAGCATCGGCCTGCTCATCGGGACCTGGATGATCGCCGGCACGATTCCGCTGATGGTCAGCCTGGGCCTCGAACTCATCGACCCGTCCTACCTCTACGTGCTCGCGTTCGTCGTCACAGCCATCGTCGCCAGCTTCACCGGCACCTCCTGGGGGGCCGGTGGCACGATCGGGGTGGCCCTCATCGGCGTGGCGTCCACGATGGACATCTCGCTCGCGGTCACGGCGGGCGCCGTGGTCTCCGGCGCCTACTTCGGCGACAAGCTCTCGCCGCTCTCCGATACCACGAACATGAGCTCTCTGGCGGCCGGTGCGAACATCTACGAGCACATCCGGCACATGCTCTACACCTCGGGGCCGTCCGCACTGCTGGCCCTGGTGGTGTTCTTCGTGGCAGGCCTGAGCATCGACGCCGAGTCGGTGGACCTGCAGATCATCGACGCGACGACGGCGCAGCTGCACGAGCTGTTCACGCTCAACCCCGTCCTGCTGATCCCACCGGTCGTCGTGCTCGCCGGCTCGGTCTGGAAGAAGCCGCCGCTCATCGTGCTGTCGGTCTCCACCGTCTCCGCGATGGTGCTCGCCGTCGCGGTTCAGGGCTTCTCCCTGGCCGAGGTGTTCACCGCCACGATCGAGGGCTTCAGCAGCACGGACATGCTCGGCGGCGAGGTCTCCGACGCCCTGACCGAGCTGCTCGACCGTGGCGGCCTGTACTCCATGTACAACTCCGCGTTCTTCGTCTTCTGCGCGTTCTTCTTCGCCGCCGCGCTGGAGAACGCCGGCGTGCTGCGGGTGCTGCTGGCGCGCATGATCGAGCGCCTGCGCTCGACCGGATCGCTGGTCCTCGCGACGCTGATCTCCGGCTTCGCCATCATCAACGGCACGTCCAACGCGCTGGTCACGTTCTTCCTCGTCAAGGACCTCTACGGCGAGGCGTACCGCCGGCGGAACCTGCACCCGGTGAACCTCTCCCGGTCCATGGAGGACTCGATCACCATCACCGAGGTGCTCATGCCGTGGACGGTCTCCGGGGTCTTCTTCGCGACGACGCTCGGTGTGGGGAACTTCGAGTTCCTCCCGTGGGCGATCTTCTGCTGGGCCGGCATCGTGTTCTCGGCACTGGTGGCCGTCCTCAGCCCGCTCACTCGCGGGTTCGGGATCCGCCCGCTGGAGCCCGCGACGCGCTGATCCGGACCGCGGCGCACGTGTGTCCACAAGCCCGCCGCAGGCCGTCCGCTTTCCCGGCACACTGTCCGCCAACAGCAGCGAGCAGGAGGGGGAAAGCATGTCGACCACGCCCAGCGGGCCGGCCCGCCCAGCCACGATCCGATGGGCCGTCGGGCTGATGTACCTCGGCGCGGCGTGGTTCGCCGTCGTCGGCATCGTGCTGCTGATCGTCATCGAGATGATGCGCCGGGACCTGCGGACCGCGGCCGACGTCGGGGCTTTCCCCGCCGGCTCCTCCGGGTTCGCGGTGGGTCTCGCGGTGGCGCTCGCGGTGACGGCGTTGGCGACCGTCGCGCTCTGGGTCTGGATGGCGGTGATGAACCGGAAGGGCCGGCCGTGGGCCCGGCTGGTCGCCACCGCACTGGGAGCGGTGGCGGTTCTCGGGATCGTCGGTGACCTCACCGGTCCGGGCGGACTGACCACCACCGATCGGCCCGGCCTGCCGGACGACGCCGTTCTCCCGGCTGCCGAGATCGCCCTCGCCGTCCAGCTCGCCACGCTGGTGCTCATCGCCGTGATCCTCGTGCTGCTCTGGCGGCGGGAGTCGTCCGAGTTCTACGCGGCGGCCTCAGCACCTCCGCGGCCGGGTGGCTAGCCGCGCGGTTGATGCCCGAAGCGGACCGGCCGCCACGTCCCGGCACAGGCCTCCGGGTCGACGCGACGTTGACCGATCACATCGCCGACCGGCGGATGCGGCTCGATCACCGGCCGCTCCTCCCCTGCCTGGATCATCCGCTCGAGCAGCCGGTCCCGCAGCCGGTCCGCCAGCGTGCGGTGCGAGGCCAGGCCGGCGAGGTTGTCCAGCTCGTACGGATCGTGCGAGAGGTCGTACAGGGCGGTCTCCACATAGCGCTCGGCGGCGGCGTCCTGCCACGGGTCCGCGTCCGGGGCGGTGACGTAGTACATCCATCGGGACGTGCGGATCGCGCGGCCGACCTCCGACTCGCTGACCTGGACGAAGGCTTCCTCCGGGAAGTCGGACGCCGCCGGATCGGCCAGCAGTGGCAGCAGCGAGCGGCCCTGCATCTCCTCCGGCACGGCGAGACCGGCGGCGTCCAGCAGTGTGGGCGGCAGGTCGATGGTGCTGACCGGCCGGTCGATGCGGTGCCCGCCGTCGAAGCCGGGTCCGGACAGGGCAAGGGGCACACGCAGGGAGGCGTCGTGGCACGAGCGCTTGTACTCGGCGTTGCGCGTCTTGAAATGACATCCGTGGTCGGAGGTGACGGCGATGATCGTGTTCTCGAGCAACCCCATGCTGCGCAGGGCGTCGCGGAGCCGGCCGAGCCCCTCGTCGACGCGCCGGATCTGCCCGTAGTACCCGCCGATGTGCCGGTGCACGCTCGCGCCCGGCTCGCCGGCGAGCGCGGCGAGGTCGGGTGGGACCCAGCGGCCCTGATAGCGCTCCTCGTACCCCTCGGGCGCCGGGTAGGAGTCGGTCTCGTTCTGGTGGTGCGGTTCGATGAGGGAGCAGAACAGGAAGAACGGTCGCGCTCCGTCCGTCCCGTTCGTCCCGCCGGCGGCTGCCGCCGGGCCGGTGTGGTCGGCGACGAACCGGATGGCGGCGTCGAACAGGGCGTCGGAGCGGTAACCGGGGAGCATGACGGGGGCGCCGTCGTCGTCGAACATGGTCACGCGGTAGGCCTCGGAAGTGAACTCCAGGACGTTCGATCCCAGCCACGACTGGTAGCCGCCGCGCTGGTCGGGCGGGACGGGCTCGTCGTCGGCGAGGTGCCACTTGCCGATGTAGCCGGTCGCGTACCCGGCGTCGGCGAAATGGTGCGCGAGGGTACGGCGGTCCTCGGGCAGCCGGACACCGTTGCGGAAGCAGCCCGTCGTCGTCGGGTACTGACCGGTCTGCAGCGCCGCCCGCGCCGGGGCACACACCGGCTGCGGCGTGATCGCCTGCGTCGCGTGGGTGCCGTGCCGGGCCATCCGGTCGAAGGTGGGCGTCAGGTCGAGGGGGTTGCCACCGACGCCGGTGGTGTCCCAACGCTGCTGGTCGGTGAAGACGACGATGACGTTCGGCCGCGTTGCCGGGGGCATACCTCTCCTCGGAAGGTCCGCTCGGACGCCCCCATCATGGCCTACTCGCCGGCGTGGGACGCCCGGACGGTCGGCGTGGCGGGCCGCGGTAGCGTGAGCAGGTCTGCCGTCGGGGCCGTCACCGCCGACCGGCCCGTATCCCGAACAAGGAGTGGTTCATGCCCGAGGCCGCCTCGCCGTCAGGAGTCATCGCGATCGTCCGGTTGCGCCGGGAGCAGGCCGTGGACGAGATCGTCGAGGCGTTGCACGCCGGTGGCGTGCGGGCGATCGAGGTCACCATCGACTCTCCCGGTGCGCTGGACGCGGTGCGCCGGTGGCGCGAGCGCGACCAGGCGCTCGTCGGCGTCGGGACGGTGCGCACGGCCGATCAGGCTCGTGCGGCGATCGACGCCGGGGCACAGTTCCTCGTCACGCCGACGACCATGGCCCCGGTCCTGGACGTCGCGGACCGCGCGGGGGTCCCGATCGCCGCCGGCGCGTTGACGCCGACCGAGATCGATACCGCCTGGCAGCACGGCGCCACCGCGGTGAAGGTGTTCCCGGTCGACACCGTGGGCGGTCCGGCCTACGTCCGCGCGGTGCGGGCTCCGTTGCCGGACGTGCCGCTGGTCCCCACCGGCGGGGTCGATGCCGACGCCGCACGCACCTATGCCGCCATGAACTGCACCGGCGTCGGGGTGGGCAGCGCACTGGTCGACGAGAGCACCGTCGCCTCCGGTGACTGGGCCGAGCTCCGACGCCGCGCCGAGGCCCTGACCACCGCCTGGTCCGAGGGACAGGCCGGCTGAGATGGCGGAGACCACATGGCCGCCGCCCGCGCGCCGGCTCGGCGAGACGCTCGACGTCGTCGGGGTCGGCGAGGTGATGCTGCTCCTGCAGGCCACTCCCCCGCAGACGGTGGCCGACGCGACCTCGATGCTCGTGGACGTGGCCGGTGCGGAGTACAACATGTGTGCCGCCGTTGCCCGGCTCGGTGGCCGTGCGGGGCTGCTGAGCCGCCTGGGTGCGGATTCACCGGCGGAGCGGGTGCGTGCCGCCATGGCGGCGCTCGACGTCGAGCAGTCCCTCACCGCGACCGATCCGAACCACCCGACCGGTCTGCTGCTTCGCGAGGTGCCGCCGGACGGTTCCCGGCGCGTGACCTACTACCGATCGGGTTCCGCGGCCTCGGCCATGAACGCGCACGACGCCGACCGCCTGTGGACCACGCCGCCACGCGCGGTCGTCCTGTCCGGGCTGACCGCCGCCGTCGGGCCGGGGCCGCGTGCCCTCGTCACCGCCGTCGCGCAGGGGGCTGCCGAGCACGGCACCGGTGTGGTGGTCGACGTCAATCTCCGCCGCGGCTTCGGTGATCTCGACGCCGTCGTCGAGACGCTCGCCGCCGTCCTGCCCTCCACCGACCTGCTCGTCCTCGGGGACGACGAGTCCCAGCCCGTGCTCGGCGCGACCGCCCCGGAGGCCGTCTTCGCCGCCGCGCACGACCGCGGCGTGGGCGAGGTGGTCCTCAAGGGCGGCGAACGCGGATGCTGGTACCAAGCCGAGGACGGCGCACCCCGCCACGTCCCGACGCGTGCCGTCGACGTCGTCGATCCGGTGGGGGCCGGCGATGCGTTTCTCGGCGGCTATCTGGCCGCCCGGCTGGCGGGCGCATCGCCTCGTGACGCGGCTGACCTCGGGTCCGAGCTCGCCGCTGGTGTCATCGGCGCGTTCGGGGACACCCGTGGGCTGCCGGCGCCGGAGCAGGCGCGCCGGATGCTCGACGACACGCTCGCGTGACGGGCGGCCCGACGTGTCAGAGACGACCCTTCCTACTCACCGCGTCGACGATCTCGGTCGCGACGGCGCGGAGCTTGATGTTGCGGTGCTGCGAGGCGTTGCGGAGGATCGCGAATGCCTCGTCCGCGCTGCACCGATTTTGGCCCATGATGATGCCCATCGCCTGGTCGATGATCGTGCGGGACTCGAGGGCCTTCTCGAGCTGAGCGTTCACCTCGGCGTGCTGGGTCAGCCGCAACACGAGCTTCAGCGCCCGGGACGCCTCCCCCGCGAAGCGCCGCGCAACCTCCTGCTCGGCGCGGCCGAAGGTTCTTGGACGGTCCGAATAAAGGTTGAGCGCCCCGACGGCGTGGTGGCCACCGTCCAACGGTAGCGACAGTGCTGACCGCAGACCGGAGGCCATGGCGTGGGAGCGGTACTCGCCGAACCGATCCTCGAGCGACAGGTCCTCGATGAGGATCGGTTCACCCGTCCGCGTCGTCGTGAGGCAGGGGCCGTTCTCATAACGGTATTGAATCTCGTCCCATCGTGCGCTGGCCGCGTCACTGCTGGCCGCCGTCGTGGCGTGGCCGTCGCGGATGAGGGTGACGCCGGCCGAGACGTCCGCGTCCATCACGTCCACGGCGATCTCGACCAGTTGCTGAAGGAAATCCTCCACGTCCTCAACCGAGAGCAGGAGGTCGTGAAGGCGGTCGAACGGCCGAGCACCGGAGTCACCGTCGAGCTGTAACGAGTGGCTCTGATCCGTCATGAACAGCTGCGTCGCAATCCCGGGTAGCCCCGCGCTCTCGAGAACCGAAGGTGACGCACCGCTGGTAGCACGCTCGACCTGCCTCCGGCTGTTCGATCGTCGCACAGAGATCGGACAACCGTCGCACTTTGGGACTCCTCCGCTACGGCCCTGCACGGTTTCCGGCGCTCGATGGCACACCGGCGAAGGATGCCAGGTCAGGAGTTTGCCCTTCGTCTCATGGCCTCGCTAATGTCGGCCTTGGTTAGGACCATTAGCCATGCGGCGGATCGTCGCCGCCCGGGGAGAGCTCTCTCCGGTGAGCGTTGACGAGTCGAGGCGCATGCACACTGGTCCGCCGTCTGGCAACTTCTGGTCCTCGCCGGGTGACACGGCTCGCCTCAGCGTGCGCCCACGGACGGGTCGTCCCGACCATGTCGTCGTCGTTGGTGAACTGGACATGGCCGGCGCCCCGCTCCTCGAGGGGGCATTGCGGGCTGCGATCCATCGGGGGCATCGCGACGTCGTCGTCGACGCACGGCAGCTCACATTCTGCGACGCCGCCGGACTCCATGTCCTCATCGCGGCGACAGCCGAGCTACGCGCGTCTGGGGGGCAACTCACGGTCTACGGACCGTGTCAGGCTCTGCAGGCCCTGCTCGACGTCGTCGAGGACGCGACCATCGAGCTCGCCCCGGCGCCGCCGGACTGAGTCATATCACTCGGCGTTGGTGCCGGCGCCGTGGTGTGTCCACGTTCCGCTGGGTGGTAGACCGACGGGCCTCCGGAGCATGCCGCTTCTAGCATTCCCGCATGTCGACGCCGACCCGTCCGCCGAGGCGCCACAGCCGTCACCCGGCAGGACCGTCCATCCTGCTCGCCGCATGAACGCAGCGCCGCCTCACGAGCCGGCACCGGAAAGCTACTTCGGCTCCGCCGGGAGTGATCTGTTCACCGCCGGCAAGGACCGTGACCAGCGACGCTCCCCCGCACCGTCCCGCTCCGCCGTCGCCACGATCACCGAGCCCGCCCGCGAGACGCCGGTGCACGAGGAGACCGACGTGCTCGTGGTCGGCGGCGGGCCCGCCGGGACGGCCGCCGCGATCGCGGCCCGGCGGCTAGGGCAGCGGGTGACACTGGTCGAGCGCTACGGCGATCTGGGCGGCCTGTCCGCCGGCGGGTTGGTGATCTGGATCGACCGGATGACCGATTGGGAAGGCGTCCCCGTCATCGCCGGCGTCGGCGTCGAGTTGCTCGACCGCCTGCCCGACGGCGCACTCGCCGGCCCAGGTCCGGACCTGTGGGGATCGAAGGACCCCGACCAGGTGGCGTATTGGCGCGAGCGGCTCTCGGCGTTCCGGGAGACCGTGTGCCGCTCGCCCATGATCGACCCCGAATGGCTCAAGATCGTCTCGCACGAGACGGCCGTCGACGCCGGAGTACGCGTACTGCTGCACTCGTGGGTGGTCGACACCATCACCGAGCCCGGCACGAGTGCCGACGGCGTCATTGCCGTCGACGACGGCCCCGGGGTCGTCCGCGGCGTGATCTTCGAGAGCAAGCAGGGCCGCCGGGCGATTCTGGCCAGGGTGGTGGTCGACACCACCGGCGACCTCGACGTGGTCGCCCGGGCAGGCGGCGCCTTCGTCACCGACGCTCGGTCCGACGGTGCCGGCGGCAACGTCCAGCAGTGCGTGAACACCGCCTTCACCTGGAGCGGGGTGGACATGCGGCGCTGGCTGGACTTCAAACGGCGCGATCCTGAGGGCCACCGCGACCTCATGGCCCGTGGCCGTGACCAGCTCGGCTTCGTCGACACTCCGCACGTGGGCTGGCGCGACGACGTCGTGGTCTTCATGGGCCCGCGCCTGGCCGGTTACAGCGGCCTCGACGTCGAGGACCTCAGCGTCGTCGAGCTCGAGTCCCGGCGTCGGATGGTCGCGCACCTGGACTTCTTCCGCCGGTACGCACCCGGCTTCGAGCAGGCGTGGATCATGCTCGCGGCGCCGCAGATCGGTGTACGGATGACCCGGCGGCTGGCCGGACTGCACCCGCTCGCCACCGAGGAGTGGCGAGCCGGCATGCGTCATCCGGATGAGGTGGGTGTCTCGCCGTCGCCGTCACAGAAGTACGCGACGATCTCGGTGCCGTACGGCGCCCTGGTGCCCACACAGCTCGACGGTGTGCTGGTCGGCGGGCGGCACGTGGCCAGCGACGCCCCAACGCAGGCGTTCATGCGGGAGATCCCGCAGTGCTGGATGACCGGGCAGGCCGCCGGCACCGCCGCGGCGCTTGCGGCGGCGACCGGGGTCGAGCCCAGGGACGTCGACGTCACCGATCTGCGTGCGGAGCTCGGGCGGCAGGGGGTGTATCTGCACGAGGTGCCGTAGGTCGGGACGTCGTGACGTCCGGCAGCCGCGGCGTGTGCGGCACGCGGGCCTCACCGAGGACAGCGGTCCGTCAGGTGCGGCAGGCGATTCCCAACGCTTCGGCCGACTGCCGGAGACGGTGATCGAACGTGAACAGCTCAGTGCGCAGATGCGCGGCGGCGACCATGGCGCACACGTCGGGGATCTTCTGACGCGACGCGTACCGGAACCGCCCGACGAGCAGTGCCTCGTCCTCCACGGGGAGGTCGGCCAGGGCGATCCCGCCCGCGACGACGTCGTCCCAGGCGCCGGCTTGCTCAGCGTCCGAATAGCCGGCGAGGAACTCCCCCGCGTTTACGGGATGGACCCGGACCGGCGTCTCCGGATCGAGGCCGGCCAGGACGTCGATCGCCACTCGATGGTGGATGTGGCCTGCATCGGCGAGGGCGATCAGGATGTTCGCGTCGATAACCACGGTCAGTCCTCGGCCGCGCGGATCTCGGCGAGATGCCGCTCAGCGGGCGGTCCCGGCCAGGGGTGGCGCTCAGCAATGGACTCGAGGTTTCGACGACGGCGCGCCCGGACCTGCGCCCGTGTCTCGCTCAGGTGAGTGACGCCTTCGCTCATGAGGTTCCGCATGAGCCGGGTCGGTGATGTCTCGTCGGGCCAGGCAGCACGCGCCACGTCGAGGTAGGCCTGCAACTCGTCGTCCTCGGTGACGGAGTGACGCTTCAGGTTGGTGGGCATAGGAACATGATACGTCGAGTGCTGTACCAGGTGCAGCACTGGCGGCGGCGCCGTGCACGGGCTGTGCCCGTAGAGCCGCACCCGAGCCAATTTCGCGGCCTAGCACCTCTCGATGTGCCCGAGCGCGGGCCCAAACCTCAGTGCAGGCCCCGCTGCTGCGACAACCCGCGGTCGGCTGTCCGCTCGGGGTGCCGTGGTGGCAGACCCACCAGGGCGCCGTCACGGATCCACTCCTCGTCGTTGCCGTAGGCACGGTCGACGATGACGCGCTGCAGCCGCTCGACGACGTCCGCGTGCTCGGGCGAACCGGCCAGGTCGTGTTCGTCGAGCGGGTCGGACTCCACGTCGAACAGCTGGGTGATGTTCCCCATCGGGTAGTAGACGAGCTTGTAGCGGCCGTCATGGGCCATCCTCGTCGCCTCGTCCCGTTCCCCGAACTCGCCGTGCAGCACCCCACGGGGTGGCCCGAGCATCGACCGGCCTTCCACGGTCTCCGGAACAGGGAGGCCGGCCATGTCGAGGAGTGTCGGCATGACGTCCTGGAGGCCGATGAGACGGTCGTCGACCACGCCTTCGCCGACGCGCGCGTCCCCCGTCGGGCCGACGAGAAGCATCGGGACGTTGGCGGACTTCTCGTAGAAGACCCTTTTCGCCCACAGGCCGTGGTCGCCGAGCATGTCGCCGTGATCGGAGGTGAACATGATGACGGTGTCGTCGAGCAGGCCCTGTTCGCGCAAGGTGCCGATCACCACGCGCAGCTGGTGGTCGACGTAGGTGCACTGCGCGTAGAAGGCTCTCTTCGCGGCCTGGAGCTCGTGGTCGCGGAAACCCTCCGGGGCGTCGGCATGACGTCGATTGTGCAGTTGCACCGGCAGTGCGGCGGGATCGGTTGCCCAGTTCCCGACGGTGGGCGGGTCCATCTCGATCCCGTCGTACATCTCGAGGTACTCGCGCGGGGGGGTCAGCGGCGGGTGTGGTGCCGTGTACGAGAGGTACCAGAACGCGGGGCGGGTGGGATCACGGCGGGTGATGACCTCGGCCATCTGCCGGGTCGCCCAGTGCGTGACGTGAAGGCGTTCGGGCAGGTGCCAGGGCCGCTGGACGTACTGGTTGTTGCTCATGCCGTGGGTGTACGCCTGCCCCGCGTACCCCTCGGCGGCGAGGTGGCGTTCGTAGTCGTCAGCCACTCCCCACTGAGCGCGCCCCTCCTCGCTGAGGATGACGTCGTCAAATCCAATCCGTGCGCGTTGGGGGAAGACGTGCAGTTTCCCCACGGCGGTCGCCTGGTAGCCGTGGTCCCGGAAGGTCTGCGCGAGCGTGGGCAGCTCGGGCATGGGCAGGTCCTGCTGGAAGATGCGGTCCCCGTGCGTGCGAGGCGCGGTGCCGGTCATGATCGTCCGCCGGGCCGGGACGCACACCGGGGACTCGCTGTAGGCCCGGCAGTACCGCGTTCCCGCGCGCGCGAGCTGATCGAGGGTCGGCGTCTGGACAACCGGGTGGCCGGCGGCCCCCAGCAACTGCCCGAACCAGTGATCCACGGTGATCAGCAGCACGTTCGGTCGGTTCGATGGCGTCATCGCGTCTCTCTCGTTCGTCAGGGACTGCCTCAGGATCGGTGTAGGTCCGATCTATCTAGTCAATCGTACAATCTAATGGTCATGTCGTTCGCCGCCCGACTCACCGCCGGATGGCGAGGCGAACGGCGACCGCTCGTCTACGCTCCGGATTCGAGGACTATGTCGACGCCTGAACCGAACGCCGCAACGCCGCTCCGTCACGTCCACGTCCTGAACGGGCTGGGCGCGGACATCGTCGCCGGACGCCTGGAACCGGGCACGTCGGTCACGCTCGACCAGCTGCAGGACCGGTACGGTGCTTCCCGCGGACTCGTCCGGGAGTGCATGCGCATCCTCGAAGGGCTCGGCATGCTCCGTTCCCAACGGCGCACCGGGATCGAGATCCGGCCGCCGGAGTCGTGGAACGCCTACGACCCGATGATCATCCGGTGGCGCCTGGAGGGACCGGACCGCGAGGAGCAGCTCCAGGTCCTCACGGAGCTGCGCCTCGGCCTGGAACCGGTCGCCTCCCGGTTGGCCGCGCTTCGGGCCGCGGAGGACGAACGCGACGAGCTGCGCGAGGTCATGGCGATGCTCCGCGCCAACGGCGAGGCGGGCCGCCAATCGCGCCATCTCGACGCCGACCTCCGGTTCCACGCCGTGATCATGACGGCGTCGCACAACCCGATGTACACCGCGATGGTCCCGGTGGTCCGGGAGGTGCTCCAGGCGCGCCGCAGGCATGAGGAGATCGATCGACCGCACGTCCTCGCTGCGCTGGACCGCCATGAGAGGGTCGCCCGCGCCGTCCTCGCAGGAGACGAACAGGAGGCCGAACTCGCCATGCACGACCTCCTGGCCGAGGTGCGGCAGACCCTGTCGGCGGACTAGCTCTGCGCCGCCCTACGTAGCGGACCGAGCGCGCTCCGCGGTTCGCCGGCGGCGTCCGTAGAGCAGACTCCCCGCGATCGCGAGGACGGCAATGACGAGCATGCCCAGGGAGATCGGACGCTCGAGGAAGACGAGCAGGCTGCCCTCCGACAGAAGCATCGAGCGCCGGTACTCCTCTTCCAGGATCGGGCCGAGGATGAAGGCGAGAATGAGCGGACCGAGCTCGTAATTCAGCTTGCGCAGCACGTAGCCGACAAGTCCGAACACCACGGCGAGTCCGACGTCGAACATCGAACGCTGAACGCTGTACACCCCGCAGATGGCGACGATGACGATGATCGGTGCCATCAGCGCGCCACGCAGCCGCAAGATCTGCACGAAGACCCGGATCAGCGGCAGGTTCAGCGCGAGCAGCATGAAGTTGCCGATGAACATCGAGGCGATGACGCCCCAGAAGACGTCCGGATGTTCCGTGATCAGCTGCGGACCCGGCGTCACGTTGTGCAGCAGCAGGGCGCCGAACATCAAGGCGAGGGCCGGGTTCGGCGGCAGTCCCAGGGTCAGCAGCGGCACGAACGAGGAGTTCGACGACGCGTTGTCCGCCGTCTCGGTGGCCGCGAGGCCGTCGATCGCCCCTTTGCCGAACCGCTCCGGCTGCTTCGAGAACCGGCGCTCGGTGGCGTAGCCGATGACGGAGGAGATGGTCCCCCCGCCACCGGGCATGACGCCGATGAAGAACCCGAGGATCGAGGCCCGCAGGATGGCCAGGCGGCTGGCGATCCAGTCCCCCATGGTCGGTAGAACGTTGGAGATCCGCAGTTCTCCGGCGCCTCCGAAGTATCCTCGGTCGGACCGGTAGAGGATCTCTCCGATGCCGAAGATACCGACGGCGAGCGGGACGACGTGGATGCCGCTCATCAGGTCGACGTTGCCGCCGGTCAGCCGGACGCCGCCGGAGATCGGATCCAGTCCGACGGCGCCGAGGATCAGACCGAGGGCGGCGAGCGACAGCGCCTTGATCTTCGAACCCGACCCGAGGAACACGACCATGCTGAGGCCGAGCAGGGCAAGGATGAAGATCTCCGGTGCACCGATCGAGCCGGCGAAGCGCGCCAGCGGCACCGCGAGCAGCGTCAGTCCGACGACGGCGACCATTCCGCCGGCGAACGAACCGATGGCGGTGATGCCGAGCGCCGAGCCGGCCCGGCCCTGTTTAGTCAACGGGTAGCCGTCGAGCACGGTCACCACGGACGAGGCGTCACCTGGCAGACCGAGCAGGATCGCGGGAATGCGGCCGCCGTACATCGCGCCGTAGTAGATCCCGGCCAGCATGATGATGGCGGTGGCCGGGTCCAGCTCGAAGGTGAGCGGGAGCAGCAGGGCGATGACGGCGACCGGCCCGAGCCCGGGAAGCAGCCCGATGACGGTCCCCACCAGGACCCCCAGGGTGACGAACAGCAGGTTCGTCGGCGAGAGCGCCACGGCGAAGCCGTCAAGGAGTGAGGTGAGCGTGGACATCTAGATCGCCCTCATGTGCGCGCCGAGCAGTTCCGAGAAGAGGTAGAAGGTCACGCCCGTTCCGAGCACGGCGACGAGCGCCGAGGTACGCCACGACTCGCCGCCGAGGAACCTCAGATGGACGAACATCAGCACCACACCGGGGATGAGGAATCCGACGTAGTCGTAGGCGCCGATGAAGACGAAGAGCATCGCCGCCAGGCCGAGGGGTCGCACCGCCCGCACGGTGAAGCGTTCCCCCTCGGGACTCCGGAGTAGGAGGGCGAGCGCGGTCGTGAGCAGTCCTGCGGCGACCGCGAACGGCCACATGCCCGATCCCGGCTCACTCAGCCTGCCGAGGCCCACGTCCCAGGACTGCCACAACGTCCACCCGGCGAAGGCCGCGACACCGATGGCGAACAGCCGATCGGCGAGGCGACTCCGCGGGATCTCCTCATCAGTCACCAGCCACCTCGGCGTAGGACTCGGCCGCCTCGTGCAGGCGCTCGTTCGTCTCCTCGGCGCCGACGAACTCCGGTGGTGCGACTCCCTCACCGAGCTGGTCCTGGACGTCGCTGTCGCTCATGCACGTCTGCATGGCCGATTCGAGGGTGTTCGCGATCTCGTCGGGCGTGTCCGGCTGGGTGGCGAGGAACCAGAACGAGTCCGCGTACGGCAGGTCGGAGTAGCCCAGTGAGTCGAGCGTCGGCACGTCGGGCAGGTGCGGCGCCGGTTCCGTCACCGCGGTGGCCAGCGCCTCCACGCCGCCTTCTTCGAGCGCGGGCAGGGTGACACCGCTGTCGGCCGAGACGAAGATGGCGTCCACGTCCCCGGCACGCAGCGCCTGGAGAGTGTTGCCGTTCCCGTCGAAGGGCACCGTCTCGACGCCGACGTCGTGCGTCGCGATGAGTCCGTCCACGACGATGGCGGGCACGCTCGTCGCCCCCGGGACCCCGACGACCGTCCGCGAACCCTCTGCCGAGGTGAGCAGCTCCTCGGCACTGTCGTACTCGCCCTCACGGGCGACCATCACGATCGGCGCCTGCCCGATGGTGCCCACCGGACGGAAGGAATCGGCGTCGAACTCGACGCTGTCTTCGAGCAGCGGCGGCAGGACCGCGTTGGCCGCAGTGGTCGAGACCAACGTGTAGCCGTCGGGCTCGGACTGGCTGAAGTAGGTGTTTCCGACGGCTCCTGAGCCACCCTCACGGTTCTCGACCTGGATGGAGGTGTCGAGCTCCTCCTCCAGGCACGGCGTGACGATCCTCGTCGACAGATCGGTCGAGGACCCTGCCGGCACCGGAACCACCACGGTGATGTTCTCCTGGGGGTACTCCGCCGGATCACCGGAGCCTGAGCACGCCGTCACGCCCACGGCAACGGCACCCACCACGGCGGCTGTCCTGATCATGCTCCTCATTGAGGTCTCCCGTTAGGCAACGACGTCGACAGGTCGGGCCGGCGCCGTGAGGCGACAACCGCTCGAGCGAAAGTACCATCAATCGTGCCAATGAACCAATCATTGGTTGCCAGTACCAAGCTACATCTCTCTCGCATCGCGAAATTGCGCTTCCGCCTTGACGCGTCACTCAGGCGGGCTCTACGTTAAACAGTAAGCGGTTTCTATGAACCACTTTGATTAGAGTTATCAGTAGTAGCCGGTTACTAACATTGCCGGTTACCCGCCGCACCACCCGGTGCGAGCCACCGACCACCTGCACCGACGCGCGGAGGGATCACATGGCAGCGGTGACCATCCGCGAGGTTGCGGAAGCAGCCGGCGTCTCGGTCGCGACCGTCTCGCGCATCGCCTCCGGTTCGGACTACCCGGTCGGCGCCCGCACCCGCGAACGGGTCGAGGCAGTCATCGAGGCCCTCGGCTACCGGCCCAACCAGTCGGCCACCGACCTGAGCCGTCGCGACACCCACCTCGTCGGAGTCCTCGCCCCGGACATGGCCAACCAGTACTACGCCGAGGTCACCCGCGGGATCGAGGACGCTGCGCACGAGGCCGGTTACCAGGTCCTCTTCTCCTCCACCGACCGGCGAAAGACTCGTGCCGAGACGGCCCTCGAGGCACTCCTGCGCCGCCGCGTCGCCGCCCTGATCATCCTCGGTGGCGGTGACGAGGTCCGGCTCACCCGCAAGCAGGTCGCCAGCTACGGCACGGAGGTCGTCCTCATCGGGCGCGCCGGTGAGGACTTCCCCACCGTCACCACCGACGGCGAGCAGGCCGGACAGGTCATGGCCCAGCACTTCATCGACCTCGGGCACCGACACCTCGCCTTCATCGCCGGATCGCGCGGATCCACCGCGACCCGCCTACGTCTCAGCGGCGTCCGCAGGGCGGCCCGCGCCGGCGGACTCACCGCTCCCCCGGTCAGCCGGGGCGGATACACGGAGCAGGGCGGCTATCGCGCCGCGCGCGACCTCCTCGCGAACACCACCGCGCGCGAACGGCCCACAGCCCTCATCGCGGCCAACGACCGCATGGCCATCGGCGCCATGGCCGCGGCCCACGATCTGGGCCTCAGCGTCCCGGACGACGTCGCCCTCGCCGGCTTCGACGACACCCCCATCTCCGCCTACGTCCGGCCCGCGCTGACCACGTACTCCCTCCGTTCCGCCCAGCTCGGCGCGGAGGCCATGCAGATGATCCTGGACAGAGAGGAAGGCGAGACGAGCATCCGCCACCGCACGGTGGACGGCGACATCGTCGTGCGCGAGAGCTGCGGCGCACACCGCAGGGCCACCACACCCTGACGCCCCGGCCCCGCACGACGCCGATAGGCCACGACAGCGCACACGGCGTGCGCGACAACGGCAACCAGAGACGAAGGAGTTCTCCAACATGTCGGTGAAGGACTACGCGAAGACCGATGCCGGATCGGACCGCAAGCACAACATCCTCGGGATGTCGTTCGCGGAGGTCGCGGAGCGGCTCGCAGAACCGGGACAGGACACCGTCCTCATCCCCATGGGCAGCACCGAGAAGCACGGCGCCCACATCCCGCTCGGCACGGACAGCTACGTCACGATGGAGGTCGTCTACCGTGCCGCCGAGGCGGTGGACGTCATGCACACACCGCTGCAGCCGTTCGGCTACTCACCGCACCACATGGGCCGCCACGAGGAAGGCGCCGGCACCATCACGCTGCGGGCCGAGACCTACCGGCGCGTCCTGCACGACGTCGCCCGCAGCCTGATCTACCACGGCGTCAAGAAGATCATCTTCGTCTCGCACCACGGATCCAACACCAAGCCGATCGACGAACTCATGCGCCAGCTGCGCTACCACACCGGCGCGTACATCTCCTTCTACAAGACACCGACCGAGCGCGAGGCGAACGTGGTCCAGCACCACTTCGACAACCCGCCTGAGGAGACGCCGGGCTGGCACTCCTCCGAGCTCGAGACGGCCTGCCTCATGGCGACGGCGGACAACCTCGTGCACATGGACCGCGCCGTGGACGACCGCGCCCACGCCCCGGCCTACATGGGACCGGAGTTCTCCAAGATCGACGGCGTCGGCACGGTGAAGTTCCGCGGCTCGGAGAACATCTGGGTCCCGATGGAGCACCACGAGTACTCCGACACCGCGACCATCGGCAACCCCTTCCGCGCCACGAAGGAGAAGGGGCTGGCGATGTTCGACTCCATGGCCGAGCACCTCGCCGCCTACGTCGAGGAAGTGCGCAAGTTCGAGGTCGGGGAGATCAACTCCGACTACCCGGAGCGCGCCTGACCCCGCACCACGACGGAGGTGGTCGCATGATCGGCACCGCGCCGAACCAGACCGGCACGGACGCCCTGCGCGAGGAGCTGGCGCGGCTGTCCCGCCGCAGCTTCTTCCGCGGGCTCGTGCCCGGCGTCAGCGGCAACAACTCCATCCGAGTGCCCGGCACGGACACGATGGTCATCAAGACCTCGGGCTGCAGCCAGGGGGACATGACGGCCACGGACACGGTGGTGATGTCCTTCGACGGCGAGGTGCTCGACCCCGGGCGCACGCCGAGCAAGGAGTGGCGTTTCCACGCCAGGATCTACGCCACCCGGCCCGAGGTCGGTGCGGTCGCGCACCTCCACCCGCCGCTGTCGGTGGCCTTCTCGGTGGCGGGCCAGGTCCCGCCGCTGGTCACCGCGGCGGCGCGGGGCCACGTGCGAGAGATCGCCGAGGTGCCGCTGCTGCCGGCCGGCTCGCCCGAGCTGGCCGACGCCGTCGAGGCCGTCATGGCCGGGACGCAGACACGGGTGGTCCTCATGCGCGAGCACGGCACCATCGCCGTGGGCCCGGACCTGGCGACGGCGGTTCACCGGACGGACTACATGGAGGACAACGCTCGCGTAGCCCTGGCCGCGGGGATTCTCACCTCGACCCGTCCGGGCGAGATCGAGCTGGCCCACGACCCGGATCCGACGGCGGAAGGGGGCTGATCGCGTGCGCCCGAGAATCGCCGTCCTCGCCACGGTGGACACCAAGGCGGCCGAGGCCTCCTTCCTCGCGGCAGAGATCCTCGCCCGCGGAGGCGCCGCCCCGGTGATCGACATCGGGCTCGGCCAGGCCGCCGGCGAAGCCGTCGACGTCCCGGCGCAGACACTCGCCGGTCGAGCCGGGACGACGGTCGCGGACCTGCGCGCGGGCCCTCGGCACGAGGCGATGGCGGCCATGGGCGAGAGCGCCGGGCAGGTGCTGACCGAATGGTTCGATGCCGGCCGGCTGGACGGCGTCATCGCCGTCGGCGGCAACCAGGGCAGTGCCGTCGCGGCGATCGCCATGCGGCACCTGCCGATCGGGCCGCCCAAGCTCATCGTCTCCACGGTGGCCTCGGGCAATGTGCGCCAGTACGTCCAGGACTGCGACATCACCATGCAATTCTCCGTCGGTGATCTGCTCGGTGGCCCCAACCGGGTGACCGGGATGATCCTGCGCCGCTCGGCGGCCGCCGTCGTCGCCATGGCCGGCGTGGCCGGCGGCGGTACCGCAGCACCGACCGACACCGGTCCGGCCGTGGGGGTGACGGCGTTCGGCAACACCGAACCCGCCGTCGTCACCGCCATCGAGAAGCTTCGCGACGGCGGCCTCGCGTCCGTGCCGTTCCACGCCTCCGGGGCGTGCGGCTCGGCCATGGAACGCCTTCTCGACGACGGAGTCCTCACCGGGGTCCTCGACCTCACCATCCACGAGGTGCTGGGCGAGATCGAGCCGGCCGACATCTACGCACCCGTCCGGCCCGGCCGGCTCACCGCCGCCGGCCGGCAGGGGATGCCGCAGGTGGTCGTGCCCGGCGGCTGCGAGTACTTCTGCTTCGGCGGGCCGGACTCCATACCGCCCGCCTACCGGGACCGGCCGGTGCACGTGCACAACCCGTACAACACCAACGTCCGCACCACGGCCACCGAGCTGACCGAACTCGGCCGGCTGGTGGCCGACCGGCTCAACGCCTCCCGAGGCCCGGCAGCCGTGCTCATCCCGACCCAGGGATGGTCCGGCGTCGGAAGCCCCGGCGGCATCCTGCACGACCCGGACGCCAATCAGGCGTTCGTCGACGCCCTCGAGGCCGGCCTGAACCCGACGGTCCGGCTCGAGCGCCATGACACCACGATCAACGACCCCGCATTCGCGACGGCGGCGGCCGAGACCCTTCTCGACCTCATGCCGTCGCGCTGACGGCCCGCTGCCGCACCGCGGCGGCGACCCGACGCGAAGGAGCTTCGAATGGTTGCGCAACAGGCGGCCGCCCAGGCAGCCCCACGTCCGGACAGCGACGTCCCCGAGAGCATGCGCGCGGCGGTGATGTTCGGCCCCGGTGACATCCGCGTGGTCGACAAGCCGGTGCCGCGGCCCGGCCCCGGCGAGGTCCTGGTCAAGGTGTCGGTCTGCGGCATGTGCGGCACGGACCTGAAGATCTACGACGGCCATTTCCCCGGCACACCCCCGTACGGCAGCTACACACCCGGCCACGAGTGGTCCGGCACGGTGGTCGAGGTGGGCGAGACGGTCGACGAGGTCGCCGTCGGTGACCGCGTGTGTATCGAGGCCCACCACGGCTGCGGCCGGTGCGAGAACTGCATGGCCGGCCTGTACACGTGCTGCCTGAACTACGGCGACGTCGCCAAAGGGCACAAGGCCTCCGGGATGACGGTCGACGGCGGCTTCGCCGAGTACGCCATCCATCACGTGGCCGCGCTCTCCCGGATGCCGACGAACGTCTCGGATCTCGACGCCGTGCTCATCACCACCGCCGGCACCGGCCTGTTCGGCATCGACATGATCGGCGGGTACCTACTCGGCCAGGACGTCGTGGTGTTCGGACCCGGCCCGGTGGGCTTGATGACCGCGCAGGCGGCCAAACAGCTCGGCGCTCGCCAGGTGATCCTCGTGGGCACCCGCGACAGCCGGCTCGCCCGTGGACGGGATCTCGGCGCCGATCACACCATCAACGCCCGGCAGAGCGATCCGGTCGCCGAGATCGCCCGGCTGACCGGCGGCGAGGGCGCCGACGTCGTCATCGAGACCTCCGGCAACGTCGCCGCACCCCAGCAGTGCGTCGAGGCCGTGCGCCGCGGCGGCACGATCCTCGTCGTGGCGTTCTACCCGGAACCGGTGACGCTGGACCTGTCCGCCGTCGTGCGGCAGGGCGTCCAGGTGCACACCACCCGCGGCGAGGGCGGCAACAACGTCCGCCGCGCCCTGGCGCTGGCGGACATGGGCCGCCTGCGCGGCGAGGAGCTCGTCACCCACGAGTTCCAGCTCGACGACATCGCGGAGGCCCTCCGCGTGGTCCGCGAGCGCGACGGCGATCCCCTCAAAGCCGTCATCCGCTTCTGATCTCGGGCTGTCACCACGAAGGAGTGACCATGACGCAGAGCCTGTGCGTGGAGGACGTCCACGTGACGTTCAAGAACACCTGCATCATCGACGGCTTGTCGTTGTCCGTCGACGACGACGAGTTCGTCAGCATCGTCGGCACGTCCGGGTGCGGGAAGACCACCTTCCTGCGGGCGCTGGGCGGGCTGTTGCCGAACAGTGCCCGGATCGGCCGCACGGAGCTGCACGGCAGTGCGCTCCAGGCGCCGGAACCGCGCGTGGCCATGGTCTTCCAGCACTTCGGCCTCTTCCCGTGGAAGACCGTGGAGGAGAACATCCTCTACGGCGTGCGGGTCCAGGGCCGGACCGAGCCGCGCGAACGGATGGAGCGGCTGCTGGAGGTCATGCACCTCGGCCACGCCCGGAAGAAGTATCCGCGGCAGCTCTCCGGGGGCATGAAGCAACGCACCGGGATCGCCCGCGCGCTCGTGCTCGAGCCGGAACTGCTGCTGCTGGACGAGCCGCTGAGCGCCGTCGACGCCATCACCCGCGAGGTGATGCAGCAGGAGGTGATCGAGCTCATCGAGGCCGAGCCGCGCACCGCGTTGCTCGTCACCCACGACCTCGACGAGGCGATCATCATGTCCGACCGGATCGTCGTGCTCGGCGGGCCGCCGGCCCACGTCGTGCTCGATATCCGCTCCCCCATCGAACGGCCCCGGACCCTGGAGACGGTCCGGAGCCATCCGGAGTACCTCGGCCTGCGCCGCCGGTTGTGGGGCGCGCTCGAGTCCGGGAGGGCCGCCGCATGACCACCTCACCCACATCCGAGAACAACGTCCAGCCGCGCCGCGTCGACCCCCTGGCGACGACAGCCTCCCAGGAGGAGGTCCGCCAGCGGCGGGCGATGAAGATCAGCCAGCCAACGCGCAACCGGCGCATCGTCGTGCGCTACGCCTCCCTGGCGATTCTCCTGCTGATCTGGGAGATCTACGGACGCAACGTCAATCCGGTGCTGTTCACGTATCCGGTGGCCATCGTCGAGTCGGCCGTGGACATGGTCGCCGACGGGACGTGGCTGACCGCCACGTGGCAGACCGGTTCGGTGCTCGCCGTCGGGGCGACAGCGGGTGTGCTGCTCGGCATCGGCACCGGCTTGCTCGCCGGTCGCAGCTGGATCGCCAAGGAGATCCTCGACATCCCGATCAGCGCCCTGTACGCGCTGCCCGCGGTAGCCCTGATCCCGGTGATCGTGCTGTGGTTCGGCTTCGGTGACCCGGCGAAGATCTTCATCGTCGCGTTCTTCGTCTTCTTCCCCGTGGTCATCAACACCACCCGCGGCGTGGAGGAGGTCGAGTCCGAGCTGCTCGAGGTCACCCGGTCGTTCTGCTCCTCGGAGCGTGCGGTGTGGCGTGACCTGCTCATCCCGGCCTCGTTGCCGTACGTCTTCACCGGCATCAAGCTCGCCATCGGCCGTGGTCTGGTCGGCGTGATCGTGGCGGAGTTCTTCACCGCCATCTCCGGCCTCGGCAACCTCATCGTCACGAACTCGAACTCGTTCCAGACGGCACGCACGTTCGTGCCGATCGTGACGCTCTCCCTCATCGGCGTCGTCCTGACGGCGATCCTCGGCGTGGTCGAGCGAGCGCTCGCGCCGTGGCGCCGCGACGCCTGAGCCCACTGAGAAGGAAGTGACAATGATGTCCACACGTGTGCTGACCCTGCGCGGGTCACCGCGCCGCCGCGGCGGGATCGCCGCCGTCGTCGGCCTGTCCCTCGTCGCCCTGGCGGCGTGCTCCGGCGCCGGAGGTGACGACGACGGCGGACCGGCTCAGATCCGGATCGCGTTGCCGACCGGCGTGACCAGCTTCGCCAACGCCGACGTGGTGGTCGCCGACGAGCTCGGCTACTTCGAGGACGCCGGAATCGAGGTGGAGATCATGAACCTGCGGTCGGGCACCTCGGTGGCCAACGGTGTGGTCGGCGGCGAGTTCGAGGTGGGCGGCGCCAGCATCGAACCGGTCGTCAACGCGTTCGCCGGAGGTGCCGAGATCAGCGTCTTCGCCTCCTACGCCGACCGCCTCGAGGTGGAGCTGGTGGTGCCCGAGGACGTGCAGAGCGTCGAGGACCTCGCGGGCCGTGACCTCGGTATCCAGGAGGTCGGCGCGTTCCGTGAGGCGATGACGCGGATGGTGCTCGAGGACGCGGGCATGACACCGAACGACGTCAACTACGTGTCCGTCTCCTCCGACGCCTACGTCTCCGGCCTCGTGCAGGGGCAGATCGCCTCGGCGGTCCTGCACCCGGAACAGGGATTCCAGGCCGCGGCCGAGGACCCGAGTCTGCACCCGCTGGTGAACCTCTACGAGATCGAGCCGGACTACTTCTACGGCGCCTACTTCGCCGACAACGCCTGGCTCGAGGACAACCCCGACGCCGCACGCGGCTTCGCCCAGGCACTCACCCGCGCGCACCGCACCATGTACGCCGAACGCGACCGCGTGGTGCCGATCATCGCCGAGGTGACCTCGATGGAGGAGTCCGTCATCGACGACGCCTGGGAGGTCTACATGCAGGACGTCCAGGCGTTCCCGCGCAACGTCGGCCTCGAGGAGAATCGCCTCGAGTACACCCTCGAGCGCATGCAGCAGATGGAGACGCTCGCGCCCGGGGCCGAGGTGGACCTGGCCGAGCTGATCGACCGTGGGCCGATGGAAGCGGCCGTCGAGGAGCTCGGCGAGGCCGAGCAACGGGAGTGAGTGGGTGGCAGAGGTTGCGTTGCCGCCCGCCCGTCAGGCCGGCGCCACCTCGGCCTCCATCTCCTCGATGATCGCGGTCAGGCGTTCGACGACGTCCGGATTCCGGCTGGCCAGGTTGTAGCTCTCCCCCGAGTCCCGCTCGAGGTCGTACAGCTCTGGTAGACGCCGGGTGGTCTCGTCCTGGCGCTGGGCGTGCAGCTTCCAGCGGCCGTCGCGAACGGCGGAGAGACTGCCGTCGTCGTCGTCGAAGTAGTAGATCGGAGTGCGCGGCACACTGCGCCGTCCTTCGAGGACGGCCCGCACGTTGGTGCCGTCAAGGGTCACGTCCGGGTCCGGCTCCACACCGGCGTAGGAACACAGAGTCGGCAGCAGGTCGATGACCGTCACCGGGAAGTCGTGCTCGCGGCGGCGCGGGACCACCCCGGGCCACCGGACGATGAACGGCACCCGGAGACCGCCCTCGTAGGTCCCGATCTTGCGTCCGCGGAAGGGACCGCTGCTGCCGTCGAACCACGGCCCGTTGTCGCTGGTGACGATCACGAGCGTGTTCTCGTCCAGGCCACGGGAGGACAGCGCCTCGAACAGCACGCCGAGGTAGTGGTCCAGGGATTCGACGACGTCGCCGTACTCACCGGCCTCGGACTGGCCGTCGAAGCGTGACTCGACGGCGAGCGGGAGGTGCGGCATGGTCTCGGCGAGATAGATGAAGAACGGGTCGTCCCCGGCGCGGTCGATCGCGGCGATGGCCTCCTCGGTGTACCGGCGGGTCAGGGTGGACTGGTCCACCGGGTCCTCGATCATCTCCTCGTCCCGCCAGAGCTGGAACGGTGTCATGTCGTTGCTGTAGAGCGCGCCGAAGAAGTGGTCGAACCCGTGCCGAGTGGGGTTGTGCTCCGGCTGGGAGCCCAGATGCCACTTACCGATGCAGGTGGTCGAATACCCGGCCTGTTTGAGGTACTCGGGAATGGTGCGTTCGTCGGCGGACAATCCCTTGGTGTCCTCCGGGAACAGCACGTGCGGCAGTCCCGCCCGCGGCGGGACCCGGCCGGTCAGCAGTCCGGCACGCGACGGCGTGCACACCGTGTGCCCGGCGTAGCCGTGGGTGAACCGGGTGCCCTGACGCGCCAGTCGGTCCAGGTGGGGGGTGTGGATCATCGGCGAGCCGTAGCAGCTCAGGTCGCCGTACCCGAGGTCGTCGATGAAGACGACGAGGATGTTCGGCGGCCGGGATGACGGCGGGCCGGCCGACTGCGCCGCGGCCGCGGGCTCCGCATATGCCGACGTCGCACCGGCACCAGCACCGAGCATCGCCGCCGCCCCGCCGAGGAGCACGTCGCGCCTCCCGACGCCGGCCTGTCCCTGTCGTGTCATCACCACTCCTTCGTGAAATCGTTTTCAGCGACAGTAGAGCTGAGCCGCCCGACGGTCAAGGACGGAGTCTGTCCGCTACGGCTCTTCGTCAGCGCGCCGCTCGGCGCACCAACTGACTACGCGTGCGCGCCGCAGGACTCACGCACGATCAGCTCCACCGGGAACACCTGGTGGGAGGCTTCTTCGGGTGGCGAGATGAGCCGGTCGACCGCGGCCGCAGCCATCTCCTCGATGGGCTGGCGCACCGACGTCAGCCCCGGCCAGGCGTAAGCCGATTCCCACGAGCCGTCGAAGGAGATCACGGCCACGTCCTCAGGTACCCGCACGCCGCACTCGTGGAGTCCGCGCAGCACGCCGAGGGCGGTGCGGTCGGAGACCACGAACACGGCACGCGGCGGCGAGGAGAGGTCTGCCAGCTCCAGCGCCGCCTGGCGCCCGCCCTCCCGGGTGAAGTCGACGTCGAACAGCGGCGAGGCCTCCACCCCGTGCTCGGCGCAGACCTCACGCCAGGCCCGGCGCCGAGGCTCCGACCGCGGCGCGTCCCCGACGAAGCCGATACTCGAGTAGCCGTGCTCGACGAGGTGTCCCATCGCCACGGTGGCTCCGCCGAACAGGTCCGCGCCGATGCTGTTTCCGCCGCCCGGCGCCTCCTCGGTGTTGACCAGCACCCAGGGCACCCCGACGGCGTCCAGCTCGGCCGGGTCGAGCTGCTGCTCGGATGACGCAAGGAGTACGACGCCGTCGACCTGCCGGGAGGCGAACTCGCGCAGCTCCTGCATGGTGCGGGCCCGGCCTCCGCCGGGGGTACTCGCCGTGTACAGCGCGTACCCCCGGCTCGCCGCAGCGCGCTGCACGGCGTGGACGTACTCGGCAAAGATCGGGTTGGTGAAGATGGCGTCGTCGGCATCGACCGTGAGGAACGCCAGCGTCCGCGTCGACCCGGACCGCAGGGCACGCGCCGCCTGGTTGGGCCGGTACCCGAGCTCGGCGACCGCCTTGAGCACCCGTTGAGCGGTCTCCGGTGCCACCGGGGCGCCGCCGTTGAGGGTGTAGCTGACCACCGCGGCACTGACCCCCGCACGCTCCGCGACGTCCCGGCGGGTGACCGACCGACCGCCGCGACCACCCTGGCGGACCATGCGCACCTCCGGCCGTAATTCTAGGCGCGGCCGGATGTCACCGCCTCGAGCCGCTCGGGCGCGGGCCCGAGGTCGTCGATCTCGAGGCGTTCGCCGCCGCGGCGGGCCGATTCCATCGCGACCAGACCGGGCAGGGTGAACCGGGCGGCGACCCAGGCGTTGACGGTCGGCACGGCGGATTGCTCGACGGCCCGGACGAAGTCGTCCGCGAGGAGCTGGTGCGAGCCCTCGTGCCCGTTCGGGGCGTGCGCGTAGGTCTCCGGCAGCCGGCGGGTGTCCTCGTCGTGGATCGGGGCGTGCCCGGAGACGAAGCCCTTGCGCAGCGACGGCGCGACATTCGCCAGCATCGGGTCGTCCTCGCTCAGGGTCTCCCGGTTGGCGATCTGGTCCGAGACGTCACTCACGCCCTGCTTGTCCTGCCACACCGAGGTGGTCGCGAGCTGCTCGAAGCTGCCGTCGGTGCCGAAGTAGCGGAACCGGCTCTCTCGCAGCGGCGAGGGGTAGCCGACGCGCCGGAACTCGTTGATGCGCATCATGCCGCCGTCGGCGAGGTGGAACAGCGCCGTCATGTTGGAGAAGTCGTTGTCGAACATCGAGACCTCGGTGTCGAAGACGCCGTCCCCGAGGTGATCGCGCATGCCGAAGCAACTCACCGCGACGGCGTGGGTCGGGATGGCACCGAGGACCCCGCCGATGGAGTGGGTCGGGTACCACATGGGCGGGTAGCTCGCGGTCGACTTCCACGCCTCACCACCGCTGTAGCGGTAGGCGTCGTAGAAGCCGAGGTGCATGTCGTGCAGGTAGTCGCCCTCGGTGTAGAACACCCGCCCGAACTCCCCCGCCGCGAGCTTCTTGCGGGCGAAGACCGTCGCGGGGTTGTAGTAGCTCGTCTCCCCCATCATGTACGTCAGGCCAGTCCGCTCGACGGCGTCGATGATCGCGGCGATCTCCTCACGAGAGGTGGCCATCGGCACCGCCGAGTACACGTGCTTGCCGGCCTCGAGCGCGCGGACCACGAGTGGCCCGTGCGTCCACCGCTGGGTGAAGATCGCGACGGCGTCCACAGCCGGATCCGCCAGCATCGCCTCGAAGTCCGCATGCGTCCCGGCGAGCCCGAGCTCATCGACCAGACGTCCGGCGCGTTCAGGCAGCACGTCGGTGGCCGTCACCCGATCCACGCCGGGGTGCAGGTCGAACAACGAGGCGAAGTGGGCGGAGAACTGACCGGCACCGACGATGCCGAGGGTGAATCCCATGACTGAGTGCTCCTCCATCGTCGCGGCGGGACGCTAGGCATGTCCGGCCGCGACGCTAGCGGAGCGCTATTACTCGAGTCAATGACTCCTCACCTGGCTAACGTGGCGCTTTCACTCATCGAATCAACCCGTGTCACCGGTCGAGTCCGACGGGTTCGACGGGTTCGACGGGTTCGACGGCGAAAGGTTTGGCATCCCCCACCGCTACGTCCCGCCGAGCCCAGAACTCGTGATGCCCTCGATGAACCGGCGCTGCAGCAGGAGGAACGCGAGGAGCATCGGCGCCGCCATGATGACGCCCGCAGCGGCGATCATCGTGTAGTCCTGCGTGAACCCCTGCCGGAAGTTGAACAGTGCGCTCGAGACGGGCAGGTACTCGTCGGACTGGATGAACGTCACGGCCAGCAGGAATTCGTTGTAGGACTGCAGCGTGGTCGTCAACGCCACGGTGAGCAGGCCCGGCCACGCCATCGGCATCACGACCTTGAGGAACACGGTGAACTCGTTGGCACCGTCCAGCCGTGCCGCGTTCTCGTAGTCCGGTGGCATGTTCACCAGGAACGACCGCAGCAGCAGGGTCGCGAACGGTGAGAACACCGCGGCGTGAATGAGGATCAGGCCGAGATGCGTGTCGTACAGCTGCATCCGCGCCCACAGGTAGAACAGCGGGACCAGGAACAGCTGGATCGGCAGCGATGACGCCACGAGCAGGTAGACCACGACCCAGCCGCCGCCCGGCACGTCGATGCGCGCCAGAGCGTAGGCACCACAGCTCGCCACGAGACATACGAGAACAACCGTTCCGGCGACGATGACGGCCGAGTTCAGCAGACCGATACCGATACGGCCCGTGGTCCAGGCCTCGACGAAGTTCGCCCAGAGCCATTGCCGTGGCAGGCCGACCGGGTTCTCCGCCAGTTCGGACTGGGACTTCAGCGATGAGGTGAGAAACAGGTAGAGCGGCGCGAGCGAGACGAGCCCGAGGGCGACGAGCACCGCATGTCTGGTGACGGCTCCCCGACGCGGCCTCGTCGGTCCGCTCCCCCGGCCCGCGCGTCCTCGTCCGGCCTGTGTCCTCACGCCCGGAGGCGTACTGACGGCGGTCAAATGTCCCACCCCCTCCACCGGCGCAGAGCGAGGTAACCGCCGACCATCACCACGCTGATGAGCGCCAGGACGATGCCCATCGCGGCGGCGTAGCCCGCCTCGTACGTGGAGAAGGCAGTCGTGTACAGCAACGTGCCGACCACCTCGGTGGCTCCGGCAGGCCCACCGCCGGTCATGATGTAGATGTAGTCGAAGACGAGGAACGACCAGATCACCGTCATCAGCGCCATGAACACCAGCGTCGGGCGGATGCCGGGAATGGTGATGTGGAGGAACTGCTGCCATCCCGAGGCGCCGTCGAGCCGCGCCGCCTCGTAGAGGCTCGGGCTCACACTGGACATCGCCGCCATGAAGATCACCATCAGGTATCCCCACCACTGCCACGTGTTCGCCACCGCGACGGAGGCAAGCGCCGTATCCGGGTCACCCAGCAGATTCAGGTCCACACCGAGCACCGCAGTCAGTCCGTACTCCGGCGAATAGATGTTGGACCAGATACTCGCCACGACGATCGTCGCGAGCGTGTAGGGGATGAAGAACAGAACCCGGTAGATCACCTGGCCGTGCGTGGTGCGGGAGAGCAGGAATGCACCGGCAAGCGCGATCGAGATCGGCACGATGAGGAAGAACGCCGTCCACCAGAGGTTGTTCAGGAGCGCCTGGAGGAACTTCTCGTCGGAGAACAGGCGGACGTAGTTGTCCAGGCCCACGAAGTTCGCCGGTCCGAGGCCGGACCAGTCCGTGAAGGAGTACACGAAGCTCATCGCCCCAGGGGCGCCGATGACGAGCAGGTTGAGAGCAAGCAACGGCAGCAGGAAGAGCCAGCCGCGTGCCGCACGGCGCCTGCTCGGTGACAGGGTGGGGCGCATCTTTGCGCCGGTGACACTCATGCGATCACCGGCTCCGGTGTCGGCGGCACCTTGCCCTGGTCTGCTTCCTCGCGGAAGACCTCGTCGAGCCCGGTGCAGTAGTCCTGCGGGGTGAGTTGCCCGGTGATGACGCGGTCCATCTGCTCATAGATGTAGACATCGCTGCGCGGGGGCCAGAAGGTCCAGGTCAGGTAGCCGATCCGATCAGCCGCGTCGACGCCGTCGTACAGGCGTCGGATACGGGGGTCGAGCTCGTCGGGGAAGTCCCCGGGCGAGTACTCCAGCGGGATCGGCTGACTCTGCACCTCGGCAACGCTGCGCATCTGGGCGGCCGGATCGGCGAGGAGGAAATCGATGTACGCGGCGGCATCCTCCTGCCGTGGCGAGTCCGCGCTGATCGAGTACGTCGATCCGACGCCGATGGCGTACAGGTCCTGCGTCGTCTCGTCACCGAACGCGGGAAGCGGGGCCCAGTCCCAGTCCTGATAGTTGCCGGCGTCCTCGTTGAAGTACGGGGCCATCGACGTGAACGCCCAGCTCCCGACGAAGTACAGACCGGCCTCGCCGTCGACGAGCTTGGCCCACAACTCGGCCTCGCGGTTGGTGAAGTAGGCCTGGCTGCCACCTCCCATCCAGCCGCGGTCGAAGTAGTCCTTCAACAACGCGATCGACTCGACGATCCGCTCGTCCGACCACCCGATCCTGCCGGTCAGGGCGTCGTGGATCGTCTCCGGACCGGCCACGTGGTTGAAAAAGATGCTCACGAGCCATTCCGTGGTCGCCGGCCAGTCCGCGCTGCCGATGGCCACGGGCATGACGCCGGCCTCCTGGGCGGCAGCGGCGTACTCCTCGAACTCCTGGCGATTGGTCGGGACCGTCCACCCGTGTCGCTCGAACGTTCTGGCGTTGTAGACCATGATCATCGTCTCGTACGAGGTGGGGATCATGTAGCTCGAGCCGCCGAGGACGCCCGCCCCGTACGCCCACGGCTGCAGCCTCTCGCGCCACCCGTACCGCTCGGCGTAGTCGTC
Organism: Georgenia deserti; assembly: GCF_042680605.1. Classification (NCBI taxonomy): domain Bacteria; kingdom Bacillati; phylum Actinomycetota; class Actinomycetes; order Allobogoriellales; family Allobogoriellaceae; genus Georgenia; species Georgenia deserti. The sequence goes on from NZ_JBHUEE010000011.1 coordinate 105,469, forward strand.
CAGCGGTGTGAACTTCTCGGCCTGGACGAACTCCAGGCCGTACGAAGGTCCGGCGGTATAGATCAGGTCCGGGCCAGATCCCGACGCGATGGCGGTGCGTTGCAGCCGCTGCAGCGAGTCGTCGTCGCCGCGGATCGTCAGCTGCAGCGGCGCGCCGTCGTGCTGGGCGTTGAACGGGTCGACGAAATGCCGCCGGAAGTAGTCACGTTGGCTGTCCGAGGCGAACGTGACCCACAGCGAGAGTCCGCTACCGACACTTCGCGTGGCGGACCCCTGTACACATCCGGTCAGCGCCGCACCGATTCCGGCGCCGCCGGCGGCCATCAGGAGGTGTCGGCGCGATATCTGCCGCCTGGTCACGACACCCTCGCGGCAGCCAGGCGCTCCGTACGACGCGCGAGGTCCGAGATGTGCACGCCGTCGAACCCGAACACGGCAGACCGGACGGTGTCCTCGAGGGGATCGGTCCAGTGTGCGGGGATTCCGGCGGTCCCGAGCACCGCGCCGACGACGGATCCGACCGTCGCACCGTTGGAGTCGGTGTCCAGGCCGCCCTGAACCGTCAGGGCGATGCTGCGGGTGAAGTCGCCGTCACCCCACAGCAGTGCCGCGGCGATGACCGCGGCGTTGTTCACGGTGTGCACCCAGTGGTAGCCGGCCCAGCGGCGGTCGGCGTCGGCAAGTGCCTCCTCCCAGGTGCCGCCGTCGTCGTGAATGCGGGTGACAACGGCGACCGCTTCCCGCAGGCGGCTGCGCTGCGGAATGTAGGTGACGGAGCGGTCGAAGGCCTGGCGGACACTGTCGGCGACGAGGGCCGAAGCGGTGAGGGCGGCCGCCCATTGCTCGCCGTAGATGCCGTTGCCGACGTGCGAGAGGCGCGCGTCGCGGTAGGCCTGCTTCGCGGCGAGGTCGGGCCGGCCAGGGTTGACGTAGCCGAAAATGTCGGCCCGGATGAGGGCGCCGATCCACTCCCGGTACGGATTCCGGCGTCGTGCCGCCTGCTCTGCCGGGATCTCCTCGATCAGATTCCGGTAGGCCGCTCGCTCCGCGGTGTAGGTCTGGTGATAGGGCAGGCGCAGCAGCCACTCCTCGGCCACGTCCTGCGTGGTGAAGTCGTGTCCGTACTTCTCGAGGAGGTGGAGCCCGAGGATGGTGTAGTCGACGTCGTCGTCACGGCAGGATCCATGCACGTGACCCCGGGTGGTCTGCTCCCAGTTGTCAGCCCGGAGCTCGTAACGCTCACGCAGGCCCGCGGGCGCCGGGACGTAGTCGGTCAGCGGGTAGGCACCGGCGGCCTCGAGGTACTCACGCAGCCGGGCACGCGTCCAGTAGACACCCCACTCGACCGGCTTGCCGAGCATGTTGCCGGCCACGCGTCCGCGCCAGGCGGCGAGCAACCGGTCCGCCGACACGAAGGCAGGCACCTCGTCCGGGTCATCGGCGAACTCCGCCTCGATCGCAGTGAGCTCGTCGGGTTCGTGGTAGCCGAAGCTGCGCCGCGGAGCGGCCTCGATCCGCGCCAGGAGGTCGGCCAGCTGATCCTGGTCGAGATCAGCCGCCGCCTCCGGCCGGAGGGCCGCGACGTCGTGACCGGTTTGTTCGCGCTGGTCGAGTTCGTTGCTGACGTAGTCACGCATGGTGGCGTCATCGCTCATGTGTGCGTCCTTTCGTTGTGCCGTTTCCGGCGCTACGGCGCGGCAGGTACCGCACCGGTGGTCATGAACTCCCGCACCTGGGCGGCGTCGGGCATGGATTCCTGGGCCCCCTCGCCGGTGACGGACAGAGCGGCCGCGTGCACGGCGTACTCAGCCGCCTCGACGAGCGGCGCTCCCCCGGCCATCGCGGCGGCCAGGGCGCCGCAGAAGGTGTCACCGGCGCCGGTGGTCTCCACGGCATCCACCGGCGGGGCGGGGATGTGCTCGACGTGGCGCCCGCGCTGGATCAGCGCGCCGTGAGCACCGAGTGTGGCCACCGCCTCGACCCCGGGAACCTCGGCGAGCAGCACGCGGGCCTCGTCCGGCGTAGCCGGGACGCTCGCGCTGCCGGCGAGCCCGGCCAGCTCCGGCCCGTTGACCACCAGCACGTCGACGCTCTCGAGCGTCGCCGCCGCGAGCGGCCGGAACGGTGCCGGGTTGAGGACGGTGACGGCATCGCCCGCCCGGGCGGTGGCCAGCGCAAGGGCGGTCACCTCATCGGGGACCTCGTGCTGGAGGAGCACGACGCCGTCGGCCAGGGCCGGGACGTGGTCGGGGGCCAGCAGGCCGTTCGCACCCGCATCGAGCACGATGGCGTTCTCCGCCGCATCGTCGACGAAGATCCACGCGGTGCCGGTGGGAGTGCCGGGCAGCCGCACCGCCCCGGAGACGTCCACGCCGTGCGCGGCCAGCGCCGCCAGCACCTCCTCCCCGTCCTCGCCGACGGCGCCGCACCACCTGGTGCGGGCACCGAGCCGGGCGGCCGCGACGGCCTGGTTGGCTCCCTTGCCGCCGATCCGTGCCGTGACACCGCAGCTCGACTGCGTCTCCCCGGGCCGCGGCAAGCGCGGCAGCCGGATGGCGATGTCCCGGTTGACCGAGCCGACGACGGTGACCTGCGGTGGTGCCGTCGCCGTCACTGAGCCGCCGGGGTGAGCTGGGTGGCGTCGGTCCGGGCGAGCTCGGTGAGCAGCAGATCGACCAGCCGGGCGTTGTCGACGCCGACGACGATGTCGATCTCGGTGCCGGCCGGCAGGTCGATGCCGGTCGCGAGCTTGACGCCGTTCGGGTCCCAGCGAACCGGCCGGGAGCGGACCAGGCCGGTGAGCTGGACGTCGACCGCGGCGCGCTCGACGCTGACGAGCTCCGGGTCGAGCAGGACGGCGGCGGCGAGGGGGTCGTGCAGCCGGCATCCGGACATCTCCCGCTCGCTCTCGCAGTAGCGGATCCACGGCGCCGTCGTGGTGGCGAGGTACTGCGCCACCGGCGTCGACACCCCCCGGAGCCGGTCGACGTCGTCGAGCAGCAGCGTGGTGGTGATGGTGACGTCCAGCGGGACGAGCGTGATGTCGCCGCCGCTGGCGAGGACGACCTGAGCGGCTTCGGGGTCGATCCCGAAATTGAGCTCCTGGAGGAATCCCGGCACGTCGAACGCCCCGCCCATGATGACGATGCGGCGTGCGTCCCGGGCCAGGCCGGGGTGCAGCTGCATCGCGTGCGCGATGTTCGTCAGCGGGCCGACGGCGACAATCGTGATCTCCCCCGGCTCGGCGGCCACGCGGCGGGCGATCTCGGCGGCGGCCGAGTAGTCGCCGGCCGGGTCGTACTCGCCAGGCCCGGGCACCGAGGACCACAGCTCGGTGGCCTGGGGGCTGACGCGCCCGGCCTCGCGGCGCTCGGCCCAGGGTGTGGCCGGCTCGACGAGAGCGGAGGCTGCGCCGGCGTATACGGGCACGTCGGCCCCGACCTCGTCGAGCATGGTGCGTGCCACCCGGTAGCCGACGTCGCGGTGGGTGTTGCCGGTGGCGATGGTGACGGCCTCGACGTGCACCTCGGGGCTGGCCAGCAGTAGGCCGAGGGCTAGCCCGTCGTCGATGTCGGTGGCGGGCACTCCGTTGCCGGGATCGCAGTCGAGGATGACGCGGTGGGCGGGCCGGTGGGTCTCGGTGGTCATTCCTTGCTCCCTGAGGTTGCGGTGGATCCGGTGAAGTGCCGTTGGAAGAAGAGCAGCAGCAGAAGCGGGATGGCGGCGGTGAGGATCGCGGCGGCGAACATCTGGCCGAAGTCGACGCCGGTCTCCTGGGCGAAGTCCGCGATGGCGACCGGCGCCACCCGGACCGCGGGCGCGGGGGCGATGAGCAGCGGCCACAGGAAGGACTGCCACTGGAAGACGAACAGGATCAGGCCGGCGCCGATGAGCGGGCCGCGCGAGAGCGGGAGGTAGATCCGCCGGAAGACGCCGAACCAGCTCAGCCCGTCGAGCCGGGCCGCCTCGCCGAGGGAGGTCGGGATGCCCATGAAGAACTGGCGCAGCAGGAAGATCGACAAGCCGTTGCCGAGCGCCGGGAGGATGAGGCCGAGGTAGCTGTTCGCGAGGCCGAGGTCGCGGAACGTGGTGGACAGCGGGATGGCAATGGCCTCGAAGGGCACCAGGAAGCACATCACCATGAGCGCGAAGACGGCGGTCCTGCCCGGGAAGTCCAGGCAGGCGAGCGCGAAGGCCGCCAGGGCCGCCACGGCGAGTCCGAGGACCACGCTGAAGAACGCGACGATCACGGAGTTGAGCAACGCGAGGGCGAAGGGGCTGTCGAGGACGGCCGTGAAGTTCGCCAGCGTGAGTCGCTGCGGCACCACGGTCTGCCAGGTCAGTGGCGAGAGGAAGCGGAAGATGTCCTCGCCGGGGCGGACCGAGGAGACAAGCGCCCACAGCAGCGGCGCGATGGAAACCAGCGCGACGGGGACGGCGATGATCAGGGCGCGGCGGCCGGTGCGGCGTTCCCGCGCGGTGGCTGTTTCGCTCATGGTCAGTCCTTCCCGGGCAGGAGCCGGAACTGGACGGCGACGACCGCCACGACGATCACGATGAGCACGAGCGTGGCCGCGGAGGCGGCCTGCGTGTCGCCGAGCGTGTAGGCGCGGTCCGAGATGTTGTACATGATCAGGTCGGTGCTGTCCTGGGGCCCTCCTTGGGTGAGGACACGGACGGGTGCGAAGACCAGGAAGTTCGAGACGGTGTCCGCCACCAGGACGAACAGCAGCGGGCGGCGCAGGCTCGGCAGGGTGATGTTCCAGAACTGCCGCCAGCCGCCGGCGCCGTCGAGCGCGGAGGCCTCGTAGAGGGAGTCGGGGATCTCGCGGATGCCGGTCACGAGGAAGGTCATCCAGTAGCCGACGCCCACCCAGGAGCACACGATCATCACTGAGACCAGGGCCCAGCCGGGCTGGGTGAGCCACGGTACGGAGGGAAGTCCGAGGGCGTTGGCGAGCCCGTTGAGCGGTCCGTCCGGACGCAGCAGGACGAGCCAGACGATGGCGGAGACCACCTGCGGGACCGCGATCGGCAGCAGGATCAGCGTGCGCCACAGCCCGACGAACGGCAGCTTCTTGGTCAGCAGTACGGCGAGCGCCAGCGCCAGGGCGATCTGCACCGGGTTGATGATGACGGCGAACAGCAGCGTCACCCGCACCGCGTTCCAGAACGAGGGGTCGGTGAAGATGTAGGCGAAGTTCGACCAGGGTGAGCGTTCACCGCCAACAGGGACCGCCTCCGCGAGCGCGGTGATGGTCGGCATGATCCGCAGGAGCAGCAGCAGGACGACGGCGGGCAGCAGGAACCAGACGGCGGTGCGCCACATCCGGCCGCGGCGGCTCGACCTGGCGGGCGGCGTGCGGGTGTTCGGTGCGGCGTCGGTCTTCACCGGGACGTGCGTGGTCATGGGGAACTCCTTCGTTCGGCAGGCTCAGTCGTCTCGGGCGAGTTCCCGACGGCGGTCGAGCTGCCGGGTGAGCGTCTCCTGGGCGTTGGTCAGCACGCCGGCGACGTCGGCTCCCCCGTTGAGGTCGGAGAAGGCGCTGTTCATCGTGGTCTCGAACTGGACGTAGCCGACGGAGGTGGGCCGGTGACGCGCGTACTCGTCGCTGTCGGTGCGGAACAGGTCCGCGAAGTGCCGCGTCTGTTCGGGGGCGACCTCGTGCAGGGTGTCGACGTAGCCGCCGAACGCGGCGGCGTTCACCGGTGGGAGGCTGAGCACGCTGGAGGACAGCTCGGCGCCCTCGGGATCGAGGGTGGCGAACTGGACGAACTCCCGCGCGAGGTCCTGGTGCTCGCTGGTGGCGCTGATGCCGATGGCCCACGAGTCCGTCGGCGTGACCACCGGGCCGTCCGCGAAGTGCGGCATCGGGGCCATTCCCCAGGTGTCGGCGAAGTCGCCCTCCTGCAGACTGGTGATGTTCGAGGCGCTGCCGAGCAGGAACGCCGACTGGCCGGAGCGGAACACGTCGAGCATCTGGGCGGGGTCGACGCCGCGTGGGACCACGCCGTCGGCGAAGAGGGCGCGGTACCACTGTCCGAACTCGTGCCACTGCGGGGTGTCGACCTCCGGCACGAGGCTCTCCTCGCCGGCCAGTCCGGGGCCGGCGCCGGAGGATTCGATCAGCGGCTGCAGCTGGTAGTAGCGGTCGACCTGGTCCATCGCGAGGCCGTAGCGGGTCTCCCCCGCGTCGACCACCTGGTGGGCCATGTCGATGACCTCCTCCCAGGTGAGCCGGTCCGCGTCGGTGGGGCCGGGCGGCTCGACGCCGGCGTTCTGCAGCGCCTCGCGGTTGTAGAAGAGGAAGTTGCCGCTGGTCCACAACGGGTAGGACCACTGCCGGCCCTCGGCCGTGATGGAGCGGATCCCCACCTCGCTGACGTGCTCGCGCATGTCCTCCAGGTACGCGCTCTCGTCGGTGAGGAAGCCCTGCTCGACCATGCCGGCGAGCCGGGGTGGGTCCACGGTGAGCAGATCGATGCTGGTATCGCCCGAGGCCAGCCGGGCCTGGGTCTGTTCGACCATCTGCTCGAACGGGACGCTCTGCAGTTCGATCCGCACGTTCGGGTGGGATTCCTCGAACGCGTCGACGACGTTGACGAAGGCCCCGGAGTGGGCGTTGAGGAACGTCAGGGTGACGGGTTCGTCGGCCGGTGCGCTCTGGCAGCCGGCGGCGAGCAGGGCCGCGGCGATCGACGACACAGCGGCGGTGGTGCGGCGTGTGGTCATGAGGTCGGTTCCCTCTCGGGGTCTCGGGGCTCGGGGCATCCGCAGGACCGCCGCGGCACGAGGTCGAAGTTGCAGACTGCGGTCCGCGATTCCGCGGCGGGGTGCTGGATCAGTTCGATGGCTCGGGCGGCGAGCTCGTCGAACCGTTGGGTCACGGTGGTCAGGGACGGCACCGAGTACTCGGCCGCCTCGGTACCGTCGACGGCGACGACGGCGACGTCGTCCGGGATGCTCACGCCGGCCTCGTGCGCGGCACGAAGCAGGCCGAACGCCTGCTGCTCGCTGGCCACGAAGACGGCGTCCGGTGGGGTCTTGACGCCGAGCAGGGACCGGCCTGCCCGGTAGCCCCCGTGTCGGTCGAACCGGCTGTGCCGGGTGAGGTCCTCGGCGGGGGCCAGGCCGGCGGCCGTGAGCGCCTCGCGCCAACCATCGGCGCGAGCGGCGGCGGTGGGCAAGTCCTCCGGACCGGTGACGAGGCCGATCCTGCGGCGACCGTGGTGGAGCAGGTGCTCGGTGGCGAGTGCGGCAGCGGCCCGGTTGTCGATGCCGACGGCGCCCACGTCCGGCTCGCCGAGGATGCGGTCGAGGACCACGACGGGCAGTCCGGCGCGCCGCGCGGGACTGAGGTCGAGCTCCTCGTCGACGCCCACGATGACCAGGCCGTCGACGCGCCTGCCGACGAAGCTCTCGATGAGCTCGTGCTGGCGGGCGCGTTGCTCGGCCGAGTCGCCGAGAAAGAAGACGAGCCCGTGCCGGGAGGCCTCGTCCTCGAGGGCGTGGGCCAGCGCGGCGAAGAACGGGTTGGCGATGTCCGGCAGGACGAGGCCCAGGGTGTGCGTGGCGCCCGAGGCCAGCGCCCGCGCGATGCCGTCGGGGCGATAGCCGGTGGCCTCGACGGCGTCCAGCACGCGCCTGCGGGTCTCGGCGGCGACGGGTCGTGGCCCGTCGTTGAGGACGTAGCTGACGACGGCGGTCGAGACGCCAGCGGCACGTGCCACGTCAGCACGGGTCACCCGGCCCCCGGACCGCTCGCCTGCTCGCACGGACTGCTCCGTCCCTCTCGTCGTTGTCTACGCGCGTTGTCTACGCGGGTAGATGGGACGGTAGCGAAGTCTCGTGCCGCGGACAAATCCGTCTCAGCACGTGCGCCGGGCGCGCCGTGGGCATCGGTTTCAGCTCAGGTGCACCTACGGATGACCCAGCTGTGCACTCACTGACCGGCCAGCGAGCCGCCGATTCCGCCGATACTGAAGTACTTGTTGAGGAAAGTGAACAGCAGGACGGGCGGCAGCATCATGACCACCGCGATTGCCATGACGAGGCCCCAGCTGGTGGCGTTCTGCTGGAAGAACGACTGCAGTCCGACGGGCAAGGTATAGACGAAGTCCGAACGGAGGAACACCAACGCGACAAGATAGTCGTTCCAGGACAGCAGGAACGAGAAGATCGCGGTCGAGAGGATGCCCGGTGGCGAGTTGCGCAGCACGATCCTGAGGAAGCCGCCGAAGACGCTGCACCCGTCCAACCAGGCGGCTTCTTCGAGGGTGACCGGGATCGAGTCGTAGTAGGCCGCCATCATCCAGATCGCGACGGACATCGTCATGCCCACGTAGACGATCGTGACGCCACTGAGGTTGTCGACCAGTCCGAGCCGGGCGAAGAGGATGAACAGGGGAATCACCGCAGTCACCAGCGGCAGCGACTGCACGATGAACAGCACGAGCGAGAAGCCGGAGACGAGCCTGCCCCGTCCCCGTGAGAGCACATAGCCGGCGGGCGCCGCGACGATCAGGGCGATCGCCACGGTCACCGCGCTGACCATCAGGCTGTTCTCCAGCCAGAGGAGCACATCGGTCTCACCGAAGATTCTGGCGAAGTTCTCAAGAGTGACCGCGGCCGTGGTGGCGCTCCCGAGGGTGGGCCGCAGCGAGAGGACCACCACGGCTCCGATCGGAACGAGCACCACGGCCGTCACGGCGGCGATCAGTGCGAACCGCCACCAGCGCCCTCGTAGCTCCTTGTGCGTCAGTTCCTCGCGCCGCCCGCGGCGCGATGCGGACGGCCTCGCCGTGGAGACGTCTGTGCTGGTCATGCGACGTTCACCTTCCTGATGCGCCGGAAGAGCGCGACCGAGACCACGATGAGGACCGCCGTCATGAGGAAGGCGATCGAGACCCCTGTTCCGGTGTCGAACTCCTCGAAGACCGTGCGGTAGGCGAGGACGACCAGCGTGCTGGTGGAATCCACCGGCCCGCCACCGGTGAGGAGAAAGATGGTCGGGAAGTCGTTGACGCAGAAGATCGTCATGAGGATCCAACTGATGTACGTCGACTTCGAGATCAGCGGCAAGGTGATCTGCGTGAGCTCGCGCCATCGGGACGCACCGTCGACCTTGGCCGCCTCATAGACGTTGTTGTCCACGGCCGCCAGAGCGGCGGACATCATCATCATCATGAACGGGAAGCTGATCCAGACCTTGAACACGCAGACAGTGATCTGCGCCAAGGTCGGGTCGGCCAGGAAGTTCACCGTCCCGAGCCCGATTGCCTGCGTGAGGATCGGTATCGGGCTCTGGGGAGTAGCCACCAGCCAGTTCCACGCCGTCGCAGAGACCACCACCGGAACGACCCAGGGCAACAGCAGGAGAACCTTGAACAGCGTGCCGCCGGGTATGTGGGTCCGCAGGAGCAGCGCGAGAGCGAGACCGACGATCCAGCTGCCGAAGACCCCGACGAGGGTGAACACCACCGTGAAGACCGCACTGTCCCAGAACCCGGGGTCGGACAGCACGGCGCCGTAGTTCGCGAGACCGACGAAGTCGCCGGTATCGATGAGCGTCCCGTCCCGCACGCTCTGCGTTGCCGCGTAGATCAACGGGTAAAGGTTGATGAGCAGTAGGAGGAGCACCGCGGGAGTGGCGAACAGCACGAGCGTCCGGCCGGCCGGACCGGCGCTTCGTGGAGTCGGCGGTGCCTGACGCCGTCGGCCCGGCCTACCCGGTCCGGCGACGGCGACTCCGTGCCGTGCCCGGTCCATCCCGTCCCTCAGCGACCGTGTCGACATCTGCGCTTCCCCGATCTACGCGTTGCTGATGCTGGCTTCGATCTCACGTTGCAGCCTCGTCAGCGCGGTCGTGGCGTCGGTCTGACCGCTCAGGATGGACTGGGTGAAGGTGATCATCATGGGCGTCGCGTCCACCGCCGTGACCCCGATGAACAACGCGTCGCCTCCGGGAGCGGCCCAGGTGCGGGCGACCGGCTGCCACTCGTCGATGATCTTGACGCTGTTGCGGTCGGCCTGGAACTCGTCCGTCTGGGTGATCGACCTCAGTGGCGGTAGCCCGATCCCGGTGTTCTCGGTCCACAGCGGCGTCATGTTCTGGAAGTAGTAGGTCATGAACGCCTCGGAGGCCTGCTGGCTCGGGCTGTCGGTGTACATCATGATGTTGTTGGGGAAGAACAAGGCCCCCTGGTCCCCCGACGGCCCCCTCAGCGGCGACATCACCTCGAGTTCGTCCTTGACCGCACCACCGACGTTGTTGGCGAGGCCACCGGTGTCGTATCCCATGCCGAACCTGTGCTGCTGCCACTGCGTCATGACGTTGTCGCTGGTGTAGGTCGGGCTACGCGGGTCGACGTAGCCTTTGTGCACCATTTCGAGGACGAACTCCATCGCCTCGATGTTCTGGTCAGTGACGCAGGCCGGCTCCTGGTTCTCGTTGAACAGGCCACCGCCGTTGTTGATCATCCACGACGTCAGCGCGTGGCTTCCGGTGAACGATCCGGCGCCCGAGCCGGTCCCGTACCCGTAGACGTCGATCCGCTTCAGGGCGGCGCAGGCGTCGAGGTACGACTGCCAGTCGGTCGGTGGCTCCACCCCGGCTCGCTCCAGCAGCGTGCGGTTGTACCAGAGCACACGCATATCGAGGTTGTACGGCACCGCCGCGAACCCGTTCGGGACGCGCATCGTCTCCAGAAGGCCCGGCAGGAAGTCGTCGTACAGGCCGTTGGCACGCCAGCTCTCGAGCAGGCCGTCGGCGTAGGCGATAGCCCCCTGGCTCTCGAACTGGAACGCGAGGGTTCCCCCTCCTGAGCTCACCGCGGGGCCAGTCCGTGACGCGACGGCCGAGGTGAACGTCTGGATGAAGTTCGCCCACTGGATGACCTGGTAGGCCGCGGGTGGGGTCCCGGCCTCCGGCTCGTAGCCGAGGGTGATCTCACGATCCAGTGGGGTGAAGTTCGTCTGCCCCCACGGCATGTTCCAGAACTTCAGGCGGGTGTCCGCATCGGAGAACCCCCACCGGGCGCAACCCGAGAGCCCCAACGCAGCAGCGACTGTCCCGGCCCGGAGAACCGTGCGCCGGGTCACGCCGCCCGACGTCCTGTAGTTCGACTGCGTCATCACGGGCCTCCCCTCGCGCGCTCGAGCGGTCGTGCACTCCCTGTCGCGCGGTCACGTTCCACCGCGCCGTTCAGCATCTGCGCCGTATCCCGGAGCCGTGCCAGGTCATCCGGCGGTGCGGCATGGCCCAGAACTGCTGCGGTCAGTCGCCGCATCGCTACGCGGTGGGCCGACTCCGCACCGACCGGGAACACCCGGTGGCCACCCGCCTCGGTCACGGCAGCCGTCCCGGGCGCCGCAGTCACCGGGTCGGGAAGCTCGAGGCGCACCCGGCCCCGCTTGCCGGCAACGGTGAGCGACGTGCGTCGTGGTCGCGCACGCGTGACGGCCACCGTGATCACGACGACGGCGTCGTCGGTGAGGCGACCGCTCAGGGCCAGGTGGTGCGCGTCGTCCCGCAGCACCTCGAGCGCGACCAATGGGCCGGCCACAGCGGTGAGGACGTCGAGCGCCGCCAACGACGCTGGCACCAGGCCAAGGCCTGGCGTCGTGGTCGTCCGGACCTCGAAGAGCGCGTGCGGCGTGCGGTGCTGGGCGACCGCATCCCGGACATGGTCGACGGCCGGGTTGTGCCGCCGGCCGAAGTCGACCACGACCGGGCATGCCAGGTCTGCCACCTCGCGCAGCGATGCGGCGTCGATCGGCCACGGGTCTGCCAGCAGCAGACCGTGCGCCCCACCGTCTACGGCCGCCGTCGCCCGGGCCGCCCAGTCCGGTCCGCCGATGAGGACGACGTCGGCGCGCTCGTCCCGGCCTGCCGTGCGGCAGCTCATGGGGAGGGAACCGAGCACGGCCTCGAGCGGGTACGCCTCGTCAAGGCCGGAGATCCCGACGGTCAGCGGAGTCATGGTCATCAGATCGCCTCCGCGGTCGTCGGTGCGGATGCGGTCAGCAGGAGATCCGTGGCCTGGTCGGCGAGCAGCACGGCAAAATCCAGGTCGGCGACCAACGCTTCGACAGGCGGCGCTGCGCCTCTTCCGTCAAGCAGGTCGTCGATCGACTGCCACAGGCGGACGTAACCGTTGTCGACAGCCGGGCCCAGGCGGGTGGTCTCGAAGCCCGTCTCCGCCGCCGGCATGCTGAGCTCGGCGACTGCGGATCCCGCGTGCACATAGGACGGCCCGAAGTCGGCGAGGAGCACGGCATCCTCGGCGATCGCCTCGAGCTGCCAGTCGGGCAACCAGGTCTCTGACGAGCCACCGAGGACCTCGAGCAGCTGCCCGCCGACCTCGGCGAAGATGTGGTAGCCGCCGGGCGCCGGCTCATGGACGGCCAGCACCCGCGGCGGGGCGTCAGGGAGGAGGCGGCGGGCCAGGGGAAGGTCGTGGATCGCCAACCCGAGGACGCCACCGCGCAGTCCGGCCACCCGGTCTTTCAGCCGCGACCGACTGCGGGTGGTACGGCCTGGCCCCGCCCTCCCGGTCACCTCGGTAGCGAGATCCTCCGTCATCGGGTTTGGCGGGATGCGGGCGGCGATCCGGATCGTGTGGGCCTGCGCGCCCGCCTCGGTCCATCGCCGGCTCGCGGCCTGCCAGACAGGATCGAAGCTGTGCATGGTGCCGACGACGACCGGCACCCCGGTCTCCTCCGACACCCGCGCGATGTCCTCGGCCTCCGACCGCGAGGTCGCGAGCGGCTTCTCGCACAGCACCACGCCCACTCGGGCCCGGCACGCCGCACTGACCTGCTCGGCGTGGAACTCGTTCGGTGAGCAGATGACGACGACGTCGAGCTTGTCGGCGGCGAGCATGTCACCGAGCGACGGCATGACCGCGGCGCCGACCCGATCGGCGACCTCGACGGCGACAGCCTCGTTGACGTCCGTCACCGCCGTGACCCGGAACCGCTCCGGGAACCGCGCCAGCGTCGGGAGATGAATGGCTTGCGTCGCGGCGCCGGCTCCGACAACGCCAACCCGAGCGATTCGGCGTCCCATGCGTTCCCTTCGACGACGTCGTTGTCCTTGCGGCAATCGCGACCGCGAATAGTTACGTACGCGATACCTTTGGCTGGTGAGCGTAGATCGCCGACGAACCGTGGGTCAACGCTCCGCCGAGGAGAATCTGCCGGAACAGCCGAATCCGAGGAGATGCCGTGACCGACCGCCCGAGCACGCCTGCGCGCGGCGTCAGGGGCCCGTACCGAAGCGGAATTCGCCGTCGCGCGCAGATCATCGACAAGGCCGTCGAGGTGTTCAGCTCGTACGGCTACCGCGCCAGCACGGTTCGCGAGATCGCGGACCGCGTCGGCATCACACCGGCCGCCGTCATGAAGCACTTCGGCGGCAAGGAGCAGCTTCTGCTCGAAGTGCTTCGCGTCTGGGACGAAGCCCAGTTGACGTCACCGCGAGGTACCGGTCTCGCCGCCCTTCGCGGCCTGCGCGACCGGATGGTCTGGCACACGGAGCATCGAGGGCTCCTCGAGCTGTATCTCACGCTGGCCACCGAGGCGACCGATCCGTCCCACCCAGCGCACCAGTTCATGACGAAGCGGTACGCCAGAACGCTGCGCGACTTCGAACAGTGGATTCGGGAGGCCGTGGAAGCCGGCGAGGTCCGTCCCATGGACCAGGAGACGCTCCGATACGAGGCGAGCACACTTCTCGCCGTGCTCGACGGTGTCGAACTCCAGTGGCTCCTCACTCCTGGAATCGATCTCGTCGGCCAGGTCACGCGCTACCTCGAGTCCAGTATCGCGCGTTGGCAGGCCACACGGCCGGAGCAGCCCCTGTGATCGCGTAAGTACAAGACCGATCCCGGACGTCATTCGCCGCTCCGGCGAGCCGGCATCTCACCGCTCGGGAATACGGGAGGTCCGCGGCGTCGCTCCTGTCCTTCGCACACGAGACTGATCCCGAGACAACCCCGGCGGCCGTCCCCGGCCGCGGAAAGAAGGACCGATGACTGTGTCGCGCGGTAGTCGCGCCAAGGCTGTGCTCGCCGTCGTACTCGGCGTGGTGCTGGCGGCGCTGATGGTCTACCCCTGGCCGCAGGGCGAGTCGGAGCCGATCGTGCTGGGCATCATCCCGGCGCCGTTGCTGCTCTGGATCATCTGGACGGCGCTGTTCATCGCCTACGTCGGCTGGATCGCCTACCGCTGGGACCCGTACGCGGCTGTGGTGCGCCGGGCGGCCGCCGATACCGCGGCGACCGCCGGGGAGGTGGAGCGCTGATGTCGGTCACCACCATGTGGATCGGGCTCGGCGTCTTCGCCGTCCTGCTCGTCTATCTCGGCTATCACGCCAACCGGCGCACCACGAAGACCATGGAGGACTTCGTCCTCGGCAGCCGCAAGCTCGACAAGCTGCCGGCTTTCTTCACCGTCACGGCCACGCTGTTCAGCGCCTTCAGCTACTTCGGCATCACCGGGCAGTTCTACACGAACGGCATCGGCGCGTGGATCCAGGTGGCGACCACGGCCGCCGTCGGCCCGATCATCTACTTCGCGGGCACCCGCATCTGGCTGGTGGCCCGGCGCTACCGGCTCACCAACGTCACCGAGTACCTCTCCGACCGGTACGGCTCCCGGTCCGTCGGCCTGGTGGCCGGGGTGATCGTTCTCCTCGCCCTGGTGCCGTACATGGGTGCCCAGTTCCGCGGCAGCGGACTCACCCTCGAGGCAGTCACCGGCGGCGGCATCCCCTACTGGGCCGGTGCGATCTTCCTCGCCGTGATCGTCACCCTTTACGTGATGAGCGGCGGTTTCCGGTCGGTCGTGTGGACGGACGTGGTCCAGGGCGCACTGATGTACGTCATCCTCGCCGTCGCGATGGTCATCCTCGTGCTCAGCCAGACCGGCGGCTTCAGCGACCTCATGGACACGGTCGGCCACCAGTCCGAGCTGCTGTCCAACCCCGGGGGCGGCGGGCTGTTCAGCCTGCAGTACCTCATCTCGGTGCTGATCATATTCGCCGCCGCGCACTTCACCATGCCGCAGCTGCAGCAGCGGTGGATGGCGGCGCGCAGCCACTCGACACTGAAGTTCATCGCCATCTCGCTGCCCATCGGCACCGGGATCGTCTACGTCTGCTGCTTCTACATCGCCATGGTCGGCGTCGCGACGCGGCCGGACTACCCCTCCCCGGAGGCGATCTACCCCGCGATGATCGTCGACGTGCTGCCGCAGTGGCTGCTGCTCGTGGCGATCCTCGCGATCGTCGCCGCCACCGGCAGCACGGCGAACTCGATCGTGCTCACGCTCAGCTCGATCGTGGCCAAGGAGCACGTGCGCCCGGTCCTGGCCCGGCGCGGCGCCTCCGAGCAGGCCCTGGACCGGACGCTGACGATCACCACGCGCACGATGCTGCCGATCCTGGTCGGTGGCGGGCTGCTCGTGGCGTTCTTCGGCCCAGAGAGCATCATCGGGATCATCGTCTCGATCACCTGGCCGGCGGTGTTCCTCATCTTCCCCGCGCTCCTGGCCGGCCTGTACTGGCGCCGGGCGACGGCGGCCGGGGCCGTGACCTCGATGATCGTCGCCGAGGCGATCTTCCTCGGGCTGGACCGCGGCTGGCTTCCGCTGCCGTTGGCGGGCTGGCACCCGGCCATGCCCGCGGCAATCGTCGGCGTCGTCGTCCTCGTGGTGGTCAGCCTGCTGACCCGGCCGCCGCAGCAGGAGAACCTCGATCGGCACTTCGGCCTGTTCGAGTCGCCGACGACGGCGGAGGTGGCCCGGTGAGCGGCGGATCCGTCAGCCGCGCGCCGGTCGCGGTGGTCACCGGCGGGTCGGCCGGGATCGGCCGAGCGGTGGGCGAGCGCCTGGAGTCCCGCGGGTACCGGGTGGTCAGCCTCGCGCGGCACCGTGCCGAGGGCGCCGGCTGGTCCCCGCCGTCGCAGTACGAGGTCGACGTCGCGGACGCCGCCTCCGTGGAGCGCGTGGCCGAGCAGGTCCGGGCCGAGTTCGGCGAGATCGACGCGCTGGTGTCCTGCGCGGGCGCGGTGGCCCGGGCGGGACTGACCGACGCCGACCTGTCGGATCTGACCCGGCAGGTGGAGGTGAACCTCCTCGGCACGATCCACGCCTGCCGGGCCTTCGCGTCCGCGCTGCAGGCGTCTGGCGGTTCCGTGGTGACGCTGAGCTCCTCGATCGCGGCCAACCCGCAGCCCTCGGCAAGCGCGTACGCGGCGGCCAAGGGCGGCGTGGAGTCGTTCAGCCGGGCGTTGGCGCTCGAGCTCGCGCCCGTCCGGGTGAACGTGGTGCGCCCCTCCCTGGTGGACACCGGGATCTGGGTCAGCGGCGGGATGGCGGCCGAGGACTACGCGGCGCTCATCGAACGTCGCGGCGCCGAGTACCCGCTCGGACGGGTCGGCCGGCCGGAGGACGTGGCGGCCGCGGTGGCGTTCCTGCTGTCGGAGGAGGCGGCGTGGATCACCGGGGCCGTGCTGCCGGTCGACGGCGGAGCGGACCTGGTCGGCCGGTGAGGAACACCCCTCGCGATATCCTGAGAACATGAGCGGCGCTACTCCGCAGAGCCTCGCCCTGCGTGAGCTCATCGACGCGCACCGTGATGAGCTCACGACGGCGATGCGCCGATACGGGGCCACGAACCCGCGCCTTTTCGGTTCGGTGGCCCGCGGCGACGCGACGGCGGACAGCGACATCGACATTCTCGTGGACCTGGACCCCACGGCGGGCAACATTCTGTTCCGGGCCGGCGGACTGAACGAGGAGTTCCGCCGCATCCTCGGACGCGACGTGGACGTGTTCTCCGCCG
This sequence comes from Georgenia deserti, assembly GCF_042680605.1. NCBI lineage: Bacteria > Bacillati > Actinomycetota > Actinomycetes > Allobogoriellales > Allobogoriellaceae > Georgenia > Georgenia deserti. The sequence goes on from NZ_JBHUEE010000011.1 coordinate 122,316, forward strand.
AGCTGCTCAAACGTCGAGTCTCCGAGACGGCCATCACCGACACGGCCGCACTGGATCAAGCCGCAGAGTCGTAGCGACGTCGGTCGCCGGCCACTACCCGACGGCGGTGCTGTACACCCCACGGCCGACGGCGAGCTCCTTGCCGTCGGCGTCGGTCACGCGCGCGTCGGCAACGCCCAGGCTGCGGCCGCGGCGCACCACCGTCCCGGTGGCGAGCAGCCGGTCGTCCGGGCAGGCGGGCCGCAGGTAGTCCACGCGCATGTCGATGGTCGGCAGGCCCACGCCGAGCTGAGTGACCAGGGCGAAGTCGCCGGCGACGTCAAGCAGCGTGGCCAGGATCCCGCCGTGCACGTAGCTGCCGTCGACGTCGGCGGTCAGATCCGGGCGGCAGGTCATGCCGATGGTGACCGCGCCGTCGGCGGCCTCGAGCAGCTCGAGACCGAGCCAGCGGTGGTAGGCCGGAGTGGTCAGCAGGTCCCGCACGACGGCGACGTCCACGGTCATGGCCTGTCCTTCCCTTCGTCGTCCGCGCCGAGCGGCCGGTGGCCCAAGTTCTCCGCGGCCAGGGCGGCGAGCCGGGCGTAGTCGATCTTGCCGGTGCCGCCCAGCGGCAGTTCGTCGAGGAACCACACGCGCCGTGGGTGGGCGTGGGCGGCGCCCTGGGTCAGGGCGTAGTCCTTCACGTCGGCCTCGCTCACTCCCTCGTCCACGACGACGAACGCCACCGGCACCTGGCGCTTGCGGGCGTGCTCGGCGGGGACGACGGCGGCCTGGCTCACGCCCGGCATGCTGCGCAGCAGCTGTTCCACCTCGAGCGGGTACACGTTCTCGCCGCCCACGTTCATCATGTCGTCGGCCCGGCCGAGAACCCGGAAGTACCCGTCCTCGTCGGCGACGGCGAGATCGCCGGTGCGTAGCCAGCCGTCGACGGAGATGCGTTGCCGGCTCACCTCGGGCAGCCGGTGGTAGCCGGCCGTGACACCGGGGTTGCGCACCCACATCTCCCCCACCTGCCCGATGGGCACCTGCGGGAGGTCCGCGACCGGCGTCGTCGGCATGTTCTCGACGTCGAGCAGGTGCACCTCGCATCCGGGCAGCGGCCGGCCGGCCATGCCGTACCGCGGGGCGTCGGTGCGCGGGTTCATCAGCACCTGCGGACCGCCCTCGGTGAGTCCGTACGCCTCGATGACCGGGGCGCCGAGCCCGTCGGCGAAGCGGCGGCCGAGGGTGTCCGAGAGCGGCGCGGAGCCGCAGATGACGAACCGCAGGGAGCTGAGGTCGTGCCGGTGATGTTCGCCGCTGGCCAGCAACATCTCGTAGGTGGCGGGCACGCCGGTGGTGTAGGTGCAGCGATGCTCGGCCACCTCGGACGGGATGCGCGCCGGGTCGGGGCTGCGGCCGATGACGATGGTGCCGCCGGTCAGCAGCAGCGGCTTGACCACGCAGATCATCGCGTTCTTGTGGTACAGCGGCGCGGTGATGAGGCCACGGTCGTCCTCCTGGAGCTCCCACACCTCGGCGGTGGTGCTCGCGTTCCAGTACTGGCCGTCGTGGGTGAGCAGGCAGCCCTTCGGGTTGCCGGTCGAGCCGGAGGTGTAGGGCTGCAGACAGATGTCGCCCGCGCGGACCGGTGCGGGATCGCGGCCGGCGTCCGACGGCGCCCGCTCACCCGTGCGGTCGTCGTCCCAGCCATCCGCGCCGGCGAGGAGGAGCGGGACGTCACCGGCGAGTTCGCGGGCGCGCTCGGCGAGCGGCTCGTGGCCGAGGAGGACGGCCGGGGAGGCGTCGTTCATCACGTGCCGCAACGACGTGCGGCCGGCACGGGTGTTGAGCGGGACCGCGACGGCGCCGGCCCAGATGACGCCGAGAAGGGCGTCGATGAAGCGGTGGTGGTTGCCGAAGAGCAGCGCAACCCGGTCCCCCGGCCTCACGCCCGCGGCGCGCAGGGTGGCGGCGGTGGTGCGTGCGGCGCCGGCGAGGTCGGCGTAGCTGATGCGTTCCTCGGCCTGCCGGATCGCGACGCGCTCCGGGTGGTCCGCGCTGCCGGCCAGGAGGCGGACGGCGAGGTTCTCGGCGGCGTCCACGTCGCTCACAGGGTGATGACGACCTTCCCGATGACGGAGCGGTCCTCGAGGCGCTGCTCGGCGGCGCGGATGTCCTCGAGCGGGTAGGTGCTGTCGATGACCGGGGCGAGCGTGCCGTCGCGGACCATGCCGAGCAGGGCCTCGAGGTCTTCGCGGCGCCAGCCGTTGCTGCCGAGGATGTCGAGCTCGCGGACCCAGACGTAGGGCTGGAACTGGGTGACGTCGTAGCCGCTGGTGGCGCCGCAGGTGACGACGCGCCCTCCGGGGCTGGTGGCGCGGATGGAGGACTGCCAGGTGGCGGCGCCGGTGTTGTCGACCATGAGGTCGACGCCCTGTTTGCCGGTGGCCTTCCAGATCTGGGCGCCCCAGTCCTCGGCGCTGGAGTCGATGACGATGTCTGCGCCGAGTTCAGTGAGGCGGTCGCGCTTGGCCTGGGAGCTGGCGCAGGCGATGACGCGGGCGCCGACGGCCTTGGCGATCATGACGGCGCCGGTGCCGAGGCCGCCGGCGGCGCCGAGGATGGCGACGGTCTCGCCGGCCTGCAGGCGGCCGCGGGTGATGAGCTGGCGGCGGGCGGTGCCGTAGGCGATGGGCAGGGCGGCGGCGGTGACGTACTCGACGTCGTCCGGCAGCGGGATGCAGTTGGCGGCGGGGACGGCGGCGTACTCGGCCAGGCCGCCCTGCATGTCTTCGCCGAGGGCCTTGCCGCGCACCAGCGGATCGATGAGCACGCGGTCACCGGCCGCGACTCCGGTGACGTCGCTGCCGACGCGGACGATCTCACCGGCGATGTCGCCGCCGGAGATGTGCGGGAGCGGGAGGTGGCCGCCGGCGACGCCCTTGCGGACGAAGACGTCGAGGTGGTTGAGGGAGCAGGCGCGCACACGCACGAGCACGTCCGCGGGGCCGACCTCGGGGACGGGGTGGTCGCCGACCACGCGGCCGTCCGGTCCCCCGCGTTCGACGATCAGCGCGGCACGCATCTGCTCACCGATCGGCTGCTCGGCGACGTTGCCCGACGGCGTCGCGGTCTCCATGGGTGCGGGTCCTCCCGGGGTTGCGGGGCTGTCGGCGGTGGCCGGTTGCTACTTTCTCACGCTGCCCGATCCGGCACGCGCCGGGGTCCGGAGCGTGAGCCGGCCGGTCGGCGCGGGGCGGCCGGGACGCAGGGCTGGCTAGAGTCGCGGTATGCCGATCGAGCTGGATCACCTGGTGTACGCGGGGCCGGACCTGCAGGCGCTGATCGATGAGGTGCACAGGTTGACGGGGGTCGAGCCCGTCGCCGGCGGCCGCCACGAGGGCCGCGGGACGGCGAACGCGTTGCTCGGCCTGGGTGCGGGCCGGTACCTCGAGCTGCTCGGTCCGGACCCGGACCAGCCCGAGCCGGACCGGCCGCGCCCGCTGCGGGTGGACGAGGTGGACCGTCCCACGCTGGTGGGCTGGGCGGTGCGCACGTCGGCAATCGACGACGTCGTCGCCTCGGCCCGCGAGGCCGGCTACGACCCGGGTGACGTGCAGGCGATGTCGCGCCGGACGCCGTCGGGTGACGTGCTGCGCTGGCGGCTGACACCGCCGGAGGGCGGGCTCGGCGGCGCCGTGCCGTTCCTCATCGACTGGCAGGACAGCCCGCACCCCTCGCACGGGCTGCCGGAGGTCGGGCTGCACGGTCTGACCATCACGTGCCCGGAGGCGGCGCAGGTGTCGACGGCGCTCGGCGCCGTCGGAGCCGCCGAGCTCGCGGCGGTGAGCGAGGGACCCGTGCTACGGCTCAGTGCGGAGCTGGACACGGCCGGTGGGATCCGCACGCTCGGCTGAGCCGAGCACTGCGCCGCCCCGGTGCTGTCAGCGCCAGGGCAACATCGACTCGACGCTCTGACGCTGACCGGAGCGGGATCAGCTACGTCCGGTCGGCCGGTCCGCCTTCCTCGGGCTCCGCAACCGCTGCTTGCCCGGAGGCAAGGGCAAGCCCATCAAGGTAGTGACCGAGTGCGACCTCGAACGCGTCGTCCAACGCCGGTAGCCCGAGCGCGTCGATCCCGAAATCCTCGACGCCGGAGAGCCTCGGAAACCTGCCACTACGGAGTAACCGAACAGCGTCGTCGTCAATCGTCGACCACCATTGCTCGTTGCCGAGATTCGTCTCCTTCTCGGCGCGAATCTCGCGGAGAACCCCCATGGCCAGGCCGTGGACCAGGGCGGGCAACGCGAGCGCCACCTGCACTCGGACGCGGGGGGCGAGGTCGAGGTCAGCCAGCGCCTCGAGCGTCCACTCGCTGTGAAGCATCGCCTCGGGCACGAGCGGCGGCCGAGTGCTCAGCGTCAGTTCTGCGAGCCACGGGTACGTCCGGTACAAGCGCCACTGCAACCGGTACACCACCTCGAGCCGCTGCCGCCAGCCTCGGGGCATCGGGTCGGGAAGCGGGTGGCGTGTGAAGACGGCTCGCACCATCAGGCTTTCCAGCTCTTCACGGCCCGCGACATGCCGGTAGAGCGACATCGGCGCAACCCTCAAGACTCCGGCCACCCGGCGCATCGAAACCGCGTCGAGCCCTTCGCTGCCGGCAATGTGGATGGCAACGGAGACGATGCGTCCTGGCGTCAGGGACGCCACTCTCGGTCGAGGATCTCCGCGCACGACAGTCCCCGACCCCGTGCGTGGGGACACCAGGCCCTCATCGCGAAGAATGGCGAGCGCGCGGCTCGCCGTTGCCATGGCAACGCCCCATTCTCGGACGATCTGTCGCGTCGAGGGCACGCGGTCGCCGGGCCGGAGAACTCCGGCCACGATCTGCTGCCGTAGCGCGCCGGCGATACGGTGCGACGGTAGTTCATTCGGCGCTTCCACGAGCAAAGCGTACTAGTACGATCAGGTCGGTTGTGGGCCGCATGTCGGCGCCGTGGCCTCGCTTTCAGCGTGATGAACAAGAAGTGCACTGTCCAGCCCCGTGACGGAGCGGTTCCCGCAATACGGTGTACGCATGCTTCCCTCGCGAGTGCAGGCCTACATCGGCGCCACGGTCATCGATGCCACCGGGGCGCCGCCTCGGCCGGACCAGACAGTGGTTGTGGTCGATCGGACGATCGTGACGGTGGGGCCGGCGGCACAGGTACCGGTGCCGGACGACGCCGTGGTCCACGACGTCGGCGGGAAGTACGTCATCCCTGGGCTGGCCGACATGCACGTCCACAGCGAGTCGGAGACCGATGACCCCAGGCACTTCGCCAGTCTCTACCTCGCCAACGGCGTCACATCGGTCCGCGAGATGTGGGGCCGCCCCCGGCTGCACGAGATCCGCCGGATGGTGGAGTCGGGCGAGATTCTCGGCCCACGGATGACTATCGCCAGCCCGCTCCTCGACGGCAGCCCGGCCCTCTGGTCCGACGTGCCGGACGTGCCAGTCGTGACGGTCGCGGACGCTGTACAGGCACGGCGAGCCGTCGCCGAGGCGGCCGACGGAGGGGCCGACTTCATCAAGGTGTACTCCCGACTCTCGCCGGACGCCTACCGCACTGTCCTCACCGAGGCCCACCGGCAGAACATCACCGTCGCCGGGCACCGTTCGGACCACCTGCCGTTCGCCGAACAGATCGAGTCGGGCCAACGCTCGTTCGAGCACATGTTCGGCAGCATCTGGTCCACCGCAGCACCGGACGTGGAGCGACTGGAGTCCGCGATGGCCGCGATCCGCACCTCGCCCGAGTTTCACCTGGGCAGCTGGCTGAGAGAGGTCGCCAAGGTGGAGTGGGAGGCGATCGACGCGTACGACCGCACGGCGGCGGGCTCGGTGTTCGAGCGGCTCGTTCGCGCCGACGTGGCCTGCACACCAACACTCGTCGTCCACGCCGCCGTGGACGAGCCCGAATCGATCAGGCTGGACGACGAGCGGATGACGTACATGGTTCCCGGTACACCGGACGCCTGGGATTTCCTGGCCAGACACATCTATTGCGGCGGCGGTCGAACGGCCCAGGAATCCGCGCGACACCGCGAGCTGCTCCACTGGCGACGAGCGACCGTGGCCGCGATGTCGGAGGCGGGAGTCCGGCTGCTCGCGGGAACAGACTCGGTGGGGCCGGGCCTGTTCCCGGGCTTCAGCCTGCACGCCGAGCTGGAGCAGCTCGTGCTGGCCGGCCTGAGTCCGATGCAAGCATTGCAATCCGCGACGGTCGAGCCGGCGAGGTTCCTCGGCCGGGACCACTGGGCGGGCACGGTCGAGCCGGGTCGCGTAGCTGACCTGGTGGTGCTCGACGCCGACCCGCTCATCGATATTCGAAACACCAGACAGATCCACGCCGTCGTCACCGACGGCCGTCACATCGGTCCGGCGGAGCGTGCGCGCCTGCTCGCGACGGCGGGGCGGATTGCGGCACGCAGCCGGTGATCGTCCCAGGATCAGGCATGGGTACTTCTGCCCACTGACACGGCCTGACCGCGCGAGTCGACGCCGCGGCCCGCCTCACCCGCGCCCCGGCCGCACCGCCACCGGCAGTCGCCGCCGCTCCCCCGGCTGGCTGCGGGCATCGAGGAGATCGAGCAGCATGTCCGCCGCGGTGCGTCCGAGCTCGGCACCGTCGACGTCGATCGCCGGCGCCGTCGTCAGGTCGAGGGCCTGGACCACGTCGGACTCCAGGCTCACGGTCACGTCCCCGGGCACGGCGAGGCCGCGGGAGGTGAGCGCGAACATCACGCCCAGCCCGATCGGCGTCGCATAGGGCACGACGGCGCTCGCGCCGGCTGCCAGCACCGGCTCGGCCGCCGCGACGCCGGAGGAGAACGTGGCCGCGTACGGCCCGAGCACAGTCAGGTCCGCGCCCCGCTCGGCCGCGGCCGCACGCACCGCCGCGGTGCGCTGGCCGTTCTGCCACGACCCGTGCGGACCGCCGAGGTAGGCGACCGAGCGGTGCCCGTCCTCGATCAACCCGCCGACCAGCGTGCCGAACGCGTGGGCGGTGTCCGCCACCACCGAGGTCATGGACTCCCGCTCGCGGTCCACGAGCACGGTCGGCTTGAACGAGCCCGCCTGGAGCACGACGTCGTCATCCGCGCGCGGGGCGACCATGAGGAAGCCGTCCACCTGCCCGGCGAGGCGCTCCAGGCCCAGCAGGTCGGCGCCGTCGGCGAGCTCGTAGACCGCGACGGTCAGGTGCAGGTCCGAGTCCGCGGCGCGCTCCTGCGCGCCGGCGATGATCGGCGCGAAGAAGAGGTTCTCCAGCGTCGGCACCACGACGGCGAGGATCCCGGTCCGCCCACGCGCGAGCGACCGCGCCGCGCGGTTGGGCACGAAGCCGAGCTCGGCGGCGGCCCGCTCCACCCGGCTGACCGTGCCGGGCGCCACGAGCTCCGGCCGCCCGAGGGCGCGCGAGGCCGTCGCCTTGGAGACGCCGGCCCGGTCGGCGACGTCGGACAGTGTCGGCACCGTCGACCCCCTCGTGAAGTGCGCCGCGTTCTGACCATCGGGTGAACGCTGTGTGACGAATGGCGGGACAACCGCTAGGGTCCACCGTAACCGGTTCCACAACCGGTTACATCCGTTCGTTCCGCAGTCCGACGCACCGCCGGACATCGTCCGACCGCCGCACCACCTGGAGGCACGGCGTGGTTTCACGACGACAGGGCTGGCTCATCGTGCCCGGTCTCGTCCTGCTCCTGGCCGGGTTCCTGGTGCCGTCCGTCCTCATGCTGCTGGCCCCGCCCGGCGTGACCACCGGCGAGGTGCTCGCCCGGTTCGGCCAGATGGTCACCGACCCGTTCGACCTGACGACCATCGGCCGCACGGTGGGCCTCGGCCTGATCGTCACGCTGATCTGCCTGGTGCTCGGCTTCCCGCTGGCCTACCTGCTGGCCCGCGCCCAGTCCCGGTGGGCGGGCCTGCTGCTGGCGCTGGCGATCTTCCCGCTGCTGCTGTCCAACGTGGTGCGCACCTTCGGCTGGCTGGTCATCCTCGGCTCCCAGGGCGTCCTCGGCCAGCTGCTGACCAGCCTGGGCCTGACCGAGACCCCGCCGCAGCTGCTGTACACGCCGGTGGCGATCGTGCTCGGCCTGACGCAGCTGTTTCTGCCGCTGGCCATCGTGTCGATCTACTCCGCCGTCTCCCAGGTGCCCGCGGGCCTGGACGACGCCGCCCGCGGCCTCGGTGCCGGACGGGCCCGCACGCTGTGGGACGTCGTCGTCCCGCTGTCCTGGCCCGGGGTGGTGGTGGCCGCGACGCTCGTCTTCGCCGGTTCGGTCACCGCCTACACCACGCCGTACCTGCTGGGCGGCTCGCGTCAGCGGATGCTCTCCACCCAGCTGTACTCCTACTCCACGGCCACCCTGGACTGGGCGGCCGCCTCGGCCACCGCGCTCGTGATGACCATCCTGGTCTTCGCCGTCTCGGGGATCTCCACGCTCGCCGGCCGCAAGGGGGCGACGTCGTGATCAAGCGCCATCCGCTCATGGCCGCCCTGGCGGTGCTGGCCTACATCATCATGATCGTGCCGATCGTCTTCGTCGTCACGACGGCGTTCACGGCCGGCAGCACGCTGCGCTTCCCGCCCGACGGCGTCTCCGCGCGTTGGTTCGGCGAGGCCCTGTCCTATCAGCCGTTCACCTCGGCACTGGGCTCCTCGCTGCTGCTCGCCGTGATCGCGACGCTCGCCTCCCTGGCGCTCGGCGTGCCGGTGGCGCTCGGGATTCGCCGCGGGCGCCTGCCGGGCAAGAACCTGCTCGAGGGGCTGTTCCTCTCGCCGTTGATCGTCCCCGAGCTCGTGGTGGGCCTGGCGCTGTTCCAGCAGTTCATGGTGGGGCTGCGGATGGACAACCTGCCGACGTTGATCATCGGGCACACGGCCCTGATGTTCCCCTACGCGGTCCGCGTCACCGGGGCATCCCTCGCGCTGGCGGACCCGGCGCTCGAGGAGGCGGCACGCGGCCTGGGCGCCTCCCCCGCGCGGACCTTCTGGACCATCACGCTGCCGCTGCTGCGGCCGGGCATCTTCTCGGCCGGGCTGCTCAGCTTCGTCACGTCCTTCAACAACGTCCCGCTCTCGCTGCTGCTGCAGACGCGGGAGTTCCGCACGCTGCCGGTCACGATGCTCGATTACGTCCAGCAGCAGTACGACCCGATGGTGGCCGCCATGTCCACGCTCCTGCTCGCCGGGACCGTGGTCATCGCCCTGTTGGCCGAGCGCACCGTGGGCTTCGCCAAGATCTTCGGAGGGATCAACCGATGACCGATGCCGCCCAGCTGATCGGGGTGACCAAACGGTTCGGCGAGACGGCCGCCGTCGACAGCGTGGACATCGCCATTCCTGAGGGCCGGATCACCACGCTGCTCGGGCCGAGCGGCTGCGGGAAGACGACCACGCTGCGGATGATCGCCGGCTACCTCACCCCCACCGCCGGAACCATCCGGATCGGCGGCGCGGACGCCACCCGCACCCCGCCGGACAAGCGCGAGCTCGGCATGGTCTTCCAGTCCTACGCGCTGTTCCCGCACATGAGCGTGGCGGACAACGTCGGCTACGGGCTCAAGCTGCGCAAGGTGGCCAAGGCCGAGCGGCGCGAGCGGGTCGCCGAGACGCTGGATCTGGTGGGGCTCGGCCACCTCGCCGACGCCAAGCCCGGGCGCCTGTCCGGCGGTCAGCAGCAGCGGGTGGCATTGGCTCGGGCCATCGCGATCCGGCCGCGGCTGATGCTGCTGGATGAGCCGATGTCCAACCTGGACGCCCGGTTGCGCCTGCAGATGCGGGCCGAGCTGCGCCGCATCCAGTCCGAGACGGGCCTGACGATCGTGCTCGTCACGCACGACCAGGACGAGGCGCTCGAGCTGTCCGACCAGATGGTCCTCATGCAGGACGGCCGCGTGCAGCAGCAGGGCTCGCCGCGCGAGGTGTTCCCGGCGCCGGCCAACCGGTTCGTCGCCGAGTTCCTCGGGTACGAGAACTTCCTGACCGCCGCCGACGGCACGGCATTGGCCGTGCGGCCCGAGCACGTCCAGCTCACCCCGGCCGCCGACGACGCCGCCACTGATCCGGCCGGTGGGCTCACCCTGGCGGGCCGGGTGGCCGACGTCGCCTACCGCGGCGTGGACATGCTGGTCCGCCTGAACGTGCGCGACCCGGCCGGTGACGAGGTGCGGATGCTCGCCGACGTGCGCGCCGGCGAGATCGAGCCCCCGGAAGTGGGCGAAACCGTCACCGTCGCCCTGCCCGAGAAGAACCTCGTCCGGCTCACCGACTCCTGACCTCCACGATCCGACAGCGGAAGGAACCATGTCCCGATCAGCCCGCCCCACGAGCGGCCGTACGCACCAACGGGTGCGCACTCTCGCCGTCGGCCTGTCCGCCACCTCGCTCGCCCTCGCCGGCTGCTCCTCCGGCGACGACGGCGGCAGCGGGGACGAGAACACCATCGTGGTCTCCACGTTCCCCTTCGGCGTGGAGGAGTTCCAGCAGGCCGTGATCGACCCGTTCACCGAGGAGACCGGGATCTCCGTGGAGGTCGAGACGGGCTCCAACGCCGACCGCGTCTCGCAACTGCAGCTGACCAATGGCGACCCGGGCATCGACGTCATGCTGATCTCGGACTACTACGCCGCCATGGCGCAGGAGGACGAGCTGTTCCAGCAGGTCGACGCCGAGGCGGTGCCGGCGATGGGTGAGATCGCGGACTTCGCGGTTGAGGACGCCTACGCCGGCCCGGCGTACAGCTACCAGCTCAACGGGACGATGTACCGCACGGACGAGGTGGACGAAGGCCAGGCGGCGTCCTGGGAGCTGTGGGGCGACCCGGACTTTTCGGGCCGGCTGGCCTTGCCGGACATCTCGGTCACCGCCGGGCAGCTCATGGTCTCCGGCGTCGGGCAGGCCTACGGCGACGGCCCGTACGACGTCGATGCCGCCTTCGCGCAGCTTGGCGAGTGGGCGCCGGGGATCCTGCAGTTCTACAGCTCCACCACCGAGGTGACGAACCTGCTCACCCAGGGTGAGATCGTCGCGGCGGATGCGCTCAGCGGTTTCGCCACGGACCTGGTGGCCTCCGGTGAGCCGATCGCCTGGACGCCGCCGGAGGACGGGCGGTACATGGCGACCAACCGGGCGATGATCCCCGAGGGCGCCCCGAACCCGGACGGTGCCGAGCAGTTCGTCGACTACCTGCTCTCCGCCGAGGCGCAGAGTACGTCCGCCGAGATCGTCGGCGACCTGCCGGTCAACCCGGAGGCCGAGGTACCGCAGGAGATGACCGACGTGGTCGGGGACATCGCGCAGGACCCGGTGGCGGCCGGCTACGAGACGCTCGACCCGGCCGAGCTGGTGCCCACGCGGGACGAGTGGGTCGAGCGGTTCGCACGCGAGGTGTCGGGCGCCTGATGAGCACGGTTCACGACCTCATCGACCGACTGCCGACGGTGGACCTGCACTGCCACCTCATCGGCACCACCCGGGCGAAGACGTTCGCCGAGCTGGCGCGCCGGGCGAAGCTGGATCTGCCGGACACTCCGGAGACCATCTACGCCTCGGTGAACTCGCTGCCGCCGGACCCGGCGCTGTACACCGACACGGTGATCCCGGTGCCGCAGGGCCGCCGTGCCGACGAGCCGGAGGTCTCCTACTCGCTGTTCCAGGTCTCCGGCTGGGTCAACGCAGCCCTGCGGGACGCGGAGGACTACGCGCGCCTGGCGTACGAGGCATTCGAGGCGGCCCAGCGCCAGTCCAACACCGCGCACCTCGAGGTGTCGTTCGACTCGGTGCCCGAGCATCTGCGGTTCGGGTACCGCGAGCAGGTCGAGGCGCTGGTGGCCGGGGTCCGGGCAGCCGAGCGGGACTTCGGCATGACCGGGCGGCTGATCGCGGCGATCGACCGATCCGGAACCGGGGAGCAGGCTCTGGCGCGGGTGCGCAAGGTGGTCGAGCACCCGCACGAGTACGTGGCCGGCATCGGCCTGGACAACCTGGAGACCAAGGGCCCGCCGGAGCGGTTCGCCGACGCGTTCCGTCTGGCCGGTGAAGCCGGACTGCGCCGGACGGCGCATTCCTCCGAGCATGCGCCGGTGGCCGCAAACACCATCACCTGCCTGGACGTGCTCGGCTGCGACCGTATCGACCACGGCTACTTCGTGCTCGAGGACCAGGCGGTGGTCGACCGGCTGCGCGAGGAGCAGGTGACCTTCACCGTCGCCTCGACCACGTCCCGCCGCTCCTGGCGACCGTGGCGGCGCGCCTCGATCAAGGCGATGCTGCAGGCCGGACTGAACGTGGTGCCCGCCTCGGACGACCCCGGCATGTTCCCGACCACGCTGCGGGGCGAGTACCGCATCCTCGCCGACGAGCTGGGCGTGGACGCTGATCGCATCGGGCGGATGGCGCTGGCTGCGGTGGAGGCATGCTGGTTGCCGGAGGATCAGAAGGCTAAGTTGCGGAGGCGGGTGGAGAAGGTAACGGCGGGAGAGACGGCCTAGCACTGCGGAAGTTGTCGCCACCGTTGGGCTGTTGCTGCGCCGGCGCCTGACACCACGGGAAGGCGGCCTCGGTGGCGGTCCTGTTCTGCATCGACTCGCAGGGGACGGCCCGCGCCCGTCGGAGAGGATTGTCGGAGGTCGAGCTACGCGCCGCACCATTGCCTCGCCCGAGGCTTACCAAGGTCTCCAGTCACCTGGAGGCCCTCGGAGTCGGACACCCGACGGCCGGCTCCGGCTGACCACCAGCCTCGAGACGCCGGCAGGCAGCGCGCCAGAGCTGAGTCGACGGAGCGGAGAATCTGCGTGAGCTTATAGCGCCCTGCCCACGCCGGCGCCAGGAGTTCACCATCGTCCGCGGCGCCCCGGTGCGCTCTGCCCTGGCGATCGACGTCGCCCGGCAGGGCGTCGCCGGCACCCTCGTCGAGGGACACGCGGCCCGCACCCGTGCCGAAGGGTAAGAATGGACCGCTCAGACGGTCATCGAAGACGACGGCGGCGCCAACGTGGCCGTGCGGGCCGGCTCGGGTGAACCGTGCGAACTCCCGGCGCTCTATATGTGGTCGCCTGCGGCGGCAGCCGCCGCTTGTGCGGCACGCGAGCGATGGAAGTGACCGAGTCACATCCTGTGCCGCTTACGCTTATGCGGTAGCGCGCATCGACTCGCTCTGCCGAAACTCGACCGCCTCAGGCAGCTCAGTGAACTGGAGCACCTCTCCGGCCAGGTCCCGCAGTTGCTCGAGCACCTCGCCGGGCGTCGCATAGAAGTACTCGCGCCGCAGATTGATGAGGTTGACCCTCTTATCTGCCATGCGCCGGTGCAGCTCTGACTCGATGCCCACGGCGTCATCGGCGAAGAACAACGCGTGGACGTCGAACCGGAAGGGGACGGAAGCGTCCCCCAGCTCACGGACGCGGTCCATCGGGTCGAGCCGACGTGTCATGCCAACCTTCACCATCCGCTCACCGAACGCGCCGACGTTGGAAATGACGTACACATATCCGGCTCGCTGGTTCGCCGCGCGGTAGTCCACATCGTCGATTGCCCGTTCGACGTCGGCCAGCTGCTCCCGCATCCGAGACACGGCTTCCTCATCGCCCTTCTGCTCGAGCGCAGCGAGAGCGTTGAGCATGTGCTGCTGCTCCTTCTCGAGCTTGGCCCGCTCGCGTTCCATCTCCTGCTCCGCCTTGCGCTGTTCGCGAAGGGCCTCTCGAGCGGCACGACTCTCTTCCTTCTCCTCCTCGACCTTGGCGAGATAGTCAGCGGTGAGGCGAAGCTCGTCCACACGGAGCCGCTCGTAGGCATCGTCGATCTCGATCGCCATGACGCGCCCGTTCCGCTCGATCTGCTCCGCGGTCTTCCGCAGCTTCTCGATGCTGGCCTCCAGCCGGTGCGGTTTCAGCGATCTGAGAAGCGCGTCAGCTTCGGCGTTGTACGCGCGCAGCATGAGCTTTGCAGTCTGGCGGACCATTTGCCGGCCCTTCGCGGCAGACCCTTCGACGGTCCAGTTTGTACTCGCATGGATGGCCCCGCCGTCCGTCTGCGCCATCTCCTTGATTCGGGACCGAATAATCCCGAGTCGCTCCTTGTAGGCCGCCGCGTTCTCGAGCGGATGACTGTAGACGTACGCGCCGACCTCTTGCAGGAGCGCTTCTTCCTCGAGCTCGACGACCTCGGCTTTCAGCAGCCGGATCCTGGCGATGAGGTCGTCGTGCTCCGCTTGCAGCTTCTGAACCGCTCTCGCAGCGCGTTCCTCGCTTCGCCGAGACTCCGCCTCGACCTTTGCTGTCTGCGCTCGGAGCTCTGCCGCCTGGAGCTCAAAACGTCGCGCAGCTTCGGCACGCTCCGCCTCGATCTGGGCGGCTCCGAGCGCACCGACGCGATGGAGCTCGGCACGGAGGTTCTCGTTCTCCGCGGCGAGCTGGGCGGCCACCTTCCTTGCGCCGAAGAGCGGGATCTTGACCTGTGACTCGTGGCTATGCGACACAACGCCTCCGTAGCCGTTCGGTGACCGTGACGGATGTGCCGCGGCGGCGCCAGACGCTACATGATCCCGCAGCACGGCGTGTGGCTTTGGCGCGGAAACGCCTCCTTGAGTTGTGCGTCGGCTCTGGCCAACCCGAGCCGCCCGCGCACCGCGGCCTCCTTCTCGCGGGCGGGTTGTGGATCGTCGTCAGGACGTCGATGAGGCCGCCAGTACGGCGATGAGGCCGCCAGTACGGCGAATGTCGTCGTCGACAACCGCGGGATTGGTGAAGCCGAGCTTATGAGCTCTCGAATCCGGACCGGGGCCACATCTGCCCCTCTGGCATGGTCAGAGCCGCTTTGGCCACACGGAGCCATCCCCACTAGCCCGTGGCACATCGCCTCGGCGGCGGCACCACGACGCCTTGACGATAGGGAGCCTAAGAGTCGACCCGCAAAGCCGCCAAAGGTCGGCGGCGCGTAAGGCACCATGTGCCGGTGAGCACCGTTGAGGACCTGCTGGACAAGCTGTACTTCTCCGCGAAGTCGGAGGCTGACAAGGGCGCCAAGTTCGAGCGACTGACGAAGGCGTTCCTCCGGGCGGATGTCTCGTGGGCCGAGATGTTCACCGACGTGTGGTTGTGGGGTGAGTGGCCGGGGAACGGCGGGCGTCGGGACACCGGTATCGATCTGGTGGCGCAAGAGCGCGAGACAGGCGATCTAGTGGCGATCCAGTGCAAGTTCTATGACCCGTCGACTCGCCTGACGAAGCAGCACATCGATTCGTTCCTCAGTGAGTCCGGTAAGGATCCGTTCGCCCGTCGGATCGTGGTCTCGACGGCGTTGGAGTGGGGGCCGAACGCCGAAGCGGCGATCCGCGAGCAGTCGAAGCCGGTCTCGCGCATCGGTCTGGAGCACTTCGTCGAGTCCTCCATCGACTGGGACCAGTTCTCCTTCGAGACACCCGAGCTGCTCGAACAGAAGGAGCGCAAGCAGCTTCGTCCACATCAGGTCGAGGCCCTCAACGCCGTGCGCGACGGCTTCACTAAGTCCGACCGCGGCAAGCTGGTCATGGCATGCGGGACGGGCAAGACATTCACGGCGCTCAAGATCGCCGAGGAACTCGTCCCACTTGGCGGGCGAGTACTGTTCTTGGTCCCCTCGATCGCCCTGCTGTCGCAGTCCTTAACAGAGTGGTCGACGGAGGCCGCCGAATCGCTGCGGACGTTCGCGGTCTGTTCGGATGGCAAGGTCGGTCGCGGCGGGGTGCGGCCGGGTGAGGACGTGTCGGTGGTGGATCTGCCCATCCCGGCCACGACGGACCCGACGCGGCTGGCGGTCGCGGCGCAGGATGAGGCGCGCAGTCAGGGCCGGGTCACGGTGGTGTTCTCGACGTACCAGTCGATCGGCGTGATCCACCAGGCTCAGGAACAGGGGCTGGGTGAGTTCGATCTGGTGATCTGTGACGAGGCGCATCGCACGACGGGCGCCACGCTTGTCGGGGCTGAGGAGTCCGCGTTTGTGCGGGTCCACGATGACGCCTACCTGCGGGCGGCCAAGCGGCTGTACATGACGGCGACCCCGCGGATCTACGGCGAAAGCGCGAAGTCGCGGGCTGCCGATGATCAGGTGGTGCTGGCCTCGATGGACGACGAGTCCCTGTTCGGTCCGCAGTTCCACCGTCTCGGGTTCGGCGAAGCTGTCGAGCTAGACCTGCTGACCGACTACCGGGTGCTCGTGCTGGCCGTGGACGAGGGGGCTGTCTCCCGCACGTTCCAGGGCGACTTCTCCGACCACGGCGAGCTCAATCTCGATGACGCCGCCCGCATCGTCGGCTGCTGGAACGGCCTGGCCAAGCGGGGCAACACCGACCAGGAGTTCGTTGGGGACCCCGAGCCGATGAAACGCGCCGTCGCGTTCGCCCGCGACATCAAGTCCTCCAAGGCGTTCGCCGAGGTATTCGCCTCCGTGACCGGCGAGTACGCGCACCTGTCCGGGGTCGGCGGGGACGACGCCGCCGCGCTGTCCGCCCAGGTCCAACACGTGGACGGCTCGATGAACATGCTGCAGCGCGGTGAGCGCCTGGACTGGCTCAGGTCGCAACCAGAGGAGGGCGAGTGCCGGATCCTGTCCAACGCCCGTTGCTTGGCCGAGGGCGTTGACGTCCCCGCGCTGGATGCGGTGATGTTTCTCAACCCGCGCAAGTCCGAGGTCGACGTCGTCCAGTCCGTCGGGCGGGTGATGCGCCGGGCACCGGGGAAGAAGTACGGCTACATCATCCTGCCGATCGGCATCCCGGCAGGGACGACACCCGAGGCGGCCCTCGCAGACAACGAGCGCTACCGCGTGGTCTGGGAGGTGCTGCGGGCCCTACGTGCCCACGACGAGCGGTTCGAGTCGATGATCAACAAGATCGACCTGAACACCGGCCGCGACGAACGCATCCAGGTCATCGGCGTCGGCGGCCCCGGGGCCAACGACGGCGCGGACGACGGGGGCCACGCAGTGCAGGGCACGCTGGACCTGTCCTCGCTCGGGGAGTACCAGGACGCCCTCTACGCGAAGATCGTGCGCAAGGTCGGCTCGCGGACCTATTGGGAGGACTGGGCCAGGGACGTCGCCGCGATCGCGGAACGGCACCGCACGCGCCTGCTGAGCATCATCGCCTCCGGGCACGCCGCCGAAGAGTTCGTCGCCTTCCACACGGCACTGCGGCACAACCTCAACGACGGCATCTCGCGCGAGGACGCCGTCCAGATGCTCAGCCAGCACATGATCACCAAGCCCGTCTTCGACGCACTCTTCGAAGGCTACGACTTCGCCGCGCACAACCCGGTCTCCCGCGTCATGCAGGACATGCTGCGGACACTGGAGGGCGCGAACCTGGAGACCGAAACCGAGAACCTGGAATCGTTCTACGAGTCCGTGCGTGCCCGCGCGGCCGGGATCGACAACGCCGAGGGCAAGCAGCGGATCATCGCCGACCTGTACGAGCGGTTCTTCAAACTCGCCTTCCCCAAGGCCGCCGACGCGCTCGGCATCGTCTACACCCCGGTCGAGATCGTCGACTTCATCCTTCGCTCCGTCGACCACCTCTCCCGCAGCCACTTCGGCAAAGGGCTGACCGACGAAGGCGTCCACATCCTCGACCCGTTCGCCGGCACCGGCACCTTCCTGACCCGGCTCATCGGCTCCGGCCTAATCACCCCGCACGACCTCGCCCGCAAGTACGCCACCGAGCTGCACGCGAACGAGATCATGCTCCTCGCGTACTACATCGCGGCCGTCAACATCGAGACCACCTACCATCAGGCGAAGGTCGAGCAGGCCGGTCTGAGCGCCGACGACGGCACGCTTGTCCCGTACGAACCGTTCGACGGCGTCATCCTCACCGACACCTTCCAGATGACCGAGGACGACGACCTCGACGATCAGGCCGTCTTCACCACCAACAGCTCGCGCGTGGAGGCCCAGCGCAAGCTCGATATCCGCGTGATCGTCGGCAACCCGCCGTACTCGGTGGGACAGACCTCAGGAAACGACAACAATGCGAACCTGAGATACCCGAGCCTCGACAAGGCGATCGAGTCCACGTTCGCGAAGCGATCGACGGCCACGAACAAGAACTCGCTCTACGACTCCTATATCCGCGCGATCCGGTGGGCACTGACTCGTATCGGCGATGCCGGCGTGATCGGGTTTGTCACCAACGGCGGGTTCATCGACGCCAACACCGCCGATGGACTGCGCAAGACACTCGCCGACGAGTGCACCGACGTGTACGTGTACAACCTCCGCGGCAACCAGCGCACGTCAGGCGAGCAGTCTCGCAAGGAGGGCGGCAAAGTCTTCGGCTCGGGGTCACGGAACACGGTTGCCGTGACCTTCCTCGTCAAGGACCCCAGTTGGCTCAGCGGTCGCGCGACCGTCCACTACCGCGACATCGGTGACTACCTCACGCGTGAGGAGAAGCTGGCGATCGTGGCGGAGAGCGACATCGGCGAGATCGCCTGGACTGCCATTACGCCGAACGGTGCCGGCGACTGGATCAACCAGCGCACCGACGCCTTCGATACCTACCAACCGCTGGGCGACCGCGAGGGCGGCGCTATCTTCGGCGCCTACTCCGGCGGAATCAAGACCAACCGTGACGCCTGGGTCTACAACTACTCCAGCGAGAAGCTGACTACGAACGTAAACCGCATGGTCGACTTCTACAACGCTGAGGTTGACCGGTTCGCCCGCTACGTCGACGAACACCACATCGCCGAGCCCAGGGAGCAAGTCAGAGACTTCATCGACACCGATTCGACCAAGTTCAGCTGGAACCGCGCCGACCGGCTCCAGGTGACTCGCGGGCGCAAGTACCAGGCTCGTCTTGAACGCCTTTACGTCGGACAATACAGGCCGTTCAGCAAGCAAGCAGTGTGGTTCGACGCTGAGCTCAACGACATGGTTTACCGGATGCCGTCGATCTTTCCGACGCCCGACCACCCCAACTACGGCTTCGTTGTCATGGCGCCACGACCGGGCGTGAACTTCGCAGTTCTCGCTGTCGACGCAATGCCCGACCTATCTTTCTTCACATACACTGGCCAATTCTTTCCCCGGTACACCTATGAGCGCGTGGCGGACGGTTCGCTGGACATGAGCGACGACGTCGTCGACGGCTATCGCCGCATCGACAACGTCACCGACGCCACGCTGGCCACCTACCGCACTTGGTACGGCTCCGACGTGACCAAGGACGACATATTCTCGTTCGCCTACGGTCTGCTGCACTCGAACGATTACTGCGCACGCTTCGCCGCGGACCTCAAGCGCTCACTCCCCCGGATTCCGCGTACGGCAGCCGACGACTTCCCGGCGTTCCGCGACGCCGGCCAGACTCTGCTCGAGCTCCACATCAACTACGAACACGCCGCCCCCTGGCCGGTGACGGTGACAGGCGAGCCGGACGATCCGCACGGTGACGGAGCCTACGACGCCTACCGCGTCCGGAAGATGACCTACGCCGGCAAAGGCCGCCAGACGGACCGCACGACCATCATCTACTCGCCACGAATCACGATCTCGGACATCCCCGAAGAGGCGCAGCAGTACATGCTGGGCCCCCGCTCAGCGCTTGACTGGCTCATCGACCGCTACCAGATCCGCACAGATAAGGGCTCCGGCATCGTCAACGACCCCAACGACTGGGCCCGCGAGGTCGGCAACCCCCGCTACATCCTCGACCTCATCGAGAAGGTCGCCACCGTCTCCGTCGAGACGGTCCGTCTCGTCGACTCCCTCCCGTTACCTTCTTGGTGATCCCGCGTGGGCGGGGTTGTGGTCGCTGGGTCCGGCATGACTGTCTGCCCCTGTCGTTGATGATCCGGGGGGTGTTGT
>NZ_JBHUEE010000012.1:0-71856 GCF_042680605.1 Georgenia deserti
ACAACACCCCCCGGATCATCAACGACAGGGGCAGACAGTCATGCCGGACCCAGCGACCACAACCCCGCCCACGCGGGATCACCAAGAAGGTAACGGGTGGTGGAATGCAGGGTCGGACGTGACTGGAACGGCCCCAGGCGACCCGGCTGCACCACGCTGATGGTCGGGGCCCGAAGCGACACTCGCCGGAGGTCAGGTGAACTGGGGCGTGCCCGCATGGGGGACGCCCGGCAGGCCCGCAAGATGGCACGGCTTTCCGCGCCCCACGTCACGGCAGCGCGACCGCGAGCCCTTCCTCGGCGAGCAACACCTCGCCGTCGAACACGTCACGTGCATCGGTGCGTGAGCGGTCACGATCGTTGCCCGGCCAGAAGTGCGTCAGGAGTAACCGCCGAGCGCCCGCGGCGGCTGCTGCCACGCCCGCCTGGCGGGCACTCAGATGGAGATTCGCCGACGTCGCCGGCGGGCTGTCCTTCTGCTGGCTGCGGTCGGTCGCCTCCGCGATCATGAGGTCGGCGTTCCGCGCCAACTCACGCACAGCAGGATCTGGCCCGGTGTCGCCGGTGTAGGCCACCGTCAGCCCCGGTGCCGTCAGTCGGACACCCACGTTCGGCACGAAGTGCGGCAGCAGCCGGCTCTCCAGCCGGAACGGTCCGACGTCGTAGCCCCCGGACGGCAACGGATGATGCGTGAAGACGTGCTCGAGGGCGCCCTCGTCATCCTCCAGGTCCGCCAGGACCGCCATCACCCCGGGCGGGGCATACAGCGATATCGGTGGTCCCTCGCGGTGGCCGAACCAGCGCGCGCGGAACAGTGCGTGCAGATCGAGCATGTGGTCGGGGTGCTCATGGCTGATGACGACGGCGTCGACACCGTCGCCGGACCGTGAACCGACATGCGCGAGCAGTCGGGTGGCTGTCCCGTACCCGAGGTCCAGGACCAGCCGGAAGCCCGCGTGTTCGAGGACGTAGCCGCTGCAGGCACGGCCCGGCTCGGGCCACGCCCCGCAACTGCCGAGGACCGTCAGGCATGCCACCGGGCCAGCGTCCCACGGTGGAGGGTGCGCGAGTCGCGCCGCGGCCGGGTGCTGATCTCGGCGAGCGAGTCAGTCCGGCGGCGGTGCGAGTAATCGTTGTCAGGAGCCGTCCGTCGTTGTTACGTTGTGAGCGCTCACATGGACGGGCCGGCCTCGGTCCGGCCTCGCGGAGCGCGATCGCCCAGCACGCCACCGTCACCGATCGGCGGCACGCCAGCAACGAAGCAGGTGAGACCGATGGAGCCTCATGGCGAGCACCACCCACCCGGCGGTTCCGGCCACGCCGACGCCCCCTTGCTCGAGGTCCGGTCGGTCTCCAAGTCCTTCCCCGGTGTCAAGGCTCTCGACGACGTCTCCCTCGACCTTCATCCCGGCGAGGTGCTCGGCGTGTGCGGCGAGAACGGTGCCGGCAAGTCGACGCTGATGAAGGTCCTCGCCGGACTGCACATGCCCGATCCCGGCGGTCAGGTGCTGCTGGACGGTCGGCCCGCCGTTCTGCACGGCGCCAAGGACGCGATCGAGGCCGGCATCGCGATCATCCACCAGGAGTTCCAGCTCGTCCCCGACCAGACGGTGGCGCAGAACATTTACATGGGCCGAGAGCGCGGCCGGCTTCTCATCGACGATCGTCGGCAGGAACGTGAGGCGCGCGAGCTCCTGCGCAACCTTCGGATCGACATCGATCCCGCGCGTCAGATCCGTGATCTGACCGTGGCGCAGCAGCAGATGGTCGAGATCGCCAAGGCGCTGTCCCTCGACGCGCGCATCCTCATCATGGACGAGCCGACGGCGGCGCTGACCCAGACCGAGATCGAGACGCTCTTTCGACTCATCCGCGATTTCGTCTCGCCGACCACCGGCGTCATCTACATCTCCCACCGGATGCCCGAGATCAAGGAGATCACCGACCGGGTCACCGTCATGCGTGACGGGCAGCACGTCGGCACAGTGGCCACGTCTGAGGCCGAGGTCGGTCAGATCATCTCGATGATGGTCGGTCGGTCGCTCTCGACGGACGAGCGCCCGCCGGCCCGCCGCATCGGCGAACCGGTCCTCGAGGTGGAGCACCTGCACACCCGGGACCTGGTTCGCGACGTCTCGTTCATGTTGCACCGCGGCGAGATCCTCGGGTTCGCCGGCCTCATGGGCGCCGGGCGGACCGAGGTGGCGCGCGCCGTCGTCGGTGCCGACCCGGCCACCGGGACCGTGCGGGTCAACGGCCGCGAGGTGAGCATCCGTAATCCGGCCGACGCCGTCGCGCACGGCATCGGGTACCTGTCCGAGGACCGCAAGCGCTACGGCCTGCTGCTCGATCAGTCCGTGCGCAACAACATCGCCCTGTCCTCCTTGCGGAGCTTCACCAACCCGCTCGGCCTCATCCGGGAGCGTGGCATCGCGGCGCAGGCCCGCGAGAAGGTCGACGCGCTGCGTATCAAGACGCCCTCCGTCAACCAGATCGCCCGCAATCTCTCCGGCGGGAACCAGCAGAAGGTGATCCTGGCCCGCTGGCTCGCTCGGGACTGCGACGTCCTCATCGTCGACGAACCCACCCGCGGGATCGACGTCGGTGCCAAGGACGAGATCTACGCCTTGTTGAACGAGCTCGCCGACCAGGGCACGTCGGTGATCGTCATCTCCTCCGAGTTGCCCGAGGTCATCCGTCTCTCCGACCGCATCGCCGTCATGTGCGAAGGCCGGATCACCGGTGTCCTCGAAGCCGGGGAAGCCACCCAGGAAAGGATCATGGAGTTGGCCACTCTCTACCGCAGCGAAGCCATGGGAGTACGCCCGTGACCGCCGCCGAGCAGACGCAGCTGCCCGACGAGCCACCGCAGACGCGTGAGCGCCGATCCGCCGGGCCCGTCTCGCTGCACCAGTTCCTCGCCTTCGGGGCCCTGATCGTCGTCTTCGCGTTCTTCGCCGTCGCCAACGGCAACTTCCTGACGATGAACAACGTCGCCAATATTCTGCTGGCCGCCTCGGTGACTGGCACCCTCGCGCTCGGCGTCACGTTCATCATCGCCACCGGCGGCATCGACCTGTCCGTGGGGACCGGCATGACGCTGTGCTCGGTGATGACGGCGGTGTTCGCCACGCAGGAGTTCATCGGCCTCCCGATGCCGGTGGGCGTCCTCCTGGGTGTCGCGTTCGGAGCGCTCATCGGTCTCGTCAACGGCGTCAACGTCGCGGTGCTCGGCATCCCGCCGTTCATCGCGACGCTCGGCATGATGATGGCCGCCAATGGCCTCGCCCTGGTGATCTCCGACGCGACGCCGCTCTACTTCACCTCGGTGCCCGGCTTCGGACAGATCGCGCTGGGCAGCATCATCCCCCGGATCCCGAACGCCGTCGTCATCTTCCTCGTCCTAGCGGTCATCGCCGGCGTCGTGCTGGGCAAGACCCTGATCGGCCGCTACGCGCTCTCCATCGGCTCGAACGAGGAAGCCACCCGGATGTCGGGGGTGAACACCCGGTCCTGGCTCATCCGGATCTACGTGCTCGGCGGCGCGTTCACCGGCATCGCCGGCGTCATGATGGCCTCCCGCCTCAACTCGGCCCAGCCGGCCCTCGGCGTCGGGTACGAACTGGAGGCGATCGCCGCCGTCGTCATCGGCGGCACGTCGCTGTCCGGCGGCCGTGGCTCGATCCTCGGCACCATCATCGGCGCCATCCTCATGGCCACGCTCAACAACGGCCTGCAGATCCTGGCCGTGCCGCAGGAGTGGCAGAAGGTCGCGGTCGGCGTCGTCATCCTGGTCGCCGTCTTCGCCGACAACGTCCGCCGACGGCGAGAAGGGCGCCTCTAGCGCCGTCGCCTGTGCCGCTATCAACCCACCACGGACGAAGGAGTTCCGATGCGCACCACCACGCGCCGTACCACCACCGCCGCAGCCGCCATGGCCGGCCTGGCACTCGCCCTGACCGCATGCAACGACGACGGCGGAGGTGAGGGCGCCGGCGCCGGAGGTGGCGGTGGCGGGGACGGCGAGCAGCCGTACGTCGCCATCATCTCCAAGGGCTTCCAGCACCAGTTCTGGCAGACGGTCAACCAGGGAGCCGAGGACGCCGCGGAGGAACTCGGCGCCCGGATGACCTTCGACGGGCCGGACACCGAGTCCGACGTCGAGCAGCAGCTTCAGCAGCTTCAGACCGCGTTGTCCGGCAACCCGGACGCGGTCGGATTCGCCGCGCTCGACTCCGAGGCGTCCATCCCGATCCTCACCCAGATCGACGGCCAGGGCATCCCGGTGGTCGCGTTCGACTCCGGCGTCGAATCCGACATCCCGGTCTCGACCGTCTCGACCGACAACTACGCGGCCGCCGCCGAGGCCGCCGAGCACATGATCGAGCTGACCGACGGCAGCGGCGACGTCGCCGTCGTCTGCCACGACCAGACCTCGCTGACCGGCATCCAGCGTCGTGACGGCTTCGTCGAGACGATCGAGGAGCAGCCGGACATGCAGGTGGTCGACGTCCAGTACGGCGGCGGGGACCAGCTGCAGTCGACGAACATCACCAAGTCGATCCTGCAGGCGAACCCGGACCTGGCCGGGATCTACGGCTGCAACGAGGGCTCGGCGATCGGCGTGGTCAACGGGGTGCGCGAGCAGAACCGGGCCGAGGACCTCGCCGTGATCGGGTTCGACTCCGGCCAGGGCCAGATCGACGCCATCAACGAGGGGATCATGGACGGCGCGATCACCCAGGACCCGTACCAGATCGGCTACCAGACGGTGGAGACCGCCGTGGCGGCGATCAACGGTGAGGAGGTCGAGGAGACCGTCGACACCGGGTACTTCTGGTACGACGCCGACAACATGGACGACGACGAGATCGCCCGCGCCCTCTACGAGTGAGTGCCCGCCGGCACCGGCCGCTCGCGCGCACGTCGCGCCGTGGCGTGGTCATGGCCGACGTCGCGCGCGAGGCCGGGGTGTCCCTGCAGACGGTCAGCCGCGTGCTCAACGGTTCCGGCGCCGTCCGCGAGGCCACCCGAGCCGCCGTCCTGAGGGTGATCGACGAGCTGGGGTACCGCCCCAACCTTCAGGCGCGTTCCCTGGCCTCCCGGCGCTCCGGGCTGCTCGGCGTGCTCGTGGTCGGGACGGTGTACCACGGCCTCGCGGCCACGTTGCTGGCGGTCGAGGCGGCGGCGCGCCGTGCGGGGTTGCTCGTGACGCTCACCCAGGTCGCCGCGCACGAGCGGGCCGACGTCGGCGCCGCAATGGCCCACATCGCCGGCCAGCGTCCGGAGTGTCTCGTCGTCCTGGCTCAGCACGGGCAGACCGTCCCGCGGGTGCTCGCCCACCGCGGCGAGGTTCCCGCCGTGCTGCTGCTGTCCGGGCAGCACGACCTGCCCGGCGTCTCCACCGTGAGCTTCGACCAGGACGAGGCGATCCGGCTGCTGCTCGAGCACGTGGCCGCACGGGGCGCTCGCCATGCCGTCCATGTGGCCGGGCCGGCCAACTGGACCGACGCCACCGCACGCGGTGCAGCGTTCGACCGTCTGACGCCCGTGCTGGGGATGAGCGGCACTGTGCTCGAGGCGGGTGCCTGGAGCGCCGAGGCCGGTTTCCGTGCCGGCGAACGGCTGATCGCGGGCGAGCTTCCCGACGCCGTCCTCGCGGCCAACGACCAGCTCGCGCTCGGCCTGCTGGCCGCGTTGCGGCGCCACGGTGTCCATGTCCCGCGCGACGTCGTCGTCACCGGCTTCGACGACGTTCCCGGCACCGGCTACTTCGACCCGCCCCTGACGACGATCCGCCAGGACTTCGTCGCTCTCGGCTCGGCGGCGGTCGCGTGCGCCGAGGAACTGCGTGACGGCGGACGCCCCCGTGACGTCCGTGTCGCACCGCGGCTCGTGGTACGTATCAGCACGGACCGTCCCGCGGATGCCAGCGCCCCGCGGGCGGACATCAGCGCCCCACGGACGAGCGAGTCACTCACGGATAGCTCGACCCCTATCGATAGCCGACCCACCCACTGATAGGAGACACCCATGCTGCTAGGACCCCTGACCCACCCCGGCCTGATCGGCGCCCTGGCCGCCGCCGGCCACGGATCGCAGATCCTGCTCGCCGACGGCAACTACCCCGCCGCCACCGGCGCCAACCGGGACGCGACCAGGATCCACCTGAACCTGCGTCCCGGGCTGCTGGACGTGGACCAGGTGCTGGCGGTGGTGCAGCAGGCGGTACCCCTCGAGGCCGCGACCGTCATGACCCCGGGCGACGGCAGCGAGATCCCCGCGCACGCGGCCTACCGGCAGGCGTTGGGAGGCGACGTCGACTTCCGCGAGCTCGGCCGGTTCGAGTTCTACGACGCCTGCCGAGGGCCGGACCTCGCCGTCGTCGTCGCCACCGGGGACCAGCGGCTCTACGCGAACCTGCTGCTCACGATCGGCGTGCGCGAGTAGGCCGGCCGCCCGCTGAGAGCGGAACCGGTCACCGCAGTTCTGGTGCGTCCAGAACGGCGAGGTGCTCCTCGGTGAGCGCCAGCGTGCGCGCCTGCATGACCTCGGAGAGTTGCTCGGCCGAGGAGACGCCGACGATCGGGCTGGTGCCCGGGCGGCCACGGAGCAGCCAGGCGAGCACCACCTGGGTCGCGGTGGCGTCGAGCGACTGCGCCACCTGGGACAGGGCGGCCAGCCGACGTTCGGTCCCGCGATGGTCGTACGCGGGCGGAAAGGGCTTGTCCGGACGGGTGTAGGCACCGTTGACGAGGGTGCAGTAGGCCCACAGCGGGAGCCCTTCGGTCTTCGCATAGTCCAGGGCGTCCGCATCCGCCAGGCGGTGCCCCGCATCGGGCAGCACGGCATCCGGCCGCGGCTCGACGTAGCTGCGGCGCAGTTGCATCGCGGTGAACGGCTCCAGACGGCGCTCCGTGGCGAGCCGCCGGGCCCGCTCGAGGCGCCACGTCGCGTGGTTCGAGGCGCCGAGACGCCGGACCAGTCCGGACCGGTGCGCCTCGTCGAGCGCCTCGACGGTCTCGAGCAGCGGTACCGTGCGGTCCTCAGCGTGCGCCCAGAGCAGGTCCACCGAGTCCAGGCCGAGGCGCTCCAGGCTTCGTTGCAGGCAGGTGCGGATCGCGTCGGCGGACAGTCCCGCCGCCGACTCCGGCCATCGGTGCGCGACGGTGGGTTGGTGCCGGATCTTCGTGGAGATCCGGACCTGCGCGACGGCCCCCGGGCGCGCCCGCAGCCACCGGCCAAGGACCTCCTCGCTGGCGCCGCCGACGCCGCGCGGATCCGCCCAGAAGGCGTAGCAGTCCGCCGTGTCGATCCATACGCCTCCGGCCTCGACGAAGGTGTCGAGGATCTCGAAGGCGCGTCCCTCGTCGGTCCGGGTGCCGAAGAGCATGGCGCCGAGGACGACGTCGGGCGTGAGGTCCGGGGTGTGGTCTCGGACGGTTTCGGACGTCCCGGAGGAAGCGTCGTGCTGCGGCGTGCTGGTCAGGTGTGGTGTGTCCATGACACGGGACCGTGGTGCCTGGAGTGGACTCCAGGTCAAGACCTCGGGCGACGGCCCGGGCCCGCCGGTCGTTCCGGCCGACCCATGAAACGTTTCATCGATCCGCTAGGCTGGCTCCCGCAGAAGAGCCGCACGCCGGGATGCCGGACGGCGCCGTCGCCCGAGAGGCAGGAGAGATGACTACGAGCCGGACCGACGTGCCCCGGCGGGCGGGGATAGCCGACGTCGCGCGACTGGCCGGGGTTTCGGTCGGCACCGTCTCCAACGTCCTGAACCGTCCGGAACGTGTCTCCGAGCCCACCCGTGCGAAGGTCCAGGAAGCCATCGAGGAGCTGTCCTTCGTCCGCAACGCCTCGGCGCGCCAGCTGCGTGAGGGCACGGTGCACACCGTGGGCGCCGTCGTCCTGGACATCACGAACCCGTTCTTCACGGAGACTGCACGCGGGATCGAGGACCGGCTCGCCCAGGACGAGTACACCTTGATGCTCGGCAGCTCGGACGAGGATCCCCAGCGTGAGAGCCGCCTGCTGCGCATGTTCGAGGAGCACGGCGTGCGCGGGATGCTCGTCACCCCGTCCCGGGGCAGCCTCGACGCGCTCACGCGCATCCACCAGCGGGGGACCGAGGTGGTCCTGCTGGATCACACGAGCCCCGTCCCGGACATGGCCTCGGTCGCCGTCGACGACGTGCAGGGCGCGGCGTTGGCGGTGCGCCACCTTCTCGAGCAGGGGCACGAGCGCCTGGCGTTCCTCAACGGCCCGGTCAGCATCAGGCAGTGCGTCGAGCGGCGCGACGGCGTCGTCGGCGCGCTGGTCGAGGCCGGGAAGGACCCGGCCGAGGCGCTCGTCGAGATCACCATGGACTCGCTCAACGCCGCGCACGGGGCCCAGGCCATGGGTGAGCTCCTCGACCGCGCGGAACCCGGGGTCACCGCCACGTTCTGCGTCAACGACTTCACCGCCCTCGGCGCATTGCGCGCGCTTCGCGAGCGGGGTCGGAGCATCCCAGGGGACATGGCCATCGTGGGGTACGACGACGTGAACTTCGCCGCAGACCTGGCTGTCCCGCTGACCTCGGTGCGTCAGCCCACGCACGAGATGGGGTGGCGCGCCGCAGACCTGCTGCTCGGATCGTCCGAACCGGAGCACGTGGTCTACCAGCCCGACCTGGTGGTGCGCGCCTCGAGTGTGTCCTGAGTCGCGGTGGCGAGACCGCGTGGGACCGGCTGGGCCCCAGGCGGTCATTGACAGGGGATTGGCCGGCACCATAGCCTGCCGATGAATCGTTTCATGACGCCAGGAGGCGCGAAGATGCGTGTCTGCTTCATCTCCCGGGTACGGCCGGACCGGCTCGAGGAGTACCGCGAGCGGCACGCCGCGGTCTGGCCGGAGATGCTCGAGGCCCTTCGGGACAGCGGCTGGCGGGACTACTCGCTCCATCTCACCGACGACGGCCTCCTCATCGGCCACCTCGAGACCGACGACTACGCGGCGGCGCAGGCGGCGATGGAGCGCACCGGGGTCAACGCCCGGTGGCAGGCCGAAATGGCGGAGTTCTTCGTCGGCTCGGGCCGGCCCGACCAGGGGATGACCGTCGTGCCGGAGATCTTCCACCTCGAGGACCAGCTGCGCGCGCACGGCCTGCCGACGTCGCCGGAGGCGACCCGACCCCAAGGAGTGCAGTGATGACCCAGCCACAGACGCAGCCACGGACGACGGCAGCCCGGGCGGCCCTGGCCGCCCAGACGATCGAGCTGCCCTCCTGGGCGTTCGGGAACTCCGGCACGCGGTTCAAGGTGTTCGGTCAACCCGGTGTTCCGCGGGATCCCTACGAGAAGATCGCCGACGCCGCGCAGGTGCACCGGTACACCGGCGCCGCGCCCCGCGTCTCGCTGCACATCCCGTGGGACCTCGTCGACGACTTCGGCGCCCTCCGCCGGCACGCCGAGGATCTCGGCGTCCAGCTCGGCGCCATCAACTCCAACGTATTCCAGGACGACGACTACATGCTCGGCTCGTTGACCAACCCGGACCCGAAGGTCCGGCGCAAAGCGGTCGACGCGCACCTGCGATGCCTCGAGGTGATGAACGAGACCGGCTCTCAGGACCTGAAGATCTGGCTCGCCGACGGCCTGAACTATCCAGGTCAGGACGACCTGCGTTCCCGCCAGGACCGGCTGGCCGAGGGGTTGGCGGAGATCTACGCCGCGCTCGCGCCGCATCAGCGGATCATCCTCGAGTACAAGTTCTTCGAACCGGCCTTCTACGCCACGGACGTCCCGGACTGGGGCACCTCGCTGTTGCACTGCATGGCTCTGGGTGAGCAGGCGATGGTGGTCCTCGACACCGGGCACCACGCGCCCGGGACGAACATCGAGTTCATCGTCGCCCAGCTGCTGCGGGTGGGTCGGCTCGGCGCGTTCGATTTCAACTCCCGGTTCTACGCCGACGACGACCTCATGGTCGGTGCTGCGGACCCCTTCCAGCTCTTCCGGATCATGAACGAGATTGTCGCCGCGGGTGCGTTGGACCCGGACTCCGGCGTGAACTTCATGCTCGACCAGTGCCACAACATCGAGCCGAAGATCCCCGGGCAGATCCGCTCGGTGATGAACGTCCAGGAGGCCACCGCGAAGGCACTCCTCGTGGACCGTGACGCGCTCGCTGCCGCGCAAAGGTCGGGCGACGTGCTCGGCGCGCACGGTGTGCTCATGGATGCCTACAACACCGATGTTCGGTCGCTGCTGGCGGACCTCCGCACCGAGCAGGGCCTGGACCCCGACCCGATGGTGGCCTACGCCGCGTCCGGCTACGGCGAGCGCATCGCCGCCGAACGCGTCGGCGGAGCGCAGGCCGGATGGGGCGCCTGAGCGCGCCACGCTCGGCCCGGTGAGCTCTCACCATCCGCGACCGGCCCGACCACCACGTCCCCTCTCCGCGAGACGAAAGAGCAGATCATGAGCACGCCCGTCGACGAACTCATCGCCCGGTCCAATCGGCTCGGCTCGGACCCGCGCAATACCAACTACGCCGGTGGCAACACCTCAGCCAAGGGCGCCGACACCGACCCGGTCACCGGTCAGGACGTCGAGCTGCTGTGGGTCAAGGGCTCGGGCGGTGACCTCGGCACCCTGACGCCCGGCGGTCTCGCCGTGCTCCGCCTGGACCGCATGCGCGGGCTGGTCGACGTCTACCCGGGCGTGGAGCGCGAGGACGAGATGGTCGCCGCGTTCGACTACTGCCTGCACGGCAAGGGTGGCGCGGCACCGAGCATCGACACCGCCATGCATGGGCTCGTGGACGCCCCGCACGTCGACCACCTGCACCCCGATTCCGGCATCGCCCTGGCCACCGCCGCCGACGGCGAGGCCCTGACCCGGAAGTGCTTCGGCGACCGTGTGGTCTGGGTGCCGTGGCGCCGCCCCGGCTTCCAGCTCGGCCTCGACATCGCCGAGATCAAGCGCGCCAATCCGCAGGCGATCGGCTGCGTCCTGGGCGGGCACGGCATCACCGCCTGGGGCGCCACCTCCGACGAGTCCGAGGCCAACTCGCTCGAGATCATCCGCACCGCCGAACGGTTCATCGAGCAGCGGACGACGGCGCTCGCCGAGCAGGGGACACACCCGTTCGGGCCCGTCCGGGACGGCTTCGAGGCGCTGCCGGAGGACGAGCGGCGTGCCAAGGCGGCCGCTCTGGCGCCGGCGATCCGTGGCCTGGCCTCTACCGACGCACCGCAGGTGGGCCACTACACCGATTCCGACGTCGTCCTCGACTTCCTGTCCCGGGAGAAGCTCGCGCCGCTGGCGGAGCTGGGGACCTCGTGCCCGGACCACTTCCTGCGCACCAAGGTCAAGCCGCTCGTCGTCGACCTCCCGGGCGGCGCACCGGTCGAGGACGTCGTCGCCCGGCTGAAAGACCTGCACGAGGACTATCGGGCGGACTACGCCGCGTACTACGACCGCCACGCGAGCGCGGACAGCCCGGCCATGAGAGGCGCCGACCCGGCGATCGTGCTCGTCCCCGGCGTCGGGATGTTCTCCTTCGGCCGCAACAAGCAGACCGCACGGGTGGCAGGCGAGTTCTACGTCAACGCCATCAACGTCATGCGTGGCGCCGAGGCGATCTCCACCTACGCCCCCATCGAGGAGGCGGAGAAGTTCCGCATCGAGTACTGGGCGCTGGAGGAGGCCAAGCTGCAGCGGATGCCCAAGCCGAAGCCGCTCGCCACGCGGATCGCGCTGGTGACCGGCGCCGCCTCCGGTATCGGGAAGGCGACGGCGGCGCGGCTGGTCGCCGAGGGGGCGTGCGTGGCCATCGCCGACCTCGATTTGGCCAAGGCCGAGGCGGTCGCCGAGGAGCTCGGCGGGCCCGACGTCGCGATCGGCGTGCGTGCGGACGTCACCAGCGAGGAGGACGTGGCCGCCGCCGTGGCCGCCACCTCCCTGGCGTTCGGCGGGATCGACCTGGTGGTCAACAACGCCGGCCTGTCCCTGTCCAAGTCGCTGCTGGAGACGACGACGGCGGACTGGGACCTGCAGCACAACGTCATGGCCCGCGGCTCCTTCCTCGTCTCCCGCGAGGCGGCCCGCGCGATGATCGCGCAGGGCATGGGTGGGGACATCGTCTACATCTCCTCAAAGAACTCGGTGTTCGCCGGCCCGAACAACATCGCCTACTCGGCCACCAAGGCCGACCAGGCGCACCAGGTGCGGCTGCTCGCCGCGGAGCTCGGCGAGTACGGCATCCGGGTCAACGGCATCAACCCCGACGGCGTGGTCCGCGGCTCCGGCATCTTCGCCGGCGGCTGGGGCGCCCAGCGGGCGAAGGTCTACGGCGTCGCCGAGGAAGACCTCGGCAAGTACTACGCCGGCCGGACGCTGCTCAAGCAGGAGGTGCTTCCCGAGCACGTGGCGGCGGCGGTCTTCGCGCTGACCGGCGGCGACCTGGTCCAGACCACCGGCCTGCACGTCCCGGTGGATTCCGGCGTGGCGGCCGCGTTCCTGAGGTGAGGCCGGGAAACGGCACAGGATTGACGAGTCGGCACAGGATTGACGAGTCGGCACAGGATTGACGAGTCGGTGGAGGGGGAGGATGAGCGGAGAGCGGACGTACGTCGCTGCGGACCTGGGTGCCTCCAGCGGGCGGGTGGTCGCCGGCCGTCTCGACGGTGACCGGCTCGTCACCCGCGAGGTGCACCGCTTCCCCAACGGCGGCATCAGGGTGCGGGCGGGACGGCGTCAGGTGCTGCACTGGGACGTGCTGGCCCTGTTCGAGGGCATCGTCACCGGCCTGCGGGCGGCCGCGCGCGAGGCTGCGCACGAGGCGGGGCACGAGAAGGAGCACAGCATCGCCGGCGTCGGCATCGACTCGTGGGCCGTCGACTACGGCCTCCTCGACGCGGACGGTGCCCTGCTCGGCAACCCGGTGAACTACCGGGACCCGCGCACCGACGGCATCGCCGAGCAGGTCTTCGCCCACCTGCCGGCCGCGACGCTGTACGCGCGCAACGGGCTCCAGGTCCAGCCCTTCAACACGATCTTTCAGCTCGTCGCGGCGGCGGGGACGGCTCAGACGGACGCGGCCCGCCGGTTGCTCCTGCTGCCGGATCTCCTGGGCTACTGGCTGACCGGAGCGGAGGTCGCCGAGGTCACCAACGCCTCCACCACCGGGCTGCTCGACGTCGCCTCCCGCACCTGGGCGACCGACGTCCTCGACGGCGTCCGGAACGCCTTCGGCCTCGACGTCGCACCGCTGCTGCCCCGGCTCGTCGAGCCCGGCACGGTGGTCGGCACGGTGGATCCGGAGCAATTGCCGGGGGCGGGCGACTCCGTTCCGCTGGTCGCCGTCGGCTCGCACGACACCGCCTCGGCCGTGGCCGCCGTCCCTGCCGGGCGACCGGACTTCGCCTACATCTCGTGCGGCACCTGGTCCCTGGTCGGTCTCGAGCTCGACCATCCGGTACTCACCGAAGCGAGCCGCGCCGCGAACTTCACCAACGAGCTCGGGATCGACGGGACGGTCCGCTACCTGCGCAATGTCATGGGTCTGTGGCTGCTGCAGGAGTCGATCCGCACGTGGGAGGACGCCGGCGAGCAGGTCGACCTTGCGTCCCTGCTCGCAGCGGCGGCGGACGTGCCGCCGTTGGGCTGCGTGGTCGACGTCGACGACCCGGTGTTCTTCCCGCCGGGGGACATGCCGGCCCGGATCGCCGAGGTGGCCCGCGCGGCGGGGGAGCCGGTCCCGCAGAGCCGCGCCGAGCTGGTCCGGTGCATCCTCGACTCGCTGGCCCTGGCCTACCGGCGCGCCATCCGCAGGGCTGCCGAGCTCTCCGGTCACGACGTCTCCGTGGTGCACGTCGTCGGCGGTGGTGGCCGCAACGACCTGCTGTGCCGGCTGACCGCGGACGCCACCGGGCTGCCGGTCGTGGCGGGCCCGGCCGAAGGGACGGCGATCGGCAACCTGCTCGTCCAGGCCCGCGCGCTCGGCGACCTGGACGGCGGCCTGCCACGGATCCGCGAGGTGGTCGCGGCGTCGGTGGCGGACGAGCTCCGCCGCTACGACCCGCCGGCGTCCCGGCTGGACTGGGACGCCGCCGAGGCGCGCTTGCCCTGATCCACCCGTCCCGCGCCCGCCGCGAGTCGTCAACGGTGTGCCCACTCGTCAATGATGTGCTCGGAGCCGGCCGCGCCTCAGCTCCCCAGTCGGGCCTCGGCCGCGTACCCGTCCGGGACGACGGCGCGCGGGGTCGCGTCGTAGCGGACAGTCGCCCCGCCGGTCCCCGGCCTGCTGTCGAACGACGGCGCGTCGACACGGCCCGTGGTGATCATCGAGACCCAGTCTCCGTGCACGGCGTCGGCCAGCTCCTGCGGCGGGTGCGGCCCGGCGAGGGCGCTGACCCGCTCGGCGTCGAGCGCGTCGAAGGCGAACGGCAGGTCCAGGCAGTGGCTCGCGGCCGGCTCCGGCCCGGTCGGTGACAACCACGCGAAGTCGTACACCCAGGTGGGCTCTCCGCTCCGGCCGGCCACCCGCGCCTGACGTGTCCCGGCCCAGGTGGGGACGTGCCGGCGGAAGAGCAGATCCGTGGCCGCCTGTCCGAGCATCCACGCGGCCGGGCGGCCTGCCCAGCGCTCGAGGTGCGCGCGGGCCGCTGCCGCGCCCAGGCCCAGCCGGCTGAGCACGGCCGCGAGATCGATCTCGCCCAGCGCGTCCGCCACCGCGAACGGCGCGAGCGTGAACTCGTTCGCCACAGTGCCGAGCAGGAGCGGCTTGTCCGCCCCGACACCGGAGGCCATCGCCTCGACCAGGCGGCCCGGTACGAGGTCACCGTCGATCACCGGCCCGAGCACGCGCGGCGCGATCGCCATCCCGATCAGCCCGTCGACGGCATCGGCCGTCTCACCGCCGGACTCGTCCTCACCCGTGCCGTCCGCGCCGCCGACCCGCACCGATTGGACCTCGATGATCTGCGCCTCGCTGCGTGCCGCGAACCCCTCCCGCGTCGGCTCCACCCCGAGACGTCCGGCGACACGGCGCGTCAGCGCGGCGGCGTCCTCGGCGGTCGCGCTCACCTCCGGGGCGGACGCACCGATGACGCCGTGGAAGAGGTGCTGTGCCGCCGGCATCGTCAGCAACCGCAGCACCGCCGCGCCGCCCGCGGACTGCCCGGCGATCGTCACCCGATCCGGGTTCCCGCCGAACGCCGCGACGTTGCGCTGTACCCACTCGAGCGCGGCCAGCCAGTCCAGCACGCCGCGGTTCGGGGGCGCGCCGTCGATCCACCCGAAGCCCTCGAAGCCCAGCCGGTAGGAGACGGTCACCGTCACCACGCCGTCGCGGTTGAACGCGCGGCCGTCGTACCACGGGCTCGCCGGTGATCCCGCGACGAATCCGCCGCCGTGGATCCACACGAGCACGGGCAACCGTGCCTGTGGGTCAGGGGTGGGGGTGAACACGTTGACATTGAGGGTCGAGGTGCCGGGGATCGTCGGTTCGGGGATCGCCGTCACCTCGGAGAACGGCACCCGCTGCGGCGTCGGGCCGTACGCGGTGGCCGGCTGTACGCCCTGCCACGGCGGGTGGGGCCGCGGCGGGCCGAACCGCAGCTCGCCGACCGGCGGTGCGGCGAACGGGATCCCGAGGAACGCCGCCGAGGCGGCGCCGCGCTCATCGCGCCAGAACCCGCGGACCGCACCCGCGTCCGTGACGACGACCGGCTCCCCACGCTCGACGGGCATACCGGGACGGTAGCGTGGAATCGACGATCCGACGGCGGCGACGGAAGGCACGCACACCCATGGCCGAGGACCGACCCACGCGGGTACTCGTCTTCACCCGCACCACCGGCTACCGGCACGAGTCGATCCCGGCGGGCGTGGACGCCGTGCGCGCGCTCGCGGCCGAGGACGGCCTCGCGGCCGACCACACCGAGGACGCCGGCCGCTTCTG
Source organism: Georgenia deserti (assembly GCF_042680605.1). NCBI lineage: Bacteria > Bacillati > Actinomycetota > Actinomycetes > Allobogoriellales > Allobogoriellaceae > Georgenia > Georgenia deserti. The sequence goes on from NZ_JBHUEE010000012.1 coordinate 15,948, forward strand.
CCCGGACGACCTCGCGAGCTACCGCACCGTCGTCTGGCTCTCCGCGTCCGGCGACGTCCTGGACGCGGACCAGCGACGCGCGTTCGGCGACTGGCTGGCCGCGGGCGGAACCTTCGCCGGCGTGCATGGTGCTTCGACCGCCGAACGCTCCTGGCCCGACTACGAAACGATCGTCGGGGCGCGGTTCACCCACCATCCCGAGATCCAGACCGCCGAGATCCACGTGGAGGACGCCGACCACCCGTCGACGGCGTCGCTGCCTACCCTCTGGCGCCATACCGATGAGTGGTACGACTTCGAGGACAACCCGCGTGGGCGCGTGCACGTCCTGCTCACCGTCGACGAGAACACCTACGACGGCGGGCGGATGGGGACTGACCATCCGCTTGCCTGGACCACCACCTACGGCTCCGGCCGCGGCTGGTACACGGCCCTGGGCCACAGCAGCGAGCACTACACGGACCCGACGTTCCTCGCCCACCTGCGTGGCGGCCTGCGCAGCCTGTGGAGGTGAGCTGAGGTGGGCGACAGCTCGCTCGGACCGAGGCCCCTGCTGGGGGCACTGCGACGCCGCCGGCGACCGATCGTCGGCGCCGTCGCCGCGGTCGTGGCATGCACCGGCGCGACGGCGCTGCTCGGCGGATTCGACACCGTCGAGACGACGACCATGCCCCAGTGGGCCGCGGGCGAGCCGCTCGACCTCGGACCGGCCGAGGTGACCCTCCTCGACCACGCGGTCCGGGACGACGTGCTCGCCGACTACCTGCCGGACGGTGCGGCCGCCTGGCTGATCGTGCGGGCCCGGGTGGAAGCCACCGACGGCGAGACACTGACGTACCCGCCGGAAGTCGTCAGCCTGCCCGAGGGAGCGGTCCTGCCCGACGGCGAGGACGCCCAGCCCTCCGCGGACCGGGTGATCCTCCTCAGCGACGGCACGGCCAGGCCTCAGCTCCACCCCGGCCTGCCCGAGGAGGTCGCCTACCTCTGGCCGGTGGCCGAACCCGGCGACGTCCCGGCCGAACTCCAGGTTGAGGTGCTCGTCTCGCGCCTGGAGTTCAGCGCCTCGTCCCAGGACGACGTCTGGCGCACGCCCCAGCCCGCGGCGGACGTGATTCTCCCGCGCAACGCGCAGATGCCGGGCACGTTCGAGGACACCGTCTGATGCGCCGGCTCGTCGTGGCGCTGCTCGCCGTCGCGGTCCTCGGTGCCGGGCTGCTCGTCGACCATGCCGAGCGGGCCTGGCCCAGCACCAGGCCGTTCGTACGGACCGGCACGGTCGGGGAGGAGGTGCGTCTCTGGCCCGGGTGGGTCGAGGTCCGCGGCGCTCGTGCCGCGAACAGCTACGTCGACCCGTACGGCGACGAGATCCCCACGGACGGCGTCTGGGTCGCCGTCGACGTCGTCCTCACCGGCGGACGCGAGCCCGTGGGCGTCGCCCAGTGGACGCTCGAGGACGCGGCCGGACGGCGCTTTCAGGCCAGCGAACGCGGCGGCGCCTACCTCATGGACAGCGCCCAGCCGGAGTCCCCGTTGCGGGCCGAGATCGTCTTCGAGGTTCCCCGTGACGCGCTCGGTCGCCTCGTGGTCCGGGCCGGGACCCGCGGCGCGGACGACCGGCTCGGCGCGGTGGCCGCGATCGACGTGACCGTTGAGGAGGTCTCCCAGCGTCCCATGACCGCCGAGCAGCCACGGTGGGAGGAACGATGAGGGGCGGGAACGCGGCCAAGGTGAACACGCGCACCAGTGCCACCACGGCGAACAAGGTCGCGCTCGGCCTTCTCGTCCCCGTCCTCGCCGCGTTCGGCTGGATCGCGAGCGCCGACCTGCGTACCGGATGGAGTGACGATCCCCGCAACCCGGCCGAACCGGGCCCGAACGGGTGGGCGAGCATCGCGCGGACCAGTGTGCGAGTGGCCGGCTTCGAGGAGGTCGGCACGCTCGAGAACTGGGACGGGACGCCGTGGACCCCGCCGGATGGCTACCGGCTCTGGCGCCTGGAGGTCGAGGTCCGCTCCCGGCTCACCGAGCCACGCTTCTGCACCGTCGAGGTGCGCGATGCCGAGGGGCGGACCTTCACCCCGCCCGGCCCTGATGCCGGCCTGCCCGAGACCGCCGCGAGCACGCTCGACTGCGGGTCCCTCGAGGAGGATCCGAGCCTGAGCACCATGGTCCTCATGCCGGTGGAGTCACGGCCCGCCACGGTGCGGCTGCTCAATGACTACGAGCTCGCTCCCGCGTACTTCTCCCTGCCGCTCCGCTGAGCGCAGGCGCAGCCCGCCGGGCAGCCCGAGCGAGCGCAGCAGCGCATCGACGGCCGAGGCCACCAGGGCGAGAGTGGCGATCCTGACGAGGACCGTTCCGAGCAGTTCCAACGGCGTCCAGAGCTGGATCCACGTCGAGATCTCGCGCGGTCCGACAGCGAGTCGCGCTACCTCGACGAGCAGTGTGCCGAGCTGGTCCGCGACCAGGAAGGCGAGGCAGAAAACCAGCACGGGGGTCCAGCCGGCGCGGGCGATGAGCGCCGAGGCCCCGACCACGCCGCCGAACTGTCGTTCCGGATCCGAGATGACTGCCAGGGCGCGGGTGACGCGGGCGTCGCCGACACGTTCGATCATGCGCCCCGGGATGCGCAGATCCGCCGCGGTGAGCATCCGCTCGGTCTGCGCCCCGTAGATGATCGCGCCGACGGCGAGCCAGGCGAGCGGTACGACGACGCCGGCCACCGCGGCACCGACCAGGGCACCGCCCCATCCGGCCAGTGTCTCGACGGCCGCCCCCAGCGAGGGCAACGACGCCGTCACCGACTGCCACCACGCGTCGAGCGCGGAGCCGAGCCGCCGGCTGTGCCACCAGTCCGCGAGGTTGCCGACGATCGACGCCAGGGTCTGCGCGGCGAGCACCAGCCAGACCACCTCGCAATACCCCGCGGTCAGGCGCAGCAGGGACCGCCGTCCTTGCCGGTCCGGCGACGTCCGGCGCACCAGCGCCGAGAACACGTAGCGCAGCACGAACGCCGCCAGGATGGTCCCGAGGACGGCCGCCGAGGTCAGCTGCGGGTAGCGCGTGGTGACGTCCGTCGTCGGGTCGGCGAGGTCGTAGACCGTGTCCAGGCGGTAGGCGAGGACGTCCTCGGCCAGGTAGCCGTAATGCTCGTAGATCACGAGGAACGGCAGGACGACGGCGGCGGCGCCCGTGAGGAACGAGGTCACCAGGCGTTCGCCGGCGGCTCGGCGCCGCATGGTCAGCAGCATGCCCACCACGGTGAGCACCTGGACGAACGCGGTCGAGGCCAGCACGAGCTGGCTCAACACGATCGAGGAACGGTTGAGCATCACCGTCGCCTGGAGCAGGAACTCCCGGCTGACGACGGCGACCATGGCCAACAGCAGCAGCATCGGCCAGTGCGCCGCGACGAGGCGGCCGGCGTCAGCGACGACGGCGAGGCCCGCACGCAGGACACCGGAGCCCCCTGCGGCGCAGGCCGGCGACGGATGCGGCGCGCTCACCCGCGTCAGAGTAGCGAGGTGGTCCCGCGCGACCGCACCAAGGTGGGGCACCGTCGAACCATATGCGTGGCACCGTCGAGAAGGAGCGCGGCGGCGGGTGATGGGGGGACCCGCCGCCGCGCCGTTGGCCGGCGCCCCGCACCCCGTCCGGCCGGTGCGCCGTGCTCTGCACGTTAGGCGGGCTTCCTGAAACCAACCTGCGGCGAACCTGGCAAGAGCCTGAACACCGGTAGCAGTCAGGTTCGCCGGGTCGCCCGGCGCGGCGAGGAGGCCCTCAGGCCGGTGAGATCCGCACCTCGGCGGCCTTGACCACCAACGCCACGTCGATCCCCGGCGCCAGATCCAGGGCGGCCACGGCCGAGGGCGTGATGTCGGCGGCCAGCTCGAGGCCCCCCTCGGTCGCGGCACGCACCCGCACGAGCTCGGCCTGCCGCTCCAGCGAGACCACCCGCGCCCGGGCGACCGTGCGCGGGCTGCCGCCCGGCGGCTCGGCGTGGACCGAGACCGCACGCGGGGAGAACGTCGCCGCCGCCGGTGTTCCGGGCACGCAGCCGGGATCCGGAAGGCCGTGCAGCACCAGGCCGCCGGCGGTGCGGACCGACTCACCGTCCGCGCCGAGCGTCCCGGTCACGAGGTTCACCCCGGCCAGGTTCGCGGCGAACGCGGACCGCGGACGTTCCAGGACCTCGAGGGCCGGCCCCTGCTCGGTCACCCGGCCGCCCTCGAGGACGACGGCGGAGTCCGCCACGGCCAGCACGTCCAGCAGGTCATGGGTCACCAGCACGGTCGACCGTCCGGCGTCGCGCAGCACGCGGCGCAGCACCTGCCGGGTCTCGGCGGCGGCGGCGACGTCTAGCGCGGAGAGCGGTTCGTCGAGCAGGACCACGGCCGGGTCGGGCGCGAGCGCCCGGGCCAGCGCCACCCGTTGGGCCTGCCCGCCGGAGAGCTCGCCCGGGCGCCGGTCGACGAGGTGGGCGGCGCCGACGATCTCCAGCATCTCGCGTGCCCGCCTCGCCGCCTCGCCCCGGCGGAGACCGGTGGCGCGCAGGCCGAACGCGACGTTCGCCGTCACGTCCAGGTGGGGGAAGAGCAGCGGGTCCTGGGCGAGCAGCGCGACATGCCGGCCGTGCGGCGGCACCCAGCGCGGGCCCGCGACCGTCCGACCACCGATCTCGACCGTCCCCGCCGTCGGCCGCACGGTTCCGGCGGCGAGCCCGAGCACGGTCGACTTGCCCGCGCCGTTGGCGCCGAGCAGGGCCACCACCTGACCGGCGGGGACCGCGATATCGACGTCGACGGCCCGGCCGGCCACGGACGCCCGTAGCCGGGCGGCCGGCACGCCGTCGGCTGGGGGAGTGCGAAGCGGGGCCGCGTCGTCACCCGTCGTGGTGCTGCCCGGGGGCGCTTCGTCGGCTGTGGGGCCGTCCGCCGTCGTCATGATCGCCGCCGGTAGGTGAGCAGCACGATGACCGCGGCGACGGCGAGCAGCAGCACCGACAGTGCCAGGGCCGCGGCCGGATCGGTCTCGCGCTGCAGGTAGATCTCGAGCGGCAATGTCCGCGTCACGCCCTGCAGAGAGCCGGCGAAGGTCAACGTGGCACCGAACTCGCCGAGGCAGCGGGCGAACGCCAGTGCCGTGCCGGTGCCGAGCGCCGGTAGCAGCAACGGCAGCGTGACCCGGATCAGCACCGTGTGCGGGCGGGCACCGAGCGTCGCCGCGACGGTCTCGTACCGGTTGCCGGCGGTCCGTGCGGCTCCCTCGAGGGAGAGCACGAGGAACGGCATGGCCACGAACGCCTGGGCGAGGATGACTGCCGTCGTCGAGAACGCGAGCGAGAGGCCGGCTGCCTCCAGCCGTCCGCCCAGCAGCCCGGTCCGCCCCAGGGTGGAGAGCAGCGCGAAGCCCGAGACCACCGGGGGGAGCACGAGTGGCAGCAGCACCAGCGTGCGAAGGATCCGGACCCCGGGCAGCCGGGCGCGCGCCAGCGTCAGGGCGAGCGGCACACCGAGCAGCACGCACAGGGCGGTCGCCGCGAGCGAGGTGCGCAGGCTCAGCCACAGCGCCGCGAGCGAACTCGACGAGGTCAGCAGTCCCGGCAGTCGCGGCCACGGGACCTCGAGCAGCAGCCCCGCCAGGGGGAGAGTGACGAACAGGCTCCCGAGGACGGCGAGCAGCAGTGCCGTCCGCGGCAGCCCGGCGAGCCGGTCGGGCGCCTCCCCGGCGGTGCGGCTGCTCACGGCACACCGAACCCGGCGTCGGTCAGCGCCTCGCGTCCGGACGGGCCGGTGAGGGCGTCGAGCCAGGCCTCGGCGGCCTCGTCGTGGTCCGTGCCGGCGACCAGTGCGGCCGGGTAGATGTTGGTGACCTCGGACGCCTCGGGCACCTCGACCCGCTCGAGGTCGGCGCCGCCGCGCAGCACGTCGGAGTCGTAGACGACGCCGGCGTCCGCCTGCCCGGAGGTGACGGAGCCGAGCACGTCGGTGACGTCGGGTTCCTCGCTCACCGGCTGCAGGTCGACGCCGGCCAGGTTCGCGAGCTCGTGGGCGGCTGCGCCGCACGGCACCTGCGGGGCGCAGATCACCAGGCGGGCGTCGTGCAGCGAGTCGTCCAATCCGGTGATGCCTGCGGGGTTACCGGCCGGGACCACGAGCGCCGGGTGGTTGACGGCGACCGGCCGCGGCTCCTCGACCACGCCCTCCTCCTCGGCGCGCGCCATCGTCGCCTCGTCCGCCGTGACCAGGACGTCGGCGGGAGCGCCGGAGACGACCTGGGAGACGAGGTCGGAAGACCCCGCCGCAGAGATCGTCACGTCGAGCCCGGTCTGCTCGGAGACCTGCTCGGCCACGTCGGCCAGCGAGGCGGCGACGAAGACCGTCAGCTCCTGCCGGTCCGGTTCGGCCGGCTCGGCCGAGCACGCAGCGATGACGGTCACGAGTGCCAGCGCCTGCACCAGCGCCGGCGGCGCCGCTGGACGAGCGGCCGTCTCCCGGCCGGCCTCGGGCCGGACCGCGCTAGTCACCGGCCAAGGCCTCGACCAGCTCGAGATGCTCCGCCAGGCTGCCGGTGGCTGTGACCGCACGCACGACGACCTCCTCGACGGTGCCGTCGAAGCCGGCGAGCCCCTCCCGCAACGACGCACCGTCCTCGGCCAGCACCGCGGTGGTGAGCGGGTCGTACCCGTGCCGGGCGAAGTTGGCGGCATAGGTGGGGATCGACGCGTACTTCTCGGCCTCACGGCGGGTGACCTCGTGCGCGGCCGCGCCGATCGCGCACCGCACGTACAGCGCCGTCTCGCCGGCACGGGCGCTCGCACCGGCGTCGTCGGCATCACCGGTGCCGCCGGTCTGCTCCTGGGCCGCTCGCCGGTCCCGATCCCGGTCCTCGGCCGCGTCACGCGCGAGCTCCGGCGTGAGCCAGTTGAGCAGCACGCCGTCCGCCTCGACCGCGCCGAGACGCCGCATCCGCGGCCCGAGCGCGCCGACGACGACGGGGACGTCCAGTCCGTCGTGCATCCTCCGGACCGCCTCGCGGGCCGTGGTCAGCGGGCTGGGCCGCCGGCTGGCGCCGATGCCGAGGACGAGCCGGTTCGTGGGCAGGGTGAGCTCACGGACCCGGTCGACCACGCCGTCGGCGGGGAACAGCTCCATCGGGAGCACGCCGGTGGCCAGGCGCAGCGTCCGGGTGGCCTCGGCGGCGATGGCGACGACGCCGAGCGCGTCCCCGGCGCGTCCGGGTTGGTTCACCCAGAGCGTGTCGAGCCCGGCGCGTTCGACGGCGGGTGCGAGTTCCCGGACGACTTGCGGGTCGAGGTCGCCGGTGATCCCGAAACCGATGCGGCTCATGCGCTTCCTCCCGGTGGTGTCTCGACGACGACGGTCGTCGCCTTGACGACGGCGGTGGCCAGCGAACCGGGCTCGAGGCCGAGCTCCTCCGCGGCCTCCCGGCTCATGAGGGAGACCACCCGGAACGGACCGCACTGCAGTTCGACCTGCGCCATGACGCCGTCGGCCGTGACCTCGGTGACCAGCCCGGTGAACCGGTTCCGGGCTGACCGCCCGACGGTCGAGTCCGGTGTGGGCCGGCTCCGCGACGCCAGTTCCTGGGCATGCCGGGCCAGCGCGGCCCCGTCGACGACCTTCCGGCCAGCGCCGTCGACCTCGGCGGTGAGCGCGCCGGAGTCGAGCCACCGGCGCACGGTGTCGTCGCTGACACCGAGCAGGTCGGCGGCCTCACTGATCCGGAACTGCGGCATGGTTGACACCGTAGCGCCGCACTTGCGGATGGTGCACCCGTTTCGGGGCGCGGTCGCGGTTAGGCGCCATCTGCTGAGAGCGGACGATTGAGTCATGTGCGGACGTTCAAACGTCCGCACATGACTGGGGTTTCCGCTCTCGGCGAGCTGGGGCTGCACGGGTCGCTAGGCCGCGTCCTCGCCGTAGGCCGCCGTGAGCACGGAGCGGACTTCCGGCTTGCCCACCGGACGCGGATTCGCCACCGGTAGCTCGGCTGTCACCCGGTCCACGGCCTCATCCAGTCGTCGCAGCGGCAGGCCGATCTGCGCGAGTGTGCGCGGCGCCGCCACCGAGGCCGCCAGGCCACGCAGCCCGCTGACCGCTTCGTCGGCCTGCAGCGCCCGGGCGATCCGGTCCGCCGTCCGCGGCACCGCCGGGGCGTTGAGCGCCAGCACGTGTGGCAGGACGACGGCGTGCAATGCCGCGCTTGGCAGCTGGAACACACCGCCCAGGACGTGGCAGATGGTGTGGTGCAGGCCGGTGGACGTGGCCGCGAACGTCATGCCGGCCAGGTGCGCGCCGTAGAGCAGGTCCTCGCCCGCCGTCGTCGGGGTGCCGGCCCAGGCGCCAACCGGGTCGGTGAAGACCTGCTCGGGCTGCTGGGCCACGGCCAGCCCGCGTGGTCCGATGCCGCGCATCCCGGCGGCCAGCGCACGCATCGCCTCGTCGGCGAGCGCCGCACTGATCGGGTTCGCGCCCGGTGACCAGTAGGCCTCCACGACATGGGCGATCGCCACGAGGCCGGAGGTGATGGCCAGCTCGCGGGGCATCCGGTCGGTGACGTCCGGGTCGAGGACGACGGCGCGCGGCCGGACCGCGTGGTCGATGCCAGTCTCCTTGCGACCCTCGTGGGTGAGCACCCACAGCGGGGTCGCCTCGCTGCCGGAGTAGGTCGTCGGCACGGCCACGATCGGCAGGCGCAGGTCGCGGGCGACGATCTTCGCGGTGCCGATCGCCGACCCGCCACCGACCGCGAGGACCCCGTCTGCGCGGTGGAACCTCGCGTAGTCCACCGCCCGGGCCGCGGCCGGGGCCGGGACATGTGGTTCGACCTCGTCGAACCAGGCCACCACGGCCTCCGTGAACGGCCCCATCGCCAGTTCGGCGAGCGGGCGGTGACCGGCGTCCGCGACGACGATGACCCGGCCGGCGCCCAGGCGGGCCAGTTCCTCGCCGGGGGCCGTGCGGACCGTGCCGCGCCCGAAGACGACGCGGGCCGGGCCGGATTCGAAGGTGAACTCCTCCACGGTGCCTCCTTCGCTCAGGTGACGTCAGTCACATCATGGCGCGCTGACGTCGGACGTGGGGGATCGAGGCGCCGTACACGCCGGTGCGGGGCGGTCGCGCTAGCGTGACGGGGTGGACGTGCGCGCCGTCGTCATCACGGTCTCGGACCGGTGTGCCCGTGGGGAGGCCGAGGACCTCTCGGGCCCGCTGGCGGCCGACCTGCTCGCCGAGGCCGGGGTCACCGCCTCCGTGACGGTGGTCCCGGACGGGGTGGCGAGCGTCCGGGACGCGCTCCGTGCCGCGCTCGACGGCGGCGCTCGTCTCGTGCTGACCACCGGCGGTACGGGGATCTCGCCACGGGATCTGACCCCGGAGGGAACCGCGCAGGTTCTCGAGCGCGAGCTGCCGGGGCTTGCCGAGGCGATCCGTTCCCGGGGCGCCGTCGCCGTCCCGACCGCCTTGCTCTCTCGTGGGCTGGCCGGCGTCGCCGCGGGCCGGGAGGGGGAGGCGCTCGTGGTCAACGCACCCGGATCGCCCGGTGGTGTGCGGGACGCCGTCGCTGTCGTCGCGCCGTTGCTGCCGCACGTGCTCGACCAGCTCGGCGGCGGCGACCACTGACAGCTCCGCGGGCTGTCACCGGGCTCGCGCGACGTCCTCGGGTGTGTCGACGTCGTCGGCCTCCCGGCCCCGCGCGGGCACCTCGATCAGCCGCAGGCCCGCGACCAGGGACCGCATCGACCCTCCCGGCCGGCCGGCGTCGTCCTGCCGGGCGGTGAGTCGCTCGCGCAGCCGAGGCAGGCGATAGACCGCCGTCAGCCACTGCGCCCGCCCCTCCCGGTCCACCAGGACCGCACCGTCGGAGTCGTCGCCGTCGGCCTGGACGCCGGCGGCGAGCAGCCGGGGGACGGCGCTCGCGACGTGCGGGGCGTCGCACGCCAGGACGAGCACCGAGCCGGCCGGAGCCTCCGGCGCGCGGTCCAGTTCCGCGATGCCGGCGGCCAGCCCGGCCACTGGGCCGCCGAAGGGCGGGTCCTCGACGGTACGCAGCACGCGGTCGGGCACGGCCACGTTCTCCGGGGCCACCACGACGACGCGGCGTGCCCGGGCGGCCGCGGTCATGGCGTGGTCGAGCAGACGTCGTCCCGCGACGAGCACGTCCGGTTTGGAGACGCCGCCGAGCCGCTCGGCACGTCCGCCGGCCAGCACGACGGCGTCGATCGTGCCCGCGCGGGGCTCATCCGTGCTCACGTGCCGATCCGTGTTCATTCGTGGTCATTCGTCGGGCCGGCGCCAGTCGCCGGAACGCCCGCCGGACTTGGCGATCACCCGCACGGCGGTGATCTCGGCCGAACGGTCCACCCCCTTGACCATGTCCACCACCGCGAGCGCGGCCACCGAGACCGCCGTCATCGCCTCCATCTCGACGCCGGTGCGATCCGCGGTGCGGACGGTGGCCGTGATGACCACCCGGTCCGCGGCGAGCTCGAGGTCCACCACCGCGCCGTGGACGCCGATCGTGTGCGCCAGCGGCAGCAGCTCAGGCGTGCGTTTGGCGGCCGCGATGCCGGCCACCCGCGCAATCGCGAGCACGTCGCCCTTGGGGACCGAGCCCTCGCGCAGCGCCGCCATGACCGCCTCGCTGCAGCGCACCTCGCCGCGCGCGACCGCCTCCCGCACGGTCGGCTGCTTCGCGGTGACGTCAACCATGCGGGCGTGACCGGCGTCGTCGACATGGGTGAATCTCACGGCATCGTTGTCCACGGCACGATTGTGGTTCACGGCACCATCATGACGGGCACCGCGTCCCCCTCCGCGACCGCCTCCGTACCGGCGGCCACGACAGCCAGCCCCTCGGCCGCGGCCAAGGACGCCACGAGATGTGAACCCGAACCTCGCGGGCTGGCAGGCCGGACCCGAGTCGTCTCGTCGTCCTCGTCGAAGACCACCGGGATGTACTGGCGTCGCCCGGGCGGGCACCGCCACCCCGCTGCCGCCCGTGCCTCGATCAGCACCGGCTCCACGGACTGGGGCACGTCCGGGTCGGCGAGACCGGCCATGACCCGCAGCGCCGGCTCGACGAACACCTGGAACGAGACGAACACGCTCACCGGGTTGCCCGGCAGGCAGAAGATCGGCACGCCCGCGCCGTCGTCGCGCCGGAGGACGCCGAAGCCCTGCGGCTTGCCGGGCTGTATCGCCACGGACGTGAACGAGACGTCGCCGAGCGGGGCGAGAACCTGCTTGACGACGTCGTACGCACCGGCACTGACGCCGCCGGTGGTGATCAGCGCGTCGACCGCGCCGAGGTTGTCCTCCAGCAGGCCGCGGAGCTCGGCCGGGTCGTCACCGACGAACCCGAGAGGGACGGCTCGTCCGCCGAGCACGTCGACGAGCCCGAGCAGCAGCACATTGTTCGACTCCGGGATCTGGCCCGGGCCGAGTGGCGCGCCGGGCGGGACGAGCTCGTCGCCTGTGGTCAGCACCCCGACCCGCGGCCGGGGGCGAACCGGTAGCGTGCCGTGCCCGGTCGCGGCGGCGGTCGCCAGATCGCGCGGCCCCACCAGGCCGCCCGCACGCAGCACCACCGCGCCCGGGGCGACGTCCTCGCCGGCGCGGCGGATGTGCCGGCCTGCCGGCGAGGAGGCGAAGATTCGCACCGTCTCCGGGAGTTCGGTGCCCTCGCCCGGCCCCGCCTGCTGATCGGTCCGCTCGACCGGGACGACGGCGTCGGCACCGGGCGGCATCGGGGCGCCGGTCATGATGCGGGCCGCCGTCCCGGGCAGCACGTCGGGCAGCTCGGCGGCCCCGGCCGGGATGTCACCGACGACCCGGAGGTCGACCGCAGCGTCCTCGTCGGCGGTGGCCACGTCATCGGCCCGGACCGCGTAGCCGTCCATGGCGGAGTTGTCGAACGGAGGCACGTGGAGGGCGGCCGTGACGTCCTCCGTGAGCAGGCATCCCAGCGCGTCGGTGAGCGGGAGGTGGCGGACCGGCAGAGGCTCGACGCCGGCCAGGACGGCGGCGCGGTGCTCCTCGACGGTGATCATGGGACTCCTCGGGTCGGCGGCTCGGGCGGGAGGCGGTTGGTCGATGGCCACCAAGGCTCAGACGTGGGGCGGTCTCAATAGGTCGGCAGGGTGGGATCGACGTCGGCGACCCAGGCGAGCACGCCGCCGCGCACGTTGACGGCGCGGACTCCCGCATCCGAGAGGGCACGGACTGCCTGCGCGGAACGCTGACCGGTGCGGCAGTGGACGAGCAGGTCACGGGGCGCGCCGGCGGGGCGGTGCAGGTCGAGGCGGTGGATCGCGGCGCCCGGATCGGCGAGCACCTCCGCGAGCGGTACGGCGACGGCGCCCGGGATGGCGACGATGGCGCGCTCTGGCTCGTCGCGCACGTCGAGGAGCACGAAGTCGTCGGCGCCGCGCTCGCGGGCGGCGAGGCGCTCGGCGAGCTCGGTGACCGCGATCGAGTCCGGCTCGGCCGTCGGCGGGGAGGTACCCGCGGCGGCGGGCTGTGCAGGGGTGGAGGCCGGTGTTCCGGGGCGTGACCGCAGGGGCAGCTCCTGCCAGCGCTGGGTCAGCACGTCCAGCACGAGCACCCGGCCGAGCAGGGACTCGCCGGTGCCGGTGAGGAGCTTGATCGCCTCGATCGCCATGATCGACCCGACCTGGCCGCACATCGCGCCGAGCACGCCCGCCTGCCCGCATGAAGGAGTCGTGCCTTCCGGGGGCGGGGTCGGGAAGAGATCGCGCAGCGTCACCCCGCTCGCGCCCTGGCCCGCGTCCAACGAGGTTGCAGAATCCGTCGAAAAATCGACGGATTCTGCAACCTCGTTCTCGACGGGCCGCGGCGCAGACCAGAAGACGGCGACCTGGGCGTCGAACCGGAGGATGGACCCCCAGACCACCGGGACGGCGAGTGCGGCGGCGGTGTCCGAGACGAGGTATCGGGTCGGGAAGTTGTCCGTGCCGTCGATGACAAGGTCGTGTCCGGCCAGGATCTCGTGGGCGTTCGTCTCGTCAAGGCGGCCGTGAACGGTGGCGACATCGACCTCGGGATTGAGCGCGGTGATGTGGTCGGCAGCGGAATCGACCTTCGGGCGGCCCACGTCGGTCATCGTGTGGATGACCTGGCGCTGCAGGTTCGACGGTTCGACGACGTCGTCGTCGATGACGGTGATGTGACCGACGCCGGCGGCTGCGAGGTACTGCAGGACCGGCGCGCCGAGCCCTCCGGCACCGACGACGGCGACGCGCGCGGCCAGCAGCCGGCGCTGCCCGTCCTGCCCGAGTCGGCCGAGGAGTAGGTGGCGTGAGTAGTGCTGGATCTGCTCGCGGCTGAGCGGCGGACCCGGCTCCACCAACGGCTGCAGGCGCATGGCCCAACTCTAGGTGCGCCAGCGTGGATCGGGGCGGCTCAGAGCGGGCGCCTCGGAGCGGGCGGGCTCGCTGGGCGGGTTCGAGGCAGCGATTCAGCTTCCGGGTGGGCGTGCCGGCCGGCGAGGCGCTCAGCGCCCGGCCATCTCCTTCATCGTGGCGATGGCGTCCTCGAGATGATCGATCCAGGGCCGCTCGGTGTCCTCGTGCCAGTTCTTGATGGCCGCGACGAACGGCCAGATGATTGCGCTGGCCAGCACCCGGCCCTGGCCGAAGCTCCAACGGCCGGTGTCGGCCATCATCTGGGCCATCTCGTCGACGATGTTGTCCACCACCAGGTAGGCGGCCGAGCGCACCGACGGGTTGTCGAAGAACAGCCGGACACGCTCGCGCGTCGCGTCGGCCTCGACCACGAAGTGCGCCTCCGCGACGAGGTCGAGCGCGGCCTCGGTCGCCTCCCACGGCGACATGCCCTGCCGCAGGTAGTGGGAGAGGCCGACGAGCACGCGATCGTCGAACTCGTCGTAGAGGACGAGGCCTTCCTTGGTCCCGAAATAGCGGTACACGCTGCTGGGCGAGACCTCGGCCGTGGCGGCGATCTGCTCGATCGTCACCTGGTCGAAGCCGTACTCGGTGAAGAGCTCGAGCGCCGTCTGCTGGATGTGCCGCATCGCGGCGGCCTTCTTCCGTTCCCGCAATGTGGGGGCCGGCGGCTCCGGGACGTCCTGCGCCTCCTGTTCGGGCTCGTGCACCCGGGGCTCTCGCGGTGTAGCCACACATCCTCCTTCTTGACAGTGGCTGTCACTTTATCGTGTACAGTGACTCTCATGAGAAAGTCACTGTCAGAAGAAGTGATCGCCGGTCGTGGGCTGGTCAAGCACTTCGGGGCCACCCGGGCGCTCGATGGCCTCGACCTGTCCGTCCGCGGTGGCGAGGTGCACGGCTTCCTGGGGCCGAACGGGGCGGGTAAGTCCACGACGATCCGCGCCCTGCTCGGCCAGCTCCGGCTCGACGGCGGCCACGCCGAGGTCTTCGGCGCGGATCCGTGGCGCGACGCCGTCGCCATCCATGAGCGGCTCGCGTACGTGCCCGGCGACACCGCGCTGTGGCCGGGACTGTCCGGCGGTGAGTGCGTGGACCTCATCGGTGGCTTCCACGGACAGGTGAACCGGCGCCGACGCGACGAGCTCGTCGAACGCTTCGAGCTCGACCCCACGAAGAAGGCCCGCACCTACTCCAAGGGCAACCGGCAGAAGGTCGCGCTGGTCGCGGCGTTGTCCTGCGAGGCGGAGCTGTTCGTGCTCGACGAGCCCACGTCGGGCCTGGATCCACTGATGGAGGCGGTCTTCCAGCAGGTGGTGGCCGAGCTCAACGGCGAGGGGCGTACCGTCCTGCTCTCCAGCCACATCCTCGCCGAGGTCGAGGCGTTGTGCGACCGCGTGACGATCATCCGCGGCGGTCACACGGTCTCGACCGGCACGCTCGAGGAACTGCGCGCCGGCACGCTCACCACCGTCGAGGCCACGACGCCGGACCGGCCGCGCGGCCTGAAGGACATCGACGGCGTCACCGACCTCGATCACGAATCCCGGCCGCACGGCGTGCGCACCACATTGCTCGCCACGCACGCCGCCCTGCCCGAGGCCGTCGCGGCCGTCTCCGCGGCGCGGCCCACCGACCTGGCCGTGCGCCCGCCCAGCCTCGAGCAGCTCTTCCTCGAGCACTACCAGGAGTCACCTCTCCCGGGCGGCGTCCCGGCGGCCACGGGCGGCGACGCCCGATGACCGCCCCGACACCGGCCCGACGGCCCGGCGTGCTGACCGGAACCATCCGGCTGGTCCGGCTCGCCCTGCGGACGGGCTGGCCCGGCCTGCTCGGCGCCGTCGTCCTCGCCGCCGGACTCGTCACCCTCGTGGCCGGATCGATCGAGGCGCTCTACCCAGACCCTGCGGACCGCGCCCAGTACGCGGCCACGGTCGGCAGTTCCCCGGCCAGCGAGGCGTTCAACGGCCGCGGGTACGGCCTGCACACCGTCGGCGGGATTTCCGCCTACGAGGTCGGCTTCATGGGGCAGATCCTCTTCCCGGTGCTCGCGCTGCACCTGGCGCTTCGGCATACCCGGCGCGAGGAGGAGGCCGGACGCACCGAACTGCTCACCGCCGGCCGGGTCGGGCGACTGGCGCCGCTGGTCGCCGGGACTGCGGTGCTGACTCTCGTGTGCCTGCTGACCGGCGCGGCCATGGCTGCCGGTGGCGTCAGTGCCGGGCTGCCGCTCGCCGGGGCGGCGTGGTACGCGGCCGGCAATGCCCTGCTCATGCTGTTCTACGGCGCCGTGGGACTGGTGGCCGGGCAGCTCGCCCAGTCCGCGCGTACCGGCTACCTGATCGGGCTGGTCGCGCTCGCGGCGAGCTACCTCGTCCGCGCCCTGGTCGACGGTCTGGGGTGGGACGCCGTCTGGGCGAGCCCGCTCGGGTGGACTGCCGAGGTGCGCCCGTTCGCCGATCCCCGTCCATGGCCGCTCGCGGCGTTCGCGGTCGGTGCCGTCGTGCTGAGCGGGGCCGCGGTTCTCCTCGCGCGGCGGCGCGACCTCGGTGCCGGAGTCGTCCCACCGCGACGCGGGCCGGCGCGGGGTCGGCGCGGACTGGGCACGGCAGCCGGGCTCGCGTGGCGCCTGAACCGTGGCGTCGTCCTTGCCTGGACGGTGCTCGCGGTGGTGTGGGCCGGCGTCTTCGGAGCGCTGACGCAGGAGATGGCCGACCTGGTCGATGCCAACCCGGCCATGCTCGAGGCGCTCGGTGTCGAACGGGGGAGCGACGTGGTCACCAGCTTGGCCGTGGTCGTGGTGATCCTGGCGGCGACGGCGCTCGCGGTGCAGGGGTTCGGACGGCTGGGCGTGGAGGAGACGCAGGGCCGGCTCGGTG
The DNA here is from genome assembly GCF_042680605.1 of Georgenia deserti. NCBI lineage: Bacteria > Bacillati > Actinomycetota > Actinomycetes > Allobogoriellales > Allobogoriellaceae > Georgenia > Georgenia deserti. The sequence goes on from NZ_JBHUEE010000012.1 coordinate 32,274, forward strand.
CGGTGCTGGCCACCCGCGTCCCCCGGCACCGGCTGTGGGGCGGGTGGTCCGCCGTCGTCGCGCTCGCGTCGCTCGCCTCGCTGACCCTGGGGTGCCTCACCCTCGGTCTGGTCACCTGGGCGGTCACCGATGACCGCGACGCGCTCGGGACGGCCGCCGAGGTCGGTCTCGGCTACGCCGTCCCCGTGCTCTTCGTCGTCGCCGTGGTGGCCGTGCTGCGCGCCGTCGGCTCGCGCTGGTCCGGTCTCGGGTGGCTGCTCGTCGGATGGATCGCCGTCGTCGGCTTCCTGGCCGAGACGCTGCGCATCCCGGACTGGGCGCGCGAGCTCTCTCCGCTGCATCTCGTCGGCACGCTTCCGCAGGACGACGCGGACCTCCTCGCGGTGGCCGGGCTCGCGGTGGCCGCGGTCATCCTGGCCGCCGGGTCGATCCTGCTGTTCGGCCGCCGCGACCTCGCGGCCGGGTGAGTCAGGCCGGGTGAGTCAGGCCGGGACGGCCACCGGTTCGCGCGTCACCTCGGCCGCGATCACGGTGGCGTCGTGCAGCGCCAGGTCGACGCCGCGGTAGCCCTGCTCACCCGCTGCCGTCGTGACCACGAGCGTCGCGAGTCCGAGCAGGCGTTGGATCGGGCCCTGCCGGACGTGGGCGCCGTTGATGCCACGTACCTCGATCGCATCGGTGCGGCGGGAGAAGAACCCGCGCCGCAGGTACAGCACCTCCCCGCCGAGCAGGTGGCCGAGCGTGCGGTAGTAGCCCAGACCGGCCACGATGCCCAGGCACAGGAGGGCGACGGAGCCAGCCAGCAGCCAGCCGGGCCACTCGCGCCAGAGGACGGCGGCCGCCGACGCGGCACCGACGAGTCCGTAACCGCCCGCATACCGGATGATCGCGCGGCGGCGGGCCGCGGGCGGGTGGGAGACGAGCCGTCCGCCCGCCGGCCTCGCCCGCTCGTCGAGCACGCGCCGGCCGAGCATGGTGTTGCCGACGCGGACCGCGACCTCGCGGGTCGTCGCCGGCAGCACCGTGGCGGACTCGTTCATCTGCTGCTGCAGGCTGATGCCCGTCATCACCGGTGTCATGCGCGCACCACCGAGCAGCCGCGTGAGGAACGGCTCGGAGAGCGTCAGGCCGCGCAGCCGGGCCTGGTCCGCGGTGAAGGACCGGGTGGTCAGCAACCCGCGCGTGGCCACGAACGTGGCGCCCGGCTCCCGGACCAGGCGAAAGCCCCACCAGGCCTCGATGAACGCGAGCGCCCCGGCGCCGATCCCGAGCAGGACGGCGAGCACCAATGTGGTCGCCGCCCAGGCAGGCCAGGGGACGCGGTCGATGAGGTCACCAAGCGTGTCACCGACCCAGTCTTCCTGCCCGAACATCGACACGAAGCCGTAGACGGAGCCGACCACCGACAGCGGTCCGGTGATCAGCCACGCCCCGACCATCGAGTAGATGATCCACGGCCACTGCACCCGCTGGACCTCGGCGGTGGGTGGATCGCTCGGCGACCGGCCGCCGTCGTCGGGCACGGGTGCTCCGGCCTCGTCACCACCGGTGGCGACGACGTCCGGGCCGGCCGCGCGGACCAGGTGGTCGCGTAGCCGGCGGGCGCGCCCGCGCGGCAGCCCGTCCAGCACCACGGTGCCGCTGCCGACGAGGGCGTTGCCGCCGGTGCCCACCCGGACGACGGCGAGACGGAACAGGCGGTTCGTCAGCGGCGCGGTGATGTCCACGGTCCGGATGCGGTGCAGGGCGATGCGTTCGCTCTTGCGCACGAGCAGGCCGCGGCGGACCTGGAGTTCGGAGTCGGTGAGCCGGTAGCGCACCGCCACGTAGGACAACGCCTTGGACGCCGGCCGCATGACGCCGAGCAGGATCAGGACGAGGACGAGGTACCGGCCGACCCCACTCGTCTGATCGACCAGGAGCCACGCAAGTGCCGCGGGCGTGAGGCGCACGACGGCGTACACGAGCGCTGCGAGCATGGTGCGGGGATCGAGCCGGTACCAGGGCAGGTCCGGGTCCTCGTCGACCTCGTGGTCGGGCTCGGGCTCGGCGTTCTTGCCGGCCCGGCGCGGGCGGTCGAGCGGCTCGGTGGGGTCGGCGTCAGTCATGTCGCGTCACCCTGGGTGCGGGCGACGGCGTCGGTCAGGGTCTCGGTGAGCTGCTCCGCCACGGTGGCGTCGAGTCCCTGGATGACCACGGCGCCCTGGGCCGAACCGGTGGTGACGGAGACGGCGGCCAGCCCGAACGCCCGATGGAGGGCGTTGCGGCGGACCTCGACCGTCTGGACTCGGTTCAACGGCGCGATGCGCCATTCGCGTGTGAGCCAGCCGGTCCGTGAGTACACCGCGGTGTCCGTGGCCTCCCACCGGTGCACGCGCAGGCGCAGCCACGGTGCCACCGCGGCCCGCGGCAGCGTGACGAGCGCGAGGGCTCCGCCGACGGCGAGCAACCATGGCCGGCCCGCGTCCCACCACACCGCCGGAAGGCCCGCGGCCAGCACGACCGCTGCGAGCTGGGCAGCGCCGGAGACCAGCCAGTACCGCTTGGCCCGCGGGTCCACGTGGTGCGCCGGGGGCCGCGGGGCAGTGGTGGGCGGTTGTCGGGGCTCGAGGTCCATCTCTTCCCATCGTGTGGATCAGGCTTCACCGTACGGTTCTGGCGCAGGTGACGGATCCGCTCGGGGAAGGAGATTCCGCCGCGTCATCCACCGGAAGGAGGAGAGCTCGGATGTGGGTGGGCACACACGCTCGACATATAGATGCATGGTGCATGTAGGAGTAGGGTGGTCGCCGTGTCCACCCGCCCTGAACTGACCGAACGACTGGTCGATGAGATCGGCGCGTTCCTCCGGCGCACCCGGACCTCGGCCATCCGCGTCGCGGACCGCGTCGGCCTGCAGCCGACGCAGTCCCAGATCCTCTTCACGCTCAAGCGGCTCGGCGAGTGCCGCGTCGCCGATCTGGCCGAGGTGCAGCTCGTCGACCCCTCGGTCTCCAGCCGGCAGGTCGCCGCCATGGAGAAGGCCGGCCTGGTCGAGCGCCGTCCGGACCCGGAAGACGCCCGCGCCTCGCTCGTCTCCCTCTCCCAGGCCGGCCACGCGAAGCTCGGCGAGGTTCACGCCGAGCACCGCGCCGCGCTGGCCACCGCGCTGGCCGGATGGCCCGACGAGCGCATCACCCGCCTGGCCGACGACCTCCGCGAATTCGTCGAGGCGTCCGGCCCTGTCTACGACGAACTCACCGGCCCGCGCGCCGGCCAGATGGAGGTTGTGTGACCCGCCCTCGCAAGGAGCTGACCGACAGACGCGCCTACGCCGGGATGACGCCGGAGCAGGCGGAGGCCGCCCACCACGAGCACCGACAGATCCTCAAGGTGCTGACCGGGCTGCTGCTCGCGATGTTCGTCGGTTCGTTGTCCGCGACGATCGTCGGCAACGCCCTGCCGGTGATCGTCGGTGAGATCGGCGGAAGTCAGCAGCAGTACACCTGGATCGTCACCGCCTCCATCCTCGCCTCCACCGCGGCGACACCGATCTTCGGCAAGCTGGCGGACCTGTTCGACAAGAAGACGCTGCTGCTCGTGGCCATCTCGATCTTCGGCGTCGGGTCGCTGGTCGCCGGATTCAGCGTCTCCGCGGAGATGCTCATCGCCGTGCGCGTGCTGCAAGGCATCGGCATGGGGTCGATCATGGTGCTTGTCCAGACCACGATCGCCACCATCATCCCGCCGCGTCAGCGGGGCAGGTACAACGGCTACCTCGGTGCCGTGATCGCCGCCTCCACGGTGTCCGGGCCTCTGATCGGCGGCGTCATCGTCGACATCCCCTGGCTCGGCTGGCGCTGGTGCTTCTGGATCTCCGTGCCGTTCATGATCGCTGCCCTCGTGGTCCTGGTGCGCAACCTGCACGTGCCGACCGTGCGCCGGGCGGAGACGCGGATCGACTGGGCCGGCGCCTTCCTCATCTCCGCCGCCACCACGACGTTGCTGATCTGGATCTCGTTCGCCGACCACTCCTTCGCCTGGGTGTCCTGGCAGACGGCCGCGATGCTCGGCGGCGCCGCGGTGCTCGGGGTCGCCTTCGTCCTCGTCGAGCGCAAGGTCCGCGAGCCGGTGGTGCCGCTGTACATCCTCACCGAACGCTCCACGGTGCTGGCGATCGTCGCGTCGCTGGCCATCGGCACCACGATGTTCGGCGCCAACATCTACCTCGGCCAGTACTTCCAGATCGGACGCAGTTATTCGCCGACGATCTCCGGCTGGCTCACCCTGCCGCTGATGCTGGGCCTGCTGATCTCCTCGACGGTCTCCGGCCGCCTGGTGACTCGGACCGGCCGGTGGAAGCCGTACGTCACCGGCGGCATGATCCTGCTCGCCGTCGGCATCGGCCTGCTCTCCACGGTGCGGGCCGACACCGCGCTGTGGGTGATCGGCGCGTTCCTCCTCATCGCGGGGTTCGGCCTCGGTGCCTCGATGCAGAACCTCGTCCTCGCCGTCCAGAACAGCAACGCGCTGTCCAACGTCGGTGCCGCCACCTCCACCGTGACCTTCTTCCGGAACCTCGGCGGCGCCATGGGCATCCAGATCCTCGCCGCGGTCTACACCCACCGGGTCACCGACCTCACGGTCGACGGGCTCCGCGCACAGGGGGCGGCCCCCGGGGCGTTCGACGCCTCCAGCGAGTCGCTCGACCTGACCCGCCTGCCCGACGCCGTGGTCCAGGTGATCCGCAACGCCTACGGCGACGGCATCGGAGTGGTCTTCCTGGTCGCGGCCGTGGCCGCCGTCCTCGGCGTCCTCGCGGTGGCGTTCATGCGCGCCACCATGCTGCGCAGCACCTGGGACACGCCCCCGTCCCGTGCCTCGGAGGCGTCGGCAGCCGGCGAGACGGACCGGACCACCGACGGTGTGCTCGACACCGGGCTGGACACCGCCCCCGGCGATGCCACACCGGCCACGACGGCGATGGTGGACCGGGACGCCGTGCCCGGCTCGCAGGAGCCCGGTGAGACGGCTGGCCCCGGTGCAGACGCCGTCGAACCCGACACCGCCCGACGGCGCTGAGCGCCCGCTGTCGCCGAGTTCGGCCCGGGGGGGACGAGCGCCTCACCCGAGCGCCACTCGGGTGAGGCGTCCTGATGCCCGGGAGCGAGGGCGCCATTGGTCTCAGCATCCGGGCGTGGCCGGCCGGCTCACAGTGGACCCGCCGGCGCGCGGGCACCATCGACGGCACGCCGCTGATGGAGGATGCCCGTGCCCGACCTGCCGTGTCCCCCCGACGCCGGGCGCCTGCGCCCGCAGACACTCGCCGTGCGCGGCGGGCAGCATCGAAGCGGCTTCCAGGAGACCTCGGAGGCCCTCTACCTGACCCAGGGGTTCGTCTACGACACCGCCGACGAGGCGGCGGCCACCTTCGCCGAGGAGATCGACCGCTACAGCTACTCGCGGTACGCGAACCCGACCGTGACCACGTTCCAGGAGCGACTCGCTCTGCTCGAGGGGGCCGAGGCGTGCCTGGCGACAGCGACCGGGATGTCGGCCGTCTTCACGGCCGTCGCCGCGCTGGTCCGTTCCGGGTCCCGGATCGTCGCAGCACGGGAGTTGTTCGGCTCCACCGTGACCATCTTCGACCAGATCCTGCCCGAGTGGGGCGTGCGCACGGACTACGTGACCGGCACCGATCCGCAGCAGTGGGAGCGGGCGCTGGCGACGCCTGCGGACGTCGTCTTCCTGGAGTCGCCGTCCAACCCCATGCAGGACGTGCTCGACCTGGCGCGTATCGCCCGACTCGCCCACCGGGCGGGAGCCGTGGTCGTCGTCGACAACGTCTTCGCTACCCCGGTGCTGCAGCGCCCGCTCGAGCTCGGTGCCGACTTGGTCGTGTACTCGGCGACGAAGCACATCGACGGCCAGGGGCGCTGCATGGGCGGGGCGGTCCTCGGTGGCACGGATCTCGTCCAGGGCCGGATCCGCACCCTGTACCGGATGAGCGGGCCGGTGCTCGCCCCGTTCAACGCGTGGGTGCTGACCAAGGGGCTCGAGACACTGCCGGTCCGGGTACGTGCCCAGGCCGCCGCAGCCGCGGATCTGGCGAGCTGGCTGGAGGCGCAACAGGGCGTCGAGGCGGTGCGCTACCCGTTCCTGCCGTCCCACCCGCAGCACGACCTCGCCCGCGCCCAGATGAGCGGCGGTGGCACGGTGGTGACGGTGACCCTCGCCGGTGCCGGCGGCCGCTCGTCCGACGAGGCGGCCTTCGCGTTCCTCGACGCTCTGCGTGTGGTCGACCTGTCCAGCAATCTCGGTGATGCCAAGTCCCTCGCCACCCACCCCGCCACGACGACGCACTGCCGGGTGGACCCGCAGCTGCGCGCGAGCATGGGGATCACCGGCGGAACGGTGCGGCTGTCCGTCGGACTCGAGGACGTCGAGGATCTCCGTGAGGACCTCGAGGCCGCCCTTGCCGCGTGTCGGGGTCGCCCGCGACCAAAAGAGTGACAGTACTCTGTCAATATTGGACAGGGTGCTGTCATGACGTCGAGGAGGGGCGGACCGATGAGCGGCGACGAGGCCGAGGCGTACCGGTACCTCATCGCCGACGTCGAGGAACTGGCCGGCCTCTCCCGGGAGCGACATCAGCGTCTGGCCGCCCGGCACGGCCAGTCCGTGGCGCGATGGCACGTGCTCGCCGTGATCGCGCAGGAGCCGGCCACCGTCCCCGGTGTCGCCTCCCGTCTGGGCCTGACGCGGCAGAGCGTGCAGCGCGTGGTGGACGACCTGTCCCGTGAGTGGCTCGCGGAGAAGGTCCGCAACCCCCGCCACCGGTCCTCGCCCCTGGTGGCCCCCACCGACGCCGGCCGCCGCCTCCTGGCCAATCTGGCTGCCGACGCCGAGGACGAGCACCTGGCCCTGCTCGCGACCGGCGGCGTCCAGCGACGCGAGCTCCTCGCCGCACGCCAGACCATCCGTTCCCTCCTGGCCCTGCTGCGGATGGAGGATTCCGACGCCCGACCCTGACCGCGGGTCCGTAGGGTGGCGGCCGTGACGAGGACGCACGCGAGCCGGCTCGGCCGCCGACGGCTGCCCTCCGCGCGGCGGCGGTCAGTCGACGACGCCGTAGAGCCGGTCTCCGGCGTCACCGAGGCCAGGCACGATGTACTTCTGCTCGTTGAGCCGTTCGTCGACCGCGGCGGTCACGATCGTCACGTCGCCGCGCGCACCGATCGCCTCCTCGACGGTGCGCAGCCCCTCCGGGGCGGCCAGCAGGCAGATCGCGGTGACATCGACGGCCCCGCGTGCGAGCAGGTACTCGATCGCAGCGATGAGCGTGTGACCGGTTGCGAGCATCGGGTCGAGCACGTAGCACTGCCGTCCGGAGAGGTCGTCCGGCAACCGTTCGGCGTAGGTGATCGCCTCGAACGTCTGCTCGTCGCGCTGCATGCCGAGGAACCCGACCTCCGCCGTCGGCAGCAGGCGGCTCATGCCGTCGAGCATGCCGAGACCGGCGCGCAGAATCGGCACCACGATCGGCTGGGGCGAGGCGAGGTGCGTGCCCGTGGTGGGCGCCACCGGGGTGGTGATCTCCACGGTCGTGGTCCGCACCTCACGGGTGGCCTCGTAGGCGAGCAACGTGACGAGCTCGTCCACCAGCAGCCGGAACGTCGGCGACCGGGTCGTCTCGTCGCGAAGGATGGTGAGCTTGTGGGCGATGAGCGGGTGGTCGGCCACGTGGACACGCATGGACGCCAACCTACCGGCTGCCATGATGACGCCATGACCGGTTCTGCGCGTGCGCCGGCGCCCGATCCTGCGGTCGAGGGAGCCATGGATGAGGCGCTGGACCTGGCCCGCCGGGCTGCTGCCGGAGGTGACGTGCCGGTCGGCGCCGTCGTCCTCGGACCGGACGGTGCCGTACTCGGCCGCGGGCGTAACCGTCGCGAGGCCGACGGCGACCCCACCGCGCACGCCGAGATCCTCGCCCTGCGGGAGGCGTCCCGTGCGCTCGCCGGCTGGCGGCTGGACGGGTGCACCCTCGTGGTCACGCTGGAGCCGTGCACGATGTGCGCGGGCGCGCTCGTGCTGGCCCGGATCGGCCGGATCGTGCTCGGGGCGTGGGACCCGAAGGCCGGTGCCGCCGGATCGGTCCGGGACGTGGTCCGCGACGCCCGCCTCAACCACCGCGTGGAGGTGCTCTCCGGGGTCCGCGAGGAGGAGTGCGCGCAGGTGCTCCAGGACTTCTTCGGCGTCCGCCGGCGGTAGGGCCGTTGCATGGTCGGCGGCGTCGCGCCAGTGGCGCTGAAACGAGCGACAGCGCGCATGGCTGGGTACCACATGCACGTGTGAGCACCACAGTCCGGCGCGGATGTGCACGCTGCGGGTCCCGGGCGAGACTGGAGGCATGATCCGCAGACGTCTCATCGTGCGGGGCCGGGTCCAGGGAGTCGGGTTCCGCTACGCGTGCGAGCAGGCGGCCGCCCGTGCCGGTGTCCGCGGCTGGGTGCGTAACCGGTCCGACGGGACGGTCGAAGCTGTTCTCGAGGGCGAGACCTCCGCAGTCGAGTCGATGACCGGTTGGGTGCGGCAGGGGCCCCCGGCGGCCGCGGTGACCGGCGTCGACGTCACCGACGAGGACCCCGAGGGGTTGTCCGGGTTCACCGTCCGCTGACGAGCTGACGAGCTGACGAGCTGACGGGCTTGCCGGCGGACGGGCCACCGGGCGCGGGGCAGGTCAGCGGTGCGCCGCGAGCATCTCGGCCAGCAGCGGCAGGGCCTGCGAGGTGCCGGCGTGAACGCTCGCCGTGGCCAGATCGTCCCCGCGGGTGCTGCCGCGGTTGACGATCCCCACCGGGCGCCCCGCCTTGGCCGCGCGCCGGGCAAACCGCAGGCCGCCCATCACCGCGAGCGAGGACCCGGCCACGAGCAGGCCCTCAGCCTCGTCGGCGATCGCGTAGGCCGCCTCGACGCGTTCGCGTGGCGTGTTGTCCCCGAAGAAGACGACGTCCGGCTTGAGGATCCCGCCGCATCGCGGACAGTCGGCGATCCGGAAGTCCGCCGTGGACTCGAGGACGACGTCGGCGTCCGGAGCCACCTCGAGGTCCTCCAGCTCGGCGAAGCGCTCACGCCAGTGCGGGTTGAGTTCGACCAGCACCCGGTCGTGCTCCTCCCGGCTGATCTCCAGGCCGCAGGACAGGCACAGCACCCGGTCGTACCGTCCGTGCAGGTGGACCACGGTCCGGGATCCGGCCCGCACGTGCAGCAGGTCGATGTTCTGGGTGATCACGCCGGTGAGCAGACCGTCGCGTTCCATCGCGGCGAGGGCCCGGTGGCCGGCGTTCGGCTCCGCCTGCTGCAGGTGCCGCCACCCGAGGTGGTTGCGTGCCCAGTAATGCCGGCGGAACCGGTCGGAGGCGACGAACTGCTGGTGCGTCATCGGTCGGCGCGGCGCGGAGCCGGGGGAGCGGTAGTCGGGGATGCCCGAGTCGGTGGAGATACCCGCGCCGGTGAGCACGGCCAGCCGCCGGCCGGCGAAGGCACTCACCAGCGGCTCGAGCGCGGCCCGGAGGTCCGGCGGATCCGGCCGGCGCTCCTCGGCCGGGGGAGCGATCGTGGTGGGCCGGATCACCAGCCGGGGCGCCGAACCGGTCGGGAACAGATCCGCCGCAGCGTACTGCGGTCCGCCCGGGCGGTTGCTGTCAGGCACCGAGCCAGGTTACGACGGCGAGAACGGCGGCGCGCCGTCGCGCGCGGCCGTCGCGCCCGCTCTACCGTCGAGCCATGGAGCCGGAGCGGACCGACCTCGCCACGCTGGCCGTCCGCGGCCGCGAGGTCGTCGCGTCCTATCTCGCGGCGGTCGACGTCGCCTGGGCGGACGACGACGAGGACGTCGTCGAGATCCTCAACGGGGCCGGTGACCTCCGGCGGATCCGGGTATCGGTGACCGACCACGACCACTGGGCGCTGCCCCGCGCCGAGCTCGCCGAGGAGCCCGAGGTCGCCGACGGCTGGTGGGCCTTCGTCCGCATGCGCACCGGCACGGAGCCCGAGCTGTACCTCGCGGGGGAGGATCAGGTCCGTGAGCTGATGACGCGCCTGCTCACGCAGTCGCCGGTGCACGCCGGCCCGGCGGAGGATCCCGCGGCCGATGACGGCGCCGCCGCCGGCCGGATCACCGACGAGGCGATACCCGTGTGCACCGGGGATCTGCGTCCGCTGCTGCGGCCGTGGCGCGAACTAACCCAGAACTTCTGACGGGAGCCGGACACATGCGTTGCGTCGTCGTCGGGGCGGGCGCCTGGGGACTGCCCGCGGCCGCCACCCTTGCCGGGCGCGGGCACGCCGTCGTCCTCATCGACCGGTACGGCCTCGCCTCGCCGCTCTCGTCCTCCACCGGTCCGACGCGGATCTGGCGTATGTCTCATCCGGACCGGGTCCGCACCCGCTTGGCGCTGCGCAGCGTGGCGGCGATGGACCGGCTCGCCCGCCGCGCCGGAACCGAGACCTACCTGCGCCGCGGACTGCTGTGGCGCGACGACGTCACGCTCGAGGCCGTGGCCGACGCTTTCCGTGCTGAGCAGATCCCGCACCAGGTGGTCGACCCGGAGGACGTCGGCCGGTTCTTCCCGGGACTGCGCTCGGACGGACGTGGCGCCATCTGGCACGACGAGGCCGGCCCGGTGCTCGCCGAGACCTCGCTGCGGGCCCAGGCCGCCCTGCTCGAGGACGCCGGCGGCGAGGTGGTCACCGGCACGGAGATCCGCGAGGTACGGACGACGGCGAACGGGACGCGCGTCGAGGCGGCCGACGGGCGTATCTGGTCCGGCGACGTCGTGGTCCTGGCGCCCGGTCCGGGAGCCCAGCCGCTGCTCGCGAGCCTGGGGATCGACCTGCCGTTCGGGCCGCGGTTGCAGCAGGTCGTCCACCTCGCCGACCCGGCCGGTCGCCACCGCTACGACGACCTGCCGTGCGTGGTCGACGGCCCGCGGACGGGCGAGGACGGCACGCAGCAGCCCGCGTTGTACTCGATGCCCACACCCGGAGTGGGCTTCAAGATCGGCATCGACGAGGACCTGCGCCCGCTCCGGCCGGGCGACACCGACCGCACGCCGGACGAGGGGATCACCGCCCGGGCGCTCGAACGGGGCCACCGCGATCTCGGCCTCACCGAGGCACGGGTGGCCGACGCGCAGGTGTGCTCCTGGACGGCCTCCCCGGACGGGCGGTTCGTCATCGACCGGCTCGATGGCGGCGTCGTCATCGCCTGCGGAGACACCGGCGAAGGCTTCAAGTTCTCCGCGCTCATGGGCGAGATCCTCGCCGACCTCGCGGAGGGAGCGACGCCCGACGAGGACGTGGCCACCTTCACCCTCGACCGGTTCGGAGACGACGTCGAACTGCAGGACCACGTGCTCGGCCGCTGACTGTGCGGGCCGCTCGTCGTGCCCTGACCTGGCCCGACGTGACCGGTCCCACTCCTGGCGGGATTGGGGCGCGAGAGGGCAGAACGGTAAAGTCGTCGCCGGTAGCGTGTCCGAGCGGCCGAAGGTGCAGCACTCGAAATGCTGTGTGGTGTCAAAGCCACCGTGGGTTCGAATCCCACCGCTACCGCGCTGTGAAGCCCGGAATCATGCGGAAACCCCGTCATGGTTCCGGGCTTTTCCCGGTCGAAGCGGCGGTGGGGTGGACCGCCCCCGGCACCCGGACGGCGTGGAGCTTGTCCGGATTGCGCACGAGGTAGACGTCGGTGACCAGGCCGCCGTCGACCTCGAACCACACGACCGTGTCCACCCCGGCCGCGCCGACGCCGAGCATCGCCGGCATGCCGTTGATCTCTCCGGCGTGCCATTCCAGGGCGGCGACCTCCGGGGTGGCGAGCACGCCCGCGACGAAGCGCATCACCTTCTCGCGGCCGAGGACCGGGCGGCGCGCCGCCTTGGAGCGGCCGCCGCCGTCGCTGGTCAGCACCACGTCCGGCGCCATCAGGGAGACCACCTCATCCACCGGTCTGATCCCTCGGGTCGCCGCGAGGAAGGCGTCGGTCACCCGCCGGTGCGTCTCGGCGTCGACCGGGTGGCGCGGCGCCCGCTCACGCACATGTGCCCGCGCCCGGCTGACCAGTTGGCGCACCGCCTCCTCGGACCGGTCCAGGGTCTGCGCCACCTCGGCGTGCGGCAGCGCGAAGACGTCCCGCAGCACGAAAGCCGCACGCTCGAGCGGACTGAGCGATTCGAGCACCACCAGCAACGCGAGCGAGACGTCGTCGGCGAGCTCGGCCGCCCGGTCCGGAGCCGCACCCTCACCCGTGGAGATCGGCTCGGGCAGCCACGGCCCCGGGTACTCCTCGCGGCGCCGCCGGCGAGCCCGGACGATGTTGAGCGCGTGCCGCGTGGCCGCTCGCGCGAGGTAGGCGCGGGCGTCACGGACACCGTCGAGATCGACCTGCGCCCACGCCAGCCACGTCTCCTGCACCGCATCCTCGGCGTCACTGACGGTCCCGAGCACGCGGTAGGCGGCTCCGAACAGCGCACCGCGGTGCTGTTCGAAGAGGCGGCTGTGTGCGGTCGCGTCCGTCGTCGTCCTCATCTCAGCTCGCGCGAGGCTGGGGCACCTCGCATTCTGCCTTGAATCCCTGGCTCGTCAGGCCGAGTCCGGCGTTGATCCGGGAGCGGTGGTTCTCCAGCGCCACGAGCGAGGCCAGTTCGACCACCTGGGCGTCGGTGAGCTGCTCGCGCAGGTCGGCGACCATCTCGTCGGTCACGGTCGGCGGGGTCGCGGTGGCCGCCTCGGCGTAGGCCATCACGGCCCGCTCGATCGGGGTGTAGACGGGGCTCTCGCGCCAGTGCGGGACGTCGCGGAGCTTGCGCGGCTCGACGCCGCGGTGGTGGTACTCCCAGTAGCCGAAGTCCATGCACCAGGAGCAGCCGATCTCCTGGGCGGTCGTCATGACAGCCAGCGCCTGCAGCTGGCGGGGCAGCTTCTTCCACCGCCCGGCGCCGGCCTCGAGCAGCAGGGAGGTGACGAGGACGGGCCGGTGGTGGGAGGCGACCCGCAGCGGGTCGAGAACCTTGCCGTAGATCCGGCGGGAGAGACGGGTCAGCAGCCAGGCCAGCGGTCCGGACGTCTCCAGAGGGATCCGGGCGTCGTTGCGGGCGGGGGCGAGTTCGATCGTCACGGTCATTCCTTTCTCAAGGTCATGACGGTGACACCGCCGGCGCCCGGGTTGTGACACCGGCGCCGGTCGATCCGCTCCGGAGACACCCTCGACGAGCTACCGGAGGCACGGCACGAGACAATCGTGTCCATGTGGACCGCCTACTGGACCCTCGCCCCCGGAACGGGTGAGCTCCGCAGCGAACGCGGCCGCCGGCCGGGCGAGGGGGAGGTGCTCGTGCGTGCGCTTCGCTCCGGCGTTTCCCGCGGCACCGAGACCCTCGTCCATACCGGCGGTGTCCCGGCCGAGGTCGCCGACCTCATGCGAGCCCCGTTCCAGGACGGTGACCTGCCCGGTCCCGTCAAGTACGGCTACCTCTCGGTCGGTCTCGTCGAGGACGGGCCGGCCGGCCTCGTCGGGCGCCGCGTCTTCGCCCTGCACCCGCACCAGGACCGGTACGTCGTCCCGGTCGGGGCCGTGACCCCGGTTCCCGACGACGTCCCCACCGACCGCGCCGTCCTCGCCGGCACGGTGGAGACCGCCGTCAACGTCCTGTGGGACGCCGCACCTCACCTCGGGGACCGCATCGCCGTCGTCGGCGGCGGCATGGTCGGCGGCATGGTCACCGCCCTGGCCCGGACCTTCCCGCTGGACCGGCTGCAGCTCGTCGACGTCGACCCGGCGCGTGCCGACCTCGCCGAGGCGCTCGGCGTCGACCTGGTCCGCCCCGAGGACGCCGCGGGGGACTGCGACCTGGTGATCCACTGCTCCGCCACCGAAGCTGGACTGGCTCGCGGCCTCGAGATCCTCGGTGACGACGGCACGCTCGTGGAAGTGTCCTGGTACGGCACAGCCGCGCCGCGCGTCCCGCTCGGGACGGACTTCCACGCCCGCCGGTTGAGCATCCGGGCCAGTCAGGTCGGGGCCGTCGCAGCCGCCCGACGGGCTCGCCGCACGACGGCGGACCGGCTCGCCCTGGCCATGCGCCTGCTTGCCGACCCGGTCTTCGACGTCTTCCTCACCGGGCGGTCCGACCTCGCCGACCTGCCCGAGGTCATGCCCCGCCTCGCTGCCGGTGAGGGCTCGCCGCTGTGCCACCTGATCGTCTACCCCAACGCCTGAGGAGAACCGTGTACGCCCTGACCGTCCGCGACCACATGATGATCGCCCACTCGCTGCCTCACCCCGGATTCGGGCCGGCGCAGGCGCTGCACGGCGCGACCTTCGTCGTCGAGCTCACCATCCGGCGTCGCGAGCTGGGCGAGGACGCCACCGTCATCGACATCGGCGAGGCGACCGGTCTCCTCAAGGACGCCATCGCCGACCTCGACTACACCAATCTCGACGAGCACCCCGACCTGCAGGGCGTCCTGACCACCACCGAGACACTGGCCCGCATCGTCGCCGACCGCGTCGCCGATCGGCTGGAACCCGGGGTCTACACCGGCCTCGACGTCACCCTCCGGGAACATCCCGACGCGTGGGCCACGTACACCCGCGAGCTGTGACGGGCTCGTGATGACCGGCGCCGTCGGGTTCGTCACCTGGGACGACGAGCGTCCCAGCGGCGGCACCACCTACAACCGCGAGCTCGTCGCCGCCCTGCGTGCCGCCGGCACCGAGGTCGCCGTCCGGGCCCTGCCCGGCAGCTGGCCGCAGCCGAGCCGGGAGGAGACCGACCGCCTCGCCCGGGCGCTGACCGACCACCCCGTCGCGATCGTCGACGGCATCGTCGCCTCCGGCGCCCCCGACGCCCTCGCCCGTGCCGTCGCCGCGGGCCACGCCGTCCTCGTGCTGGTGCACATGGCCACGGCGGACGAGGTCGGCCTGGACCCGGACGAGCGTGACCGCCGCGAACGTACCGAACGGCAGGCGCTGCACGCGGCCACCACGGTGATCGCCACCAGTCGGACCGCGGCCGCCGACCTGACCCGGCGGCACGACCTCGACGACGTCCGCCTCGCCCGCCCCGGGATGCGCCGCGGCGCCGTCGCCGTCGGCTCGGACCCGCCCCGCCTGCTCGCCCTGGGGACCCTGTCCCCGACGAAGGATCAGGCCACGTTCGTCCGCGCGCTCGGGCTGCTGCGCGACCTGCCCTGGACCGCCCGGCTGATCGGCCCTCACGACGCCGTCCCGGAGTACGCCACCGACCTCGCCACGCTCGTCGGTGAGTCGGCGCTCGGAGACCGCGTCAGTCTTCCCGGTCCGCGCACCGGCGCCGATCTCGAGGACGAGTGGCACGCGGCGGACCTGCTCGTGCTGAGCTCCCGCACCGAGACCTACGGCCTCGTCGTCGCGGAGGCGCTCGCCCACGGTGTCCCGGCCGTCGTCAGCGCCGGCACCGGCGCGGTCGAGGCCCTCGGTGACCCGGGCCCCGACGGTCACCTGCCCGGCTGCGCCGTCGCCCCGGGCGATGCCGTCGCGCTCGCGGCCGTGCTCCGGCGGTGGCTGACCGATCCGAGCCTGCGGACCGCACTGCGCCGCAGCGCGCGAGATCGGCGCCAACGGTTGCCCGGATGGGACACCACGGCAGCCGTCGTGGCCGACCTGCTCGCCGAGGTCAGCTCTCGGCCCGGTGCCGGCCGGTGAGGTCGAACTCGGTGCACACGTCGTCGCCGAGTGCGAACCGCCGCACCGGGCCGGCCAGCGCGTCGGTCAGCCGGTCCGACCCGTCGAACCGGATGCCGGGCACACCGTCACCGATGAGCAGGGGCGCTGTCGTGAGGAACAGGCGGTCCAGCACGCGCGCGGCGAGGAAGGAGGAGACCACCCGGCCGCCCCCTTCGACGAGCACCCGGCCCAAGCCCCGGTCCCGGAGCGCCTGCAGGACGTCGGCCGGCGCGAACCCGGCGCCGCCCGAGACCGGCACACGGACCACCTCGACGTGCTCGGCCGTCGGTTCTGCCGTCGCGTCCGGTCCCACCAGCCACAACGTGCGCGCCTCGCCCTGCCGCAGGACGTGCGCCTCCCGCGGCGCGCTCGCGCGGGGGTCGAGCACCACCCGGACCGGGTTCGGGCCCGGAACGGCACGGACCGTCAGGCGCGGATCGTCGGCGGCCACGGTCGCGGCCCCGACCACGACGGCGTCCACCAGGGCTCGCAGCCGATGCAGGTGTGTGCGGTCCTGCTCGCCCGTGACGAACTCGGCGTCACCAGTCCGGGAGGCGATGAACCCGTCGATGCTCTGCCCGAGCTGCGCGAGCGTCAGCGGGCTGCCGGCGCGCACCAGCGGCCCGTACCGCTCCACCAGCGCCGCGTCCGTGCCCGGCACGGCCCGGTCCGGGACGTTCCCGGTGAGCAGCTGCGCCCAGGCGTCGGGCAGTGCCTCGACCGCGTCGTGGCGCATACGGCGGCGTTTGGTGTCCAGGTAGAACGCGTTCTCCGGGCGGTCGGCGACCGGCAGCGTCGTCCGCGCGACGACGTCGATGCCCAGGGCGGCCAGGTGCTCCGCCTTGGTGGGGTTGGCCGACATCAGCCGCATCCGGTCGATGCCGAGGTCGCGCAGGATCTGCGCCACCTCCTCGTAGGTGCGGGCGTCGGCGGGATAGCCGAGCCGCAGATTGGCGTCCACGGTGTCGACGCCGGTGTCCTGCAGGGCGTAGGCGTGCAGCTTGGCCAGCAGCCCGATGCCGCGCCCCTCGTGTCCACGGACATAGACCAGTGCGCCGCGGCCTTCCCGGGCGATCTCGGCCAGTGCGGCCTGCAGCTGCTCACCGCAGTCGCAGCGGCGCGAGCCGAGTGCGTCACCGGTCAGGCACTCGGAGTGCACCCGCACCAGCGGCGGCCCGCCGAGGCTCGAGTCGAGGTCCCCCATGACGAGCGCGACGTGGCCGAGTCCACCGGCGCCGTCGTAGCCGTACAGCTGGAACGTGCCGTGCTCGGTGGGCAACGTCGTCGCGACTTTCCGGCGTAGGCCGAGGTCAGGCAGGTCTGTCACCGGAGCACTCTGACACACGGCGCGCGTGTGCGCGCGCGGACCGCGCACGCGTCCCGAAGACTCACCGCCGGTCGATCGGACGACGGCGCAGGACGGCCGCGGCGATCGCGCCGGCGATGTTGTGCCACACCGAGAAGACCGCCCCGGGCAGGGCCGCGAGCGGGCTGAAGTAGGCCGTGGCCAGGCCGGCGGCCAGCCCCGAGTTCTGCATGCCGACCTCCACCGAGACGGTCCGCCGCACCCGTTCCGGCTGGCCGGTCACGGTGGCCGCGCCGTAGCCCAGCGCGAAGCCGAAGGCGTTGTGCAGCACCACCGCCGCCAGCACCGCCGGCCCGGCCTCGACGATCGCGTCGGCGCTGCCGGAGACCACGGCTGCGACGACCAGTGCGATCGCGATGACCGAGATCCACGGGAGCACCGGCAGCGCGCGGGCGACCAGCCGCGGCAGCAGGATCCGGACGGCCAGGCCGAGCGCCACCGGCACCAGCACGATCTGCGCGATGGTCAGGGCCATTCCGGCGCCGTCGACCGGCATGTACCGGCCGGCGAGCCACAGGGTGAGCAGTGGTGTCAGCAACGGCGCGAGGAGCGTGGAGACCGTGGTCATCGCCACCGACAGCGCGGTGTCCCCCTTGGCGAGGTACGCCACCACGTTCGAGGCGGTGCCGCCGGGGGCGCACCCGACGAGGATGACGCCGGCCGCGAGCTCGGCCGGCAGGCCGAGCGCCACCGCGATGAGCCACCCCGCCAGCGGCATGATGACGAACTGGGCAAGCACCCCGAGAAGCACCGGCACGGGGCGGGTCGCGACGAGTCTGACGTCCGGGGGTGTGAGCGTCAGGCCCATCCCGAACATGATGACGCCGAGCAGCGGGTTGATCGCCGGTGCGACGGCGCCGAACGTCTCCGGCAGCCAGAAGCCTGCCGCGGCGCCGAGCAGGATGAGCACCGGGAAGACGGTCACCGCGGTGCGGCCGCTGCGTTCCTCGGCGGCCGTGGGGCCGCCCGGCGCAGGATCGTTCGTGCTCATGCCCGCCGATGATGCTCCCCGCACCGGGCGGCCGCGGCGGGCTGCCCGCGGTGTGAGACGCCACGGATGCGCTGTCAGCGCGCGTAACGGGCGACGAACGCCGCGATCAGCCGTTGCGGCACGCTGACGTCCACCCCGCGGACCCGGGCCTCGACCTCGGCCTGCTCCGTGGGATCGAAGTATCCGGCGTCCCGGTAGATGGCGATGCGTTCGACGATCCCCGGCTCGTCGAGCTCCGGATGGAACTGGGTGCCGTACAGATGCGTGCCCACCCGGAACATCTGCACCGGGCAGGCCGCGCCACGTCCGAGCAGGACCGCACCCGGAGGGAGCTTCGCCACCGCTTCCTTGTGGCCGACGTAGGCGGTGAACGAGGACGGGAACCCGGCCAGCAACGGATCAGCCGTGCCGTCCTCGGTCAGCTCGACCGTGATCGGGCCGATCGGTTCGGCGTGGGTATGGTCGACGGCGGCGCCGAGCTGGCGGGCGAGGGTGCCGACGCCGTAGCACGCCCCGAGGAAGGGGAAGTCGGCCGCGACGAGCCGTTCGAGCAGGCCCGCGAGCTCGTGCTCGACGCGGCGCTGGGTATCGGACTTGTGGGCCGTGGGGATCGAGCTCGTGAACGGGCTCCCGCCGAGGATCACGCCGGAGAAGTCGTCCAGCGTGATCTCCGGCAGCGGCACGGACTCCAGGCGTACGCGGACGAGCTGGTGCTCGGCGAGGCCGCCGTAGCGCAGGAAGGCCTCATACTCGGCGTCGGCCGCAGCGTCCTCCGGGCGCGTGCCCAGCAGCAGGAACGGCTTCACTGCTGGGTCCACAGCGCCAACCCGAGCAGCGACCACAGCCCGGTGAGCACGTAACCGAGGACGAGGCCGGCAAGAGCGAGGCCGCGGCCGCCGTAGGGGCCGGGTTCGCGCAGGGTGCGCAGCGCGAGGTGTCCGCACACCACGGCGCCGATGCCGAGCCCCGGCAGAACGGCCAGCGCACCGAGCGTCACCGCCGCGACGGCGAGGGGGTGGTTGCGCGGGGCGCGGACGGTATAACCCGGGCCGTCGAGGGAGACCGCGTCGCGGGCGAACTCGGTACCCGGAAAGACCGGCTCGCGGGGATCGGCAGGAGCGGCCGGGCCGGGCGGGCCGTCGGGCGCCAGGCCGGGTGGCGGCGGTGTGGTGGGGTCCGCGTGTCCGTAGGTGGGCGCCGCCGGATAGGACGGATAGGAGCCGTGCCCGCCGGACGGGCCCGGTTCGGCCGGCCGAGGTGCGTTCGGCGGGGCGAACGGGTTCTCCGGGTTCCCACCCGTGCCGTCCGCCGCTGCGTTCTCCTGGTTCCCCAGGTTCGACTCGCTCATGCCCCTCCTGTCCGGCGGCCCCCAGAATCTCACAGGCTGCCGGCGACGAAGCCCGGCACGGACCGCCATCGTCCCCGCGCCGTCTAGTGTGTGCGCCGGACCAGTGGAGGGGAGACGGTATGGGCACGCGCAGGTGGTGGCGATGGACGATCCACGGGGACGGGCGCCGGATCGCTCCCGGTGAGGTGGTGGCGCCGGACGAGCGGCTCGGCTGGGCGCAGACGATCGGCATCGGCGCCCAGCACGTCATCGCCATGTTCGGCGCGACATTCCTCGTGCCGGCGATCACCGGCTTCCCGCCGGCGACGACGTTGTTCTTCTCCGCCGTCGGCACGGTGCTGTTCCTCGTGGTCACCGCCGGCCGCGTGCCGAGCTACCTGGGCTCGTCGTTCGCGTTCATCGCGCCGATCGGCGCCGCCGCCGCGACCGGGCAGATGTCGCACGCCCTCGGCGGCGTCGTCGCAGTCGGCGTGCTGCTGGCACTGGTGGGCGTCGTGGTGCACGTGGCGGGGGCGCGCTGGATCGACGTCGTCATGCCGCCCGTGGTCACCGGCGCCATCGTGGCTCTCATCGGGCTCAACCTCGCGCCCGCGGCCTGGGACAACGTGCAGACCGGCTCGGTCACCGCGACGGCGACGATCGCCGCGATCCTGCTCTGCGCGGTGCTCTTCCGCGGATTCCTCGGCCGGTTGTCGATCCTGCTGGGCGTGGCCCTGGGGTACGCCGTGGCCTCGATCCGCGGCGAGGTGGACCTGGAGCAGGTCCGTCAGGCGGCTTGGATCGGCCTGCCGGAGTTCGTGGCTCCGACCTTCGATCCGTCGCTGCTCGGGCTGTTCGTGCCCGTGGTGCTGGTCCTCGTGGCCGAGAACGTCGGTCACGTGAAGTCAGTGGCGGCGATGACCGGGCGCGATCTGGACCCGGTCATGGGGCGCGCCCTGATCGGAGACGGTGCGGCCACCGTGCTCGCCGGCGCCGGTGGCGGCTCCGGGACCACGACGTACGCCGAGAACATCGGCGTGATGGCCGCCACCCGCGTGTACTCGACGGCGGCGTACCTCGTCGCGGCGGGTTTCGCCCTCCTGCTGAGCTTCTCGCCGAAGTTCGGCGAGGTGGTCGCCTCGGTGCCGGCCGGGGTTCTCGGCGGCGCCGGGACCGTGCTCTACGGGATGATCGGCGTCCTCGGGGTGCGGATCTGGGTGAGCAACCGCGTCGACTTCTCGGACCCGGTGAATCTCAACACCGCGGCAGTCGCGCTCGTGGTCGCGATCGCCGACTACACGTGGGTGGCCGGGGACATGGTCTTCGGCGGCATCGCCCTCGGGTCGGGCGCGGCCCTCGCGATCTACCACGTGATGCGGTTCATCGCGAGAGTCCGTGGCACCGCGCCGGCAGGGGAGACGGCGGCACCGGCGCGTCGGTGACCGAAGGCGTCAGCCGCTCTCGCCGTCGCCGTTCTCGCCGCCGCCTGCCGACCGGACCGGTTCGCAGTCCTCGGGGGCCTGCAGCGGTTCGTCCGGCTCGAGTTGGTCGATCTCGTCCTGACTGAGCATCGAGTCGTACTCCGCGCCGAGGACCACGTCCACCGTCTCGTCCTCGCGCCCGTCGTCGAGGGAGACGACCGAGCCCGGGAACAGTCGCGCGAGCGAGTATCCGGCGACGACGCCCTCGGCGCCGACGACGATCTGCGCCGTTCCCTCGTAGGAGCCCTGCGGCCAGTTGGCCGGTTCCTGGTTGACCAGCACCCCGGCGCGGCTCAGGGACTCCCCGGTCTCACCGGCGAGGCCGGCGCGGTCGGTGCCGTTGTAGACGTTGGCGGTGATGCTGCCGAGGTCCAGCGCCGTGGCGTCCTGCGGTGGACACGGCACGACGACGTCGTCGGTGGGTTCCGGGCTGGAGAACTCCCGCTGCAGCGGTGAGGGCACCAGGCCCGTGAACATCGCGGCGGCGATGAGCGCGAGCACCAGCAGGATCGTGACGAGGCCACCGAAGATGACCGTCTGCCGCTGCTGGAGCCGTCGGCGTCGTGCCTGGCGGGCGTCCTGGACGGACGGGTGCGGGGCTGTCACAGGAGGAAACGGTAGCTGACGAGTCTGTGACAGCCGTTCATCCGGGCGGGGGTGCCGGACGTCCGTCGTCGTCGAGTTCGAGGACCCGGGCGTGCAGCACCAGGCGCTGCTGCAGAGCGGTCCGCAGCGCGCGGTGCAGCCCGTCCTCGAGATAGAGATCGCCTCGCCAGGACACCACGTGTGCGAAGAGATCGCCGAAGAAGGTCGAGTCCGAGGCCAGCAGGTGCCTCAGGTCGAGCGTGCTCTTGGTGGTGACCAGCTGGTCGAGCCGGATCTGCCGGGGCGGGACGTCCGCCCAATCGCGGTCGCTGACGAATCCGTGATCGGGGTACGGCCGACCGTCCCCCACGGCCTTGAACATCACGCAGGCATTCTCCTCGTGCCGAGGTCGGGCCACCACGAGGTGGCCGGGCGAGTCGGTCGTTCTGGCACGACCGGTCGGACAGCGCTCAGGCGACGCGGATGAAGACCGGGTTCGACAGGTAGATCGGCGACTCGTGCAGCGGTGAGGAGGGGTTGCGCGCCGCGATGTGGTTGCCGTTGCCGGTGTAGATGCCCACATGTCCGGGACCCCAGACGAGGTCGCCCGGCCGGGCTTCGGCGGCGGACACGACCGTGCCGGCGCCGTACTGGGCGCTCGAGGAACGCGGCAGCGAGATGCCGACCTGGGCGAAGACGTACTGGGTGAAGCCCGAGCAGTCGAAGCCGGCCGGGGTCGAGCCACCGTAGACGTACGGCGTGCCGATGTACTGCCGGGCGATGTCGACGATCTGCTGACCGATGCCCGACGCCGGGGCGGACTGCGTCTCGGCCGGTGCCGCGGGCTCGGAGGTCTCTGGTGCTGTCTCCGGGGCGGTGGAGACCTCCTCCCGGGCGGTGTCGCGGGAGACCGGTGCGGTCCGCTCGGTGGTCTCGGCGTCGACCTCGGCCAGGGTGGCCGCCGGCTCCGGCTCGGGCGGCGGCGTCGCTTCGGCGGAGGCCTCTCCCACCGACCAGGAGACCTCCCCGGAGGTCTCCACGGACGGGCCGGTCACCAGGCCGGCGCGAACCTGCTGGCTGATCTGCCCCAGGACGGCCTCGGGCCGGGCGCCGCCGGACTCCCCCGGCGCCGCGGCTGCGGAGGAGGCCGCCATCGTGATCGCCAACGACGACGATGCGACCGTCAGGACGCCGCGGCGTGCCTGGAGCTTGGTCAGGGTCAGCCCGGTGAGCGGGGTGGCGGGCCGGACGGGTGCGCGGTGCCGGCCGCGTGCCTGTGTCGTGAGTTCGGACAACGAACCTCTACCTCTCCTGACCGCCTGCGGGGGTGAACTCTCGGGTGCGGGCCGGAGCAGCCCGACGCGCGACCGTGCCGCGCACTCACCCGTGTTCCCAGCTGGGAACCGTGGTTCCCCGTCCCTGCCGACCGATCTGTCGCACCGGCTCCGACGACGACGGCAGGGTGCGGCTTCCGCCGTCGGAGACTCCACGGCGAGGGTGACGGTGGAGCGGTCCAGACGCTAGCCGAACATGCGACGAATGTCACGTTTAGATCACGGGTCTGTGGAGGAACGGTCACGACATCGGCTTGTGTCGCCGCCGGGTCTGCACCGTGCCGCCCGAGACACCTTCCCGAACGGGGGCAGGTGGCACGCACCGCTCGCACCGGAACTCCCTGCCTCAACCGGGCTCAGGGTGGGGCGCTCCGGTGCGTCCGCCAAGGGTGCCGTCTCGATCAGCCCTACCGATGAGACGAGCCCGGACCGAGGCCTCGGTCCGGGCTCGCACGCGATACCCGCCGGGCATCACATCGGCGGAGGATGGGGGATTCGAACCCCCGAGGGCGTGAACCCAACACGCTTTCCAAGCGTGCGCCATAGGCCGCTAGGCGAATCCTCCCGGGCATGGGTGCGCCGTGGCACCGAGCGTCGAGAATACCCGACGGCGCAGTGCCGATCGACCGGCTGGAGCGCCCGTGCCGGGTGGGGTTCCTCACCCGGGACCGGTGGTGCGCTTCGTCGGATCGTGCGTCCGTCAGGGTGCGCGCTCGTCCGCAGTGGCCCGGCAGCTGCCGGGCGACGCCGGGTGACGACCTACCGGTGGTGCCGGTCGTCACCTCCCCGCCGTTGGACGCGGTCACAGGGGGGTCCGTAGACTGACGGCAGACCCCTCGTGCGGCGTCATCTTGCCGAACTCCCCCAGGGCCGGAAGGCAGCAAGGGTAGGTGAGCTCTGACGGGTGCACGGGGGGTCCTTCGCGTGGAGGGCCGGGGTATGCACCGTCACGTCGGCGTGGGTGCCTGGTGTCGCCTCGCACGGCTAACCTCGACTGCGTGAGCACCGCCCTCTACCGCCGCTATCGGCCCGAGACCTTCCAGGAGGTCATCGGGCAGGGCCACGTGACCGAGCCCTTGACCGCGGCGCTGCGGGCCGACCGCACCAATCACGCGTACCTCTTCTCCGGCCCGCGCGGGTGCGGCAAGACGACGTCGGCGCGCATCCTGGCCCGCTGCCTGAACTGTGCCCAGGGGCCCACCGACACACCGTGCGGCGAGTGCCCCTCGTGCCGTGAGCTCGCCCGCGAGGGGAGCGGTTCACTGGACGTCGTCGAGATCGACGCCGCCTCCCACGGCGGCGTCGACGACGCCCGTGACCTCCGCGAACGAGCCACGTTCGCCCCGGCGCGGGACCGCTACAAGATCTTCATCATCGACGAGGCCCACATGGTCTCGCAGGCGGGCTTCAACGCGCTGCTGAAGATCGTCGAGGAACCCCCGGAGCACCTGCGGTTCGTCTTCGCGACGACGGAACCGGACAAGGTCATCGGCACCATCCGTTCGCGGACGCACCATTACCCCTTCCGGCTCGTCCCGCCGGAAGAGCTGCTCGGCTACCTCGAGCAGCTGTGCGAGACGGAAGGCGTGCGGGTCGGTGGCGGCGTGCTGCCCATGGTGGTGCGAGCCGGCGGTGGTTCCGTCCGGGACACCCTCTCCGTCCTGGACCAGTTGCTGGCCGGCGCGGACGAGTCCGGCCTCGACTACGACCGTGCGCTCGCCCTTCTCGGCTACACCGACGCCGCACTGCTCGACGACGCGGTCGATGCGCTCGCCGCGCGTGACGGCGCGAGCCTGTTCCGCGTGGTGGACCGCGTCATCGAGTCCGGGCACGATCCGCGCCGCTTCGTCGAAGACCTGCTCGAGCGGCTGCGGGACCTGGTGCTCATCGCGATGGCCGGTGATCACGCCGCCGCCGCGCTCCGGGGCCAGCCGGAGGACCAGCTCGCTCGGATGCAGGTCCAGGCCCGTAACCTCGGCCCCGCTCAGCTCTCCCGGGGTGCCGACCTCGTGAACGAGGCGCTCACCGAGATGACCGGGGCCACGTCACCACGGCTGCAGCTCGAGCTGCTCTGCGCCCGGCTGCTGCTCCCCGGCGCCGACGACGCGGACGCCGGGTACGGCGCTCGGCTCGACCGGCTCGAACGGAACGTCGCGGCTCCGCCGGCCGCCGCGGGTCCCGGGCCGTCCGCCGGAACGGAGCCGGCGCGGTCCGCGGGACCCGCGCGGTCCGCGGAACCGGCTGCGGCCGCTGAGCCGGTCGGGCCCGGGGCGCCGGCTGCACCCGACGCGCCCGGGACACCGGCCGAGCCGGCGCCGCCCGAACCGCCCGAGCCGGGCGAGCCGCACGTGCCTGCCCGGCCCGCCGCGGCCACGGCGCAGGACCCGCCCGCCGATCAGCCCGCGCCCGCCGGCCAGGGGCCCGCCGCCTCCACGCCCACACCGGCACCCGCGCCGGAGATGACGCCGCCCGCCACGACCGACGATCCCGGCGCCCCGAGTGACAACGTCGGAGATGCGGAGATGATCCGCCGCAGGTGGTCCGAGGTCGTGGCCACCCTCGCCCGGCTCCGGCGTGCCACCTGGGCCTTGGTGTCGCAGAACGCGCAGGTGGGCAGCGTGCGAAACGGGACGCTGCAATTGCTCTTCAGCACGTCCGGGCTGGCCGCGACCTTCCGTACCGGCGCGCACGCGCAGCACGTCGAACGCGCACTCGTGGAGACTCTCGGGACACCGCTGCGGGTCGAGGGCATTGTCGACGACGGCGGCGCCGGCGGGAACGGCGGCGAACCGGTACCGCCGGGACCTGCCCCGGCCGACAGCCGCTCAGCCCCGTCCTCGGCCGTCGCCGACGCCATGACGAGCTGGGCGACACCGGCCACGGCACCTCGTGCGCCGTCGCCTGCTCCGCAGGACGACGCCTCCGGAGCCGCGGGCACGGAACTGCGACCCGCGGCTGTCCCCGAACCGGACGGGGCCTCGAACGGCCATGAGATGCCCCCGGAGCCGGCGCCGGACGGTCCTGCCGACACCGAGACCGACACCGACACCCACACCGAGGCCGCCGCGCCGGCACCGGTCGTGCCCGCTGAGAACCCCGCGGCCACCGCCGGGACGGTCGAGCATGCCGATCGGGCACGTCCTGAACGCCCCGGCGTTCCCCGGAGCGCCACACCGGCGGACCGGGTCTCAGCCGCCTCGCC
Organism: Georgenia deserti; assembly: GCF_042680605.1. Lineage (NCBI taxonomy): Bacteria > Bacillati > Actinomycetota > Actinomycetes > Allobogoriellales > Allobogoriellaceae > Georgenia > Georgenia deserti. The sequence goes on from NZ_JBHUEE010000012.1 coordinate 58,311, forward strand.
CGGAAGCGCCACGACCCCTGCGCCGCCCCGCGTCGCACCGGCCGATGACGTCCCCTCCGCCGACGACCCCGACGCGGAGGGTTCGGGCATGGTCGGCGCGCCGCTCGTGGCGCAGATTCTCGGCGGCACCGTCATCGAGGAGATCACCACCCCCGACGGCGCCGGCACGTAGGCTGCCGCTGTGTACGAAGGTGCGGTCCAGGACCTGATCGACGAGCTCGGCAGGCTCCCCGGCGTGGGCCCCAAGAGCGCGCAGCGCATCGCGTTCCACATCCTCGCCGCCGATGCCGACGAGGTCGCCGCGCTCGCGCGTGCGTTGACCGAGGTCAAGGCGAAGGTCCGGTTCTGCGAGATCTGCGGCAACGTCTCCGAGCAGACGCAGTGCCGCATCTGTGCCGACCCCCGGCGGACCTCCGCCGTGCTGTGCGTGGTCGAGGAACCCAAGGACGTCGTCGTCATCGAACGCACCCGGGAGTTCCGCGGCCGCTACCACGTGCTGGGCGGCGCCATCAATCCGATCGACGGCGTCGGTCCGGACGATCTACGCATCCGCGAGCTGATGACCCGGCTGGCCGACGGCGAGGTCGAGGAGGTCATCCTCGCCACGGACCCGAACATCGAAGGGGAGGCGACCGCGACCTACCTCGCGCGGATGCTGCGCGGCATGGGGATCGCCGTCTCCCGCCTCGCCTCCGGCCTGCCGGTCGGCGGAGACCTCGAGTACGCCGACGAGGTCACGCTCGGCCGTGCCTTCGAGGGACGGCGGCGGGTGGAGGCCTGAGCCTTCCCGAGCGCACCCCGGACAGTGGGGCGTGGACCGTGCAGTCCACGATATGGACGCCGTCGGTGGGGTAGGTAGGTGCGCCGGATTCTCGGTGACAGCATGCCGATAGGCGTCCGGTGGCGTGGGTGGGCTCCGGCCGTCGCGTGCGGGGTGTGTGACGCGGCTCGTGTCGCGGACAGTGCGCCGTCCGTACTATGGATCGCGGTTCACACGGCCTCGTCACCCTTGGCCGGTCTGCCCGCTATCCATCCCAGGAGTTGTCCTTTCCGTGGCCCTCATCGTGCAGAAATTCGGAGGTTCGTCCGTCGCGGACGCGCCGAGCATCCAGCGTGTCGCCCGCCGGGTCGTCGAGACGAAGAAGGCCGGCCACGACGTCGTCGTGGTCGTCTCGGCGATGGGTGACACGACGGACGACCTGCTCGACCTCGCCGGCCAGATCACGTCCGACGCTCCCGCACGCGAGATGGACATCCTGCTGACCGCCGGCGAGCGGATCTCCATGTCCCTGCTCGCCATGGCGGTGGGCGAGCTCGGCGTCCCCGCCCGCTCCTACACCGGCCAGCAGGCCGGTCTCCGCACGGACACCCGGTACGGCAAGGCCTCGATCGTCGCGATCGGCCCGGAGCGGATCACCAGCGCCATCTCCGAAGGCAAGGTCGCGATCGTCGCGGGCTTCCAGGGCGTCAACGAGCTGAACGACGTCACCACGCTCGGCCGGGGCGGATCCGACACCACCGCCGTCGCGCTCGCGGCGGCGCTCGAGGCCGACGTCTGCGAGATCTACACCGACGTCGACGGACTCTTCACGGCGGACCCACGCGTGGTCCCCAGCGCCCGCAAGGTCCCGGCGATCACGTACGAGGAGACCCTCGAGCTCGCCGCCAACGGAGCGAAGGTGCTGCACCTGCGGTCGGTGGAATTCGCTCGCCGCCACAACGTTCCCCTACACGTCCGGTCGTCGTTCTCGCACAAGGAAGGCACCTGGGTCACCGACGCCAGCGTCACCGCCCCGGGGCAGGAGGAAAACATGGAACAGCCGATCATCTCCGGTGTCGCGCACGACCGCAGCCAGGGCAAGATCACGGTCGTCGACCTGCCGGACGTGCCCGGCATCGCGGCCCGTCTCTTCGAGGTCGTCGCCGGGGTCGACGCCAACATCGACATGATCGTCCAGAACGTCTCCACCCACGGCAGCGGCCGCACCGACATCTCCTTCACGCTGCCGGAGTCCGACGGCCGCGCCGTGCGCACCGCCCTGGCTGAGGCCGCGGACCAGCTGCAGTACAGCGAGGTCCGGTGGGACGATCAGATCGGCAAGCTCTCCCTCGTCGGTGCCGGGATGCGGTCGCACCCGGGCGTCTCGGCGAAGCTGTTCAGCGCGCTGTTCGGGGCCGGGGTGAACATCGAGATGATCTCCACTTCGGAGATCCGGATCTCCGTCGTCACGCGCATCGAGGACCTCGACACCGCCGTGCGCGCCGTGCACTCCGCCTTCGAGCTCGACGCCGAGGAGACCGAGGCCGTCGTCTACGGGGGGACCGGACGATGAGCGAGAACAACGCCACCGTCGCGACCGAGGCACCTCCCGCCGGCTCCGGGCGCGGCCTCACGATCGCCGTCGTCGGTGCCACCGGGCAGGTCGGCCGTGTGATGCGGACCCTGCTCGAGGAGCGGGACTTCCCGGCGACGCGCGTGCGGTTCTTCGCCTCCGCGCGGTCCGCCGGGACAACCCTGCCGTTCCGCGGTGAGGACATCGTCGTGGAGGACATCACCACCGAGGACCTCGGCGGCATCGACATCGCCGTGTTCTCGGCCGGCGGGTCCGCCTCGCGCCAGCACGCGCCGCGATTCGCCGCGGCTGGTGCCGTCGTGGTGGACAACTCCTCGGCGTGGCGCAACGACCCGGAGGTGCCGCTGGTCGTCTCCGAGGTCAACCCGCATGCGCTGGCCGACCGCCCCAAGGGCATCGTGGCCAACCCGAACTGCACCACGATGGCGGCCATGCCCGTCCTCAAGGTGCTGGACGCCGAGGCGGGCCTGAGCCGTCTCGTCGCCTCGACCTACCAGGCCGTCTCCGGGTCGGGCCTGAAAGGCGTGCGGGAACTGGAGAGCCAGGCGCGCGCCGCCGTCGACCAGGACCTCGCCGGATTGACGCTCGACGGCTCCGCCGTCGACTTCCCCGAACCGGAGGCGTACGTCGCGCCCATCGCCTTCGACGTCGTCGCCCTCGCCGGGGACCTCGTCGACGACGGCTCTGGGGAGACCAACGAGGAGCAGAAACTGCGGAACGAGTCCCGCAAGATCCTCGAGCTGCCGGACCTGCCGGTCTCCGGGACGTGTGTTCGGGTCCCGGTCTTCACCGGCCACGCCCTGTCCATCAACGCCGAGTTCGCCCGGCCCATCAGCCCGGAACGGGCGCGGCAGCTGCTCGCCGACGCGCCCGGCGTCGAACTCGCGGACGTCCCGACTCCGTTGCAGGCAGCCGGCAAGGACCCGAGCTTCGTCGGCAGGATCCGTCAGGACTCCTCCGTGCCGGACGGACGGGGGCTGGCCCTCTTCGTCACGGGGGACAACCTGCGCAAGGGAGCAGCGCTGAACACCGTCCAGATCGCCGAGATTCTCGCCCAGCAGCTCACGCCGGCCTGACCGCACCAGGCCGCGACCGCACGCCGGTCGGGTGTGGGCGCCGACCGGAGGGTCGGTGCCTCTCCCGGCCGGCGTGTTTGCGTTGACGCGGAGGTTCGCACAGGTCGGGCAGCACAGGATTGACGAGTCGGCACAGGATTGACGAGTCGGCACACCTGGGGCGGCGTCGGTGCACGTCAGGTCCATCGGTGCAGGTCACCGCACTGTCACCGGGGTCACACCCCTCGGATTCGTCTCACCATATGGACTAGATTTCGGGTGTGTTTCCGAGCGGTCATCGGCCCGCGGTTTCCCGCAGGAGAATGCGGGGTTCAGCGGATGCACAGCCTCCTGCGGCGCCCTCGGGCCAGGCTCGATCCGGTACCGGACGGGCGCAGAACTGCTTACGGTAGTCAGCGGTATGCCGACGAGAACGCAGCACGAGACTGACGATCCGCCGACCGACACGACCCCGGAGTCCGCTCCGCTGACGATCCGTCCGACCACGGCGGCCGACGGCGCCGAGATGTGGCACCTGGCCCGCGGAGGCGGTCTCGACCTGAACTCGTCGTACGCCTACCTGCTCTACGCACGCGACTTCGCCGACACGTGCCGGGTCGCGACTGTCGACGGCAACGTCGTCGGGTTCGTCATGGCGCACCGGCCGCCCGGGCGGCCGCGCAGCGTCTTCGTGTGGCAGGTGGGCGTCTCGCCCGCAGCCCGTGGCCGCGGCGTCGCCGGGAGAATGATCGAGGACCTCCTCGACACGCTCGACGTCGACACCCTCGAGGCGACGGTGACCGAGTCCAACGGCGCCTCCCGCGCGCTGTTCGGCTCGATCGCCCGCAACCACGGCAGCGAGGTGGTGTGGCACGACTTCATCCGCACGGAGGACTTCCCGGACGGCCACGAGGCCGAACCCCTCCTGCAGATCGACCTCACGGGGCGGAGCTGAGAACGCTCCCGTGAATCCCCACGAGCCCGGACCGCCGGGCGCCAAGGAGGCCACTCAGCAGGCCATGACACAAAGGAACCGCATGTCCATCACGCCCGCGACAGATGCCACCGAGCTCGAGTCCGGAGTCCGCAGCTACTCACGCAACTGGCCGGTCGTCTTCGACCGCGCCGTCGGAGCCACCCTGTACACGGAGGACGGTGCCGAGTACCTCGACTTCTTCGCCGGCGCCGGCACGCTCAACTACGGCCACAACAACCCGCAGCTGAAGAAGGCGCTGCTCGAGTACCTCACGGACGACAAGATCGTCCACTCGCTCGACATGCTCACCACCGCGCGCCGTGACTTCCTGACCACGTTCGCCGAGAAGATCCTCCGGCCCCGCGGCCTCGACCACAAGGTGATGTTCCCCGGGCCCGGGGGCGCCAACGCCGTCGAGGCGGCGCTCAAGCTGGCCCGGAAGGTCACCGGCCGCGAGGCGGTCGTCTCCTTCACCAACGCCTTCCACGGCATGACCCTCGGCGCGCTGTCGGTGACCGGCAACTCGATGAAGCGCGGCGGCGCCGGCATCCCCCTCGTGCACGCCACCCCGATGCCGTACGACGACTACTTCGACGGTGACGTGCCGGACTTCATGTACTTCGAGCGCCTGCTCGAGGACGCCGGCTCCGGACTCAACGAGCCTGCCGCAGTCGTCGTCGAGACGGTGCAGGGCGAAGGCGGGATGAACACCGCCCGGATCGAGTGGTTGCAGCAGCTCCAGGAGCTGTGCCGCAGCCACGAGATGCTCCTCATCGTCGACGACATCCAGATGGGCTGCGGCCGCACCGGCGGCTTCTTCAGCTTCGAGGAGGCCGGGATCGTCCCGGACATCATCACGCTGTCGAAGTCCATCTCGGGCTACGGCATGCCGTTGGCGCTGACCCTGGTGCGTCCCGAGCTCGACGTCTTCGAGCCGGGCGAGCACAACGGCACCTTCCGGGGTTTCGCCCCGGCGTTCGTCACCGGCACCGAGGCGATCAACACCTACTGGTCGGACGAGACGCTGCAGCGCTCCACGGCCGACAAGGGTGCCGTCATCGAGTCCACGCTCAACGCCCTGGTGGCCAAGTACCCGGACGCCGGGCTGGTGGCCAAGGGCCGCGGCCTGGCACGGGGGCTGCAGTTCGAGGAGGCCGAGAAGGCTTCCGAGGTCTGCCGCGCCTGCTTCGAGCGGGGGATGATCCTGGAGACCTCCGGTCCGCTCGACGAGGTGGCGAAGTTCCTGCCACCGCTGACCATCACCGAGGACGAGCTCGGGCGCGGCCTGAGCATCTTCACCGACGCCGTCGACGCCGTCCTCGCCCAGTCCTGACCCTTCCCGCATCACAGAAAGGTTCCGAGGAACCAGCATGATCGTTCGCACCATCGACGAGATCACCGACACCGAGCAGGACATCAAGACGGAGAACTGGCGCAGCAAGCGCATCGTCCTCGCTCGTGAGGGTGTCGGCTTCTCCGTGCATGAGACCACCCTCTATGCGGGAACGGTCAACGAGTTCTGGTACGCCAACCACATCGAGGCCGTGTTCGTCGTCGAGGGCGAGGGCGAGGTCACCGACCTCGCCACGGGCGAGACCCACCAGCTTGCGCCGGGTTCGCTCTACCTCCTCGACAACCACGACAAGCACCGCGTGGTCCCGCGTACCCAGATGCGCACCGTGTGCGTGTTCAACCCGCCCATCACCGGACGAGAGGTGCATGACGAGAACGGTGTCTACCCGCTGGTGACCGAGGCGAGCTGAGCCGCTCGCGTGCGTGACGTCACGATCCCGGGCCGGCCCGGGAGAAGGGAATGTTCATGACCGCGACGATCGATCCGACCACCGACCTGTACCCCACCCGGCTGTCGCAGCCGGGTGCGGTCATCGACCGCGAGCACCCGACGGTGTGGGGCTCGCCCGAGGACGGCCCGTTCGATGCCGCCGCCCTGAAGGCCCACGAGGAGCGCGGCTTCACGATCCTCGAGGACTTCATCACCCCGGACGAGGTCGAGGGCTACACGGCCGAACTGAACCGGCTCGCGGCCGACCCCGCGGTCCGGGACGACCACCGCACGGTGACCGAGAAGGTCTCTGGCGAGGTGCGCTCGGTGTTCGAGGTGCAGAAGATCAGCGAGAAGCTGGACGCGCTGAGCCGTGACCCGCGGCTGCTGGACCGTGCGCGCCAGTTGCTCGGCTCCGACGTCTACCTGCACCAGACCCGGATCAACTTCATGCCCGGGTTCAAGGGCACCGGGTTCTACTGGCACTCGGACTTCGAGACCTGGCACGCCGAGGACGGGATGCCGATCCCGCGCGCGGTGAGCTGCTCCATCGCGCTGACCCGGAACTACCCGTTCAACGGGGGGCTCATGGTCATGCCGGGCTCGCACCGCAGCTTCATCCAGTGCGTGGGTGAGACGCCGGAGAACAACCACGCCTCCTCGCTCAAGGAGCAGAAGATCGGCGTGCCCACCGAGGACGACATCACGCGGATGGCCGGCCAGCTCGGCGTCGACCAGTTCACCGGTCCGGCGGGCTCCGCGTTGTGGTTCGACTCGAACATCATGCACGGGTCCGGCAACAACATCACGCCGTTCCCGCGGTCGAACATCTTCATGGTGTTCAACAGCGTGGAGAACACGCTGACCGAGCCGTACGGTGCCCCGGCGCCGCGGCCCGAGCACATCGCGAACCGCGACTTCACGCCGCTGCGCTAGTCCGGGAGCGGGGCTGGTCCGGGCGCGTCATCGCCCGGGCCAGTCCGGCCGCCGGCCGAGCCGGTCATCTCAGCCGAGGTGGCTCTCACGCCACGAACGACGCTCCCGCCGCGGGGTTGCGCCGGTAGCTCAGGGACGCTCCCAGACGCTCCTCGGACGACGGCGTGAGGTCCACGGGAAGGTCGTCCAGTTCGAACCAGCCGACCGCTGTTGACTCCTCGTCGGCCACCCGTGCGGTTCCGCTGCGGTAGCGGCACAGGAACGTCAGGTCCAGGTACTGCGAGACGTCGCCGTTCGGGTAGCGCACCCGATCACCGGCGCTGACCGCGGTGAGTGCGACCGCCTGGGCGATCACCGCCGTCTCCTCCTGGATCTCGCGCACCAGGCCGACCGCCGGCTCCTCGCCGGGCTCGAGGATGCCCGAGGGGAGCGCCCAGCGGCCGTTGTCGGCTCGCCGGCCCAGCAGGAGCCGGTCGTCGTCGTCGAGGACCACGCCTGTCACCCCCGGCAGCCACAGCAGGTCGTGACCGACATGTGCACGCAGGGCGGCGACGAACTCCGGGACCGGCATGGCACGAGCCTACGGCGGCATTCTGCCTGGAGCGGATAGGTGCGGATAGGGTGACGGGCGTGAGTCCCGGACCGGTCCCCGACGTCACCGCCGGACCGGGTTCGGTACTGACCACCGCCGCGGTGACCGGCTTGTGGGCCGTGTGGCTGTGGTGGTCCGTCCGGCGCGACGCCCGCCGGCTGCGTAACGGGTTCCTGCTCGTGGCCGTCGTCTACTCGGCTCTGGGGCTGGTGGCCCAACTCGTGGACCTGGTGCCGGGTGGGTCCGAGGTCGTGTCGTGGGTGAGCCTCGCGGTCGTTCTGCTGCTGGGGCTGGGCCTGCTCGCTCTGCCGGTCTTCCTCCTTGCCAACGGGTTGGCCATGGTGCGCCGGGAACGGCGCTCACCGGCGAACCTGCTCTCCCTCGTGGCCGGTCTGGCGATGATCGCGGCACCCGTGATGACCCTGTTCCTCGTGGCGGAGGACCGGCCGTGGTCCGCGGCGCTGGCGGTGGCCACAATGCTGGTGGCGATGTGGGCGGGGTACCTCTTCCTGGGGTTCGTGGCGCAGACGCTGCTGTACCGGTGGCTGGTCAGGAGGGTGCGCGCCTCCGCCGTGATCGTGCTCGGTGCCCGGGTGGTGGGCGGCCGGGTCCCGCCGTTGCTGGCCTCCCGACTCCGGACCGGGTTGGCGGTAGCACAGCGGCTCGGCACCGACGCACTCCCGGCCGTGCTGGTGCCCTCCGGCGGTCAGGGACCGGACGAGGACCGCCCGGAGGGCGAGGTGATGGCCGACTGGCTGCGCGATCAGGGCGTGCCCGATGAGCGCATCCTCGTAGACGACCGCGCACGCACCACGCGCGAGAACCTCCGCAACAGTGTGGAACTCCTTCGCTCCCGCGGTATCGCAGGGCCGTACCTCATGGCGACGAACAACTACCACGCGCCGCGGGCGGCACTGGAGGCGCTCGACCTGGGGCTCGACGTGCACGCCGTCGGTGCACCGACTGCGGGTTACTACGTTCCCAGCGCCTATCTGCGCGAGTTTGTTGCGGTGATCAGTCGTCGCCCGCTCATCCAGGTTCCCGCTGCGGCGGCCGTCGCGCTCGTGAGCTGGGTGATTTTCCAGGCGGCGTCCTGACCCGCCGGCGGACGTCGCCGAGGGCCACGGCGGGTGACCGTGTGCCCTCGGCGACGTCGGTGGTCCGGCCTCGCTCAGCGGGTGTCGGGTAGGCGGGTCGGCGGCTGGTCGGTCGAGCCGCCGCCGGAGCCGCCGCGGTCGTCGTTCCCGTCGCCGGCGCCGTCACCCGGGCCGCCGTCACCCGGGCCGCCGTCGTCGGTCGGGTCCTCGGTGGGCTCCTCCGTCGGGTCCTCGTCCGGATCCTCCGGCGGCGGTCCGCCCGCCGCCGAGGCCACGACGACCGAGGGGCGCGGGAGTGAGTCGCCGCCGCCCGGCCAGTTCGAGATCCGGTTGTCGAAGCTGACGTCGTCACCCTCGCCGGGGTGCTGGACGGCGACGAGCACGCGGTCCTCGGTGATCACCGGGCCGCAGGTCTCCGCGCCGACCGGGACCGAGAGGAACTGACGCACCTGGCCACGGGCCTCGCCCTCCAACGGCACCTGGTAGAGCGCGTCATTCCAGCCGAGCGTGCCGGGCTGGCCGTCGGTGCTGATCCAGAGGTTCCCGGCCGGGTCGAACGCGAGGTTGTCGGGGCAGGAGATGGCCGAGACCTGGGACTTGTCGAACCCGGCGAAGTAGGTGTTCGGGTCGTCCGGGGAGCCGCAGAGCAGCAGGATGCGCCAGGCGAACGAGGCTGCGGCGGCGTCGTCGCCTTCTTCGACGATCTCGATGACGTGGCCGTCCTTGTTCTCCGCGCGCGGGTTGGCCTCGTCGACCTCCTCGGCGGTGCGATCGGTGTTGTTGGTGCAGGCCATGTACACCCGCCCGGTCTCCGGGTGCGGCTCGACGTCCTCCGGGCGGTCCATCTTGGTGGCGCCGACGGCGTCACCCGCGAGCCGGGTGAAGACGAGAACCTCCTCGGCCGTCATCCCGGGCACGTGGGACGTGGTGCCGGAGACCAGCGGGATCCACTCGCCCGAGCCGTCGAACTCCCCGTCCTCCGGCAGTGCTCCGCTGCCGTCGAACTCCTCCGCGGGACTGTCGCCGGTGAAGCGGGCGACGTACAGTGTGCCGCTGTCGAGCAGGGTGGCGTTGTGGGCGTCGTCCCCCTCGACGTAGGTGCCGTCCGAGACGAACTTGTAGAGGTAATCGAACCGCTCGTCGTCGCCCATGTAGGCGACGGCGCGGCCGTCCGCGGCGATGTTGATCGTCGCGGCCTCGTGCTTGAAACGGCCGAGAGCCGTGCGTTTGCGCGGCGTGGACGAGGGGTCGAACGGATCGACCTCGACGATCCAGCCGAACCGGTTCACCTCGTTGGGCTCCTGGCCGAGGTCGAACCGCGGGTCGACGGTCTCCCAGAGCCGCTCGGACGCTTCCTCGTTGACCCCGTACCGGGCGAGACGCTCCCGCGTCGTGGCGTCCTGGACGGCGGCCGCGTTCGCGAAGTACTGGTGGAAGTTCTCCTCGGCCGTGAGCCAGGTCCCCCACGGGGTGAGGCCGCCGGCGCAGTTGTTGAGCGTGCCGAGGACCGTGCGGCCCTCCGGGTCGTCCGAGGTGCGCAGGTACTCCGAGCCCGCCGCCGGTCCGGTGATCTCGAACTCGGAGGTCACGGTGATGCGGCGGTTGAGCGGAGCGTCCAGCACGGGGGTGAGCGAGCCGTCGGATCCGCCGTCGAGAGTCACCACGCTCAGGCCGTGCGCCGCCCAGGCGATCGCGACCTGCTCCTCGGTCGGTGCGGCGGCGTCGTAACCGGGGAACATCATCGGCTCGGTGGTGTACTCGTGGTTGACGACCATGAGGAACTGCCCGCCGTCGAGCTCGAAGAGACCGACGTGGTCGTTGTTGAACCCGAACTGACGCGCCTGAGCCTCGGGGGTCTGGTTCTGCGGGTCGAACTCCGGGGCGTCGGAGAACAGCGGGTCACCCCACCGGATGACGACGTCGGCGACGTAGCCGTCCGGGACCACGACGGCGTCGTTGGTCTGCTGCTGGATCGGATCGAAGACCAGGCCGCCCGGCCCGCCTCCGGCCGGCGGCTCGGTCGCGGCGACCACACGCTCCGCGGTGGCGGCGGTGGCGCCGCCGGCCATGGCCAGGACCAACCCGGCCTTGAGGACCGACCGGCGGGAGAGCGCTGCGGCGGCGACGTCACCGAAGTACTCGTTCGCCGAGCGGTTGGGCACCTCGTGGAAGCAGGCGTCGCCGCAGCGGTAGCGGCACGTCATGGCTGACCTCCCACCACGGTGGGAGGTCAGGAGGGGGAGTAGCGGGCGACGGGCGGACGGCACTGGCATCGTGGCTCCTTGCAGGGGACAGGATGCCGGTCAACCTAGGCACGCCAGGTTGCGTTCAGACGGAGCGGGGGTGAACTTCGGGCTAAGGGGTCAGGCGTGTCCGGTCCGCTTGCCGTCGGCGCGGTAGGCGACCACGATCGATGGGCGCGGCACCGAGGAGCCTCCGTCGGGCCAGTGCGAGGCCTGGTTCTCATAATTGGCCCCGTCGACCTCGCCGGGATGCTGGACGGCGACGAGGACGCGTTCGTCGGTGATCACCGGGCCGCAGGTCTCCGCGCCGGTCGGGACGGCGAGGAACTGCCGGACCTCGCCGCGACGTCGGCCGTCGACGGCGACGCCGTAGAGGGCGTCGTTGGCGCCGAGGGAGTCGGGTTGGCCGTCGGTGGAGATCCACAGGTTGCCGTGGTCGTCGAACGCGAGGTTGTCCGGGCAGGAGATGGCCGAGACCTGGTCCTTGTCGTAACCGGCGAAGTACGTGCCGGGGTCCTCGGGGTCCCCGCAGACCAGGAACAGCCGCCAGGAGAAGGTGGCCGCGGCGGCGTCGTCACTGTCCTCGACCAGTTCGAGCACGTGCCCGAACCTGTTCTCGGCACGTGGGTTGACCTCGTCCGCCTGCTCGGCGGTGCGGTCAGTGTTGTTCGTCAGCGCAGCGTAGACGTGGCCGGTCCGCGGGCTGGGCTCGACGTCCTCCGGCCGGTCCATCGCCGTGGCGCCGACGGCGTCCCCGGCCTGCCGCGTGAAGCACAGCACCTCCTCCGGCGTCATGCCCGGCACGTGCGAGGTGGTGCCGGAGACCAGCGGGATCCACTCGCCGGTCCCGTCGAACGCCCCGTCCGACGGCAGGGCTCCGGTCCCGTCGATCTCCCCGGCCGGGCTGTCGCCGGTGAAACGTGCGACGTACAGGGTCCCGTGCTCGAGCAGGGTGGCGTTGTGTTCGTCGTCGTCCGGGCGGTACGCCTCCGCGGAGACGAACTTGTAGAGGTACTCAAACCGCTCGTCGTCGCCCATGTAGGCGACCGCGCGGCCGTCGGCGGCGAGGCGGACGGTGGCGCCCTCGTGCTTGAACCGCCCCATGGCGGTGCGCTTCTTCGGCGTCGACGTCGGATCGTACGGATCCACCTCGACGATCCACCCGAAGCGGTTGATCTCATTCGGCTCCTGGGCCAGGTCCCAACGCTCGTCGAACCGCTCCCACTTCCGCTCGGTCTCGGCGCTCTCGGCCCCGTACCGGTCGAGCCGCTCGCGTTCGAGCGGGTCCCGGATCGCGTCCGCGTTGGCGAAGTACTGGTGGAAGTTCTCCTCGCCGGTCAGCCACGTGCCCCAGGGCGTCAGCCCACCGGCGCAGTTGTTCACGGTCCCGAGGACCGTCCTGCCCTCGGGGTCGGCAGAGGTGCGCACGTAGTGCGAACCCGCCACCGGTCCGGTGAGCTCGAACTCCGCCGAGAGCGGCAGTCGGCGGTTGAGGTCGTGGTCGACGACGACGTCCAGCGCTCCGGAACGACGCCCTCGTCGCCTGCCGCTGACGGCGACGACGGTCAGGCCGTGTGCGGCCCAGGCGGTCTCGACCTGCTGGCGTGTGGGGTTGTCCGGGTCGTAGCCCGGGAACATGATCTCCTCGTTCGTGTACTCGTGATTGACCACCATCACGTGATCGCCGCGGCCGAGCGGGAGCAGACCGACGAAGTCGTTGTTGTAGCCGAACTGGCGCTCCTGTGCCTCGGCGCTCTGTCGCTCCGGGTCGAACACGGGAGCGTCGGAGAAGAGCGGGTCACCCCACCGGATGAGGACATCGTGAAGATATCCCGGCGGCACCGTGACGTGGTCGCCCGTCTGCTGGGTGAGGGGTTCGAACCGCAGTCCGACGGCGGCCGGTCCGGCTGTGTGCGGGGGAGGGGTGGCGCCGGCGCGGGTCGACGCGAGACCGGTCGCTCCACCGGTCAGTGCCAGGACCGCGCCGGCACGGAGCAGGGTGCGACGCGACAGGGCCGCGGCGGCCACGTCACCGAAGTAGGGGTTGCCGGAGCGGTTCGGCGCCTCGTGGAAGCACGCGTTCCCGCACCGGTAACGGCACGTCATGGCGGCTCGGCCACCCGTCTGGCCGGTCAGCAACGGCAGCAGCGGCCGTCGCGCGGGATCTGTCGCTCCATGTCGGGTTCGACTGCTCACGGGCAGCAGGCTGGCACGGCCCGTCCGATAAGTGAAGAGCAGGTTCCTGGCGAATGAACGCGCCGGCTCTCGGGCCGCCGTACCGACGGCAAGGCCCGGACCCTCGCATGGAGGGCCCGGGCCCGGTGTCGTCGGACACCGCCGTCGGGGTGGCGGTGTCCGGGCTCAGGACATCGGAATAGGGGTGTCTCGCGTCATCGGAATGGGCGTGTCTCGGGTCATCGGCATAGCCGGGCCAGTGATGGTCGGGCATGTCGAAACGACGACTGGTCATCGAAGCTGTTGTTGCCGGTGCCTCGCAGTCCCAGGTCGCC
>NZ_JBHUEE010000013.1:0-69053 GCF_042680605.1 Georgenia deserti
GTCGCATCGACGTCCTACACGCCATGCTCCGCAACGGCGCCTTCTACGACCCACCCACCCCCGCCGCCGCTTGACGGCAGAGATAGGGACACCCCCCGGCGGGTCAGCTCTCCCGGTGGACGAGCGTGTTGCTGGCCTGGGCGCGTGGCCGCAGGATGATGCGGTCGAGGTTGACGTGTGCCGGCCGGGTGAGGGCGAAGGCGATGACGTCGGCGACGTCGTCGGCCACGAGTGGTTCGGCGACGCCTTCGTAAACCTTGGCCGCGGCGTCGGGATCGCCGTGCATGCGGTTGAGGGAGAACTCCTCGGTCCGGACCATTCCCGGAGCCACCTCGAGCACGCGGACCGGCTCGCCGACGAGTTCGAGGCGCAAGGTGTCCCGGATCATCCGTTCGGCATGCTTCGCCGCGGTGTAGCCGGCGCCGCCCGGGTACGTGCCATGTGCAGCCGTGGAGGTCACGACGAGCACGTCTCCGCCGCCGTCCGCGCGCAGGTGCGGCAGCAGCGACTGGGTGAGCCGCAGCGTGGCGACCACGTTGATCTCGTACATGCGGCGCCACTCCTCGGCGTCGCCCTCGGCGACGGAATCGGTGCCGATCGCGCCGCCGGCGTTGTTGACCAGCGACCGCAGCGGCCCGGTGGCCGCGGCGTGCTCGGCCAGGCGGGTGACGTCGGCGGGGTCGGTCAGGTCCGCCGCAAAGGTCGCGCACCCGGTCTCCTCGGCGAGGGCGTCCAGCCGGTCCGCGCGCCGTGCGGTGGCGAGGACGTCCCAGCCCTCACGGCGCAGACGGCGCACGGTGGCGGCTCCGATCCCGCTCGAGGCTCCGGTGACCAGGGCGCGGGGCGTGGTTTCGCTCGTCTCGGTCATGCCCCGATCATGCCTGCTCGCCGCCCGTGGGTGCTCGCTCACCGGACGGGTCTGCTCGCTCACCGGATGTGACACCGCACCCGCACACCGTGACACCATCACGGGTATGAGGGTGGGATTTCTCGGCGCAGGCAACATGGCGGGCGCGATCGTGCGCGGGGCGGTCGTCGGCGGCGCGGTCGCCGCCGACGACCTCGCCGTAACCTCGGCTCACGGCTCGGCCCGTGCGCTGTCCGAGGAGACCGGGGTCACGGCACTCGCGGACAATGCCGAGCTGGTTCGCTGGGTCGGGCCGGGCGGTGCCGTCGTGGTGGCGGTCAAGCCGTACCTGTTCGCCGAGGTGCTCGAGCCGTTGCGGGCCGAGCTGGCCGGTGCGGGCAGCCTCGTGGTCTCACTGGCGGCCGGCCTGACCCTGGAGCGCCTGGAGTCGATGCTGTCGGACGGGCAGGCCGTGATCCGTGTGATGCCGAATGTCAACGCCATGGTCGGAGCCGGCATGGCAGGGATATGCGGCAACGACGCCGTCAGGCAGGATCAGCTCGACGCCGTGGTCGCCCTCTTCAAGTCGGTCGGTGCAGCGACGGTGCTCCCTGAGCGGTTGTTCCCGGCCTACGCCGCGATCGCCGGCTCGGCACCGGCGTGGACCGCGGCCTACGTCGAGGCACTCGCGCGCGCGGCGGTAAAGAACGGCATGCCCAAGCAGCAGGCCGTGACGATCGCCGCGCAGATGATGCTCGGGACCGCGCGCACGTTGCTGGAGCGCGAACTCTCGCCGGCGGACCTGATGGACGTGGTCTCCTCCCCCGGCGGCACGACCATTGCCGGGACGGTCGCGTTGGAGGACGCCGGCTTCTCGGCCGCGGCTGCTCGTGCGGTCCAGGCGGCGGTGGACCGGGACCGCGAACTCGCCTGACCACGGCGCTGACCAGCAGGGTCACCCACCGCGGATCACACGTTTCACTCTGGCCACACAAGTGTTCACCTTCAACACCTTCCTGGTGTCCCTGCGCATTGCTACGGTGGGCGCCATGCCTCACCGCCGGCTGCTGGGTACCGCTGTGGCCGCCGCGGCCGCCTTCGGCCTTCTCGCCGTGGCGTCGCCCGCGGCGGTGGCGTCGTCGTCCCAGCCGGAGGACCGGGAACCGCTGCGTGTCGCGAGCTACAACGTCTCGCTGAACCGGGCGGACGAGGGGCAGTTGATCTCCGACCTGGAGCGTGGCGACGACCAGGCCGCCGCCATCGCGCAGGTGCTCCAGACCGTGCGCCCCGATGTCGTCCTGCTCAACGAGTTCGACTACGACGCCGACGGCGAGGCGTTGGACCTGTTCCGGTCCGACTACCTCGAGGAGGGGCAGCACGGCGAGGACCCGATCGAGTACGAGTACGCCTACACCGCCCCGGTGAACACCGGCGTGGACTCCGGTTTCGACCTCGACAACGACGGCAGGACCGGCACACCCGACGACGCCCTCGGTTTCGGCGAGTTCCCGGGCCAGTACGGGATGGTCCTGCTCTCGCGCTACCCGATCGAGACCGATGACGTCCGCACGTTCCAGGACTTCCGCTGGCAGGACATGCCGGGCGCGCTGCTGCCGGGCGACCCCGGCACGGACGCCACGGGCGACTGGTACTCCGACGAGGAGCTCGCGACGCTGCCGCTGTCGAGCAAGTCGCACTGGGACGTGCCGGTCCGCGTGGGTCGTACGACGGTGCACGTGCTCGCTGCCCACCCGACACCGCCGACGTTCGACGGGCCGGAGGACCGCAACGGTCGCCGCAACCACGACGAGATCCGTTTCTGGGCGGATTACGTCGCCTCCCCGGCCCGTAGCTCGTACATCTACGACGACGACGGCGTCTCCGGCGGTCTGCAACCGGGAAGCCGGTTCGTCGTCGTCGGGGACTACAACGCCGACCCGCACGACGGTGACTCCGTGGACGGGGCCATCAGGCAACTGCTGGACAGCCCGCGGATCAACGACCCGGAACCGACGTCGGACGGCGCGGTCGAGGCGTCGGAGCTCCAGGGCGGCGCGAACATCTACCACGAGGGCGATCCCGCGCTGGACACCGCGGACTTCGACGACTCTGCCCCCGGAAACCTGCGCTCGGACTACGCGCTGCCATCGAAGAACCTGCCGGTGAGCCACTCGGGCGTGTATTGGCCGGCGGCCAACGAGCCGGGCTCCGAACTGACCGGGGTCGCGCCGTTCCCGACCTCGGATCACCGGCCGGTATGGGTCGATCTCCTGGTACCCGGGCTGCGCTGACCCCGGGACGGCCAGGGCCACCCGGGTCCGCTGAGCGTCCGCCTGCACGCTGACCGCCCGGACCGCAGCCGGCCGCCCGGTTCGCTAGGCTGGTACCTGGCCCCGGACGTCCACCGGTGTGCAGGCCCCGACCTGGACCTGCCGGCTACGGCTGCAGCGCAGTGACTGCGGCGACATCTCCCCCATCTCGTCCGGAGTGCGCCCGTGCCTGCCCGTTCTGCTCGCCCTGCTCGTCCTGCTCGTCCTGTCAGATTACTGTCCGCCCTGTCTGCGCTGCTCCTGTTGGCGGCGTGCGGCGAGGCCGGTTACGACGGTCCCGGCGCCTCCGGTACCGAGGAGGCCGGCGGCGCCGAGGAGAGCACCGGCGCGGCCGACCCGGAGTCCGGGGAGCGGACGGTGAGCTCGTGCGGCGTCGAGACCACGCTCGAACGGCCGCCGGAGCGGATCGTGACCATCAAGTCCTCGGCCACCGAGATGGTCCTCGCGCTCGGGGCCGGCGATCGCCTCGTGGGCACCGCGTTCTCCGACGGCCCGATCCCCGATCACCTCGCGGACGGGATCGGCGACATTCCGGTGCTGGCCGAGCAGAACCCCTCGTCCGAGGCGGTGCTCGAGCTCGAGCCCGATCTGGTCTACGCCGGATGGGAGTCCAACCTCAGTGCGGACGGTGCCGGCGAACGCCAGATGTATGAGGACCTCGGCATCGCGACGTACGTCTCCCCCGCCGCGTGCCTCGAGCCGGAGTACCAACCCGACCGGCTCACCTTCGACCTGGTCTTCGACGAGATCACCGAGATGGGGGACATCCTCGGCGGCGACGCCACTGCTGCGGCCGAGGAGCTCGTGGCCCAGCAGCGCGACCAGCTCGAACACATCGAACCCGCCCGCGAGGGCCTCAGCGCCCTGTGGTACTCCTCGGGTGCGGACGTGCCGTACGTGGGCGCCGGAATCGGCGCCCCGCAGATGATCATGGACGCCGTCGGCCTGGAGAACGTCGCCGGTGACGTCGAGGAGACCTGGACCTCGATGGGGTGGGAGGCGATCGCCGCGGCCGACCCGGACGTGATCGTGCTCGTGGACTCGGCGTGGAACACGGCCGAGCAGAAGATGGAGCGGCTGGCGGCCAACCCGGTGACTCGGACCCTCACGGCCGTGCAGGAAGAGCGTTACGTCGTCGTGCCGTTCCCGGCCACCGAGGCGGGCGTGCGCAACGTGCCCGCCGCGGCCGAGCTCGCCGAACAGGTCGCCGATCTGGAGGTGGCGTCCTGACCCGCACCCGGCTCCCGGACCGCGCGCGCCGCCGCGCAGGCACGCCCCTGCCCGCGGGCGGGGCGGATCCGGCGCCCGGCACGCAGCGCCGCGTCGCCCTGGGCGCGACGACGGCTGGGCTGGCGGCGCTCCTCGTCCTCACCGCCGGGTGGGCGCTCACCCTTGGGCAGGCCGACATCGGCGTCAGTGACGTGTGGGCCTCAGGCTGGCATCACGTGTGTTCGACCGTCTCCGGCGGCTGCTCGGCGAACCCCCTGGGTCGCATCGACGATGCAATCATCTGGAGCGGGCGGGCACCCCGCGTCCTTGCGGCCGCTGCCGTCGGCGCCGGCCTGGCCCTGTGCGGCGCGGTCATGCAGGCGCTGACCCGCAACCCTCTCGCCGACCCCTATCTGCTGGGTGTCTCTTCGGGAGCCTCGGTCGGCGCCGTCGCCGTGCTCGTCCTCGGCCTCGGCACGGCGCTGCCGGTCGCGGCGTTCCTCGGGGGACTCGGGGCACTGGTATTGACGCTGGCACTGGCGACCGGCCGTAGCGGCAGCCTGAGTCCGGTCCGGACGGTGCTGGCCGGCGTCGCCGTCGCTCAGGGAGCCTCCGCCGTCGTCAGCTTTGTGCTGTTCTGGTCCTCCACGGGGGACAACTACCGGGAGATCCTCACCTGGCTCATGGGATCCTTCGGCGGTTCGACGTGGACCGAGGCGTTCGTCGCCCTGGGCGCCAGTGCGGTGGTCGGCGCCGGATTGCTGGCCAGTGCCCGCACGCTCGACGCGTTCACCTTCGGGGACGTCTCGGCCGCATCGCTCGGGGTGTCCGTGACACGGGCACGGTGGCTGCTGCTCGCCGCCGCCGCCCTGCTCACCGGCCTGCTGGTGTCGGTCTCGGGGGCGATCGGCTTCGTCGGGCTGGTGATCCCGCACGCCGTGCGGCTGGTGGTGGGTGAGCGCCATTTCCGTTTGCTGCCGGTCGCGGCGCTCGCGGGCGCGACGTTCATGCTGCTGGCGGACACCGGCGCCCGGAGCCTGTTCGAACCGCGAGAGCTGCCGGTAGGGATCGTGACGGCGGCCGTGGGTGCGCCCGTGTTCGCGGTGTTGCTACGAAGGAGGGCATCGGCATGACCGAGACGGAGATCGACAGCCCTGCACTGGCGCCGCTGGCCGGAGAGCCGGAGGGCGGCGCCCGTGGACGGCCGACTGCTGCGGGACTGACGATCACGGGGATGTCGGTCGAGCTGGACGGCGCCGTCATCCTCGACGGGGTCGACGCCGAGGTGCCGCCCGGCGCGGTGACGGCGCTGGTGGGCCCGAACGGCTCCGGCAAATCGACCCTGCTACGCGCGCTCGTCGGGGCTCTGCCAGCCGGTGGCTCGGTGTGGCTCGGCGGCGAGGACCTTCGGCGGATGCCGCGGCGGAGCCGGGCGCGCCGCCTCGCGCTGGTGGAGCAGGACGCCGGCGGTGAGGTCTCCCGGAGTGTCCTGGACGTGGTGCTGCTGGGCCGGACACCGCACCGGCCCCGATGGGGCGCGGACTCAGCCTCGGACCTGGCGGTGGCGCAAGCCGCGCTCGCGCGTGCCGGGGCCACGGAGCTCAGCGGACGGGACTTCGCGACGCTGTCCGGAGGCGAGCGGCAACGCGTCCACCTCTCCCGCGCGCTGGCGCAGCAGCCAGAGGTCCTCATGCTCGACGAGCCGACGAACCACCTCGACGTCGCCGCTCAGTTGGACGTTCTCGGGCTCACCCGGGACCTGCGCGGCGACGGTGTCACGGTGCTCGCCGCCCTGCACGATCTCAACCATGCGATGCGCTACGCGGACCACGTGGTGGTGCTGGCCGACGGTCGTGCCGTGGCAGCCGGCCCACCGGCCGAGGTGCTGACCGGGGAACTGGTCAGTGAGGTCTACCGAGTTCGTGCGTCCCGGGTCTCGGCGGGCGGACGGGACCTGCTGGTGATGGACCCGGCGTGACTGACGGTGCCGTGGGTGGGGCCGACACCGGTGCCGCGCAGCCGGACAACCGGCGGCCCGCTCACACCTCGCTGACGCCCCGCCGGAACATGTCCTCCTCCGGGGGGCGCACCAAGGAGGCGGCGCCGTCGCCGTCGTCGGTGGTGACGGCCCGGGACATCCCCCGCACGACGGCGACCGGCCGACCGGACAGCTTGCCCTTGACCAGCTCGGCGGCCGCCGCGATCTCGTCCGCGACGCCGATGACGGTCGTCTGCAGCTCATGGCCGTACTGGTCGCGCTGCCCGCGCCGGTCGTCCAGCACCGTGACGCCGGCCGCCCCGATCGCCATGTCCGTCACGCCGCGACGCCAGGGCCGACCCGCGGTGTCGGAGATAATGACGCCGGGACGGACCCCCGTCCGGGCGTGCAGGCCGCGCCGGATGCGCCGTGCTGAGTCGTCGGGATCCTCCGGCAGGAGCAGCACCGTGCCGGTCGGGACGTCCGAGGCGTCCACCCCCGCGGCCGCCATGACCAGGCCGAGACGGTTCTCGACGATCCGCAGCATGCCGCCCTCGGGTTTGGCACGCTCGGCCACCACCCGGACGGTCTCGGCCTCGATCGCGGCCTCCCGCTCGGCCTCGTCGCGACCAGCCACGAGGCGCCCCTCGGCCTTGGAGACGATCTTCGACGAGATCACCACGATGTCGCCCTCCGCGAGACCGCGGCTGCCGTCCGGCCAGGTGGCCCCCTCCAGGACCGGTGTCAGCACTGCCGCGAGGTCGTCGCCCGTGGTGACGACGGGCACGCCCTCCGGCGCGACGGCCGTTACCGCTGCGCCGCCGCTCACCGGCCGAGCTTCGGCAGGACGTCGCGACCGAAGACCTCCGCCCACTCGGTCTGGTTACGGCCGACGTTGTGGAGGTAGATGCGGTCGAAGCCGAGGTCGACGTACCGCTGGATCTCCTTGCGGTGCTCGTCCGGATCCGCGGAGATCACCATCCGGCCCGCGAAGTCCTCCTCGCGGACGAGCTTGGCCATGGCCGCGAAATCGAACGGAGAGCGGATGTCCGCCTTCGGGAACTTCATCCCGCCGTTCGGCCACTGGTCCATGGCGTTCGCCAACGCCTCCTCATCGGTCGGCGCCCAGGACATGTGCAGCTGCAGCACCTTCGGCATGCCCTCCGGGTCCTTGCCCGCCTCGCGCGCGCCGTCGGCAAACTTCTCGAACAGGCCCGAGATCTTCTCCAGTGGCGCGCCGACGGTGATGAGACCGTCGGCGTGCTTGCCGGCCCGGCGCGCCGTGACCGGTCCTCCGGTGGCCACCATGATGGGCGGGGCCTCGTCCGGCATGGTCCACAGCCGGGTGGACTCGAGCTTGTAGAACTGCCCGGAGTGCTTGGTGTCCTTGCCGGCCAGCGAGTTGCTGAACAGCTTGCGGATGATCTCGATGGCCTCGAACATCCGGTTGATCCGCTCCGGCGCCTCGGGCCAGTAACCCGCGATGATGTGCTCGTTCAGCGCCTCGCCGGAGCCCAACCCCAGCCAGTGCCGACCCGGATACATCGCAGCGAGGGTCGCCGAGGCCTGCGCCACCATCGCGGGATGCCACCGGAACGTGGGCGCGGTGACGCCCGGTCCGATATCGCCGGTGGTGCGTTCGCCGAGGGCGGTCAGGACGTTCCACACGAACGCCGCCTGTCCCTGCGTGGGCGTCCACGGTTGGAAGTGGTCCGCCGCCATGACGCCGGAGAATCCGTGCTGCTCGGCCTGGGCCGAGTAGTCGACGACCTCGGTGGGATGGAACTGCTCGAGTGCGGCCGCGTAACCGATCGTCAGGCTCATGTCGCCATCCTTGCAGGCCCGCACCCCGTGCGGACATCGGCGTTCACTCTCAGCGTCACCGACCAGGCGTCAGCCACTGGCGGCGGCACCTCACTGCGCGTACGCGGGCGGCTCGTCCTCCCCGGACTCCTCCGCGGCCTCGGCGTCGGCCTTGGTCGGGTGAACCGCCCCGTCCGCGTGGTGCGCTGGGCCGTAGACGGTGTACAGCACCAGCGGCGAGTTGCCGACGTTGATGAAGTTGTGCCGCGCGCCGGCCGGGACGGCCACGATGTCGCCCGGCGCGACGAACTGCTCCTCCCCGTCGATCACGGCTTTGCCCGAGCCGGAGACGAAGCTGAGGATCTGGTCGTTGTCCGGGTGGGTCTCCTCACCGATGTCGTCGTCCGGCTCGATAGTCATGACGACGACCTGGCTGTGCTCCCCGGTCCAGAGCACACGGCGGTAGTCGGTCGAGGCCTTGGCGTCATCGGGCGACCAGTGGTGCATGAGAGTGCTCCTCGGCGTCGTGGTGGGCGTGATGGTCCAACCTTCTCGCAGGTCAGCGCGCGCCGCACCCGCGGGCAGTCACGGCCGCCGCTCTGCGAGGTAGCGGTGGACCAGCCGCCGGGCGACGGCGGCACTGTCCACCAGCGGATGGAAGGCGAACGCCTGCCACGCGGTCTGGGCGTCGGCGGTGCGCGCCGCCTCGATGACCAGTCGTTCGCTCGCCTTGACCGCCTGGACGCGCGCCAGCATGGCGGGGGTGAGCGGGCGCCGCGGCGTCAGGGGGTGGATACCCCGGCCGTCGGCGAGCACCGGCACTTCGACGACGGCGTCGGGCGGCAGACCGTCCACCAACGGCCGCCCGTCGGACCCATGGTTGGCGACGTCGAGGATCATCCGGTGCTCCTCACCCCCGAGCAGCGCCGCCATGAGGTCGACGGCGACCTCGTGGTACCCGCCACCCAGGTCCTCCTCGGCGCGCTCCCCGGCCCGGGCGGACTCGCGTTCGGTGGCCATGTAGGTCGCCTCACGCTCGGCGAGCGCCTCGCGCCACAGCTCCAGAACGCGTCCGGGCTCGGCCGCCGCCCGCGCGTAGAAACCGCCCTGCTGGGCCTGCAGGTACTCCCCTCGCGTCTGCTCGCTCGCGGCGAGCGCGGCCAGGGCCTCGCGCGTGAAGTCGTAGTAGTACACGTACTCGTTCGGCAGTGCCCCGAGCGTGCGCACCCAGTCGGTGCCCATGAGCCGGGCCTCCTCGAGGCCGGCGAGGGTGGAGTCGTCGGCGAGCAGATCCGGCAACAGGTCCTCGCCGCCGCTGCGCAGCCCCTGCAGCCACCCGAGGTGATTGAGCCCCGCGTAATCGACCTCGACCTCGCCGGCGTCGAAGGCCCGGGCATCGCGGCCCACCACCCGCAACGCGCGCCGCACCAATGAAATCGGGGTGTCGCAGATCCCCACCACGCGGTCGCCCAGCCGGGCCTGCATCGCCTCGGTGACGATCGAGGCCGGGTTGGTGAAGCTGATCGTCCAGGCCGACGGCGCGAGCTGCGAGATGCGGTCGGCGATCCGGTCCACCACCGGGACCGTCCGCAGCGCATAGGCCAGCCCTCCCGGGCCGACGGTCTCCTGGCCGAGCACCCCTTCGGCCAGGGCCACCCGCTCGTCGCGGGTCCGCCCCGCCGTGCCGCCGACCCGGATCGCGGAGAAGATCACGTCAGCACCGGCGACGGCGTCGTCCAGGTCGGCCGTGGCTCGCACCGCGGGACCGTCGACGCGGTCGCTGCCCAGACGGGAGAGCACCGTGGCCATGACATCGAGTCGTGCCGGGTCGTCGTCGTGGAGCACGACTTCTGTCACCGGCACACGGTCCCGTGCATCGAGGACTGCCTGGTGGACGAGCGGGACGCGGAAGCCGCCCCCGCCGAGGATGGTGAGCCGCACGTTATCCACTGTCCTCACGCTAGCGCCGGATGGCAGGATCGGGTCACGATGACTGACGCCCCCGCCGCACGGGAGCCCGCCGCACCGGCCCCGGACATGACCGCCCGGGCACGTCTCGACCTTCTCGTCACGGGCCCCGTCTTCTTCGACCTGGTCTTCACCGGACTGCCGCACGGCCCGGTGCCCGGGACGGAGATCTGGGCCGGCGGGATGGGCGCCGCACCGGGCGGTATCGCCAACCTCGCGGTCGGGGCCGCCCGTCTGGGTCTGGACACCGGTCTCGCGGCCGCGTTCGGTGACGACGCCTACGCCGACTGGCTCTGGACGGTCCTCGGCCGGCAGGAGGGCGTGGACCTGTCCGCCTCGCGGCGCTACCGGCACTGGCACACCTCGGTCACCGTCTCGTTGGCGCTCGACGACGACCGGGCGATGGTCAGTCACGGCCACGACGCCCCGGAGCCGGTCGGCACTCTTGTGGGCGACGCCCCGCCCGCCCGGGCCGCCGTCGCCGAACTCGGCGAGCCGGGCTCCGACCCGTGGTGGCAGCAGCTCGCCTCGTCCGGGACCCTGGTCTTTGCCGACGCCGGCTGGGACCCGCACGAGGCGTGGGACCGCGCCCGGCTCGACCTCCTGGCCGGCTGCCACGCGTTCACGCCGAACGCCGCCGAGGCGATGGCCTACACCCGCACCGAAACCCCGGGCGCCGCAGCCCGCGCGCTGGCGGCCCACGTGCCGCTCGCCGTCGTCACCATGGGCGCGGACGGCGCTCTCGCGGTCGACGCCGCGACGGGCGAGGAGGTACAGACCGAGCCGTTGCGCGTGCAGGCGCTCGACGCCACCGGGGCGGGTGACGTCTTCGCGGCGGCTCTGGTCACGGGCACGTTGCAGGACTGGAGCCTGGAGCGGCGGCTCCGCTTCGCCGTGCTCTGCTCGGCCCTGGCGGTGCGCCACTTCGGCGGTTCCCTCGCCGCCCCGGGCTGGGGCGACATCGCCGACTGGTGGGAGGAGACCGTCGCGGCGGCCAGGACCGGGGACCGGGCGGCCCGGGACACCGCCGCCCGGTACGAGTTCCTGGACGACGCCATCCCCGGTCATCCGCTCGCCCGGGTACGGCGGGCCGACGCCACCATCGCGCGCTTCTCCGACGCCGGGCCGGGCGGCACCGGGCCGGCACCGACGGTCCGAACCTGAGCTTCGACTCAGGACCGGGACTCAGGACCCGGGACTCAGGACTCGGGCTCGACCGTCCGGTACTGCTGCTCCCCGTCCCGGTCCCGGACGACGACGCCGTGCCGGAGCAACTCGTCGCGGACCTCTTCCGCGGCGCCGGTGCGTCCGTCCGCGAGCGCACGACTGCGGCTGCGGAGCAGGTCGTGTACGTGCGGCTGGAGGTCCCGGCTGCGGTCGACCCACCTGGTGAACAGTTCCTCGCGGGGATCGGCGGTGCCCGCCCACGGATAGTCGAAGCGACCGAACGCCTCCGACAACTTGGCCGCCAATCCGCTGTCCGACGTGGTCCGCGACAGCTCCCGGGAGCGTGGATCGAGCAGCACCAGCTCGTCCTTGTCCAGGAAGATCTCGGCGATCTCCTCGCGGCGGTAGCTCGACCGCCGCTTGCCGCTGCGGAGCACGAGCTCGTCGGGATCGACCCGGATCTCGCCGACCTCCTCGCCCCAGATCCCGAAGACGATCCAGCCCGCGATCAGGCCCGCGACGGTCAGTCCGGGCA
This sequence comes from Georgenia deserti, assembly GCF_042680605.1. Taxonomy (NCBI): domain Bacteria; kingdom Bacillati; phylum Actinomycetota; class Actinomycetes; order Allobogoriellales; family Allobogoriellaceae; genus Georgenia; species Georgenia deserti. The sequence goes on from NZ_JBHUEE010000013.1 coordinate 11,838, forward strand.
GCAGGACGACGAACGGGAGCTGGTCGAGCAGCCGCAGCGGTGCCGGCGCGCCGTCGACCGTCTCCAGCATCCAGCCGACCACGGGGCCGACGGCGAACGACAGGGCGAACCCCAGCACGGCCCCGACGGCGGCGAACACCGGCGCGAGCCGCTTGTCCAGCGTCACGGTGATGCTGTTCTCCGACACCCGCCCCCGACCTCCTGACCGAACCTGTCTCCTGGCGCGCAACGCCGGCTCGACGTGTGCCTGAGCAGCGTACGCTAAGACCGAGCGCTCGATCTATTAATAACGCCTTTGGCACCGAGGAAGTCATGGCACGCACCGTCGATCCGGCCCGACATGCCGCACGCCGCCGACACATCCAGGACTGCGCGGCAGCCCTCTTCGCGACCCACGGCTACGAGCGCACCACGACGGCGCAGATCTGCCGCGCCGCCGGGATCAGCCCCGGGAACCTGTACCACTACTTCGCCAGCAAGAAGGCGATCTTCCTGGCCGTCCTGACCGGCGACGAGGACGACACCTCAGCCATGCTCGAGCAGCAGCTCGCCGCCGACGCACCTGTCGAAGCGGTGCTCGAGTTCGTCACTCATCTCGCCGCGCCCGCGGCGGCCCATCCCGCGGTGCCCCAGCTCGTCCTCGAGGCCATGTTGCAGGCACATCGCGATCCCGAGATCGCCGATGTCCTCGGCCAGGCCGACACCGCCGAGCGTGCGGGCCTGACCGCTCTGCTGCAGCGGGCCCTCGACGCCGGCGCGATCGACACCGAGCTCGACCCGGCCGAGACCGCCGCGTGGCTGTCGACACTCGTCGGGGCGGTCTTCCTCGATCTCGCGCTCCAACCTGGCAGCGATCCCGCGCTGCGGCTGAGCCAGCTCCGCCGGACCGTGCGCGCCTACCTCGGCGGCGGACCACGACGCCGTCCGCGGCCCGGATCGCGGGCGCGCCCAGCCGCGGCGCCATGGAACAATCGAGGATCATGAGCGAGACACAGCTGACCCAGGACCGGAGAACGATGAGCGCCGAGACCCTTCCGTCGCCGTCGGTACCGGACAAGGTCAGCACGGACGGTCTCGAGGAGCGCTGGAACGAGCGCTGGACGCAGGACGGGACCTACGCCTTCGACCGCTCCGCCCCGCGCGAGCAGGTCTACTCCATCGATACCCCGCCGCCGACGGTCTCCGGCTCGCTGCACGTGGGGCACGTGTTCTCCTACACCCACACCGACGTCGTCGCGCGGTTCCAGCGGATGCGCGGCAAGGCGGTCTTCTACCCCATGGGCTGGGACGACAACGGCCTGCCCACCGAACGCCGGGTGCAGAACTACTTCGGGGTTCGCTGCGACCCCTCCCTGCCCTACGACCCGGACTTCACCCCGCCGCACACCGGCGGCGAGGGTAAGTCCGCGAAGGCCAAGGACCAGGTCCCGGTCTCCCGTCGCAACTTCATCGAGCTGTGCCAGCGACTCACCGCCGAGGACGAGCAGCAGTTCGAGGCGCTGTGGCGCCACCTGGGCCTGTCGGTCGACTGGGAGCACCACTACCAGACGATCGGGCCGGCCGCGCAGCAGGTGGCCCAGGCGGCGTTCCTGCGCAACCTCGCCCGGGGTGAGGCCTACCAGGCCGCAGCCCCCGGCCTGTGGGACGTCACGTTCCAGACGGCGGTCGCACAGGCCGAGCTGGAGGCGCGCGACTACCCCGGCCACTTTCACGAGATCACCTTCCACAAGCCCGAGGGCGGCACGGTCACCATCGAGACCACGCGGCCAGAGCTGCTGCCCGCCTGCGTCGCGTTGATCGCCCACCCCGACGACGAGCGGTACCAACCGCTGTTCGGCACCACCGTGACGTCCCCGCTCTTCGGCGTCGAGCTGCCGGTGCTGGCCCACCCCGGTGCGGAGATGGACAAGGGCGCCGGCATCGCGATGTGCTGCACGTTCGGTGACCTCACCGACGTGCAGTGGTGGCGCGAGCTGAACCTGCCGACCCGGCCCGTCGTCGGTAAGGACGGCCGGCTGCAGCGCGAGACACCCGAGTGGATCACCTCCGCGCAGGGCCGCGCCGTCTACGCCGAGATGGCGGGCAAGACCACGTTCTCCGCGCGCGCCGCCGTCGTCGAGGCCCTGCAGACCTCCGGAGACCTGGTCGGCGAGCCCAAGCCGACCCAGCGCAAGGCGAACTTCTACGAGAAGGGCGACAAGCCCCTCGAGATCGTCACCTCCCGGCAGTGGTACATCCGCAACGGCGGTCGCCCGCACGTCGAGGCGAACGGCAAGCAGCTGCGCGAGAATCTCATCGAGCGCGGGCAAGAACTGGATTTCCACCCCGAGTTCATGCGGGTGCGCTACGAGAACTGGGTGAACGGTCTCAACACGGACTGGCTGATCTCCCGGCAACGCTTCTTCGGGGTCCCCATCCCGGTGTGGTACCGGGTCGACGACGCCGGAGAACCCGACTACGACGCCGTGCTCGTCCCGGACGAGGCCTCCCTGCCGATCGACCCGAGCACCGACGTCCCGGACGGCTACACTGAGGACCAGCGCGGGAAGCCGGGCGGCTTCGTCGGTGAGGTCGACATCATGGACACCTGGGCGACGTCCTCGCTCTCGCCGCAGATCGCCGCCGGCTGGCTGCGCGACCAGGATCTCTTCGAGCGCGTCTACCCGATGGACCTGCGCCCGCAGGGCCAGGACATCATCCGCACCTGGCTGTTCTCCACCGTGGTCCGCGCCCACCTGGAGTTCGGCGACCTGCCGTGGCGGCACGCGGGGATCTCGGGATGGATCCTCGACCCGGACCGGAAGAAGATGTCGAAGTCCAAGGGCAACGTCGTCACGCCCATGGACCTGCTGACCCAACACGGCTCGGACGCCGTCCGGTACTGGGCGGCCTCGGCCCGGCTCGGCACCGACGCAGCGTTCGAGGTCGGGCAGATGAAGATCGGCCGGCGCCTGGCGATCAAGATCCTCAACGCCTCGAAGTTCTCGCTGACCATGGGCGGCGACGCCGACCTCGTCCTCGACCCCGAGCTGGTCACCGTGCCGATCGACCGCGCGATGCTCGCCGGCCTGGCCGACGTCGTCGAGACCGCCACCGCCGCGCTCGAGGCCTACGACCACACCCGGGCGCTGGAGACCACCGAGACCTACTTCTGGACGTTCTGCGACGACTACCTCGAGCTCGTCAAGGACCGCGCCTACAACCGCGACGGCGCCGTCCCGGAGTCCGAGGCCGCCTCGGCGCGGACCGCTCTGGCGATCGCCGTCGACACGTTCCTGCGCCTGTTCGCCCCCGTGCTGCCGTTCGCCACCGAAGAGGTGTGGAGCTGGTACCGCACCGGCTCGGTCCACCAGGCGCCCTGGCCCCAGGCCGAGCCGCTGCGGGCCGCGGCCGGCGTGGGCACAGCCGCGGAGGCCATCGGCGAGGCGGGCGACGTCGCGCTGGTCCATGCCACCGGCGCCGCGCTCGCCGCGCTGCGGAAGGTCAAGTCCGAGGCCAAGGTCTCCCAGCGGACCACCTTCGCGCGCGTGCGCCTGCAACTACCGGCGGAGTCCGTCGCCGCGGTGCAGCAGGCGCTCGGCGATCTGCGCTCGGCCGGTCGGGTCCGCGGGGATCTCGAGATCGTCGGCGCGCCGTCGGGCGGTGCTGCCGAGGTTGTCGACAGCGAGCTGGACGAGGCACCACCGCGCCGCTGAGTCGGGTCGTGGTGCCGGGTGTATCAGCGCCCGGTCGAGTTGCTCCTCTCCGGTGAGGCCGTCCGCCCGGGACGGCCACGACCGGGAGGCGCACCGTGAACCGAAGCAGATCGATCGGCGCACTCGTCGCTGCGCCCGTGGCGTTGCTGGCGCTGGCGGCGCCGGCCGGGGCCGCGACCGAGGACCCGACCGACGACGGCGTCTACACGCCGTATCCGCCCGTCGAGCAGGACGAGCCCTCGCTGAACGCCACGGCGGTCGCGGAGTGCCTCGCCGACGCTGCGTGGATCAGTTACGACGTCGCGATGGCCGGTCCCGAGTCGGCAGAGCCCTCGAGCGCGGTGACCCTGGTCTTCACCCAGGGCGGGCAGCGCCTCGAGGTCCCGCTCGGCGACCTCGGAGCCGACGGCACCCTGTCCGGCAGCGTGCTGTGGCCGGGCACGGAGGTCGACGATTCCGGCACCGGTGTCGACTGGCCCGGCTGGGAGCAGGTCGACGGCGAGTGGACCGACGTCGGCGACGCCGACCTCGGCTGGACCCGGACCGCCGACGTCAGCATCGAGGTCAACCCCGCCTCCCCCGTCGCCGTGACCTATCCTCCGGCCACGCCGACCTGCAACGCCGGTCCGCCGGCCGGGCCGGGTCAGACCCCGGCCCCGACCTCGAACGGGGACGGCGACGAGGCCGATGATGCGATGCTCACCCTCCCCGAGACCGGAGCCGGCATTCCCACGGCACCCGCTGCCGCGACCGCGGCGTTCCTCGCGGCACTCGGCGGCGGTCTGCTGCTGGCCCGCCGCCGGCGCTCCTGACGCCACCTGCCGTGGCCGCCCCCGCAGCTGCCCGCCCGCGGCGCCGCCTGGCGCCCCGGGTGGTGCTGGCTATGACCGTCCTCGTCCTCGCCGTCTCCGGATGGCTCGGCGTGCGGGCCATGCTCGCCAAGGCGGCGCTGGACGAGGCTCGGCCGGCCGCCGAGCGGGTCATGGCCGCTGTGACGGAGCGCGGGGCCGGGGCACTCACGGAGACGTCCGTGCGGCAGGACATCCGGCTGCTCGCTGAGCGTTCCGAGACGCTTGCGTCCCTGACCTCCGACCCGGTGTGGCGCGTCGCAGAACGGCTCCCCGAGGTGGGTCCGACCATGTCGGCGAGCCGGATCGGCGCGGCCGAGGCCGCCCGGCTCCTCGGCGACGCGGTCGTGCCGGTGCTCGACACCACCGACGAGCTGGCCGACGGCCTGCGCATGAGCGACGGCCGCATCGACGTCGGTGCGCTGGAGGATCTGCACACGGCGCTGGCCACTGCTGACGAGACCGCCCGCACGGCGCTCGAACGCCTCGGGCGCGTGCCGCGCGGTGGCGTGGACAGCCGAGTCGGCGAGGATCTCAACCGGATGCAGGCCCTGCTCACGCACACGACGCCCGCCCTCGACACCCTCGCCGACGTCACCGAGGCCGCGCCCGCCGTGCTCGGGGCCGAGGGGCCGCGGCTGATCCTGATCATGCTGCAGAACAACGCCGAGCTGCGCAGCGGCGGCGGCATCACCGGCACCTTCTTCGCCGTGGAGATCGATAACGGCCGGTTCACCGAGGTCGACCACACCGACAGCGCGGCGTTCTCACCCGCCGACGTCTCACCGGTGCCGATCCCGGCGGGCACGCGCGAGACGTTCGGCGACGAGGTCGGCCGGTACGTCCAGAACCTCACGACGACGCCTGACTTCGCCCTCTCCGGACGGTTGGCCTCGGCGTGGTGGGCCGAACGCACCGGCCGGACACCCGACATGGTCGTGGCGATCGACCCCGCTGTGGTCCGGACCCTGCTCGAGGTCACGGGTCCGCTGCGGGCCGGCGAAGCGGACCTCACCGCCGGCAATGTGGTCGAGGCGCTGCTGCGCCGGCCGTACCTGACGATGGACGCCGACGAGCAGACCGAGTACTTCTTCGGGGTCAGTGAGGCCCTGGCCCAGCGGCTCGTGAGCTCGGCGAACACGCTGCCCCAGGTGGCGGGGGCCGCGGCTCCGCTCATCGAGGAAGGCCGCGTGGCGGTGTGGAGCAGGCACCCGCAGGAGCAGGCCCTCATCGCGGACACGCCGCTGGCGGGCCTACTCGGCCGGCTCGAGACCGCCGGGGACGACGCCTACGCCGTCCTGTTCAACAACCTCTCCGGGAGCAAGCTCGACGCGTACCTCGACGCCGGCTTCTCGGCCGTGGTGGACCGGTGCCGTCCGGACGGGCGTGGGTCCGTGGCGGTCTCGACGGGCCTGGTCAGCGAGGTCCCGACGGATGTGGACCTGCCGTGGTACGCCGCCCCGGGGTTCGGCGGATACGCCCGCGAAGACCTCGCACTCCTCGTCACCGTCCTCGCTCCCCCGGGCACCGTGCCGGAGGGTGCATGGCTCGACGGTGCCCCGCTGAGCTCCCACGTCAGTCACGACGCCGGACGCAGCGCCGTCACCGCCCGCGTGACCCTCCCGCCGGGGCACAGCGCGCACGTGACGTTCCGGTTCGTGGCAGCCGAACCCGGCCCGGTCGAGCCGGCGCTGCTGCACACGCCGCTCATCGACACCGCCGACGTCGTCACGACCGGGCAGGCCTGTGAGGTGCCGCGATGACCGGACGACGCAGCGCGGACGGCGCCGCGGTACGGGCGCGAAAGCGCCTCGGGAGCGCCGGGCACCTTGGTAGCTTGAGCCCACTATGGGGATGGATGACGGGATCGCGGTGCGTCCGGATCCCGGCGACGCCGGCGACGGCGCCGACGGCGCGGCGCCCGCCGAGACGAGCGAGGGAACCGCCCGCTTCCGGCGTGCCGCCTCCTTGTTCGTGCGGTGGCGCGACGGCGACACCCTCGCCATGGACGACCTGGTCCGCCTGATGACACCGGTGCTGTGGCATGTGGTCCGCGCCTACGACCTGCCCCGTGCGCTGGCCGAGGACGTCGTCCAGACGACGTGGCTCGCCCTGGTGCGCAAACACGAGACCATCAAGGAGCCGGCAGCGGTCTCGGGATGGTTGACGGTCACGGCCAGGCGGGAGGCCTGGCGCACCGTCAAGGCCGCGCGGCGCGCGGACCCGACCGAGGACGAGCATCTCGAACCACGCCTTCCGGCGCAGCGCTCCGCCGAGCACGAGGCCGACGAGGCCGACACCGCACGGATCCTGTGGGACGCCGTACACCAGCTCAGCGAACGCTGCCGACGACTGCTCCGGGTGATCGCCTTCGACGATCGACCCGATTACGGCCGCATCGCCCGCGACACGGGCATGCCGGTCGGTAGCATCGGACCGACCCGTGGACGCTGCCTCGCCAAGCTGCGGGCGGTGCTTCACCAGATGGGGTTCACACCCGAGGAGGTCGCATGAACTCCGACGACACCAGGGACGTCGACGGCGACGTCGGGGTCGACGACGAACGGCTCCTGGCAGCTCTGCGTGGTGTGTGGGAGCAGTACGACCCACCGCCCGCCGGCCTGACCGACCGCATGATCGCCGCCGTCGCGGTGGACGACGTCTCCCGCGACCTGGCCCTGCTCGAGTTGCAGACCGACGCCGAGCGCGCCGCGGTCCGCAGTGATCGCGAGCGCCTCACGCTGCAGTTCAGCGACGAGACCACGAGCGTGCTGCTGCACGTCTCGGTCACCGAGTCCGGCCTGCGGAGGGTGGACGGGTGGTCCGACCCCGCGGTGCTCGCGGCCCGGCTCGCCCAGGACGAGGACGAGAAGGAGTGGACGGCCGAGCTCGGTGAGCAGGGCCGGTTCGCGTTCGACGGCATCTCCCCCGGCCTGGCCAGGGTCCGACTCAGCGTGCAGCACCCGGACGGGCCGAGGGGCTTCGTGACGCCGCAGTTCCAGGTGTGAGCACACCACATCCGTGACGGCCGCGGCCGTCACGGACACATCGCATCGCGCACCCCGGGGGCAGGGCGCACACGCAACGCCGCAATGCCGCAGCGAAGGACGACCGGGAGGCGTGGGAGATGACCGAGGACGCACACGGCGTGCCGGAGCCGAGGGGCTGGACCTGGCGCGACCGAGCCAGCGGGTCGAACCGGATCGGCCGCACCCTCGAACCGTCGATCGACCCGGACAGCGGGGTGCAGGCGTTCCCGACCGTCTACGTGCCCGATCGGCTGCTCGTCTCGGTGGACCCGGATCGGGACGAGGCCGGAGACGAGTCGGTCGAGATCCTGCGGGAGGTGGCCCGGGATCTCGGCTCGGACGTCCGGGTCGCGACACTGGACGGCGAGCAGGTCGACGGGCCGCCACCCCTCCTCGTCCCGCCGGACCCGCAGGACCCGGAGGACCTCGGTGTGGCAGGCGTGCTTCGCGTCCATCTGACGCCGAGCGAACAGGCCCCCGGTGGGGCGGGGGTCGCGGACGCCTGGGACGTTCTCCAGGCGGCCCGGCGCAGGACCGGGACCTCGATGCCGGGGGTGGGGCTCGAGCACGTGCTCACGATCGACCCCATGGGGGTCAATCCGTTCACCGTCTCCAATCCCTTCACCGTCTCGAACCCCTTCACCGTCAGCAATCCCTACGCCACGGACCCGTACGCCGCCTCCGGCCAGTACGCGCTCCCGGGCAGCGGCGGACGCCAACCTGTCGCACGGCTCGGTGCCGGCCCGGTGCGCGGCGAGGGGCCCGGCAAGGGTGAGCGCCGCCCGGTGGTGGCCGTGCTCGACACCGGCTGCGGCGAGCATGAGTGGCTGCCCGAGCACATCGTCACCCGGCGCCTCGAGCTCGACGGGCAGCCGATCGGCCTCACGGACGCGGCGGACCCGGAGAGATTCCCGGACATGTACGGCCAGCTCGACGGCGCCATCGACCCCGTCGCCGGCCACGGCACATTCATCGCCGGCGTGGTCCGGCAGGTGGCGCCGGAGGCGGACATCGTCTCCGTGCGGACCGCGAACGCGCTCGGCGTGGTCGACGAGGGGACGTTGCTGACCACCGTCGGCGACGTCGTCACCCTCCTCAAGCGCTACCGGACCAGCGGCGGTGAGAGCGGCACTCCGATCGACGTGCTCAACCTCTCCCTCGGGTACTACCACGAGACGCCGGAGGACGGCTATTACTCGAGGAGGTTGTACGACCTGCTCTCCGAGGCCCGGAAGAACGGGTGCGCCGTCGTCTGTTCGGCGGGCAACGACACCATCGACCGCCCCTCGTTCCCCGCCTCGCTGTGGGCGTGGGAGCCAGATCGCCCGGACGGGAACGGCATCAAGCCCGATGGCGACGCCCGGCACATCTGCGTCGGTGCGCTGAACCCGAGCTGCTCCTCCGTCGCGCTGTTCTCCAACGTGGGTGACTGGGTGCAGGTCTATGCCCCCGGCGCCTCCGTGGTGAGCACGACACCGGCGTTCGAGGGCGGACGGCAGGCCGACGCACGGGACGACCGCTACCAGCGGCGCCGCGAGACGATCGGGCCGGAGGACTACCGCGGCACGTTCTCCCTGTGGAGCGGGACCTCCTTCGCCGCGCCGTACCTCGCCGGGCTGATCGGCCACGAGCTCGGCTTCCCGGCCGCCGAGGAGAACGCCTCTCGTGCCGTGGCAGCCTCACGGGCCGCAACTGATCGTGCCCTGCGCGCGGCCGACGTCGTCGACGGGTCCGCGCTGTGATCCGTGCCCGAGGAGAGGACGAGCCGTCATGGCCGCGCTGAGCGCGGAGACACTGCACGAGCGAGGGCTCGAGCAGACGAACAAGGGGCGGTACACCTCGGCACTGAAGACGCTGGCGCAAGCTGCGGCCCGCGCGCATTCCAACGACGTCCGAGCCCGTGTCGCCGGGACGACGGCGTACCTGCTGGCCCGGACCGGGCGGCCCGACGAGGCCGAGGCCTTGTGTCGGGAGGCACTCGAAACGCCGGATGGCAACGGGCTCAGCGAGGAGACGAAAGCCGTTCTCTACGGCCAGCTGGGCACCCTGGCTCTCGAACGCGGAGATTTCGACCACGGACTGGATTGGCTGGACATCGCCATCGGTATGGAGGCCGACGGCAAACGCCGCGGCAACATGCTGATCAACCGGAGTGTCGCCGCAACGAGACTTGGCCGCCTGACCGAGGCCAGGTTGGACCTCGACAAGGCCAGCGCCACGTTCGCCACGCAGGGCGAGGAGATGTTCCGGGCCATCGCGGACCACAACTCCGGGTACATCTCGCTGCTCGAGGGTGACCTCGTCACGGCACTGCAGAAGATGACCGCAGCCCGGGCCGCGCTTTCCGTCTCGGCCGCGCATGTGGCCACATGTGACCTCGACCGGGCCGAGGTGCTCCGGGAGGCCGGCCTGGTGCGGGAGGCCGAGGACACCCTGGCGGCGGTGGCCCGTGCCTTCGGAGCCAACCGGATGCCGCAGGCCCGCGCCGAGGCCGAGTTCCAGCTGGCCCGCTCGCTGCTCACGCACGACCCTGCACGGGCGCGAGCCGTGGCCGCCGGAGCCGCACGGCGCTTCGAGCGCCTGGGCGCCGAGGGGTGGGCGGTCCGCGCGGAGGCGGTGCGGCTGCGCGCCGCGCTGGCCGCGGGTCGCGTGCGAGGACGGCACGCCCCGGCTCCCGAACAGCTCGACGACGTCGCGAGGCGCCTCGAGGCCGCCGGGTTCCCCGGCGAGCGGGACGCCCTACGGCTCACCCAGAAGGCGGCCGAGGCGCGCGCCGGGCGGGTCGTGGGGGATCTCCCCCGGCCGCGGCGGCGCGATCCCCTGCCCCTGCGCCTGCTCGGGTACGAGGCCCGCGCCGCGCGGGCGGCGGCCCGAGGGCGCGACGGCGAGGCACGCCGGCACGCCGCGGACGGCCTGCACCAGCTGGTGTCCTGGCAGGCCTCGTTCGGTGCCCTCGACATGCTCTCCTCGGTCGCGATGCACGCGAACGGTCTCCTGCACGAAGGCCTGGAGGCCGCCAAACGCTCGCGCCGGCCCGAGATCGTCTTCGAGTGGTCCGAACGCGCCCGGCACTTCAGTCAGCAGGTCTCCCCCGTCCGGCCACCGCCCGACCCCGAGCTGGCGGCCGACCTCGCCGAGCTGCGACGGCTCAGCGCGGACGCCGGCAGCGACGCTGCGGCAGCGGCGCGGATCGCCCGGCTCCGCGACCAGGTGCGGGACCGTCAGTGGTCGAACACGGTGCCGGCCGTCAACATCCCTCGCGTGAGTCTCGAGGAGCTGCGCGCGGGTCTCGACGCCGAGACGGCCCTCGTCACGTTCGTGTTCAGCCGTGGCGGCCTGACCTGCCTCACGGTGCCCGGCGCGAACGCAGGCCCACCCACCCTGCACGAGATCTCGTGGCCTGCCGTCAAGGACCGGTTGTCCGGCCTGCGGGCGGAGCTGGACGTCTCGGCCAGTGTGCGTTCCGGGCCCCTCGCGCAGGTGGTGCGCCAGACGCTCGAGGTCCGGCTGACGGATCTGTCGGACCTGCTGGTCCGCCACGCAATGCGGACGGCCGGAGATCCGCGGCGGGTGGTGGTCACGGCGCCCGGGGCGCTGGTGGACGTGCCCTGGGCCATGCTCCCGGCGCTGCGTGGCCGTTCCGTCACGCTGACCCGCTCCGCCTCCCGGTGGGTGTCCACGCCGCGCACGGTGCCCGTTCCACGCACGGCGGGCTTCGCCGTCGGCCCGGGTGTGGCGCGCGGTCCGGACGAGGCGCGGGCGGGTGCCCGTGCGTGGGTGGCGGCAGGGTCAGAGGCCGAGACGGCGGAGCCGCGTGTCCTCGCCGGTGAAGGGGCCCTCGTCGCGGCAGTGACGGAGCTCGCCGGCCGGGTCGACGTGCTGCACGTGGCCGCGCACGGTCGGCACGCGCCGAACTCGCCGCTGCTGTCCGGGTTCGAACTCGCCGACGGCCCGCTGTTCGGCTACGACATCGACCTCATCCCGCGCGCACCGGAGACGGTCGTGCTCTCGGCGTGCGAGCTCGGACGGTCCTCGGTCCGGTGGGGCGAGGAGGCGGTCGGCATGGCGCGGGCATGGCTGCATGCCGGCACCCGGTGCGTCATCGCGGCCCCCGTCGCGGTGGCCGACGACGTCGCGAGCGATCTTCTCGGTGCGCTGCACCGCTGGCTCGCCGGTGGGCTCGCACCGGCGGACGCGCTCGCCGCCGCAACCGCGGAGACGGGGCACATCGCTCCGTTCCTGTGCCACGGGTCAGGCTTCTGAGCCCTCGATCCGGACGAGCTCCCCGCCGGAGTCGCGGTACCGCTCCCCCGTGACCGGGCACCGCCACTCGTCGCCCTCGGCGACCAGCGGCTGTCCGGCCCGCCCCACCCAGCCGACCTGTCGTGCCGGAACGCCGACGACGATGGCGTGAGCGGGAACGTCCTTGGTGACCACCGCACCGGCGGCCACGAGCGCCCAGGCGCCGATCGTCACCGGTGCGACGGCCACCGCGCGCGCCCCGATCGAGGCGCCCCGGTCGATGCTCACCCCGACCGGCGTCCAGTCCTCGGCGGTCTTGAGTCCGCCGTCTGGTGTCACCGCCCGCGGGAACTCGTCGTTGGTCAGCACGACCGCCGGACCGATGAACACCCCGTCGGCCAGCCGGGCCGGCTCGTAGACCAGCGCGTAGTTCTGCACCTTACAGGCGTCACCCAGTTCGACACCCGGGCCGATGTAGGCGCCGCGGCCGATGATGCAGTCCGCGCCGACGCGTGCCCCCTCACGCACCTGCGCCAGATGCCACACCCGGGTACGGGCGCCGACGCTCGCCTCGGGCGAGACGTCGGAGGACGGTTCAACGACGGCGGCATCGGTCACGGGAGGGCTCCGTCCAGGTATCAGGTGCCGCAGCCGGGGCTCTTTTCGGGTGCGGCCGGCACAAGCGTGTCGACCGGGAGCCGTCAAGGCAAGAGCGGAGGCACACTCGTGACGGAAAGACTGAACGCCGCAGTGATCGGGGCGGGGTACTGGGGCCCGAACCTGGCCCGAAACCTTCGCTCCGCCGTCGACTGGAATCTCGCGGCGATCTGCGACCTGGACCGTGGACGGGCCACCCGGGTGGCCGAGAACGTCGGCGGGGCGCCGGTGACCACGGACGTCGCCGACGTACTGGACGATCCGCTCATCGATGCCGTCGCCATCGCGACCCCGGCCCGCACCCATCACGATCTCGTCTGTCGGGCGCTCGACGCCGGCAAGCACGTCCTGGTCGAGAAGCCGTTGGCGGACACACGTGCCGCCGGTGCGGCCATGGTGAGCAAGGCCGACGAGCGCGGCCTCGTGCTGATGACCGACCACACCTTCTGCTACACCCCGGCTGTACAGCGTATCCGCGACCTCATCGCGGACGGTGCGCTGGGCGAGGTCCTGTTCGTGGACTCCGCGCGGATCAACCTCGGGCTGATCCAGCCGGACGTCGATGTGCTGTGGGACCTCGCCCCGCACGACCTGTCGATTCTCGACTACGTCCTGCCCGGCGGCCTCGAGGTCGCCACCGTCGCCGCCAACGGCGCGGACCCCCTCGGCACGGGCAAGGCATGCATCGGCTACCTCTCGCTCCCCCTGACCGGTGGCGCGATCGCGCATGTGCAGGTCAATTGGCTCAGCCCCACCAAGGTCCGCCGCATGGTGATCGGCGGGACCCGCCGAACACTCGTATGGGACGACCTGAACCCCCAGCAACGGCTCAGCGTCTACGACCGCGGCGTGGATCTCGCCCAGGGGTCGGGCAGTGATGCCGAACTCCGCGCGGCCCAGGTCTCCTACCGGGTGGGCGACACGTGGTCGCCCGCACTACCCGAGCAGGAGGCGCTCGGCAATGTGGTGGTCGAGTTTGCGGCAGCCATCCGCGGCGGCCGGCCCGCCCGCACAGACGGCAACGCCGGCCTACGGGTACTGTCCGTGCTCGACGCCGCCTCCCGCAGCCTCGCCGGCGCGGGCGCCCCGACGCCCGTCCAGGCGGCGGACCCCGAACGGACCGGTGTCGCATGAGCGCGCTGTCAGGAGCCCGCGTTGTCGTCACGGGCGGGGCTGGATTCATCGGCAGCCATCTCGTCGACGAACTCGTCGAGCGGCGCGGGGCGGCCCGTGTCACGGTCGTCGATTCCCTGGTCAACGGCAGCCGCGCCAACCTCGCACAATGGTCCGAAGACCCGCGGGTCCACGTCGTCGAGGCCGACGTCCGTTCGGACAGCGCGCTGCGCACACTCGAGGATGCCGACGTCGTCTTCCACCTGGCGTGCCTCGGTGTCCGGCACAGCCTGCACGATCCGGTGACCAATCACGAGGTCAACGCGACGGCCACGCTGACACTGCTCGAACGCGCACGGCTCTGCGACGTACGCCGCCTCGTCCACGTCAGCTCCAGCGAGGTCTTCGGGACTGCCCAGCACGTCCCCATGGACGAACGGCACCCGACCTGGCCGGAGACGGTCTACGGCGCCGCGAAACTCGCCGGGGAGGCCTACGCACGCGCCGCGTACCGCACCCACGGGTTCGACGTGATCGTGGTACGACCGTTCAACACCTACGGCCCCCGCAGTCACTTCGAAGGTGACAGCGGCGAGGTCATCCCACGCACGATCGTGCGCAACCTGTGCGGCCTGCCGGCTCTGATCTACGGCGACGGCCGGCAGACCCGTGATTTCATGCACGTGCGCGACACGGCACGAGGGCTGGCGACGCTCGCCGAGTGCGACGCCGCAGTCGGCCGTACGGTGAACTTTGGATCAGGGCGGGAGATCTCGATCGCGGACCTCGCCGAGATCGTCGCGCGAGCGACGGACAAGCCCGGTCTGCGTGCCCGTCATCTTCAGGCCCGGCCGGGCGATGTGCGCCGACTCCTGGTCGACGACAGTCTCATGCGACGACTCACGGGATTCTCGCCCGCCGTCGCGTTCGAGGCCGGTGTCGCCGATCTCGTACGCTGGTTCCGCGATCGTCCGGTCTCGCCGGACGAGATGCTCGCCCGAATCGAGGACCGCAATTGGGTCGCGGACGGCGCCGCCGAGGCGGACGGGGTGCCGGCATGAGTGTCACCCAGCTGTCCCGCATCGACGTCATGCGTCCGTGGCTCGGTGCCGCGGAGGCGGAGGCCGTCGCTGAGGCGATCGCGTCCGGCTGGATCGCCCAGGGGCCGCGTGTCGCCGAGTTCGAGCGTGAGTTCAGCACCATGATGCGTACCCGGCACGCCGTCGCGACCTCGAACTGCACCACCGCGCTGCACCTCGCGCTCGTGGTGGCCGGCATCGGGCGCGGCGACGACGTCGTGGTCCCCTCCCTGTCGTTCATCGCGACCGCGAACGCGCCGTCCTATGTCGGAGCACGCACCGTCTTCGCCGACGTGGATCCGGATACCGGAAACGTCACGGCCGCGACGATCAGCCAGGCGCTCACCCCCGCCACGCGCGCAGTGATCGCCGTCGACCAAGGCGGACAACCGGTCGACCTCGAGGCCGTCCGCGCCGTGTGTGACCCACGCGGGATCGTGGTGATCGAGGACGCCGCGTGCGGCGCGGGCTCGACCTACCGGGGCCGGCCGGTCGGCGCGGGGGCGGAGCTCGCCGCGTGGTCGTTCCATCCACGCAAAATCCTCACCACCGGCGAGGGCGGGATGCTCACGACAAGCCGTGCGGACTGGGCGGCGCGCGCGCGACGGCTCCGCGAACATGCGATGAGTGCATCCGCCGCCGAGCGCCATCGGTACCTGGCAGCACCGCCGGAACAGTACGACGAGATCGGTTTCAACTTCCGCATGACCGATCTGCAGGCGGCCGTCGGTCTCGTCCAGCTCAAGCGGCTTCCCGCCATGGTGCGGCGGCGGCGAGAGCTCGCGGCCCGGTACCGCGCGGCGCTGGCGGACGTGCCGGGACTCCGCGTCGTGACCGATCCCCCGTGGGGTGCCAGCAACTTCCAGACCCTGTGGATCGAGGTGGGTGAGGCATACGCGCTGGACCGGGAGGGTCTGCTGGCCGGGTTGGCCGACCACGGCATCTCGGCACGTCGCGGGATCATGGCGGCACACCGTCAACCCGCTTACGCCGGCCGGGACACCGGGGACGCCCGGCTCGAGGTCACCGACCGGCTCACGGACCGCACGCTCATCCTCCCGCTCTTCCACGAGCTGACCGAGGACGAGCAGGACCGCGTGATCGCCGCCGTGCGGGAACCGGGCTCGAGATGAGCATTCTCCTCCTCGGTGCGAGCGGACTCGCCCGCGAGGTCCTTGCGGCGGGCCTGGGCGAGATGACCGACGTGGCCGGCGTCCTCGACGACGACCCCGCCCGGCACGGCACCATCTGCGGGGGCGTCCCGGTGCTCGGTGGCCTCGACGAGGCACGCCGAAGGCAAGACCAGCTGCTGGTCTGCGTCGGGTCCGGGCGCCGGCGCCGCGAGATCGTGCGCCGCCTCACCGCCTCGGGTGTCCGTTCCGGACGGTACGCCACCTTCGTCGCGCCCGGCGCCCTGATCGGCGGGTCGAGCACGGTCGGGGTGGGCGCTGTCCTCCTCCCGGGTGCGGTCGTCACCGCGGACGCGTCCGTCGGCCAGCACGTCGTCGTCATGCCCGGCGCCACGATCACGCACGACGACAGGCTCGACGATTTCACCACCCTCGCCGCGGGCGTCAGCCTCGGTGGCGGCGTCCACATCGGCGAAGCCGCCTACCTCGGCATGAACGCCGCCGTGCACCCCGGGATCACGGTGGGCGCTCGCGCGACCGTCGGGATGGGAGCTGCCGTGCTCCACGACGTTCCCGCCGACCAGACCTGGGTGGGCGTGCCCGCCCGCCCCCTATCGTCCCGAACCCTGGAGGCCCTCGCATGACCGCCGTCGACAGCTCCGCCGCCACCGCACCGTCGCTCCCGGCCGTGCCCTTCCTCGATCTGAGCGCCCAGTCCATCGAGATCGCCGACGAGGTGCTCCCCGTCTGGCGCGAGCAGTTGCTCACCGCTGCGTTCGTCGGGGGCGTCGAGGTGGACGGGTTCGAGAATGAGTACGCCGCGTACATCGGTGCTACGCACTGCGTCGGTGTCTCCAACGGCACCGACGCCCTCGAACTCGCTTACCGCGCCGTCGGTGTGGGCCCCGGCGACGAGGTCATCATGCCGGGCAACACCTTCATCGCGACGGCGGAGGCGGCCAGCCGGATCGGCGCCGTCCCCGTCTTCGTCGACGTCGACGACGATCAACTCCTCATCGACGTGGACGCCGTTGCGGCCGCGATCACCACCCGCACCCGCGCAATTGTGCCGGTGCACCTGTACGGACAGACCGCGCCGGTCGAGCAGCTTCGCCCGCTCGCCGCCAAGCACGGTATCGCGATCGTCGAGGACGCGGCGCAGGCCCAGGGGGCTTCCGCACCCGCCGGGCGTGCCGGCGCGCTCGGAGACATTGCCGCCACGAGCTTCTACCCCGGCAAGAACCTCGGAGCGGCGGGCGACGCCGGTGCCGTGACCACAGACGATCCGGGCCTGGCGGCGAGCGTGCGGATGCTTCAGGCACACGGCAGCGTCGTCAAGTACGAGCACGAACGAGTCGGCGTCAACGCGCGGCTCGACGCCCTCCAGGCCACCGTGCTGCGGGCCAAGCTGCGCCGTCTCGAGGCGTGGAACGGCGCCCGGAGATCGGCCGCTGCGACCTACCGCGAGCTGCTCGCAGGTACCGACGGCGTGCGACTGCCCGCCTCCCGCCCCGACCACGACGACGTCTGGCACCTGTACGTCGTGCGCGTCGAGCAGCGGGACCAGGTGGTCAGAGCCCTGGGGCGCGCCGGTATCGGGACCGGCATCCACTACCCGACACCGGTCCACCTCACCGCCGCCTACGCGCACCTCGGATACCGGCGCGGTCAGCTGCCGGTCGTCGAAGCCGCTGCGGCGCGCGTGCTCTCGCTGCCGATGTACCCCCACCTGGAGCGGGGGCATCAGGTCGCCGTGGCCGACGCTGTCCGCACTGCGGTGCACGCGGCGGGATCACGGACGTGACGACCCGTCCGTCTACAGTCGGTACCGTCGAGGACCCGGTCTGTGAACCGAGGCGGCTGCGGATCATGGTGTGCCCGCACGAGTTGGTGACCGGTGGCAGCCAACTCATCGCGATCGACCTCGCGCGCCGCCTCCGGGACCGCGGTCACGAGGTCGTCGTCTACGGCCCCGGCGGGACGCTCGTGGACAGGATCCACGCCTCGGGTATGACGTACCGTCCTGCTCCGCCCTACCGTGGCGACTCGGTCCGTCCTACCGTCGTCCGGTCCTTTCTACGGGTGTTGCGGCAGTTCCGCCCGGACGTCGTGCACACTTACGAATCCGGGCCGGCTTTGGCGCTCACCGTCGCTTCGCTCCTCGCCCCGGTCCGCCACGTGGCGACTGTCGGCTCGATGACCGTTCCCGACTTCATCGCCGACGACGTCCCGTTGCTCCCAGGGACAGGTCAACTCGTCCGTGCCGAAGAGCGACGCCGCCCCGGCCCGGTGCATCTCATGCCCGTCACCGTAGACACGGCGCTCGACGCGCCACGGGACGTTGCCGCCGCCCGAGAGCGGCTCGGCCTGGGAGACGGCCTGGTCGTCTCCGTCGTCGGCCGGCTCTCCGCCGAGCACGGCAAGGCGCTCGGTGTCGCCTCGGCGATCGACGCCCTGGCCACGGCCGGCGTCGACGCCACGTTCATCGTGGCCGGCGCCGGCGACGACGAGCACCGCGTCGCGGCCGCCGCCCGCCGAGCGACCCGAAGCCGCCTCCGTGTCCGCCTCGAGGGGAACGTGGCCGACCCCGGGGACATCTACGCCGCGGCCGACGTCGTTCTCGGTATGGGGTCCTCCGCCGCACGTGCCATGGCCTATGGCAAGCCCGTCGTCGTGCAAGGCTGTCGAGGGTTCTGGCGGCTGCTCGAGGCATCCTCCGCCGGACTCTTCGAGGAGACCGGATTCTTCGGTGACGGACCGTCGGGGGGACCGCCGCTCGCCGAGCTCGTGCGCAACCTTGCCGCGGACCCCGAGTGGCGCGCACGACTCGGGGCCTACAGCCGACAACTCGTCCTCGAGCGATACTCCGCAACTACCGCCACGAACCGGCTCGAGGCCCTGTACCTCGCCGAAGCCGACCGGCGAGCGGTGCGCCGACCGGCTGCGGTCGCCCGAGCGGTGGGCCGGTACGCCAGATTCCGTCTCGCACTGGCCGCTCCGTGGTTGCGCCGTGCGGTACACCGGATCACGCCTCGAGATGCCTGAGTCCGGCCTGAGCACCCGAGCCGTCCGCGCTGTCGCGTGGAGCGGCGTGAGCAGCGTCGTGCTCCGTCTCGGAGGTGTCGTCGTCGGCATCGTCCTCGCACGCATCCTCACCCCGGAACAGTTCGGCGTCTACGCCGTCGCCCTGGCCGTGCAGGGGATCCTCATGACCATCGCGGACCTCGGGCTGTCCGCGGACATCATCCGTTCCGACCAGCCGGAGCGAGTGGCGCCCACCGTGGGAACGCTGGGCCTGGTCAGCGGCACGGGCCTGGCCGTACTCATGGCATCGACGAGCTCGGGGACCGCGGAAATCCTGGGCAGCCCGGACGCCGCGCCCGCCCTGGCCATCCTGTCGGCCACACTGTTCCTCGCCGGCTTCTCGGTCGTGCCCTACGGCTTGCTGCAACGCCGCTTCGCGCAGCGCGAGCTGTTCCTCATCGCGGTGTGTGACTTCGTGGTCTCGACCGCGGTCACCTTGGCACTTGTCGCCGGCGGCCTCGGCGTGCTTGGCCTGGCCATCGGTCGCGTCGCGGCACAGGCCCTCACCAGCTCACTGCAGTTCCTCATCGCACGTGTGCGCCCGCGGTTCGCGGTGGACCGCACTGTGGTCGGCAGCGTGCTGGCCTACGCGTTGCCGATCGCCGGCGCGAACCTCGTGGGTTGGGCGATGCTCAACGTCGACAAGCTCATCCTCGCGCGCGTAGTCGGTAGTACGGGCCTGGGCTTCTACGTCCTCGCGTTCAACGTCTCGAACTGGCCGATGAACGCCATGGCCCAGATGGTCAGGTCCGTCTCGCTGCCGTACTTCGCCCGCTCCACCGGCGGCCTGCCCTCCGTCGCCGCGCTCGCCTGGGCAGCCGCGTTGCCGGCCGGCGCCGTCCTCGCCGTCCTCGCCGGACCACTCATCGAGACGCTGTACGGTCCGCGATGGTTACCCGCCGCACCCGTGCTCGCCGGCCTCGGCCTGTACGGCGGGCTGCGGGTCGTCTTCGACGCCTTCGCCGGCTATCTCTACGCCCGGGATCGGACCCGTCCGGTGCTGTGGTTGCAACTGATCTCGATCGCGGCCCTGACCGGTGGCCTGCTGCTCGTGGTGCCTTCCGGTGGCATCGTGGCCGCGGCCTGGCTGCAGGTCGGCATCGCGGGCCTCGTCGTCCTGCCCGGCTATCTCCTTTCGCTGCGACGCGCCGGCGTCCGCCCGCAGGAGCTCCTCGGGGCTCTGTGGCTGCCCACCCTGGGTGCGGTTCCCGCGGTCACCGTCGCCGTCGCGGCCGCGACGTTCCTTCGTGATCCGCTCGTCGCCATGCTCGCCGGTGGTATCAGCGCGGTCGCCGTCCACCTCCTCGTGATGGGGACCTGGTTGCGCAACCGGCTCCGCGCACTGCGCGCAACCGACGATCGACTCGAGGAGATGCTCGTATGAGAGCACCAACGGCTCAGGCCGTGCGCTATCCGCCGCAACTCGTGCAGCCGGGAGCGACCGTGACGGTCGTCGTCCCATGCTTCAACTACGCCCGCTACCTCACCGACGCCGTCCGCAGTGCGCTCACCCAGTCCGACGTCGAGGTCGACGTCGTCATCGTCGACGACGCCTCCACCGACGACAGCCGTGACGTCGCCGCGGCCCTGGCACGCGAGGACGGTCGCGTCCGCGTCCTCACCAACCCCACCAACCGAGGCCCCGTGGTGACGTTCAACCGAGGGCTCGCTGCCGCCCGCGGCGAATACCTCGTCCGACTGGACGCGGACGACCTGCTCACCCCGGGAGCACTGTCCCGCGCCGTCGCAGTGATGCAGCGGTTCCCGGACGTCGGCCTCGTCTACGGTCATCCGCTGCACTTCACCGAGGACCGTCCGGCGGCCCGCAGGCACCCGGAGGCCTGGACGATCTGGTCGGGGCGTGACTGGCTGGAGGTGCGCTGCGCCGCCGGAACCAATGTCATCACGTCCCCGGAGGTCGTCGTCCGGCGCAGCGTGCTGGACCGGGTGGGCGGGCAGCACGACCTTGCCCACACCCATGACATGGAGTTGTGGCTGCGGGTGTCCGCCTACGCGGACGTGGCCTATCTCGACGGCTGTGACCAGGCGTGGCACCGGGAGCACGCGGCCAGCCTGTCCAACCAGGCTGCAGCACCGGGCGTGTTCCTCCGCGAGATTCGCGACGCGTTCGAGGTCCTGTGTGACGGCCTGGAGCCGGACCCGGAGGCCGATCGGCTGCGCCGGCTCGCGCACCGGGCCGTCAGTCTGAGCGCGCTCGGCCAGGCACGGCGATACGTCGACCGCGGGGACGTTCCCGCCGAGGTCGAGGATCTGCGTGACTTCGCCCTGGCGCTCTACCCGGCGGCTCTGCGCACGGCGACCGGTCGCCGGTTCGCCGCCGCGTATCGCCGCGCGAGGAGCTGGCCCACGCCGGCGGTCCGCACACTGGGCCTGGCCCCCCGGGCGGCCCGACGGCTGCGAACCGCGGCCGGATGGGTGCGGTGGCAGCGCACCGGCATGTTCGAACCCGTACGCGTGACGGCTGCTCGGTGGAGCGACCAGCCGGACGCGCCGCTGTCTCTCGGGCGGGCGTCATGAAGGCGATCACGGGCGCGGTCCGCATCGCGCGGCGGGAAGGGCTACGAGCGTTGACCCAGCGCGCCGCCCGGCTCGCCTACCACCGTTCCGGCGCGTGGGAGCTCGACGAGCCGCTGCCGGCCGCCGACATCGCGGACTCCGCGTCCCTGCGCCTACCGTCCCCGCGTACGCGGCCGGCACGCTCTCACCCGCTGACCATCGGATGGGTCACCACACCCCCGGGCGCCGGCTCCGGTGGGCACACCACGCTGCTACGCATGGTCGAGGCGGTCGAGCGCGCGGGGCACCGCTGCGTCCTCTTCCTCACGGACCGGTTCGACGGTGATCTCGCCGATCACACCCGCGTGATCCGGGAGTGGTGGCCCCAGGTGCGAGCGAGCGTGCGCGACGCGCGGCAGGGCATCACCGGCGTCGACGCCGCCGTGGCGTCGTCGTGGGAGTCAGCGCACGTCCTGGCGAGCCGTGGCACCGAGCCGATGCACCGGCTCTACTTCGTGCAGGACTACGAGCCTTGGTTCTACGCGCGCGGCGCGGTCCATGCCCTGGCTGAAGACACCTACCGGTTCGGCTTCCGGACGATCGCCCTCGGTGAGGCGGTCGCGTCGGCACTGCGCGACGCGCTCGATCTCGAACCCGAGGTCACGAGCTTCGGCTGCGACACCTCCGTCTACCGCCCGCTGACCGGCGCCGAGCGCACGGGCGTCGTGGCGTATGCGCGGCCAGGTGTGGCCCGCCGCGGATTCGAGCTCACACGCCTGAGTCTCGCCCGGTTCCACACCCTGCGGCCGGACGTCCCGATCCACCTGTACGGCGACGTCGTCTCCGGCCTACCCTTCCCGGCCGTCCAACACGGCCGCCTGACGCCGACGGAGCTCAACGAGCTGTACAACACGTGCGTGGCCGGTGTGGCGCCGTCCTTTACCAACATCTCGCTCGTCGCCGAGGAGATGCTCGCTGCGGGCACCGTCCCGGTGGTCAACGATTCGGTCTACGCCCGAGCGGACCTGCCGAACCCGGCGGTCGCCTGGACCCGGCCTACTCCGGACGCGTTCGCGCAAGCGCTGGCGGACACGCTGGACCATACGGAGCCGGACGTCGCCGAGCGCGCCGCGCGGACGGTCCGCCAGGACGGTTGGTCACGTGCTCAGGCCGACGTCGTCCGGATCATCGAGGACGAGGTTTACGGCAGGGTGGCCGAGGTTGCCGCCCTGCGTCCGGACGTGGCGGTGAGGCAGTGATGCTGCGCCGCACGCTCACCGCCCTGGCACGGCGCTGGTACGTCACGCTCCTCGTCCTCGCGGTTGCGGCCGTCGGGACCTATGAGCTGAATTCCCGGTCGGGTGTCTATTCGACCCGCACGACGGTGGCGTTCACGTACTCGTACGACACGCTGCTGACCCCGAACAATTCCTCGAAGCTCGACGACGTCATCGCCTTCGCGGGTGCTGTGGCCGCGGACGTGGTCCCCGAGCGGCCCCCGGTGCGGTACTCCCAGTCCGACGCTCCGTACTACGGTGCCGGGCTCCGCCAGGGGGTCCTCGTCGGACTCCTCGATCACGGGAGTCAGTGGGGCCCCAGCTACGGCACCGCGGTGATCATGATCCAGATCGTCGGCCCCACGCAGGACTGGGTGGCCCAGCGCCAAGAGGCCGCACTCGCGCGCATCGAGGACAGCACCGACGAGCGGAACGCCGCGGGCGCGGACGAACGCCGGATCGTCGCCCGCATCGACCCGCTCAGCACGCGTATCGAACACATCGTGCCTTCCCGTTTCACCCAGGTGGCCGCTCTCGGTGCCATCGCGGCCGCCGCGTCCCTCGTTGCCGGCTGGGCGGCGACGTCCCTCGACCGACGCTCGAAGCGATCCCTCTCGTCCGCCCCCGCGCAGACGGTTCCGAAGGAGTCATGACCATGACCGTCCAAGACACGCTGCGCGGACTGCTGCGCCGCTGGTACATCGTCGTCCCCGGGCTGCTCGTCGCCGCAGGCCTCGTCGTGTGGAGTTGGCAGTCGGTGCCACCCGAGTACGAACGCACGTCCCGCCAGCTCCTCATCCCCGGCGAGGCGAGCCTGCCCGTGGTCGAGGAGGGCGAGGCGAATCCGTTCCTCTACCTCTCCGGCCTCGACTCCGCGGCCGACGTGCTGGTCAGCGCCGTCGGGTCGGAGGACGTGGTCCGCGACGTCACCGGGCCCTACCCGGGCGCCACGGTCGAGGTAGGCCGCGACCCGCACTCGTCCGGCCCCGTCGTGATGATCACCGTCGTCGCACAGTCCGACGACGACGCCGGCGCGGTCATGGACGAGATGCTCGTGCGCAGCGGGCAAGTCCTCGCCAACCTTCAGCAGACCGAGGAGGTCGACGCCGCCGCGCAGGTCACCATCTCCCCGATCGCCGTCGACAGCGTCGGTGAACCGAAGGAACGGAGCCGGCTCGTGTATGCCGGTGCGGCCGGTGCCGGCACTGCCCTGATGACTCTGGTGCTCGCCGCTGCGGTGGACGGCCTGGCCCGCCGCCCGCGACGGGACGGGCGTACCCGCTCCGACCGGGGCGCACCTGACACGGACCCGGACCCCAACGAGGCCACCGACGTCCAGCACCCCGGGGACGGATTCAGCGTCGAGATCGTCAAACTCCTCGACGACGCCGCGACCGCGGAGGCACGGCACCGGGAGAGTCCCCGACCGTGAGCGCCACCCTGCTGCGACCGGCAGCTGAGACACCGCCGTCCGCACGACCACCGGCACGGCGCGGGTCCGCTCTGACGATGGTGACGGTCTACCTCGCCCTCCTCATCGGCTGGCCGTCGTCCGTCACGATCTCGGCCTTCGGGTCGCTGGGCAGGCCCGCCGTGCTCTGGGGTCTCGGTCTTCTGGTGTGGTGGGTGCTCACCCGGCTGCAGGAGGGCGACGACCGGGGCACGCAGCGGCGGCCCCAACCGGTCAGGTGGGCGTACGGGGCGCTGCTGGTCGTCGTCCTCATCAGCTTCGCCGCCGCGATGTTCCGCGGGCAACCGGGTGACCAGGTCACCGTCGCGATCTCCTCGGTCCTGCGCATCCTGTCCTGGGGTGGGGTGTTGCTCGTCCTGGCGGACGGGATTCGTACCCGGGAGGAGTTGGAGCAGCTCCTCGGGCGACTGACGCTGGCGGGTACTCTGCTGGCCGGCCTCGGACTGCTGCAGTTCGTTCTCCAGCAGAGCATGCTCGACTGGTTCGGCAACCTCCCTGGGCTGAGCGCGGACCTCGGCGGCGTCGACTCAAGAGGCGCATTCACCCGGGCGGCGGGCACCGCCGCGCATCCACTGGAGTACACCGCCGTGATCTGCGCTGTCCTTCCGCTCGCGGTCACCGTCGGCCTTGCTCGAGCCCGTGCCGGCCGCGGCCGGTTGCCCTGGACGTGGATTCCCGCCGGTGTCCTGGTGCTCGCGGCTTTGCTGTCGGTCTCACGGTCCGCCGTCGTCGGGCTCGTCGTGGCCGTGCTCCTCTCACTGCCGGCCTTGCCACGCACGTACCGCTGGATCGTCGCGCTCTCGTGCATGGGTGCCGTGATGGCGGTGATAGCACTCGTGCCTGGGATGTACGGCACGATGACGGAGTTGTTCACCGGCGCGACCGAAGACCCGTCGACGCTCTCGCGTACCAATGCGCTCGCCCACGTGCCGGACTTCGTCGCCGCGAGTCCGGTGATCGGCCTGGCCTTCGGGACGTTCCTCCCGCGCTATTACATCTTCGACAACCAGTGGGTCCTGCTCACGTTGGAACTGGGCCTCGTCGGAGCCGCAGCGTTCACGCTGCTGGTGCTCAGCGCCGTGTGGAGCAGCGCGAACGCCGCGCGGAGAGCGGCCGCACCTGGTCCCGACGCTGTCGCACGTGGCATTGCAGCCTCGATGCTCACGGTCTCCGTGATGTTCCTCTTCTTCGACGGTCTGAGCTTCACGATGTCCGGCGGCATGTTCTTCCTGCTCGCCGGCGCTGCGGCCGCCGCGCGCGCAGTCGCACGCCCGGGCCACCCCGCCACGCGGGTACGTTCCCGGAACGTGACATGACGTACGGGCCGCTGACCGCCCCCTCCGGGGACGAACTCGAGATTCTCACACCGAGTTACGCACCAGACCTCGAACTCTGCCGCGACCTGGTGGCAAGCGTGCGGCGCTTCGCTCCCACGGGCACACGACATCGCATCATCGTCCCGGAACACGACCGGGACCTCTTCGCCCCACTGGCGAACGCCACGGTGAGCGTCGAGACCGTTCAGGACGTCCTGCCGGGTGCGCTGCGCCGGCTACCCCGCATGAACACCTGGATCGACATCCACGCCCCCTGGCCGCCGGTGCGCGGGTGGGTCGCTCAGCAACTCGTCAAGCTCGCGGCCGTCGCGGCGAGCCCCGCCCGCTCGGTCCTCGTCGTCGACTCCGACGTCGTATTTGTCCGTCCGTTCGCGCTGCGTGACTACACCGCCGGCGCTTCCCAGGTGCTCTATCGCTTGCCCGACGCGGTGGACCGTCGGATGTCACGGCATATGCTGTGGGATGACACCGCCAGGCAACTCCTCGGCCTTCCGGCGACCGCGACCGCCCGGCGTCACGATTACATCTGCTGGCCCTGCCTGTGGAACCCCGCGGTGGTACGAGGGATGCTCCAGCGGGTCTCCGCACAGGCCGGTGGCCGTCCTTGGACGCGCGTGATCGGGCGCTGCCTGCACGTCTCCGAGATGGTCCTCTACGGGGTCTTCGTCGATGAGATCGTCTCCGACACCGAGGTCGTCACACACATCGACGAGATGCGGTGCCTGACCCAACCCGACGAGGTTGCCTTCGATCACTCGGCGATGGACCAGTTCATCGCAGGCCTGAGGCCCCGAGATGTCGCAGTGATGGTCTCGGCACGGTCCGGGACCCCGCTCCAGGTCCGGCGGGAGGCGATCCTGCGCGCGACCTCAGCCCTCGGACAGTAAAGCGACGCGGCTAGAGTCGTCCCTCTCCCAACGCTGGGCCGGGCGCGCCGCCACGGCACGCCTGGCGCGCAGCGTGCACACGCAGTAGACCGCGGCGTCCCACATGCTCATCGGCCCACGGACGGTGCAGGCCAGGCTCCGTAGGGTGCGGCGCCCGGTGTCGACCCCCTGCTCGGTCGCGCCACGGCGCACCCGGGCAAGGATGGTGACGAGCGCGGAAGTCGTGCGCGGCACACGGACCCGAACCGGGGCAGCGGGGGCGAACGACTTCTCTGCGTGGGCAAAGCTGAGGTCGACGTAGACATCGTCGGCCGTCAGTTCGGGGAACGAACCGATCCTCGCGGCTCCTGCGGAATTGACGGCATAGACCCCGGCGCCCCACAGGGCCGTGGACAGTTCCGGGACACGTGCCCGGGCCCGGTAGTAGGCGCGGACCAGGGGAGCCGCGCCGTCGGTGTCGTAGACGAACGGCGGCCGGGCCGCAAGCACTCCCGGGCGTCCCAGCACCCGGGCGAGCGTACGGATCGTGGCCGGGGCGAGCTCGATGTCGGCGTCGAGGAAGACCACCGGATCGGTGATCGCCTCGCGGAGCCCGAGATTCAGCGCCGCCGGCTTCGAGCCTTCCTCAAGCTCGGAGACCCGGACACCGGGAAAGGCGCGGGCGCGCGTCGCGGTGTCGTCGCGGCAACCGTTGCACACCACGTGCACGTCGAGGCTCCCAGCGGCCGTGGCCGGGGCGAGCGAGGCCAGCGTCCGCTCGATGACGGAGGCCTCGTTGTAGGCCGGGATGACCACCGACGCGATCGGCCCACGGGCACCCGTGCCGTACCAGGTCGCGCCAGGCAGTTCGTCCCAGCGGCGTTCGTCGCGCAGGTACGTCAGGCACGTGCGGTGTGAGGCCGACCGCGGCGCGCGCAGCGCGGCCCCCAGTGTCATCGCGGCGCGGTACAGCCCGGCCCGGCGCGGGGCGTGCTTGCGCATGTAGCGCACCCGGTTGACGGCGAGCAGGGCGTCGAGCTGCGCAGAGGAGCCCGAGCCGCCGAGCCGGTGCCGCACGACGGCATCGGGGGTGAACTGCACCCGGTAGCCGGCCTCGCGCATACGGCGGCAGTAGTCGGTCTCCTCCGAGTAGAGGAAGAAGCGCTCGTCCCACTCCCCGACCTCGGCGGCGGCGTCGGCGGAGACGAGGAGGGCGGCGCCGGTCGCCCAGGCCACCGCGTGGGCGCATTCGTACGCACTCGCCGCGCGCACCCATTCGGTCAGCCACGCCGGCCGCGGCAGCGGGCCGAGGACAGCGTCGCCGAACGCACGCAGCACGGTGGGCTCGTGGTACAGCGACTCGGCCGGCCGGCCCTCGCCGTCGAGGATGCGGGGCACGACGATGCCGGCGTCCGGTACTCGGCGGAGCTCGTCGAGCATGGCGCGCACGGCCCCGGGCAGGACCCGCAGGTCCGGGTTCAGCACCAGGTAGGCCTCCGCCTGACCGGCGTGTTCGAGGCCGGTGTTGACCCCGGCGGCGTAGCCGAGATTGCCGTCGGACGGTACCGCGAGAACGTCCTCGTGGGTACGGACCACGTCGAGGGTCGCCGATCCGGGCGAGTTGTCGGCGACGATCACGCGCAGCCGCACCTCGCGGGCCTCGTGCCGCAACGTCTCCAGCAGCGGGCCGATGTCCGCCGCGCTGTTGTAGGTCACGACGACGGCCGCGACGTCGGCCGGTCCGTCACGGACGAACCGGCCGACGTCGGACCCGCGGCTCCGCTCAGCCATGTCCGCGAGCCATGACAGGACGGCGCAGGGCCAGGTAGGCCGGAGGGCCCTGGATCAGGTACCGGCGGGCCAGGCGCCGCGGTTCGAGCATGAGCCGCCAGGCCCACTCCAGCCCGGCGTCGGAGATCCACTGCGGGGCCCGGGAGACGCGACCGGCGAGGAAGTCGACGACGGCGCCGAATGCCAGCAACGCGCCCGCCCCGGTTCCGGCGCCGAACTCGGCGATCCACCGTTCCTGGCGCGGTTTGCCCAGGCAGACCACGAGAATGTCGGTACCGGCAGCCCGGATCTCGGCGGCAAGCTCGGCGCTGCCGGACGCGGAGTCGAGCACGCGCCGTTCGGGCGTCCAATGACCGCTCAGCCGCAGGCTCGGCCAGTCGGCGGCGACCCGGCTGCGCAACGCGGCGCCGACCTCGGGCATCCCGCCGAGCACTCCGACCGAGACGCCGGTGGCTGTGGCCATGTCGAGAACGGGGGCGATGAGGTCGGAGCCGGAGAGCTTCGGGAACTCGGTGCCGGTCAGGCGCCGGGCGTGGTGGGCGATCGGCGCCCCATCGATGAGATTGAGCCACTCGACCGGATCAGTCGCGGTGATCTGCCGACCGACGTCCCCGGAGCGCGTGCCGAAATGGTGGATGTGGTCGAGGTTGATCGAGACGACGCCGAGCGGTCGGGCGCCACGGTGGGCCGCGGCGTCGGCGATGAGCGCCAGGGCCCGCTCCTGGTCGACGAGGTGGGTCCGTACCCCGCCGGTGAGGACCCACAGCACGCCATCGGTCAGGTCGTGCGGTGGAAACTCCGGGGTCGGTGGCAACGCCGCGGGTGCCGGCTTGACCGGTGCCGCGGGTGGCGCCGTCGCCGGCGTCACTGTTGTGAGGGGGACAGGATCCGAAAGTCTCGTCGCCGAGACCGCTGCCGGAGCGGGCGGGGCGGGCACGGAGAGGATCTCAGGGTGGACGGTGTCAGTCATCAGTAAGCCCCTTCGGGGCGCACCACGACGTTGACGGTGCGCCACATGAGGATGAGGTCGTTGAGGAGGGACCAGTTCTCGACGTAGTGGAGATCGAGCCGGACGCTCTGTTCCCAGGCGAGGTCACTGCGGCCACTGACCTGCCAGGGGCCCGTGATGCCAGGGCGCACGTACAGCCGGCGCACCACCGAGCCGTCGTAGGCGGTGACTTCGCTGGGCAACGGCGGCCGTGGGCCGACGACGCTCATGTCACCGCGCAGCACGTTCCAGAACTGGGGAAGCTCGTCGAGCGAGTAGCGCCGCAGGATCCGCCCGACTCGGGTGATCCGCGGATCGTCCTTGAGCTTGAACAGCGGCCCGGCACCGTCGTTGCGGTCGAGCAGCATGGCGCGGTCCTGCTCGGCGCGCGCCGTCATGGTGCGGAACTTGACCATGCGGAACGTGCGCCCGTCCCGGCCCACACGGTCCTGCCAGAACAGCACGGGTCCCGGTGAGTCGAGGCGGATCGCGAGGGCGAGCAGCGGTGTGACAGCGGCGATCGGGACGAGGGCGAGCGTCGCCACGGCGATGTCGAACGCCCGCTTGATGATGTGCTGGCCGCCGTCGTAGGTGGGGATGCGCACCCGGACGAGCGGCAGGCCCTCGACATCCTGCAGTGAGATCCGCGGCTCCGCGACGTCGGTGAGGCCGTGCGAGAGGACCAGCTCGGCGGCCGTTCCTTCGAGCTGCCAGGCCAGGCGCTTGACGAAGCGGGGGTCGGAGTACGGGCGGCTGCCGACGACGATGGTGTCCGCCCCGAGCCGGGCGGCCTCGGCGGCCACCGCCGCGGGGTCCGCCGGCGTGGCGCTGTCGAGCACCACTGAGCCGACGAGCAGGTAACCGCTCGACCCGTCGTTGCCGAGAAACTCGGCGATGGTGTCGATGTCGGACCGGGACCCGACGACGACGGCGTGCGCCACCGCCCGCGAGGTGCGGCGCTGACGCAGCAGCCACTGCCGCCAGCACCACCGTCCGGCCACCAGACCGATCAGGCCGAGCGGGAGCGCGAGGAGCACGTAGGGCCGCAGTCCCGCCTGCCCTGCGACGACGAATCCGCACCCGAGCAGCCCGAAGGTCAGCAACGTGGCACGAACCAGCCGCGTGTACTCCAGTGCCCCGGACCCCGTGAGCTGGGGGGAACGCGTACCGGTGAACTTCAGCAGGCCGAGCCAGCACAGCACCACCAGGACGCCGGCGATCAGCAATCCGGCCTCGAGCTCGCCGATCTGCGCGGCGAGAGCGAGCGTCGCGGTGACCGCGCCGGTGATGACGGCTGAGTCCGTCAACTCCAAGCGACGGGCGTACCGGCGTTCCCACCGTCGCCGCCGCAGCAGGCTCGCCGTCTCGCGGGGGGAGGCCGCGCCGGCGACCACACTGGGCTCGGGCCGCTGTTGCGGCGAACGCAGGCGCCGCGGCGGCCGCAGCAGCGGCTTCTGTGCCGGCGCCGGCGACGCGTGGGCGACGTCCGTCATCGCAACCCCCGAGCTCTCGACGACCGCTCGGCGGCTGACCGGGCGGCGAGACCGTCCGGTGCGCGCGGAGCGGTCTCGCCGATCTAGAGGCGGGGGAAGGCGTTTTGATGCATGCCGAGGAGGGCAGATTTCCGCCAGGCTCTCGTTGCTCGCGAGTGGCCGTTGCTCTCTGCCGGCGACGGCGGCGAGGCCGGCCCCGACGGTGAGCTCCGGTTCGTCCTCGAGCACACGGCCGGTCCGGCGGCGCCGGCGGGCGGGGTCTTCACCTCACCCACTTTCCCAAGCACCTCGAATTCCCTCCGGTGCCTGCGGGAACGGGGAATGCTCGTCGCCGGTGGGCCGCTCCCCGACCGGCCGGGAACCGGGATGACGGTGGTGCGGGTGGCCGACCCCCTCGCAGCCGAGCAGGTCGTCTCCGACGCGCAGCACGAGGACGGCAGCGTGACGTCCGGACTGCTCGACGTGACCGTGCGGCCCTGGCGGTGGCGATGACCTCCGCCGCCTCGTGCGGTCGGCCCGCCGCGTGCCGACCGCCGGTGCCCGGGACCGGCCGGTCAGTCGCGACGCGTGGCGGCGATGTCCTCGTGGTGGCGGATGACCTCCTGGACGATGAAGCCCAGGAACTTCTCCGCGAAGACCGGGTCCAGACCTGCCTCCTCCGCGAGCGCCCGAAGCCGTGCGACCTGACGACGCTCACGCTCCGGATCGGAGGCCGGGAGGCCGAGATCGGCCTTGATGTGCCCTACCTGCTGGGTGCACCGGAACCGCTCGGCGAGCATGTGGACGAGCGCGGCGTCGATGTTGTCGATCGTGCGCCGCGCGGCACGCAGCTGGTCCGGGACCCCCGCGGGCTCGTCGCTGCGGTGGGCACTGAGGCTCGTCATGCGCACCATGATGGCAGGCAGCACCGGGTGGCGTCCGAGACGACCGTCCGCCGGGCCGGGCCCGCGCAGGGCTCGCGTGGCACGTGGCGTGCGGCGCGCGAGGCGTGCGGAGCGCGGGTCAGGCGCCGTAGCGGTCCAGGACGATCTCGACGAGCTCGGCCGGCGGCTCCCCTGCCGCAGTGAGCAACGGCGCGGTGACGACGTCGGCCCCGGACCCGGCGGCGAGGTCGGCGAAGTAGCCGGGGGCCAGGAGATAGGTGGCGACGACGACGCGTCCCCCCTCGCCGGCGCCCTCCCGGGCGGCGGCGACCGCCTCGGCCAGCGGCGGCCTCGCGGCCGAGATGTAGCCGGTGCTCACCGGCCGCCTCAGCATCTCGGCGAGCATGGCGGCGGTCCGCTCGCAGTCCTCGACCGCCCGGGCGTCCGACGAGCCGGCTGCAGCCAGCACCACGCGGTCCGTGCCCGCCAGGCCCGCCTCGTCCAGGCGCCGCGCCAGCACCTCCACGAGTCGCCGGTCCGGCCCGAGCGCGCCGGCCAGCTCCGCACCACGGCGCCGCTCGGCCGCCTCGGCGAGATCGACGTGGACGTGGTATCCGGCCGAGAGGAGCAGCGGCACGATCCTTACCGGCCGCTCCCCCAGCCCTGCGAGAGAGGCCGGCACGTCGGGTTGCTGCACGTCGACGAACGAGTCCTCGACGTGGACGTGCGGCACCCGCGAACGAACGGCGTCGACGAGCGCCGCCACGGCCGCTCGGCCGGCCGCCGAGGACGTGCCGTGCGAGCAGGCCAGCAGCGCGGGCGCACCGCCGGGCGCGGCCTGCCCGTCGGTCCGCTTCTCGGCCATGCTCACACCTGTACCTCGATGACCCCGTCCCGCACGCGGACAGGGTACGTCTCCAACGCGAGGCCCTCGTTGGTGTAGCACCGGCCGGTGAGCAGGTCGTAGACCTCCTTGTGCAGGGGCGACGCCAACGTTGGGCGCTCCTCGCCGTCGACCTCACGCGAGCCGACGATCCCGCGGGCCATCACGTGGGCGCCCGTGGCGGGATCGCGGTGGGAGACGGCCGTGACCAGACCGTCCGGATCTGCGGCTGTATCGGCACCCGGCAACCGGATCAGGGCAACCTGCCGGTCGCCGACGATGGCCGCCTCGCCCCACCCCGGTTCGAGGTCCATGATCCGACAGACGCGGTGCCAGCGTCCGCGCCGAGCGGAGGTAGATGCCGTCTCGAGCAGTGCACCAGTCATGCTGACGACGGTAGGAGCGGAGTGTTTCGGGCCCGCGCGGACCGTGTTGCACGGTCGTGAAATTGTCCTCACAGCCCTTGCGCCCGGCGGTGAAACAGATGTCACGGCGGCGTTACGCCGGGGAGACGGCGGTGAAATGGCCCCTCCCTAGTCTCGACGGGCAAGCCGAGACCGGGAGGGCGCATGATCAGCGAACGTCACATCGTCGTCATCGGCGGTGGGCCGGCCGCCCACCGCTTCGTCGAGGCCATGACGGCCCGCGAGGGGGAATCGATCCGGCTGACCGTGGTCACCGAGGAGTCGTGGCTGCCGTACGACCGGGTCGCGCTCTCGAAGGCGTTGACGACGGCCGGCGAGGCGGTCGATCTCACCCTGGGGCGGGAGCTGTGGGACCGGCCCGGCGTCGACCTGCGGACCTCGACACGGGCCACGAATCTCGATGTCGCCGCACGGTCGGTCACCGTGAGCTCACCGACCGGGACCGAGGAGCTGTCCTACGACGATCTGGTCCTCGCGACCGGGTCGAACGCCGCGCGCCTGTCCGTGCCGGGCGCCGAGGCCACCCACGTCTATCGAACGCTGGACGACATCGCCGCTCTCACCGCCGAGGTCACCCGGCTGGGCGAGAAGCTCGGCAGGCCGCCGCGCGCCGTCGTCGTCGGCGGCGGTCTCCTCGGCCTCGAAGCCGCCGGTGGGCTCGCCGAGCTCGGTGCCGAGGCCACCGTCGTCAACGTGGCCGGATGGCTGATGAACGCCCAGGTGGACGAGGGAGGTGGGCAGGCGCTCGGTCGCCTCATCGCCGGAACCGGCCTGGGCGTGCGGTGCGGCGTCATGCCCACCCAGGTCCTGCGTGACGAGAGCGGCGCGGTGACCGGTGTGGCGCTGCAGGACGAGGACCCGATCGACGCGGACCTCGTCGTCGTCGCCATCGGTGTACGCCCGCGCGATGAGCTCGCTCGTGAGGCCGGACTGGACATCGGCCCGCGCGGCGGCGCGGTCATCGACGAGACCACGCGGACCTCGGCGGAGCACGTGTGGGCGATCGGTGAGGTGGCGTGTTTCGAGGGCATGTGCGCCGGCCTGGTGGCTCCGGCCAACACGATGGCCGAGGTCTGCGCCGACCGCCTCGCGCAGGGCTCGGCCACCTACCCGGGCCCGGACATGGCCACGAAGCTCAAGCTCGCCGGAGTCGACGTCGCGAGCTTCGGGGACGCGTTCGCTCGGACCGAGCAGGCCCTCGAGATCGTCTATGCCGATCCAGCGCGCGGCCTGTACCAGAAGATCGTCACCACGGACGACGCCACGACGTTGCTGGGGGGCATCTTCGTCGGTGACGCCACGCCGTACTCTGCGCTGCGTCCGCTGCTGGGCCGCGAGCTGGGGGCCGAGCCGGCCGCCTACCTCTCGGCCGGCGGCGGCGAGGCCCCGGACACCGAACTGCCGGATGACGCGGTGCTGTGTTCATGCAACAACGTGCCCGTGGGCGAGGTCCGGGCCGCCGTCGCCGGCACCGAGAGCGCGCCGCCGTGCCACGACCTCGCCGGTCTCAAGGCGTGCACGCGGGCCGGCACGCAGTGCGGCTCGTGCGTGCCGATGCTGAAGAAGACGCTCGACGCGGAACTCACCAAGGCCGGCGTCACCGTCTCCACCGCGATGTGCGAGCACTTCGAGTACTCGCGTGCCGAACTGTTCGAGGCCGTGCAAGCAACCTCCCTGGCCTCCTTCGAGGAGATCCTCGCCCGGTTCGGCACCGGCCGCGGATGCGACGTGTGCAAACCGGCCGTCGCCTCCATCCTCGCCTCACTACGCACCGAGTACGTCCTCGACGCCGGCCGAGGGACGTTGCAGGACACGAACGACCGCGCGCTGGCCAACATGCAGAAGGACGGCACGTACTCCGTCGTCCCGCGGGTGCCGGGCGGTGAGATCACCCCGCAGAAGCTCGCGGTCATCGCCCGCGTCGCCGAGAAGTACGGCCTGTACACCAAGATCACCGGCGCGCTGCGGATCGACATGTTCGGCGCCCGCCTCGAACAGCTCCCGGACATCTGGATGGAGTTGGTCGAGGCCGGCTTCGAGTCTGGTCACGCCTACGGCAAGGCGTTGCGGAACGTGAAGTCGTGCGTCGGGTCGACGTGGTGCCGCTACGGCGTGCTCGACTCCGTCTCCATGGCGATCCAACTCGAGCTGCGCTACCGCGGCCTGCGCTCACCGCACAAGCTCAAGATGGGCGTCTCCGGGTGCGCCCGCGAGTGCGCCGAGGCCCGCGCGAAGGACGTCGGCGTCATCGCCACCGCCGAGGGGTGGAACCTCTATGTCGGCGGCAACGGCGGCGCCAACCCGGCGCACGGCCGGCTGCTGGCGCAGAACCTCGACGACGAGCACCTCATCCGATATATCGACCGGTACCTCATGTACTACATCCGCACCGCCGACCGGCTGCAACGGACCGCGCACTGGATGGCCGAGCTCGACGGCGGCATCGAACACGTCCACGACGTGGTGGTGGCGGACTCACTGGGCATCGGCGCGGACCTCGAGCAGGCGATGGCCCGTCACGTCGAGCACTACGAGGACGAGTGGGCGGCGACGTTGAAGGACCCGGAGCGGCTACGCCGGTTCCGCTCCTTCGTCAACGCCCCGGCCGAGCCGGACGAGTCGACCGTCTACGTCCGTGAGAGGGGCCAGCGCCGGCCCGCCACCGCGGCGGAGCGCGCGGGTAGGCTCGAGGACGGCGTCATCCTCGACGAGGCGGCGCCCACCGAACCGGTCCTGGTGGCCGGCCTGCAGATCCCCGTCCGCGACCAGGAGGCCTGAGCGTGCTGCTCGACGCCGACCTGACCGGCCGCACGGTCCTCGTCCTCGGCGAGGCCCACGCGGCCCGCCGCGTGCTGCGCCGGACCGCCGCCGCGGGCGCCGCGGTCCGTTCTGTCACCACACCGTCCGCCCTGGCCAAGCTGCCCGACGGCGCGATCGCCGGAGTCGATCTCCTCGCCGTGGTCGGCGACGACCCGGCGTGGCAGACCGCGCTCGAGGCGCTGCACGCACGTGGCCGCCGCGCCGGTTGGACCGTCCCGCTGGTGGTCCGTGAGTCGGCCGCGGCACCTGGCGGCCAGATCATCCTCGTCGGCGGCGGGCCGGGCACCACCGAGCTGCTGACCGTCGGTGGCCGCGCCGCGTTGCGGGAGGCCGACGTCGTGCTCTACGACCGGCTCTCCCCGTGGGAGGACCTCGCCGAGCTGACCGGCGGCGCCGAGCTCGTCGACGTCGGTAAACGGCCCGGCCACCACGCCGTCCCACAGTCACGCATCCAGGAGCTGCTGGTGGACCACGCCCGTGCGGGCAAGACGGTGGTCCGGCTCAAGGGAGGTGACCCGTTCGTCTTCGGCCGAGGTCGCGAGGAGCTCGGTGCCGCGCTCGAGGCAGGTGTCCCGGTCTCCGTGATCCCGGGGGTCACCAGCGCCGTCGCCGTGCCGGCCGCCGCCGACATCCCGGTCACGCACCGGGAGCGCAGCCACATGGTCACGTTCGTCTCCGGCCACGCCCCACTTTCCGACGCGGAGCACCACCACCTGGCCGGGCTGGTCACCGGGGGCGGGACACTGGTGGTCCTCATGGGGGTCGGAACGCTCAACCAGCTGGTGGCAGGCCTGCGGCGGGCCGGCATGGCGGCCCGGACGCCGCTTGCCGTCGTCGAGCGCGGCTACCGCATCGACCAGGCGACGACCTACGCGACCCTGGAGACGGCCGCGCGGGGCGCCCTCGCCGGGGCCACGTCCCCTGCTGTGCTCGTCGTCGGTGAGGTGGTCCGCCTCGGTCGGGACTGCCCGGATGAGATCGCGCTCGCCGTCGATGCGGTGACCGGGGCGGTGCCGTGACGCAGGCGGTCGAGTTCGGCCCGGACCAGCTCACCGGATTCCGGATCGGGGTGACCTCGGACCGCCGTGCCGAGGACCTGATCGCGGCGTTCGAGCGTCGTGGCGCGGAGGTGCTGCACGCTCCGGCGCTGCAGATCGCGCCCGTCTCCGAAGACCTCCAGCTCATCGCGGACACCCGCGCGGTGCTCGCCGCGCATCCGGACGTCACGTTGGTCACGACGGCGTACGGCATGCGGCGATGGGCCGAGGCCGCCGACGCCGCCGGTGTGGGCGAGGACCTCCTCTCCGCCCTGGAGCACTCGCGGATCCTGGTACGCGGCCCCAAGGCGCGCGGTGCGGTCCGTGCGGCGGGACTGAACGACACCGGCATCGCCGCCGACGAGCGGACCTCCTCGCTGGTCGACATGCTCCTGGCCGACGGCGTGGACGGGCTGACGATCGCCGTCCAGCTGCACGGTTACACCGACACCGAGCAGCTCGAGCGGCTGCGGTCCGCCGGGGCCACGGTGCTGACCGTCGAGCCGTACCGGTGGGTACGTCCGGAGGGCACCGATCGGTTGCCGCGCCTCATCGATGCGGTGCGGTCGCGGCAGATCGACGTCGTGACGTTCACGTCGGCACCGGCGGTGGACGCACTGCTCAGCCGGGCACAGGAGCTGGGCCGGTTCGACGAGCTCGTCGAGGCGTTCCAGGAGGACGTGGTCGCCGCCGCGGTCGGACCGGTCACGGCCGCTCCGGTGCTTGCTGCGGGGATCGAGCCGATCCAGCCCGACCGGTATCGGATGGGAGCGCTGATCCGACTGGTGTGCGAGCACCTCGCGGAGCACCGCACCAGCGAAATCCCCACCGCACTCGGCACCGTCCACCTGCGCGGGCGCTCGGTGGTCCTCGGTGACCGCGCCGGCACGCTCGCCCCGGCACCACTGGCGCTCTTCCGCGCCCTCGCCGAGGCCAGGGGCGGCATCCTCACGCGCAGCGAGCTGATCACCTGCCTACCGGAGTCCGGCGGCGAGCACGCCCTCGACATGGCGATGAGCCGGCTCCGGCAGTCCCTGCCCGACTCGCGCCTGGTGGCGACAGTGGTCAAGCGGGGCTACCGCCTCCAGGCGTGAGGCGTGAGCCGGCGGCGTCACGATCTCACCGGCCGCTGCAACACCCGTGAGACAGCGGTGACGAAGACTTAACGGCTCGGAGCCAGCCGTGTAACAGCCTTTCCGTAACGTCGCGGTCATGACGGCACAACAGACCGCACGGTCCGCCGCCCCTAGCGGCTCCGGGCTCGGCCTGCGCCGACGCCCCGGCCGCTGGCTGGAGGGCTGGGACCCGGAGGACACGGCACAGTGGGAGTCCGAGGGACGTGCGATCGCGCGGGTGAACCTGCGCTGGTCGATCTTCTGCGAGTTCCTCGGGTTCGTGGTCTGGCAGCTGTGGTCCATCGTGGCCGTCCAACTGCCCGCCGCGGGGTTCGACCTGACCTCCTCTCAGGTGTTCTGGCTCATCTCTGTGCCCTCGCTGGTGGGCGCGACACTGCGGATCCCCTACACGTTCATGGTTCCGCTGTTCGGTGGCCGGAACTGGACCACGATCTCCGCGCTGCTGCTGCTCATCCCCGCGGTCGGGCTGGCCGTGGCGGTCTCCGACCCCGGTACCCCGTTCGGCGCGCTGCTCCTGCTCGCCGCGGTCGCCGGCTTCGGCGGCGGAAACTTCGCCTCGTCGATGGCGAACATCACCTTGTTCTACCCGGCGCGGGAGAAGGGCTGGGCGCTCGGCCTCAACGCCGCCGGCGGGAACGTCGGTGCCGCCGTCGCCCAGCTCGTGGTGCCGATCGCGATCTCCATCGGCGCCGTCGCCACGCTCAACCTGCCGCTCGCCGGGCTGGTGTGGGTCCCGCTCATCCTCCTCGCCGCGTGGGGCGCGCGGCGGTTCATGCACAACATCGCCGACGCCCATGGCGACGTCGCGGGCTCCCTGGCGGCGCTGCGCGAGCCGCACCTGTGGGTGATGTCCTTCCTCTACGTCGGCACGTTCGGCTCGTTCATCGGCTTCTCCGCCGTGTTCCCCAAGCTCATCGCCGATGTCTTCCCCGCCTTCTCCACCTTCGCCGTCGCCGGCGCGGCCCTGTCGCTGTCCTTCCTCGGACCGCTGGTCGGATCCCTGTCCCGCCCGTGGGGCGGCAAGATGGCCGACCGGTTCGGCGGCGCCGCCATGACGACGACCGCGTTCCTCGTCATGGCGGCCCTCGCGCTGGCCGTGGTCCTCACCCTGCCGGTGGCGAACTTCTGGCTCTTCCTTGCTCTCTTCCTCGTCCTCTTCGTGGCCAGCGGCTTCGGCAACGGCGCGACCTACAAGATGATCCCGACGATCTTCGCCGTCCGGGGCAGGACCCGGGAGGCCTCGGCCGCCCTCGGCCTGATCTCCGCCGTCGGGGCCTACGGCGGCTTCCTCGTGCCGCAGGTGCTGAACCTGTCGGCCAGCACCACCGGCAGCTACGACGGCGCATTCTTCGGCTTCGTCGCCACGTACGTCGTGATGACCGCCGTCGTCGTCACGGTCTATCTGCGGCCCGGCTCGCGGTTCGCGAAGGCCGGGGTGTGAGGCGCATGACGACGGCGGCACGTCCCGTGGCCACAGCCACGCACTGCCCGTACTGCGCCCTGCAGTGCGCGATGACGCTGACGCCTGACGCACAGGACCGGCTCGAGGTCACCGGCCGTGACTTCCCGACCAACCGGGGCGGCCTCTGCCGGAAGGGATGGACCGCGGCCGAGCTGCTGAACTCCGCCGAGCGGCTGCACACCCCGTTGCGGCGCCGCAGCGACGGATCGTTCACCGAGATCACCTGGGACGAGGCGCTCGACCGCACCGCCGCGGCGATCGCCGGCACACGCCGGGACCACGGCGCCGACGCCGTCGGGGTCTTCGGCTCCGGCGGACTGACGAACGAGAAGGCGTACCAGCTCGGCAAGTTCGCCCGCGTCGGCATCGGGACCTCCCGGATCGACTACAACGGACGGTTCTGCATGTCCTCCGCGGCCGCGGCCGGACGTCGCAGTCTCGGGATCGACCGCGGCCTGCCCTTCCCGGTGAGCGACCTGGACGAGGCGGACACCGTACTGCTGCTGGGCAGCAACGTCGCGGACACGATGCCGCCGTTCGTCCAGCACCTCTCCGGCGCCCGGGCACGGGGCGGGCTGATCGTGGTCGATCCCCGGCGTTCCGCCACGGCGAATCTCACCAGGGACGGCCAGGGGCTCCACCTGCAGCCCGCGCCGGGGACGGACATGGTCCTCCTGCTCGGTCTCGCCCACGTGGTGGTCCACGAAGGGCTCGTGGACGAGGAGTTCGTCGGGACCCGCACCGAGGGCTACCGGGCCCTCGTCCGCAGCCTCGCCGCCTGGTGGCCGCACCGCGTCCAGGCGCTGACAGGTGTGCCGGCGGCCCTGCTGCGCACGACCGCGCATCGGTTGGCACAGGGCCGCGCCTACATCCTCACCGGCCGTGGCGTGGAACAGCACACGGACGGCACGGACACCGCGGCAGCCGCCATCAACCTGGCGCTGCTGCTGGGACTGCCCGGCAGCCGGCACGGCGGGTACGGGACCCTCACTGGCCAGGGCAACGGGCAGGGCGGACGCGAGCACGGACAGAAGTCTGACCAGCTTCCCGGTTACCGGGCCATCACCGATCCGGCGGCCCGGGCACACGTCGCCGGCGTCTGGGGTGTGGCGGAGACGAGCCTGCCGGGACCGGGGCTGCCGGCCGTCGAGCTGCTGGCCTCGCTCGGCCGGCCCGGCGGAGTCCGGTGCCTGCTGGTGCACGGCTCCAACCCGGCCGTCTCGGCTCCCGACGTCACCGCGGTCGTCGAGGGACTGCGACGGCTCGATTTCCTCGTGGTTGCCGACTTCGTGATGTCCGAGACGGCCGCGGAGGCCGACCTCGTCCTCCCGGTCCCGCAGTGGGCCGAGGAGGAGGGCACCATGACCACCCTGGAAGGGCGGGTGGTGCGCCGCCGGCGGGCCGGCCCGCCGCCCGAGGGCGTGCGGGACGAGCTGTGGATCCTCGCCGAGCTGGCGGCCCGACTGGACTCCCCCGCCTCCTTCGACGACGATGCCGAAACGGTCTTCGATGAGCTCGCCCGCGCCTCGGCCGGCGGACCGGCGGAGTACGCGGGGATCGATTACCGCCTGCTCGAGGAGACCGGCGGTGTGCACTGGCCGTGCCCGCCCGGCTCGAGCGGCACACCCCGGCTCTTCCTCGAGTCTTTCGGCCACCCGGACGGACGCGCTCGGTTCGTCCCGGTGCGTCCCGCGGCGCCGCTTCCCGACACCGCGCCCGATGCCGACCTCACACTGGTCACCGGTCGGCTGCTCGAGCATTACCAGTCCGGCGCGCAGACACGGCGGGTGACGGAACTGGCGCGCACCCGCCCGGAATCTCGCCTCGAGATCCATCCGGCGACGGCGGACCGGCTCGGGCTGGCCGACGGGCAGTGGGCCGAGGTCGAGGCCGCCGCGGGCACCGCACGCGCCCGCGTGCAGGTCAGCGCCGACGTCCGGCCGGACACGGTGTTCCTGCCGTTCCACTTCGGCGGGAGCGAGCGCGCGAACCTCGCCACCCGGCAGCTCACCGACCCTGTCTCCGGGATGCCGGAGTTCAAGACCACCCGCGTGCGGATCCGCCCTGTCCTCGAGCCGGATCGCCGGACCGGCGGTGGTGAGGTCCACGCCGCCTCGGCGCCCACGGGCAGGGCCACGGATCGGCACGCGGAGGAGGAGGTGACCAACGCATGAGTGCGTCATCGTCCAGGGCGGAACGCGTCGTCGTCGTCGGCTTCGGTCCGGTCGCGGCCCGGCTCGTGGAGGAGCTGCGGCCGGCGGTCCGCGCCGGCGATGTCGAACTCCTCGTCCTCGGTGAGGAGGCCGTCCCGGCGTACAACCGCGTCCTCGTCGGCGATCTGGCGGTCGGTCGCACCGACGAGGAGAGCCTGACGATGGCCGACCTCGACGACCTCGCGGCCGACGGCG
Source organism: Georgenia deserti (assembly GCF_042680605.1). Taxonomy (NCBI): domain Bacteria; kingdom Bacillati; phylum Actinomycetota; class Actinomycetes; order Allobogoriellales; family Allobogoriellaceae; genus Georgenia; species Georgenia deserti. The sequence continues at coordinate 53,489 of NZ_JBHUEE010000013.1, forward strand.
TCCAGGTCCTGCTGGAGACGCCGGCGGCGGCGATCGACCGCAGGACGCGGCAGGTGGTCCTCGCCGACGGCCGCACGGCGCGCTACGACCGGCTCGTGCTCGCCACCGGCGCCCAGGCAGCCATCCCGCCGCTCGCCGGCTTCGACCCCGGCAAGCGGCTGCTGCCACACGGCGTGACCGCGTTGCGGGACCTTGCCGACGCTGCCCGGGTCGGTGCCGCGGTGCGGGCCCGGCGGCGGATCGTCGTCCTGGGGGCCGGGGCGCTGGGGCTCGAGACGGCCCTCGCCGCGGCCGAGGAAGGCGCGCAGGTGAGCCTCGCCTTCACCGGTGACGTGCCGCTCGAGCGCAACATCGATCTCGGTGGCGGGCGAGTGCTGCTGCGAGAACTGCGGCGCCTGGGCATCGAGGTGGTCCGCTCGGCGACGGCCACGGGGGTCGACGTCGACGAGGACGGGGCGTTCCGCGCGCTGGTCCTGGACGACGGGCGCGAGATCCCAGGAGAGATGCTGCTGCTCTCCGTGGGCGTCCGCGCGCGCACCGAGCTGGCGCGGACCTGCGCGCTCGGCGTCGGCAAGGGGGTCCTCGTCGACCACGAGCTGCGCGCCGACGCGGACGGGACGATCTTCGCCATCGGCGACTGTGCCGAGGTGTGGTGCTCGCGCCCGGACTGCGAGCACTGCGCCGGCCGGGAAGGCCGCGGACCGGCCGGACTGGTGGGGCCTGGGTGGCGCCAGGCCTCCTGGCTCGCCCGCCGGCTGACCGGCGGCGCCGAGGCGATGGCGGCCGAACCGCCGGATCTCATCCTCCTCAAAGCACGCTCGATCGACCTGGTCGCAGCCGGCCGGGTCACCCCGGAGCCGTGGGACGACGACGGACCCGACTCGGCCGACGTCGCCGTGTGGGCCGATCCGCAGCACGGCCGGTACGCCAAGATGGTGACCCGCGGCGGGGTGCTCGTCGGCGCCGTCTGCGTGGGAATGCCACGGACGGCGGCCGAGCTGACGCTGCTCTTCGAGCAGGGCGGGGAACTGCCCGCCGACCGGACCACGCTGTTCCGGCTGGACGGCGCCGACGCGTCCGACTCAGGCACTCCGCCCGGGCCGGAGTCCACGGTGTGCCGGTGCACCGGCGCCACCCTGGGCGCGATCGAGGAGTCGATCGAGGCGGGTTGCTCCACTGTCACCGAGGTGGGCCGGAAGACCCGGGCGGGCACGGGTTGCGGGAGCTGTCACGAGACGATCCGCGAACGCCTGGCCGCCTGGGCGGCGTCCGCCGGCGCCACCACCGGCTGAGCCGCCGGCCTGGCCTTTCGCGGGTACGCCCGGGCTACCGCGGGTCCCGGCCCGCGTCACCGCTGAGGGTGAAGGCGTGCGCCGCCGGGGTCGCGCGGTCGTCCCAGCGCAGCAGCGCCGCCACGCCGTCGGGCACGTCCATGGCAGCGTCGTCGACCACGGTGATGCCTGCCCCCTGGCCGAGAGCGGCCTGCCCGACAGCCAGGTCCGCACGCACCTCGTGGGGTGCCGTCGCGCCCATCTCGACGACGTCGGAACGGTCACCGAGCTGGAGTGGGTCGTTCCCGACCCACACGGTGGACCGGGCCAACGTGGACGGCGGGCCCGCCGCCGACTCGGTCAGCAGCAGATCGCCCACCTGCCCCCGGCGCAGCACGTCGAGGACGGCATCCCGCCCGGTGACAGCGGCACCGTCTTGGCCGTGCACCTGCCGGAAGGTGTCGAGAACCTGCTCCCGGCGCCGCAGTCGGTACTGCTCGAGGACGTCGGTGACATGCTGCTGGAACGTCTCCGACTTCGCTCCGGCGGAGCGCGACCCGCCGTCCACGGTTAGGACCAGTTCCTTGGCGGCGTGCCCGAGCTCGTCCTCCACCAGAGCGCGGGCTCGCACATCGCCGGTCAGCAGGAGCAGCTCGGGCCGCAGCTCGGCCACCAGCCGGTCCAGCTCCCCGGCGACGGCCTCGGCGTTGCGCTCCCAGGAGTCCTCGGCCCGTGATTCATAGCGGCGGTGCGACCAGCCCCCGGTGTTCGCCTTCGACAGTTCGTCGTGCCCGCCTTCGTAACTCTCGCCGCCGTCGTACCCGGCGGGGGTGCCGGCCTGGGAGGTGGCCGAGATGTGGTACGTGACGTCGGTTCCGGAGCGGTCGACCGCCGCGAGCAGATAGCGCACGTGCTCGTCGGCGGCGCGGGCCAGGGCGAAGGCGTTCAGGCCGACGACGGCGTCATCCTGGGCCGGGGGCTCGGCGAGCACGCAGTCGAGATGAACCTGTCCGCCGGCGGCCACCAGGACGCGACCGTGCCGCCCGGCGGCATTGCTGATGTCACGGACCCGGTCGTCCAGCGCGGCCAAGGTCTCGCCGTCGAGCTGGTCCTCGACGCCGCGACGCAGGTCCTTCCACCGGGTGAGCACAGCTTGCACGCCCGTCTCCGACTCCCGGGTGGCGTCCATGACCACCGTCACGAGCGGGACATCGGTGGGCAGGTCCGACGTGATGCGGTCCAGGTGCATCGGTCACCTCGCTGAGCGTGTGTCGACTTCCGGGTCCGTCCAGGGTGACGTACCTGAAGCCGGCTCGCCAGCGATGCCGATCCTGACGCCGGCGTGAGCGCCGACGGCCGCGCCGCCGCCGGTCGAGTGAGGAGGTCAGGCCGACTTCTCGCGCGGGGTGCGGCGTTTGGTCTTCTCGCGCGGCACGAGCGTCGGATTCACGTTCTCCAGCACGACCTCACGGTTGACGACCACGCGGGCGACGTCGTCACGAGAGGGCACCTCGAACATCACGTCGCGGAGCACCTCCTCCATGATGGCGCGGAGACCACGCGCGCCGGTCCCCCGCAGCAGCGCCTGGTCGGCGATGGCCTCCAGCGCGTCGTCGGTGAACTCGAGCTCGACGCCGTCGATCTCGAACATGCGCTTGTACTGCTTGACGAACGCGTTCTTCGGCTCGGTGAGGATTCGCACCAGGGCTTCGCGGTCGAGCTGCGGCACGGTGCCCACCACGGGCAGGCGTCCGACGAACTCAGGGATGAGGCCGAACTTGTGCAGGTCCTCGGGGCGGACCTCGGAGAAGAGGTCGACGTCGTCGTCGGCGGAACGCAGCGGCGCTCCGAAGCCGATGCCGCGCCGGCCGACGCGAGCGGAGATGATCTCGTCCAGCCCCGCGAAGGCACCGGCCACGATGAACAGCACGTTCGTCGTGTCGATCTGCAGGAACTCCTGGTGCGGATGCTTGCGGCCGCCCTGTGGCGGCACCGAGGCCTGCGTACCTTCGATGATCTTCAGCAGTGCCTGCTGGACACCTTCGCCGGAGACGTCGCGGGTGATCGACGGGTTCTCGCTCTTGCGGGCGATCTTGTCGATCTCGTCGATGTAGATGATGCCCTTCTCGGCCTTCTTGACGTCGAAGTCGGCGGCCTGGATGAGCTTGAGGAGAATGTTCTCCACGTCCTCACCCACGTAGCCGGCCTCGGTCAACGCCGTCGCATCCGCGATCGCGAACGGCACGTTGAGCATCTTCGCCAGCGTCTGGGCGAGGTAGGTCTTCCCTGTGCCGGTGGGCCCGATCAGCAGGATGTTCGACTTCGCGATCTCGACGGGATTCTCGTCCCGCTCGCCGGACTCGGCCGACTGGACGCGCTTGTAGTGGTTGTAGACCGCCACGGCCAGCGCCCGCTTCGCCCGGTCCTGACCGACGATGTACTCCTCGAGGAAGTCGAAGATCTCGCGCGGCTTGGGCAGGTCGACGAGCCCGAGTTCGCTGGCCTCGGCCAGCTCCTCGTCGATGATCTCGTTGCACAGGTCGATGCACTCGTCGCAGATGTACACGCCGGGACCCGCGATGAGCTTCTTGACCTGCTTCTGGCTCTTCCCGCAGAACGAGCACTTGAGCAGATCTGCTCCCTCACCTCGCGCCACGCTCCACCACCATCTCGTCCGTTACTGCGACCCGCCGGACGTTCCGACGACCACTGCCCATTCCACACCACGAGGCGTGGTGTTGTCCTGCTTCTTCCGTGGGCGAGTCAGGTCCGTTCCGCTACGGGCGGAGCGGACCTGACTCGTCCCTCACGAGTGCCCTCCGCCTCGGGTTCGTCAGGCCTCGGTGAGTTGGGGGGCCTTGCGGGACTCGAGCACCTGGTCGACCAGGCCGTACTCGCGAGCCTGCTCGGCCGTGAGCATCTTGTCGCGCTCGATGTCCTCGCGGACCTGCTCGACCGGCGTGTCCGAGTGACGCGAGATCGCCTCCTCGAGCCAGGTCCGCATCCGCTGGACCTCTTCGGCGTAGATCTCGATGTCCGACGCCTGCGCGTATCCGCCACCTTCCAGCGAAGGCTGGTGGATCATGACGCGCGCGTTCGGCAGTGCCAGACGCTTGCCCGGCGAACCGGCGGCGAGCAGCACGGCGGCAGCGGAGGCGGCCTGCCCCAGGCACACCGTCTGGATCTGCGGCTTGATGTACTGCATCGTGTCGTAGATCGCCGTCATGGCCGTGAACGAGCCACCGGGCGAATTGATGTACATGGTGATCAACCCGTCCGGGTCCTGGCTCTCCAGCACCAGCAGCTGCGCCATGATGTCGTCCGCCGACGCGTCGTCCACCTGAACGCCGAGGAAGATGATCCGGTCCTCGAAGAGCTTGGTGTAGGGGTCCTGGCGCTTGTAGCCGTACGCCGTGCGCTCCTCGAACTGGGGCAGCACGTAGCGCGAGGACGGCATGACCGGAGCGGTGCCGCCGGGCCGCGGCTGGGCCTGACCGGACGCGCCCTGGGCGTAGTAGTCGAAGTTCATGGGGGGCTCTCCTGTGGGGTGGTTGTCGCGGGCCGGGGCGGTCACTGCTGGTTCTCGTCGGTGCCGGCACCGCCAGGCACGGACGCCGCGTGCTCGACGACGCGGTCGATGAAGCCGTACTCCAGGGCCTCAGGCGCGGTGAACCAACGGTCGCGGTCAGCGTCGCGGTTGATCTGCTCCACCGTCTTGCCGGTCTGCTCGGCCGTCAGCTCGGCGAGCGTGCGCTTCATGTGCAGGATCAGCTCGGCGTTGATCCGGATGTCGGTCGCGGTGCCGGCGATCCCGCCGGAGGGCTGGTGCATCATCACCCGGGCGTGCGGGGTGGCGTACCGCTTGCCCTTCGCCCCGGAGGAGAGCAGGAACTGCCCCATGGAGGCGGCCATCCCCATCGCGACGGTGGCGACGTCGGGCTGGACGAACTGCATGGTGTCGTAGATCGCCATGCCGGCGGTGATGGAGCCACCCGGGGAGTTGATGTAGAGGAAGATGTCCTTGTCCGGGTCCTCCGCGGCCAGCAGCATCATCTGGGCGCAGATGGCGTTGGCGTTGTCGTCACGCACCTCGGAACCGAGCCAGATGATCCGCTCGCGCAGCAGCCGGTTGTAGATGTTGTCGTTCAGGGTCATGCCGGCGGAGTCGCTCCTCGCCTGCGGCATCCGATCGCTCACGTGCTGCTCCTTCTCGTGCCGGGCCGGACAAGCCTCGGCGTCTGGGCCGGTTGATCGTGCGTCCTGCCGACACTAACGCCGCGCCTGCCGCGACCTTTCCCGGAAGGTGGCCTTTTCGCTCACGGCGCACGACGGCGATGGGCGCCCACGGTGCCGCCGGAATGGGCGAATGCCACCGGCACGTGTGCCGCTACGGGCCACCGCGTCCAGCGGTCCGGTGGCCCGCCGGAGAGTCGGCAAGGGCCCGGCACCTACCGGTACCGGGCCCTTACTTGAGGTGCGACGCGAACGACCTACGCCGTCTCGTCCTACTTGGTCTCGGCCTACTTCGTCTCGTCCGTCTGCTCGGCGGTAGCCTCCGGAGCCTCGCCCGATTCGGCGGCCTCGTCGGAGCTGTCCGCGGAGTCAGCGCTGTCCGGGCTGTCCCCCGACTCCGGGCTGTCCCCCGACTCGGGGCTCCCCCCCGACTCGGGGCTCTCCGCCCCCTCCGCCGCGTCGGTGTTCTCAGCCGCACCAGCGGCCTGGGCTGCCTCTTCCTGGGCCTGGGCGTCCTCCTCGTCCGAGCCGATGTACTCGGTCAGGTCGAGGGTGTTGCCGTCGCTGTCGGTGACGGTGGCCCGGCGCAGCGCCACGGCGAGCGCCTTGTTCCGGGCGATCTCGCCCATGAACGCCTGGATCTGGCCGGTCTGGGAGGCAGCCTGGATGAACTGGTTCGGCTCCATGCCGTACTGCTGGGCGCTCTGCACCAGGTACTCGAGGAGTTCGTTCTGGCCGACCTGAACCTCGAGCTTCTCGGCGAGCGTGTCGAGCAGGATCTGGTCCCGCACCAGACCGGCGACCTCCTCGCGCACCTCCTCACCGTGCGGATCACCCGGCTCCTTGCCCTCTGCCTCGAGGTGCCGGTTGATCTCGGACTCGATGACCCCGGCCGGTGCCGGGACGTCGATCTCGCTGCGCAGCTTCTCCAGCAGGGCGTCGCGGGCCTGGACGGCCTGCTCGCCACCCTTGTCCGCAGCCACCTGCCCGCGCAGGTCCTCGCGCAGCTCCTCGACGGTGTCGAACTCGGAGGCCATCTGGGCGAAGTCGTCGTCCGCCTCGGGCAGGTCCCGCTCCTTGACGGCACTCGGAGTCACCGTCACCACGGCCTCCTCCCCGGCGTGGTCACCGCCGACCAGCGTCGAGGTGAAGGTCGTCGTCTCACCGGCGGTCAGACCGGTCAGGGCCTCGTCCAAGCCGTCGAGCATGGTGCCGGCACCGACCTGGTAGGAGATCCCGGAGACGGAGTCGACCTCCTCGTCCCCGACCTTGGCGGACAGGTCGATGGTGACGAAGTCCCCCTCCTGGGCGGCTCGCTCGACACCGACGAGGCTGCCGAACCGCTCCCGCAGCTCGTCCAGCTTGGCGTCGACGTCGGCGTCGGTGACCTCCGCCGACTCGACGGCCAGCGTGATCGCGGACAGGTCGGGGATCTCGAGCTCGGGACGGACATCGACCTCGGCCTCGAAGACGAGCTGGCCGCCGGCGGCACCGGTCAGGTTCGGAACCTCGGTGACGTTGATGCTGGGCTGGCCCATCGGCCGCACCTCGGACTCGGTGATCGCCTGGCTGTACAGGCCCGGCACGGCGTCGTTGACGGCGTGCTCGATGATGGCAGCACGGCCGACACGCTGCTCGAGGACCCGGGGCGGGACCTTGCCCTTGCGGAAGCCCGGGACGTTGACCTGCTCGCCGATGTGGGCATAGGCGTGGTCGAGGTTCGGCTTGAGCTCGTCGTACCCCACCTCCACGGTCAGTTTGACGCGGGTCGGTTCGAGGTTCTCGACGGCGCTCTTCACAGTGTGCTCTCCATGACGTTCACGGTGGGGCGCGGCCAGGACTCGGCGCGCACAGACCGATCAATCCTAGGGCACATCGTCCGGCGCGAGCACACCGGAGCCGCCGCACAGGAGCGGCGATCTTCCTCACGTCGGCACCGACGCCCTGCCGCCCGCTCCTCCGGTCGAGGCGCGGACCGAGATCTGGAACGCGGCGTCGACCCGCCGAGGAGCTCCGGCCGCGCCGGTGATCCGGGCCTCGAGCAGGTCGACGGCGCTGCGCGCGATGTCGTCCCGGCCGAAGTGCACCGAGGTGAGTGTCGGCGCCGAGTACTGCGCCTCCTCGATGTCGTCGAACCCGATGATCGCGACGTCCTCGGGCACGCGCAGGCCCCGCGTCTGCAACTCGTGCATGGCCCCGATGGCGAGGGTGTCGTTGAGGCCGAACACGGCGTCCGGCACCGCCCCGGCGTCCAGGATCTGCGCGAGGGCCTGTGCACCGGCGGCGCGGCCCCAGGGCCCGGCCGTTCCGTACAGAGCGGGGTCGAGCGCGATCCCGGCCTCCCGCAGCGCCTGTTCGTAACCCGTGACGCGCAGCGCCGCAGAGCCGACCTTCTCCCCGGGGTGGACCCCGACCACGGCAATCCGCCGGCGCCCGACGGAGAGCAGGTGCTCGGTGGCCGCCTTCGCGGCCTCGGTGTTGCGCATCGTCACGTGATCGACCCGGTCGGAGAAGACCCGCTCGCCGAGCAGGACCAGCGGCGGCCGCGTCGGCAGCAGGTGCTCGTCCTCGGGTCCGAGCGCGAGCGGCGAGAAGATCAGACCGTCGGTCACCGTCCGCCGCGACCCGTGCAGGGCGTCCATCTCCCGTCCGCGGTCGTCACCGGTCTGCTCGATGACCACGACAAGGCCCCGCTCCTCCGCCGCGGCGATGACCGACTCAGCGAGCTCGGCGAAGTACGGCAGGGAGAGCATGGGCAGGGCCAGTCCGATCAGGCCTGTCCGTCCCCGCCGCAGGTTCCGCGCCGAGGCGTTGAGCTGGTACCCAAGCTCGGCGATCGCCGACATCACCCGCTCGCGGGTCTCCGGGCGCACGTAGGGGTAGTCGTTGACGACGTTGGAGACGGTCTTGACCGAGACCCCGGCCAGCGTGGCGACGTCCTGCATGGTTGCGGCCACCGTCGCTCACTCCTCTCCGGGGCCGCCGGCCGTGCCCGGGTGCTCCGCGTCCCCGTCCCAGAGCCCCCGGGCGATCCTCTCAGGATCCCAGGCGGATCATGCTCCAGGACACCGGCGGCAGCTCGACGCTCAGCCGGGCGTCGTCGAGACCTGCCGAGGTGTTCGGCCGCGGCAGCACCGAGGTCGAGTCCGCGGCGGTCGCCTGCCAGGTGTGATCCGGGTTGGCCAGCGTCACGGCCTCGTGTACCCGGCTCACGCCCAGCGACCGCACGTCGAGACTCAGCCCGACCGGCTCGGTGACCGAGCGGTTGACGACGAACACCACGGCGCCGTCGTCGTCCCGGGTGGCGACCAGGTCGATCGCGGACACCTCGCCGAACTGGGCCGTCTCGACGGTGGGCGCCGCCACCGCCGGGCGCAGCACCTCGCCGGCTGCGTGCCGGGCGGTGAGGGCGAACGGGTGGAAGGTGGTCTGGCGCCAAGCCGGTCCGCGGTCCTCCGTCATGATCGGCGCGATGACGTTGACGAGCTGAGCCAGGCTCGCCGCGTGCACGCGGTCGGTGTGCCGCAGCAGGGAGATGAGCAGGTTGCCCACCACGACGGCGTCGGCGACGTTGTACCGGTCCTCGAGCAGTACCGGGGCCACCGGCCAGTCGTCGCCCGACGGCGGACGAGACTCGGCGCGCTTCTGGTACCAGACGTTCCACTCGTCGAACGAGATGTGCACCCGCTTGGACTGCTTGCGTGCCGCCCGGACGTAGTCCGCGGTCGCGGCGACCGAGTCGATGAAGTAGTCCATGTCCGTGGCGCTGGCGAGGAAGCTGGCGAGGTCGCCGTCGTCCTCGTAGTAGTAGGCGTGCGCGCTGATGTGGTCGACGTGCTCGTACGCCTCGCGCAGCACGGTGGCCTCCCACTCGCCGAACGTCGGCATCCGCGAGTTGGATGACCCGCACGCCACGAGCTCGAGATCCGGGTCGATCATGCGCATGGCACGGGCGGTCTCGGCCGCCAGGCGCCCGTACTCCTCCGCCGTCTTGTGCCCGATCTGCCACGGGCCGTCCATCTCGTTGCCCAGGCACCACATGCGCACCCGGTACGGGTCCGGTGCCCCGTTGGCCCGGCGCATGTCAGCGAAATGCGACCCGCCGGGCACGTTGCAGTACTCGAGGAGATCGAGAGCCTCCTGGACGCCCCGCGTGCCGAGATTGACCGCCATCATCGGCTCCACGCCGGCCTTGGCCGTCCACCGCATGAACTCGTCGACACCGAAGGTGTTCGGGTCCGTGGAGTGCCAGGCCAGGTCCAGTCGTGCCGGCCGCCGGTCCACCGGCCCGACGCCGTCCTCCCAGCGGTACCCGGAGACGAAGTTGCCACCCGGGTAACGCACCGTGGTGGTGCCGAGCTCCCGCACCAGCTCGAGCACGTCGGTGCGCAGTCCGTCCTCGTCCGCCTGGGGGTGGTCCGGCTCGAAGATGCCGTGGTAGACGCACCGGCCGAGGTGTTCGACGAACGTGCCGAACGTCCGGGGCCGGACCGGACCGACCACGAACGCGCGGTCGAGGACGGCGGAGGCAGTGAGCATGGTTCTCCTTGCTGGTTGCGTGCTGGTTGCGTGCTGGCTGCTGGTTGGGTGGCTGGTGCTCGTGGACGGTGTCCGGATCAGGTGCCGGTGATGCCCGACGTCGCGATGCCCTTGATGATCTGCCGCTGGAAGAAGAGGAAGGCGAGGATCAGCGGCAGGGCACCGAGCACGTTCTGCGCCATGATCTGCGCGTACTGGATGCCGTAGAAGCTGAGCACGGTCTGCAGACCGACGGGCAGGGTCATGATGTTCGCGTCGTTGATGGCGATGAACGGCCACAGGAAGTTGTTCCACGCCTGGATGAACACGAAGATCGAGACCGCTCCGAGGATGGGCCGCGAGAGCGGCAGCACGATCTGCAGGAAGATTCGCATCCGGCTGGCGCCGTCGATCATCGCCGCCTCCTCGAGCTCGTGCGGGATGGCGTCGAAGAACCGCTTGAGGATGAACACCATCGGCGCCGCGACCACCTGGGGAAGGATGATCGCCCAGTAGGTGTCGACGAGGTTGAGGTCCACCATCTGCTGGAACAGCGGGACGATGAGGATCTGCGCCGGGATGAGGATCGAGGCGACGATGACGGCGAGGGCCGCCTTGCGCCCCGGGAAGTCCATCCGGGACAACGCGTAGCCCGCGAGCGCGCTGATGACCAGCGTGATGGCAGTGATCGCACCGGCCGTGAGGAGGCTGTTGAACGCCCAGCGTGGGACAAGACTGTCGTTGAGCACGTCCCGGAAGGCCTCGGTGGTGAAGCCGGACTCCGGGACGATGGTGATCGGGTAGGACGCCGCCTCGGTCTCCGGCTTGAACGCGGTCAGCGCCGCCCACAGCACCGGCATGAGCCAGGTGATGGCGATGACGGCGAGCACCACGTACGCGACCACGGTCATCGGTCGCAGACGGCGCTTGTTCGCGGGAATGCTGGTGTCGGCCAACCGGTCGGCCGTCGTCGACCCGACCGTCGGGGTGGCAGCGGCGGCACTCATGAGCGGGCCCCTCTCCGGCTGTTGATCATCATGTAGACGATCGAGACGAGAATGATGAGGAAGAAGAACAGGTACGAGATCGCAGAGGCGTAGCCGAGGCGGTATCCGGTGAAGCCGACCTCGTAGACGTACTGCAGGATCGGCCGGGTTGCGCCGCCGGGGCCGCCGGCCGTCATCTGGTAGATCTGATCGAAAACCTTGAGTGAGGCCAGGATCTGCAGGATCAGCACCAGCACCGTGGTCGGCGCGAGCTGGGGAACCGTGATGGACCAGAACTGGCGCCAGGTCCCGGCGCCGTCCAGCGAGGCCGCCTCGTAGAGCTGGTCCGGAATGGCCTGCAGCGCCGAGAGGTAGAGCAGGAAGTTGAACCCGATGGTCCACCACACGGTGGCGATGACGACGGCGAGCATCGCCGTGTTCGGGTCCTGCAGCCACGCGATGGGGCCGATGCCGACCCAGCGCAGCACCTCGTTGACCAGTCCGAGCTCAGGGTTGTAGAGCCAGATCCAGATCTGGGAGATGACGGTCGAGGCGAAGAGATAGGGCATGAAGATGGACAGCCGCCACAGCCACTGCCCCTTCACACCGCTGTTGACCAGAGTGGCGAAGAGCAACGGCAGGATCACCAGCGGCACCGTGGTCAGCACGGTGAACCAGATGGTGTTCCACAGCGAGCTCCAGACCTCCGGGTCGGCGAAGGCCTCCGCGTAGTTCTCGAAGCCGATGGGATCGGCGTTGGCACCGGTGAGGCTGCGACCGGTGAAACTCATCCACAGCCCGGAAACGGTCGGCCAGACCAGAAACATGATGAAGGCGACGGCGAACGGCGCCATGTAGAGCCAGCCGCGGAGTGCATCCGGGCGCTTGACGGGGTTGACGGGGGGCGGGGTCGCGGCGACGTCGGCGCCCACCGGCTCCCGCGGTTCGGTTGTTGTGGTCATCGTCGTCCCTTCCGCCTCACAGCGGGCTCGGCTTGGCGAGCAGCTCGTTGATGCGGTCGATGAAGTTCTGCAGGCCACGCTCGGGCGGCACGGCGCCGGTGTAGACCTGCAGCAGGTGGTCGCCGAAGTACTCGGAGAAGTCGGCCCCGGAACCCGTGAAGTAGGCCGGCGGGTCGTAGACGGCGTGCTCGGCCGCCTCGGCGTAGTCGGCCTGCGGGTCGAGCTGGGAGTACTCCTCGCTCTCCAGGACCGGCAGGTAGACGGGGAGGTGCCCGGCGTCGGCCCACTGGACGGAGGACTTCAGGAGCGAGGCAACCATCTCGTGGACCATGCGCCGCTTGTCCGGGTCAGGGCTCGACTGGTGCGGCAACACGAAGGAGTGGGAGTCGCAGTAGGCCGCGGGCCGGCCGAAGATCGGCGGGATCATCTGCATGCCGAACGGGACACCCTGGTCGCGGTAGCTCTGGATCTCCCACACACCGCCCATGAACATGCCGGCGCGCTGGGTGCCGAACTCGGCGATGGCGGAACTGCCGAGATTGCTGGCCGAGGCGACCTCGCCGTCGAGGAGTGACCTGATCCATTCCAGGGTGCGGATCGCCTTGTCCTCGTCGATCTCCATCGGCCCGCCCTCGGGCAGGTTGATGGTGCCGCCCATCTGGGTGTACCAGGTGTCGAACATCCGCCACATATTGGCGGCGTCGTCGAGGTAGCCGTAGGACAGACCGTGCCCACCGGTCACCTCGCCCATGCGCAGGGCGACGTCGCGGAACCCCTCCTCGGTGTCCACACCCTCGAGGAGCCCGTCCGGGCCGAGCACCCCGGCCTGCTCGGCGACGTCGGTGTTGTAATAGAGGACGAACGGGTGCATATCGAGCGGGATCGCCTTGAGCTCGTCGCCGTAGAAGCCCTTCTCCCACACCGTCTCCGGGAAGGTGTCCGGGCCGACGCCCAGTTCCTCGAGCAGATCGAGGTCCCAGCTGTCCAGCATCCCGCCGGGGGCATAGCCGGGCAGCCGCGCGATGTGCATCACCGCGACGTCCGGGGCCCGTCCGCCGGCCGAGGCCATGGCGAGCTTGGTGTAGTAGGGCCGCCCCCAGGCCAGCACGGTCTCGTTGACGGTGACGTCGCCGTGCTCACCCTGGAAGTCCTCCAGCATGCGGGTGAGGATCTGCCCGTCGGGCCCGGTGAGCAGATGCCAGAAGTCGAGGGTGCCGCCGGTGAAGGCGCTCGCCGCGCCTGAGCAGCCCCCGAGTCCCAGCGCGGCGGCGCCGCCGAGCGCGCCCGCGCCGAGCAGGAAGTTCCGGCGCGACGGCCCCGGGGGTGCGGCCCCGTTTCTCGTCGTGCGGTGGCCGGGCACGTGCGGCCCGGCCCTGTGGGTGCGTCCGTTCATCCGGCGACTCCTTCGTCTGCGGTCTCTGCGGCCGATCGATGCGATCCGCGTCCGTCCTCTACATCGATGTATGACCCGGGAACCTACATCGATGTAGAAGCGAGGTCAACGCCCGGGGGTCTCGATTCACGCCGTAACGGACGGATCACCCCGCAGACTCGTCCAGTTTGCCGCGCCGTCGATATGCGCTCACCCGACCCCACAAGGGTGGAGGGGCCGGTCCCGGCCGGGGCCGGCGTTACCCCATCACGAGGAGTCTCATGAAACGGCATGTCTGGAAGGGCGTCGGGCTGACCGGCTCGGCCGCCGCACTGGTCGTGGCCACGTCGGTCCCCGCAGCCGCCGGCGGGGTTCCCGCGGCGCCGCACGGCCCGGAGAACGTCATCGTCCTCATCGGTGACGGAATGGGCTACAACCAGATCTCGCAGGCCTCTCTCTACGCGCACGGGACGAGCTACACCGAGGTCGTCTCCGACGGCGAGGGCGGCGTGCGCGAGGTCCGGGGCACTCCCACCGAGGTGTACGAGTCCTTCCCCGTCCAGGTGGACATGCAGACGTTCCCGGAGGGCGGATCATACGACCCGCAACGCGCGTGGACCGACTTCGACTACGTCGCTGAGGGGGCGACCGACTCGGCGGCCGCCGGCACGGCGATGGCCTCCGGCACGAAGACCACGAACGGCGCCCTCGGTGTCGACGCGCAGGGCAATCCGGTCGAGAACCTCTCCGAGCGGGCGATCGCGCAGGGCAAGTCCGCCGGCGTCGTCTCGTCGGTGCCCTACTCGCACGCCACTCCGGCCGCGTATGTCGCGCACGAGGCGGACCGGAACAACTACCACGAGATCGCCGACCAGGAGCTTGCCTCCGAGCTGTCGGTGGTCATGGGCGCCGGCCATCCGTACTTCGACGACTCGCACGAGCGGCTCGACGAGCCCGAGTACGGCTACATGAGCGAGGAGTCCTACGAGGCGCTCGCCGCGGGCGAGACGGACTGGTCTTACATCGAGGAGGCCTCCGACTTCGAGGACCTCGCCAGCGGTGAGACCCCGGAGCGCGTGTTCGGCATTCCGCAGGTGGGCTCGACCCTCCAGCAGGGCCGGGCGGGCGACTCGGACGAACCCTACGGCGACCCGCTCAATGACGTGCCCAGCCTGGCGACCATGACGGCCGGAGCTCTCAACGTCCTGGACGAGAACCCGGACGGCTTCTCGCTCATGGTCGAGGGCGGGGCCATCGACTGGAGCGGACACGCCAATGACTCTGCGCGCAACATCGAGGAGACCCTCGAGTTCAACGAGGCCGTGGAGACGGTCACCGACTGGGTCGAGGAGAACTCCTCCTGGCGCGAGACGCTGGTCATCGTCACGGCCGACCACGAGACCGGCTACCTCGAGGGCGCGGACGCGAACCCGGACTGGACCGCCCTGACCGGCCAGGCCGGCGAGGTGCCGAACGTGTCGTGGAACTCCACGAACCACACCAACATGCTCGTTCCCGTGTTCGCCCAGGGAGCCGGCGCCAAGGAACTCGGACGCCTGGCCGACATGACGGACCCGGTCCGCGGCGCGTACCTGGACAACACCGACCTGGCCAACCTGTTTCTCGAGGACTTCTGGGCCGACAGGTCCGGGAACGGGAACGGGAACGGGAACGCGCACGGGCATGGCCACGGTCACGGACGCGGCCAGGGCCACGGCCACGGCAATCGCTGAGTCGACGGCCGCCGGCGACGTCGGGATGGCGGGACTTGAACCCGCGACCTTCCGCTCCCAAAGCGGACGCGCTACCAAACTGCGCCACATCCCGGCGGCGCCGGCCGGGCCGGCGCCGGTGCCCGATTCTACGGGCCGCCGGGCACCCGCCCGACCAGCACCGTGATGCTCACCTGACACTCCGGCGGCAGGCGAGCTGATCGTCCGGTGGCAGACGCACGGGCCCCGGTCCGGCGGTGATCATCACCACCGGCGGGCCGGGGCCGCACCACGACCGGGAGCCGTTAGACTCGACGTCGCACGTCCCTCGCGGACCTGTGCGGGTGTAGCTCAATGGTAGAGCCTCTGCCTTCCAAGCAGATGGTGCGGGTTCGATTCCCGTCACCCGCTCCGTGTGATGTCTCAGGACATCGGAATGGCCCGGACCCACGGTTTGTGGGTTCGGGCCATTCGTCATTTCGGTAGTGGTGTTGTCTGTGGCTGATAGTTG
>NZ_JBHUEE010000014.1:0-63590 GCF_042680605.1 Georgenia deserti
CCTGAAGACCGGCACCCCCTACGACGAAGCGACGGCCTGGGCCCACGAGCACCACGCTGCGGCTTGACATCAAAACGCCATGGGGTGTCTGACCCGCGCGGCGAAGCCTGGCGAGCCCGCCTCTCACGCCGTCGAACGCGCCGCCGCCGGGCGCTCGGCGCGTTTCCGGTCTGTGAATTTCGCGGGTCGCACTCGCACTCCGGCGCTCCCTGTGGGCATCATCGCTCTATGAGGGCCGATCGACGACACACCCCGTCGCCGTCGACCCGTCCAATCATGGACTGAGGAGCTGGTGAACGATGAACCGCCACGACCCCACCCGTCGACCTGATCTCGTCACGGAAGCACTGGTGCACCGGGGTCTGGTCCAGCCCGACGCCGACGACGAGGAGCGGCGCCAGCGGGACGTGCTGAGCGGGGGTCGCGCCTCGGGTGCTCCCAAGACCGACGTGGAGCGCTTCGCCAACGACAACGAACTCGTCGGCGCCGGGCCCGACGAAGAGGAGGACTTCGTCTACGGCCGCAGCCGGGACGACGGCTCCGCCGCCTGAACACGGCTCCCCGCCCCTCGATCTCGACGTTCGGGCACAGGCTCCGCCCCGTGTGGCGTGTGGCACGCTCTGATGCGTGAACAACGTGGGCATCTCCAACTGGTCCGGCAGCCGCACGCTCGCCGGCACCGTCGTCACCCCGACCACGCTCGACGAGGCCGCCGACGCGGTCGCCCGGTCCTCGCACGTGCGTGCCCTCGGTTCGCGGCACAGCTTCAACGACATCGCCGACTCCGAGGAGACCCTCCTCAACCTCGCCCATCTGGCCTATCGCCATCCGCGGCTGTCGACACCCACGGACGGTGACGCACCGCCGTCGTCGGTGGAGCCCGAGCTCGACGAGTCGACCGGCCGGGTGCGCGTCACGGGTTCGACCCGATATGCGGACCTGGCGCTCTTCCTGCATGACCGCGGCCGCACGTTGCCGAACTTCGCCTCCCTGCCGCACATCTCGGTCGCCGGGTCGGTGGCGACCGGGACACATGGCAGCGGCATCGGCAACGCCTCGCTCGCCTCGTCCGTCGTCGGCATAGAGCTGCTCACCGCGGACGGCTCCGTCCGCACGCTGACGGACGCGGACGCCGAATTGGACGGCGCGCGCGTCGCCCTCGGCGCACTCGGCGTGGTCACCGCCGTGACGCTGCAGTCGGTGCCGGCCTTCGACGTCGCTCAGACGGTCTACGGCCCGGCAGGCTTCGACGACGTCGTCGCGGCCTTCGAGGAGGTCAGCGGCCTGGGCTACTCCGTGAGTTGCTTCACGACGCTGCGCGAGAACACGTTCGCCTCGATCTGGGTCAAGCGCGCCGGCGGCGAGCTCGAGGACGCCTGGCCCGCGCAGGTGGCCGGAAGCCGGGCGATGTCGGAGCCGTTCCACCCGATCCCGGGGGTCGACCCGGCCAACGCCACGCAGCAGCTTGGGGCCGCAGGCCCGTCATGGGACCGGCTGCCACACTTCCGCGCCGACCACATGCCCAGCGCGGGCGAGGAGATCCAGTGCGAGTACCTCGTCCCGCGTCAGCATGCCGTGCGTGCGCTGGAGGCGTTCCGGGAGCTCTCCGGACCCCTGGCCGGGCTGGTGCAGGTCGCCGAGGTGCGCTCCATCGCGGCCGACACGGCCTGGATGAGCCCGATGTATCAGCAGGACTGCCTGGCCTTCCACTTCACGCTCGTCCGGGACAACGAGCGTGTGGCGGCGGCGCTGCCCCACCTGGACGCGGCTTTCGGGCCGGTCGAGGGGCGCCCGCACTGGGGCAAGGTCTTCGACGCCGACCCGCAGCGCGTCCGCGGCCTCTACCCGCGCCGGTCCGACTTCGTCGACCTGGCCCGGGACCTCGACCCGCAGGGCACGTTCACCAACGCGTTCCTACGCCGCTGGGTGTTCTGAGCGCCGCCAGCGCCTCGCGCCGAACGAGGTTGCAGGATCCGCTCGTTTTTCGACGGATTCTGCAACCTCGTTCGCACCGCGCCACGGGAGCCGCCTGTCGGATTCGAACCGACGACATTTCGCTTACAAGGCGAACGCTCTACCAACTGAGCTAAGGCGGCGGGATGATCACGCGTCACCGACGATCAGTGTGCCACGACCTCGCCCCAGAGACGCCGGCACCGAGTGGTCGGAACCCTCACTCGCCCCCGACGGCGTCGGCGAGCGCGCCCGGCTCGGACCAGTTCTGGAACTCCTCACCGTCGACCAGCACCGTGGGCGTGCCCTCGAACCCGTCGCGGCTGAACTGACGCGTCGTGGCATCCACCCACTCGTCGAAAGTCTGCTGCGGAATCGCCTGGGCGACGTCCTGCGGCACGCCGGTGTCCCGGGCGGCCTGGACGATCTGCTCGTCGCTGGGCTCGGTCTGACCGCCGGACTGCGCGTAGAGCTCGAACAGGGCCGTCTGGAAGGCGTTGTACTGCTCCGGCGCCTGGTCGGCCACCACCGCGGCCGCCTCGGCAGCGCGCCAGGACCAGCTCTGACGGTCACCACGCGAGAGGAGGGACACCGGGTGGTACACGGCGGTGACCTCACCGTCGGCCACCATCTGGTCGATGTCCTCGGCGTTGATCTGCTCGAAGTCCGCGCAGTGCGGGCAGGCGAAGTCGAGGTAGACGTCCAGGACCGGCGCACCCTCGTTCTCGGTGCCGGCGGCCATGTCCGACCCGACCGAGATGCCACCGTCCTCGACCTCGGAGTTCGCAGGCACGTTCTCGACGTCCGCGATCACCGATCTCGTGCCCTGCTGGACGATGAAGAACGCGGCGACCGCGACGGCGATGATCAGCACCACGGCGCCGGTGATCATGAGCACGCGATTGCGCTTCTCGCGGCGCGCCTGGGCCTCGCGGAGCTTACGGGCCTGCTCACGAGCGGCCTCACGCCGCTCCGCCTTCGACGGGGACTTCTGGTTCGTCACCGCTCCAGCGTAATAGGCAACGGGGTCCACGTGACGTCGGGGGTCTGGTCCAGCGCCACCTGCACACCGACGACGGCGGCGTAACCGAGGAACACGGTGACGAGGAGTGCGCGGTACCCGGGCCCGGGGGTGAGCACGTCGAGCCACGCCCGCGCACCGTCACGGGCCGAGGCCGAGGTCGGGGTCAACCAGGCCACGAACAGCGCCAGCAGACCCGCCACCCAGAAGGTCAGCGGTTCATGCAGCTCCGTCGGCACGGCCGCGGGCATCAGGTCCGGAGCAAACCACCACAGCGCGCCCCCCATGACGGCGCCGATGAGTACCCCGGGCAGCACCGCGAGGACGCCGCGCAGCAGATGCCACGGCAGGCCCGCGACCATGCGCGCGTCGTCGCCGCTGCGGACCCCGCGCCGCAACCGGGAGTTGCGCCGGGACCGGCCGGCCCACCCGGTGGTGGCGGTCAGCACCACCAGCAGTCCCGCCACCACGGCGAAGATCCCGGGGAAGGATGCCGCGGCGGCGCTGACGCCGACGCCGACGGCGAGAACGATGCCGGTGCGCCGCCGCGGCGGGCGAGCCCACCTGGGCGCCGGGGCACCTGGCTGACCGGACCACCCCTCGGTGCTCGTCCCCGGGCCTCCGGCGGCATATCCCGGCGGCATCGCACCGGGATACTCCTCGCCGGGCAGGGCAAGTCCCTGCGGCTGTGGCTGATCGACAGGCGCCGGCGCACCGGGGGCTTGGCCGTCGCCGGCGGGCGGGACCGCGGGCATCACTCGTGTGGCGGACCCGCCCTCGGGGGCGCCGTAGCCGGAGGTCGGCAGCGGTGAGGTCGCCCCCTCCGCCGGAGCGCCCGGCCCGCGGTCCCGTGCCACCGGCATCGTCGGGGGGATCACCGGAGCCGTAGCCGGCGCCCCGGTCCCCCACGCGGCCGTCGGTGGCGCGTCATCGCCTGCGGCCACGGCGGCCGCACCTGCAGCCGCCGCCCCGGCCACGGCGTCGTCCGCCGACTGCGGTGACCCGGCGGAGGCCGGGTCGTCGGCCGCGGCGTCCAGCGCGGCGAGCACCTCCTCCGGCGGCAGCCGCCGCTCCGGATCGGGAGCCAACGCGTCCTGGAAGGTCCGGGCCACCGAGCCCGGCAGGCCGGTGGTGTCCGCGCGGCCGGTGGCGACCCGGGCCAGCACGGCCTCCATCGCCCCGCGACCGAACGGTGGTCGGCCGGTGGCCGCGAACAGCAGCACGGCGGCCCATGCCCACCAGTCCCCCGCCGGGCCCGGGTCGCCGCCCGCGATGACACCCGGATCCAGGTAACCGGGCGTTCCGGTGACCAGACCCGTCTGGGTGAGCCGGACGTCGTCGGCCACCTGGGCAATTCCGAAGTCGATGAGCACCGGCCCGTCGTCGGCGAGCATGACGTTGCCGGGCTTGAGGTCGCGATGCACGATGCCCTCGGCGTGGATGGCGCGCAGCGAGGCCGCGAGACCGTGGCCCAGTCCGGCGAGCTCGTCCAGGCTGAACGCCCCGCCGTCGTTGACGTCGTCCTCCAGGGTCGGCCCCTCGACCAGCTCGGTGACGACGAACGCCTCGGCGTCCTCGACCTCGGCATCCAGCACCCGAGCCACGCCGGCACCTTTGACGCGGTGCAGCAACGCGACCTCACGCGCAAGCCGCTGACGCGCCTGAGGATCCGTGGCGATATGTGGATGCAGCAGTTTCAGGGCCACCCGGTGACCATCGGCGTCGACGGCCTCGTGGACGGTGCCCATGCCGCCGGAGCCCAGCCGTCGCAGCAGCCGGTACCCACCGACCTCGCGCGAGGATTCCACCGGCTCCGTCATGCCCACAAACGTACCGAGCCGATGCGTGCCGGGCGGCCGGACGCGCCTCGACACGCGGTCCCGTGCCGGCGGCGCCGGAGCGCCCCACCGCGTCGCCGCACGCCCGGGACCGGCAGGCACCGCCCGACGGCGGACAGTACGGTGGGCACGTCAGTGCCGGCCCGAGCCCTGAACGAGACGTCAGCGGCGGGCCGTGGTCGTGAAGGAGTTGGGAAGAGACGTGCCTGCGGGAGAACACGAGTTCGTCGTCGTCGCCAACCGACTTCCCGTCGACATCACCATCGAGGACGACGGCTCACTGAGCTGGGAACGTTCGCCGGGCGGACTGGTCACCGCACTGGCCCCGCTGATGCAGAAGAACGGCGGCGGCTGGGTGGGGTGGTCCGGCAAGGTGGGGTTCGAGCACGAGCCGTTCGACGCCGAGGGCATGCGGCTGTGCCCGGTCCCACTCAGCGAGGGCGAGATCGCCCGCTACTACGAGGGCTTCTCCAACGCCACGCTGTGGCCGCTGTACCACGACGTGATCGTCCCGCCGGAGTTCCACCGCGCCTGGTGGAACACCTACACCTCGGTCAACCGGCGGTTCGCCACCGCGGCCGCCGAGGCCGTCGCCCCCGGCGGCACCGTCTGGGTCCACGATTACCAGCTCCAGCTCGTCCCCTCGGTGCTGCGGATGCTACGCCCGGACGTGAAGATCGGATTCTTCAACCACATCCCGTTCCCGCCGGTCGAGATCTTCACCCAACTCCCGTGGCGCCACCAGGTGGTCGAGGGCCTGCTCGGTGCCGACCTGGTCGGCTTCCAGCGTCCCGGCGACGCGTCGAACTTCCTGCGCGCCGTCCGCCGCCTGACCGACCTGCAGGTCCGCGGTCCGCAGGTCACCGTTCCCGGCCGCTGGTCCCGGCCGGACCGTGCGGTGCGCGCCCAGGCGTTCCCGATCTCCATCGACTCGACAGCGTTCGAGGAACTCGCCCGCCGCCCCGACGTGCTCGAGCGTGCCAAGCAGATCCGCGTCGAGCTCGGCAGCCCGGACGTGCTGCTCCTCGGCGTCGACCGTCTGGACTACACCAAGGGCATCCGGCACCGGCTCAAGGCGTTCGGCGAGCTCCTCGAGGACGGTCAGCTCCGGGTGCCCGAGGCGTGCATGGTGCAGGTGGCCAGCCCATCCCGGGAGCGCGTCGAGCAGTACAAGACGCTGCGGGACGAGGTCGAGGTCACCGTCGGCCGCATCAACGGCGACTACGGCGCCCTGGGGCGCGCCGCAGTGCACTACCTCCACCACTCCTACCCGGCGACCGAGATGGCGGCGCTCTACCGCGCCGCCGACGTGATGCTCGTCACCTCGTTGCGCGACGGGATGAACCTCGTCGCCAAGGAGTACGTGGCGGCCCGCTCCGACCTCGGCGGGGCGCTGGTCCTCTCGGAGTTCACCGGCGCCGCCGACGAGCTCACCCATGCCCTCACCATCAACCCGCATGACATCGACGGCACGAAGGCCACCGTGATGCGGGCGGTCAACATGGACCGGAAGGAGTCGCGGCGGCGGATGCGGGGTCTGCGACGACGCGTCATGCAACACGACGTGCAGCGCTGGGCCGACGACTTCCTCGGTTACCTCGCGATGTCGGTGCCGCCGCCGCCCGACCTGCGACCACCGGAGACACCTCGGCTCGGCACTCAGCCTCCCGCGACCGACGAGAACCGTCCGGACCCGACCGACGAGCAACCGACCGACGAGCAACCGACCGACGAGCAGCCGACCTCGAAGGAGACCACGTGACCCAGCCGGCCGACGGCTCCCCCGGAGGCCCGCAGGACCAGCCCATCTTCCTCACCCACCTCGGGGGTGAGCTCGAGGACGCCCTCGAGCATTTCGCCGAACGCGAAACCGTCGTCGTGGGTCTGGATTTCGACGGCGTCCTCGCACCGATCGTCCTCGATCCGACGACCGCCCACATGCTGCCCGCCACGGCCGAGGCCGTCGCCCGCCTCGCCGCCGCACCCGGCGTCGACGTCGCCGTGGTCACCGGCCGCAGCGCGCACGACGTCGTCGCTCTCGCCGCCCTGCCCACGGGCACCCGGGTCATCGGCTCGCACGGCGCCGAGTGGGGACGTTCCGTCGATACCGGTGACGGCCCGGTCCTGGAGTCGGAGCCGCTGGACCTCACCGAGGAACAGGTGACGCTGCTGCGCGACCTGGAACGGGAGACCATGACCCTCGCGGCGGAGGTCGACGGCGCGTGGGTGCAGACCAAACCGACCGCCGTCGTGCTGCACACGCGGCGTCTGGACGCCGCGACGGCCGAGGCGCTGACCCGGCGCACGCTGGACGGACCGGCGGCCCGCGACGGGGTCCGTGTCGTCGTCGGCAAGCAGGTCGTCGAGATGGCGGTCCTCGAGGTCACCAAGGGCGACGCCATGGTGCGGCTGAAGAACTCGGCCGGAGCGTCGGCGGCGTTCTACGCCGGCGACGACACCACGGACGAGGACGCGTTCCGGTCCCTCGATCTCGCGGCGGGCGACGTGACGGTCAAGGTCGGCGCCGGTGAGACGGCCGCCGGCTACCGGGTGACCGACCCGGAGGAGTTCTCGGTCGTGCTCATGCGCCTGGTGGACCTGTTCGAGAGCCGTACGGCGCCCCGTCCAGAGCTTTCCCAGGAGACGGACACACACCCGTAACCTCCGATGTGACAGTATGTGCTCGGCCGATGTCGCGAGCATGACGCTCGGGACGTCAGCTGTGTCAGTGCGGACACTCGAGCTGACACCTTTCACAACGGATCGTCCGGCACGTACCTGCCGGTGAAGGGATGTGCACCACCATGGCCACCGTCACCTACGACAAAGCCACCAGGATCTACCCGGGCACCGAGCGCCCGGCGGTCGACGCCCTCGACCTCGAGGTCGGCGACGGCGAGTTCCTCGTGCTCGTCGGCCCGTCCGGATGCGGCAAGTCGACGTCGCTGCGGATGCTCGCGGGCCTCGAGGACGTCAACTCCGGCCGGATCTTCATCGGGGACCGGGACGTCACCGACGTCCAGCCCAAGGACCGTGACATCGCCATGGTCTTCCAGAACTACGCGCTCTACCCGCACATGTCGGTCGCCGACAACATGGGCTTCGCGCTGAAGATCGCCGGCACGCCGAAGGCCGAGATCCGCCAGCGCGTGGAGGACGCCGCGAAGATCCTCGACCTGACCGAGTACCTCAACCGCAAGCCGAAGGCCCTCTCCGGTGGTCAGCGTCAGCGTGTCGCGATGGGGCGCGCGATCGTGCGTCAGCCTCAGGTGTTCCTCATGGACGAGCCGCTGTCCAACCTGGACGCCAAGCTGCGTGTCCAGACGCGTACCCAGATCGCCTCGCTGCAGCGGCGCCTCAACGTCACCACCGTCTACGTCACCCACGACCAGACCGAGGCGCTGACCATGGGTGACCGCATCGCGGTACTCAAGGACGGCGTGCTGCAGCAGGTCGGCAACCCGCGTGAGATGTACGACCACCCGGCCAACGTCTTCGTCGCGGGCTTCATCGGGTCCCCGGCGATGAACCTCGGTGACTTCCACATCGAGGACGGCCAGGCCGTGCTGGGCTCGGCGCGCGTGCCGCTGACCCGGGCCACGCTCGACGCCGTCACCCCGGAGGACAACGGCAAGATCAAGCTGGGCTTCCGCCCGGAGGCGCTCGACACGACCTCCGCCGGCAACGGCGGCATCCCGATCAGCGTGAACCTGGTCGAGGAGCTGGGCTCGGACGCCTTCGTCTACGGCTCGCTCGCCGGGGACAAGGAGATGGCCGAGAGCCTCGGCTCGGGCGAGGACGCCGACCAGATCATCGTGCGCGTCGACCCGCGCGACGTGCCGATGAAGGGCGACACGATCCACGTGCGGATCCGTGAGGGCCAGCAGCACGTGTTCTCCAGCGCGACGGGACAGCGCCTGCCGGTCTGAGCAGTACTGTCGCACCAGCGACCACGAACCAGGGGCGGGTCCGGCGGACCCGCCCCTGGCCTGTCCCGGCCGGCTTCCAGGAGCGGACCATGCCCCAGCAGATGCAGATCACCGCGGCGACGGTCGAACCTGCCCTGCTCGACCTGCCGTGGGAACTACCCCTGGAGGAGTGGCCACCGGATGTCCTCGCCGCCCTGCCGCGAGGGATCTCCCGGCATGTGGTCCGCTTCGTCCGGCTGTCCGGACGGATCTTCGCGGTCAAGGAGATCGGCGAGCGGGTCGCTTACCACGAGTACGAGACGCTGCGCGCGCTCGGGCGGCTGGAGGCGCCGTCCGTCCAGCCGGTCGCCGTCATCACCGGGCGGACCGACGCCGCGGGTGAGGAACTCAACTCGGTGCTGGTGACCGAGCACCTGCAGTACTCCCTGCCCTACCGCGCCCTGTTCAGCCAGTACATGCGGCCGGAGACCGCGAGCCGACTCATCGACGCGCTCAGCGTGCTGCTGGTGCGGCTGCACCTGCTCGGCTTCTACTGGGGCGACGTGTCGCTGTCCAACACGCTGTTCCGGCGCGACGCCGGCGCCCTCGCCGCCTATCTCGTCGACGCCGAGACAGGCGAGCTGCACGACACGCTCAGTCCGGGCCAGCGCAGTTATGACGTCGATCTCGCCCGGACCAACATCATCGGCGAGTTGATGGACCTGCAGGCCGGCGAGGTGCTCGACGAGGACGTCGACGTCGTCGAGGTCGGCAACCAGATCGTCGACCGGTACGAGTCGTTGTGGGCGGAGCTGACCCAGGTGGAGTCGTTCGACGCCTCGGAGCGCTGGCGGGTCACCGAACGCATCAACCGGCTCAACGACCTCGGCTTCGACGTCGGGGAGCTCACCATGACCACCGACGTGGACGGCACGTCGGTCTCGATCGCACCGAAGGTCGTCGACGCCGGGCACTACCACCGCCAGATCATGCGGCTGACGGGCCTGGACGTGCAGGAGAACCAGGCGCGGCGGATGCTCAACGACCTCGATTCCTACCGTGCCGAATCGGACCGGCAGAACGACGACCCGGTCATCGTGGCGCACGACTGGCTCGACGAGGTCTTCAACCCCACCGTCCAGGCCGTGCCGCGCGACCTACGGCGCAAGCTCGAGCCGGCGGAGATCTTCCACGAGGTCCTCGAGCACCGCTGGTTCATCTCCCAGCAGCAGGAACGCGACGTACCGATGTCCGAGGCAGTGCAGTCCTACGTCGACCAGGTGCTGCGCCACCGCCCCGACGAACGCTCGTTCCTCGACCGGGACACGGCCGATATCCCGGCCGTCGACTAGCCGCCGACGCCCGGCCCGCACCTCAGAGGTTGCTCAACGCCATGCCGGGCTGATCGCCTCATCCCCCATAGTCGAAGGGGCACAGCCTGCCGGACGCGCGCCGCGGCGGCCTGTGCCGGCCCGACGGGCAGGGGAGCGCCGGGCCGGTTCAGATCGGCGCGGCGCGCCGTCGTCCGCGCCGGCGACGTGCCCCGGTTCCGGCGCCGGCCATCCCGGCCGCCCGAGTTGCCCGCACCGGCAGCCCGGGGCCCTCACTCCTGTGTGTCCCGGTAGTAGTCCAACGCCCCCGGGTGAAGCGGGATCGGCTCGGTGTAGATCGCCTGACGACGGTCCAGCAACGCGGCCGCGGGCACGTCCCGCGCGATGTCCTCCCGGGCGTCGAACAGGGCGGCGAGCAGGGCGCGCGCCACCGGGGCGCGCATGGACCCGGGCACGAGGACGATGTTCGGCACGGCCAGGGTCGCGACGTCCTCCGGCACACCGTACGTCCCCGCCGGGACGACGGCGTGCCGGTAGCCGGTCCCGTACCGGCTGCGGAACGGCTCGACCAACTCACCGAGCGGGACCAGGCGCACCTCGTGCAGGTCGGCGAGTGAGGCGAGGCCGGGTGTGTCGAGGCCGCCCGACCAGAACAGGGCGTCGATCTCGCCGTTCGTCAGCGCGGTGAGGGACTGGGCCAGACCCATGGCACGGGTGTCGACATCCCCGGCCTCGATGTCCGCGGCCTCGAGGAGGCGCCGGGCGATCGGCGCCGTGCCCGAGCCCGCGGCCCCCATCGAGACGGCGTGTCCGGGAAGGTCCTCGACCGAGTCGATCTCGGAGTCGGCAAGCACGACGAGGTGGGCGAAGTCGTCGTACACGCGGGCGAGGGCGGAGATGTCCTGGGGCTCGCCGAAACCGGGTCCGCCGCGTACCGCGGCCTCGGCGGTGTCGATCGACGCGAACGCCACCTCGGCCGAACCGGTCGCCAATCGCTCGATGTTCTCCACCGACCCGGCAGACTCGAGGACCTCGGCCTCGACGTCGAACCGGCTCGATACCTCGGCCGCGAAGGACTGGCCGTAGGCGTGGTAGATCCCGGAGGGACTGCCCGCCGAGATGTCCAGCGTCTCCGGCCGGTCTCCCTCCCACGGGTCCTCCTCGCCACCGTCGCAGCCGACGGCCGCCGTCGCCACCACCGCCGCCGCGGCGAACGCGAGGACCTGCCGGCGCCGCCGCCTCACGGCCCGTCCCCGTTCCGCGGCAACCGGATCCGGGCCTCGAGCCCTCCGCCGGACGCCAGACCGAGCACCAGCTCACCACCGTTCGGCGCCAGCAGCTCCGAGGCGATCGACAGCCCGAGACCCGAGCCGGAGACGCCGGTGCGTTGCGGGCCCCGCCAGAACCGTTCGGTCATCCGCCCCAGTGCCTGCGCCGGCACACCCGGGCCGTGGTCGCGGACGGCGACCTCGACCACGCCGTCGTCGGTGTGCACCGACACCTCGATCGGCGCGCCTGCGGGCGAGTACTTCACCGCGTTGTCCATGACCGCGTCGAAGGCGCTCTCCAGCGCCGTCGTGCCAACCACGGCACGGGCCGGGTCCCGCGCCGGCTCCGGACCCCGGATCGGCCTGCCGCGGGTGAGTTGCCGCCAGCTCTCGACGCGGCCGCGGATCACCTCGCTCACCTCCACCTCCGTCTCGACATGCGGCGCCGCGTCGTCCGCGAGGAGCAGCAGGGCGTCGAGGATGTTGGCCAGGCGCCGGGCCTCGGCCCGGACGAACTCGGCGTCCTCCCGGTCGGCGTCCGCGGCGGACTCGACGAGCGCGTCCACCCGGAGCATCAGCGCGTTCAGCGGATTGCGCAGCTCGTGCGAGGCGTTGGCCACGAACTGCTGCTGCTTGCGGACCAGTCGTTCGACCTGGTCCGACATGTCGTTGAAGTGCTCGACCACCTGGCGCAGCTCCGGCGGCCCGGCCGAGGAGGGGATGCGGGCGGCGAGGTCGCCCCGGCCGACGTCGGTCATGGCGTGGTCGACGGCGCGGACCGGACCCAGCACCCACCGGGCGGTGCGGTCGGCGACGACCACCGCCAGCGCGAGCACGAGCACCACGCCGGCGATGAGCATCCCCCAGTTGAGCCAGATGTCCCGGGCCAGCCGTTCGGCGTCGGAGACGGTGACCACGGCACCGAGCAGGTCTCCCCCGTCGTAGACGGGTTCGGCGACGACGATCTGGTCCACGTCCCAGGGCAGGAAGCTCTTCCGGAACTCGCTGCGGTGGCCGGCGAGCGCCGCCTCGGTCTCGGCCAGCGCCGTCGCGTCCAGTCCCGTGCCGGCCCAGTCCCGACCGGACGCGTCGACGACGGCGGCCCGGACCCCGTAGACGTGGTGATACCGGTTCAGGTCCGCGCTGACCACCGACGGATCGTCGGACAGGAGGGACTGCCGCGCGGTCCGCACCAGGTAGCTGGCGTCCGCCAGCCGGTCGACGTAGACCCGCTGCTGCTGCGCGCCCGCGGTGGATTCCGCGTACGCCAGGCCGAGGACGAGCAGGAGCAGCACGCTCGGGACGTACAGGATGATCGTCAGTCGTCTACGCATCGCCCGGCCCCACGGCGTCCGCGAGGCGGTAGCCGACGCCGCGGACGGTCTCGACGACCTCGCGTTCGCCGAGCTTGCGGCGCAGCGAGGCGACGTGCACCTCGAGCGAGCGTTCGAGGCCTCGCCAGCCCGTCCCCCAGACCTCGTGCAGAAGTCGCTCCCGGGCCACGACAGCGCCGCTGCGTCGGGCGATGGCGGCGAGCAGGTCGAACTCCTTTCGGGTCAGGACGATCGGTGCGCCGTCGCCGTCCGAGACGACCCGCGTGGCCAGATCCACCGTCAGCCCGGCTACCTGCAGCGGCCCGGTGGCCGGCCCGGTGATCGTCTCCTCGGCGCGGCGGCGGCGCAGCACGGCCTCGATGCGTGCCCGCACCTCGCGGAAGTCGTACGGCTTGGTGACGTAGTCGTCGGCGCCGAGTTCCAGCCCACGCACCCGGTCGGTGACGGCGGTGCGGCCGGTGACGACGATGACCGGGGCGTCGCACACCTTGCGCACCCGCCACAGCACGTCGAGGCCGTCCATGTCGGGCAGACCGAGGTCGAGGAGGACCATCTCGGTGCCGGGGCTGAGCGCGGACAGCGCGCTCGCGCCGTCGCGGGCGCGCACCACCTCGAAGCCGCGTTTGGTGAGCAGCGACTCGAGCGCGTTCCCGACGTGCTCGTCGTCCTCAACCAGCAGCAGTTGCACGCAGCCCACTCCCCCTCAGGCGTCCACGGGCGCGAGGATACGGCCATCCGGGCTGCCGGCGCCGGATGGTCCGCAGCGTGCACTGACGAGCGGGCCGGCCGGCGCGGGAGGGTGGCGGCGAGGACAGCGACGAGAACCGGGGGCGTCCGCTCGTCCAGTCCGGAGTCAGAACCCCCAGGCGTGGTAGGTCTCGACCGACATCCACGCGCTGACGCGGGGACGGTCGCGCACCGGGTACTGCTCACCGGTGTAGTGCCGCGCCAGCCGGTCGATGTCGCTCATGTCCGGGTCGTCGACGATGCGGACCGTGCCCTGCAGGCTGATGTGCCGGTACCAGCTCTCGCCGTCGAGCACGGTGAGGGAGACCCGGGGGTTCTCCCGCAGGTGCTGCAGGCGTCTGCGGCCCGCGTCGAGGTTCAGCAGCACCTGATCGTCCTGCCAGAGGTACCAGGTGGCCACGGAGACCGGGGCGCCGTCGGGCCGGACGGTTGCCATCACGGCCGGATTGGCACGCTCGAGGACGGCGGTCAGCGACTGCGGGACGGGTGGCTGGGGCATGACTCCTCCTTCGACGGCGGTTCGCGACGGTTCGGCGCGCGGCTACGCCCGCCGGCGGTCGATCTCGTACAGGGCGATGCCGGTGGCTACTGCGGCGTTGAGCGACTCGACCGACGTCGCGATCGGGATCGAGGCGACGACGTCGCACGTCTCGCGCACCAGGCGCGACAGGCCCTTGCCCTCGGAACCGGTGACGAGCACCAGCGGCTCCGTGGCCAGCTCGAGGTCGCGGACGGGGACGGGGCCCTCGCCGTCCAGGCCGACGACGAAGCACCCGGCCTCCTTGAGGTGTTCCAGGGCGCGCACGAGGTTGGTCGCCCGTGCGACGGGGACGCGGGCGGCCGCACCGGCGGAGACCTTCCACGCCGTCGCGGTCACGCCGGCCGACCGGCGTTCCGGCACGAGTGCGCCGTGCGCTCCGAACGCACCGGCGCTGCGCAGCACCGCGCCGAGGTTGTGCGGGTCCGTGACACCGTCCAGCGCGACCACGAGCGCCGGACGGCCGGAGCGGCCGGCGGCTGCGAGCAGGTCCTCGACATCGCGATAGTCGTACGGCGGGACCTCGATGGCCACGCCCTGGTGGACGGCCCCCTCGGTGAGGTGGTCGAGATCGCTCCGGGAGATCTCGACGAGCGGCGTGCCGAGCGCGGTGGCGGTGCGCACCACCTCGGCGACCCGGTCGTCGGCGGCCTTGCCGCCCGAGAAGAGCACTCGGCGCAGCGGCACACCGGAACGGACGGCCTCGGTGACCGCGTTGCGCCCGGCGATGATCTCGCTCTCCGCGTCGATCCCGACGGCGGCGCGAACCTTGGCGGCTCGCTGCGCTGCGGCCGTCTCGGGGCGGGCGGGGCGGCGCGCCTCCTGCTTATCCCGCGCTGCCTTGCGCTTGGCAGCGGGGTGGTACGGCCGGTCCTCGGCCTTGGGCGTGGGCCCCTTGCCTTCGAGGGCGCGGCGGCGCTGGCCGCCCGAGCCGACGGTCTGCCCCTTCTTGGTACCGGGCCGGCGGACGGCACCGCGGCGCTTGGAGTTACCGGGCATCAGTGGGATCCCTTCAGGTGCCAGCGGGCGCCCTCGGGCGAGTCCTCGACCACGACGCCGGCGGCGTGCAGTCGCTCGCGCAGAGCGTCCGCTCGGGCGTAGTCCTTCTCTGCGCGCGCCTGGTCGCGCTCACTGAGGGCCGCGCCGACCAGCGTCTCGAGCGCGTCGCGCTCGAGGGAGCCACCGGACTCCCGCCACGGCTGCGCGAGCGGGTCGAGGCCGAGGACGTCGAGCATCGCGCGCACGGTGAGTTGCTCGGTGCGCACGGCAACGTCGTCCCCCTCGGTCAGGGCGGTGTTGCCGGCGCGGAGATGTTCGTGGACGACGGCGAGCGCGGCGGAGAGGTTGAGGTCGTCGTCCATGGCCGCGACGAACCCGTCCGGGAGTGTGTCGACTCCACCCGCAGCGACCTCGTCGGCCGGGACCTCCCCGACCTTCTCCGCGGCGCGCTGCACGAAGCCGGAGAAGCGCCCCCAGGAGCCGGCGGCCTCGGCGACCGTGACGTCGGAGTACTCGACGGTCGAGCGGTGGTGGACGGTCCCGAGGGCGTAGCGCAGCACCGCGGCGGGGACGTGCTCGAGCACCGAGGCGACGACGAGGGAGTTGCCGAGCGATTTGCTCATCTTCTCGCCGCTCGTGGTGACCCAGGCGTTGTGCACCCAGTAGCGGGCGAAGCCGTACCCGGCCGCGTGGGACTGCGCCTGCTCGTTCTCGTGGTGGGGGAAGCGCAGGTCGATGCCGCCGCCGTGGATGTCGAACGTGTCGCCGAGGTACCTGCGGGACATGGCCGAGCACTCCAGGTGCCATCCCGGGCGGCCGCGGCCGTACGGCGTCGGCCAGGACGCGGTCTCGGGCTCGCCGGGCTTCGCCGCCTTCCACAACGCGAAGTCGTGCGGGTCACGCTTGTCCGCGGGGGCGGAGGCGGCCTCGTCGGCTGCGTCCTCAGGGATCATGTTCTCCAGCGCCTGCCGGGTCAGCGAGCCGTACTCCGGCAGGGAGCGCACGTCGAAGTACACGTTGCCCGGATCGCCCGGATAGGCGTGGCCGCGCTCGATCAGGGTCTCGATGAGCTCGACCATCTCGGTCACGTGCCCGGTGGCTCGAGGCTCGTAGGTCGGCCGCGCGACGCCGAGGGCGTCGTAGGCGTCGGTGAACTCCTGCTCGAAGCGGTACGCCCACGCCCACCAGGGCGCCCCCGCCTCGGCCGACTTGGTGAGGATCTTGTCGTCGATGTCGGTGACGTTGCGGATGAGCGTGACCTCGAAGCCGCGGCGGCGCAGCCAACGGGAGAGCACGTCGAAGGCGATCGCGGCGCGCATGTGGCCGACGTGCGGTGAGCTCTGCACGGTCGCGCCACACAGATAGATGCCAACCTTGCCCGGCTCGGCGGGTTCGAAGGGGCGTACCGTGCGCGTGGCGGAGTCGTACAGGCTGAGGCTCACCCGGCCAGGCTACCGGCGTGACGGTGCCGCTCGAGTGCGCCGTCGTCACGCTCTGGTCAACTCCTGCCGCTACGGTTCGCGTGTGACCCTCCCGCGCGAATCCGGCGCCTCACCGGCCGCACCCGCCGGCGACCTGCCGTCCACGCCGGCACCCCGGCGCACCATCGCGGCCTGGAGCCTGTGGGACTTCGGCTCGAACGCCTTCAACACCGTCATCCTATCGTTCGTGTTCTCGGTCTACGTGACCGACACGGTCGCCGCCGACGCCGAGACCGGCCAGCAGGTCTACGCGCACGCGCAGACCGTGGCCGGCTTCGGGGTCGCCCTGCTCGCGCCACTGATGGGGGCCTGGGCGGACCGGGTGCGCAACCGGCGTCTGCTGTTGACGGTCTCGACGCTTCTGGTGGTCGCGACGATGGCGGCGATGTGGTTCGTCCGGCCGGAGCAGTCCTACCTGCTGCTCGGGGTCACGCTCATCGCGCTGGCCTCGGTGATCGCCGAGGTCGCCGTCGTCTTCTACAACGGCATGCTGCACCAGATCTCCTCGCCGACCACGGTCGGGCGGATCTCGGGGACCGCGTGGGCGATGGGGTACGTCGGCGGGGTCATCGCGCTCGTCATCGCCGTCTTCGGGTTCATGCTCGACGGCGGCATGCTCGGGCTGCCGACCGAGGACGCAGCCAACGCGCGCGGTGTGGCGCTGTTGTGCGCGGGCTGGTTCCTGCTCTTCTCCGTGCCGCTGATGATCTGGGGGCCGCGCGAGGCGCCCGAGACCGAGGTGGTCCGCGAGCCGTTCCGGCCGGTCCAGGCCTACCGGGAGATCATCCGCCGAATCGTGGCGATGTGGCGCTCGGAGCGCTCGCTGCTGCACTTCCTCGTCGCCGCCGCGATCTACCGTGACGGTCTGAGCTCGGTCTTCTCCTTCGCGGGCATCATCGCCGCAAGCTCGTACGGGATGGACACGGTGCAGGTGGCGATCTTCGGGATCGCCGCCAACGTGATCGCCGCCGTCGGAACCTGGGCGCTCGGCCGGGTGGACGACCTGTTCGGCCCGCGCCCGATCATCATCGGGACGCTCGTGACGATGATCGCCTTCGGGCTGGTGATCATCGCTGTCGACGCCACCTGGGTGTTCTGGGTCTTCGGGCTCGGCATCGCCGCCCAGGTCGGCGCGATCCAGTCGGCGTCTCGCACGCTGCTCACCCGGATCGTGCCGCCGAAGGACGTCAACGAGACCTTCGGCCTCTACGCCACGGCGGGCCGCGCGGTCAGCTTCCTCTCGCCCTTCCTCATCAGTGTCTTCACGGCGTTGGCGGGTGCGCGCTTCGGGCTGCTGGGGATCGTCGTCACCCTCGCGCTCGGCCTGGCCGCCTTCCTCCCCCTCAAGGTCGCGCGCCGCGAGCCCCACACGCCGAGAGCGGACAGTTGAGTCAATAGCGGTTGTTCAAACGTCCGCTCATGATTCAGGTTTCCGCTTTCGGCGTCGGTAGCGCGCTGGTCGTGGCACGCCGAGGAGATCCGGCACCGGCCGGAACGACGCCCGGGCGGAGAGCGGGAACGCCGACGCGAGACGCTGAATCGTCCGCGGGAGGCTGCGAAGGTCCCCGGACACGAACCGCCGGAACGTATCCCCTCGCTCGCGGATCAGGTCCTCACGTTCTTTCTCCCTGACGAGTTCGCGCTGACCGAGCTCGCCGCCGTACTTCAGCTCGCCGTCGAACTCGGCGTGCACGATCCGCGTCACCTGTCCGTCCACGACGCGCCACGCGAGGTCGGTGAAGAACGTCCGGCCACCGACGTCGATGCGGTACTGCGTCAGTGGCGGCGGGAACCCGTGCGCGACGGCGATCCACCGGAGCACCGACTCCGCTGCGGACTCGGCGTACGCGTCAGCATGGGTGATCACGGCGCGGGCGCGGCGAACACCTCGCCTTCCGCCCAGCCCGTCGAGCCGGGCAAGGAGTCGCACGCGGGCGGTCTCGACCCGGGAGTCGGACTCCTCCCGGTGCCACTTGTCCGGGTCGCTGAGCAGCGCGAGACCGGAGTCGACGATGACCATGGCATCACGCGGCTGCAGGAACCGCGCACAGTCGACGAGGGTGCGCTCGAGCGAGGTCACCGCCAGTCCGTCGACCTGGCAGACGTCATGATCCGGTACCGAGAAGCTGTGCCGGCGCACGTCCCGCGAGCGTGCCCGAGTTGCGGTGTTCTTCTGGACGACGTCAGCGCCGGTGGGCAGCTGCCACACCCGGCAGCCGTGCAAGAGGGCTGCGGAGACCAGGCAGAAGAGGTGCGCGGACCGCAGCTGCCGGTCGAGGGCGTGACACCGGGCCTTCTCATTGCGCTCCCGCATCCGCCACCGCGCCTCCTCCGGATCGGGTCGTGCGATCCACGCCCCGGCTCTCAGCTTCTCGACGGCGCCCGCGTGGCGTGCCGTCCGGATCGAGGTGCTGCCGTAATCGCGCGTGAGGAAGACCTGCAGATCCTGGTCACCGGGCTCGTGGTCGTCAGCCATCGAGACACAGTGGCCTCCCGTACCCGCCTCGACGTCGGGGGGTGTGGACGGCACGGCACCGAATGGCGCGTGTGGAAAGCGCCGACCCGTACCAGGCGGTCCCCCCCACACGCCGAGAGCGGACAGTTGAGTCAAGAGCGGATGTTCAAACGTCCGCTATTGACTCAGGTTTCCGCTCTCGGTGGGGACGCCGCCAATTCTTGCGGGGCTCAGCTGTCGTCCAGCAACCCGGTTGCCCGGCTGGTCGCGCGCGTCGCACTGTCCAGGAAGAAGGCGATGGCCTGCTGGGCATCCTCGTCGAGCCCAGCCAACGCTGCATCGAGCTCCTCACCGAGCGGTACGAGCGACCCGAAGAGTTCCGGCAGGCGGTCCGCGAGCCCGCGGACCATCACCGTGCGGCGGTCACCGTCCGAGCGTTCGCGTGCCACCCACCCGGTGGACGCCAGCCGGTCGACGATCCCGGTGGTGGTCGGCGGCGGAAGGTGCATCTGCCGGGCCAGTGCGCCGATGCTGATCGAGCCATGCCGATGGACCAGGTTCAGGCATTGCAGATCGACCGGCCGCATGCCGAGGTGTGCGCTGAGGTGGTGACCGAAGATCGCGAGCTGGACTTCGAGTTCGCGGAACCTGTCCTTGACCTGCCAGGGCAGCGAGTCGCCCCGATTGATGTCCGGAACCGCGTCACCCACGCGCCCATCTTGGCAGCCTCTCATACCTTTCGGTTTCCGAAATAATTGGTTAAGCTCGTGATCGCGCTCGACTCCGAGCCGGGATGAGAAGGACGGGGACCATGGCCACCACCGACAGCACGAAGAACGGCTTCGACACCGCGGCAGCCGTGACCCGTTCCATGCTCGGCTGGGGCCTGGTGGCCGGACCGTTCTACCTGGTGTTCGGCATGATTCTCGGCCTGACGCGGGAGGGGTTCGACTTCTCCCGGCACGCCCTCAGCCTCCTGATGCTGGGCGACGGCGGATGGCTGCAGGTGCTCAACCTCGCGCTGACCGGGGTGATGACGATCGTTGCGGGGTGGGGGCTGCGGCGAGCTCTGACCAGGAAGGGCCGCGGCGCCGGCATCGCCGTCATCGTCGCCGGGGCTGCCATGATCCTCGCTGCCGTCTTCGAGCCCGACCCGGTGGCGGGCTTCCCCGACGGCGCCGCGGCCAACGTCACTACCGGCGGCATGCTCCATCTGGTCGCCGGTGGACTCGAGTTCGTCGCCTTCGCCGTCGCCGGACTCCTGCTGGCACCGTTCTTCGCCGAACGCGCCAACCGGGCGGCTGTGACCTGGTCACGCCTCGCCGGCGTCACGATCGTCGCCGCCTTCGTCGTCGGAGCTGCCCTCTCCGCCGGACCGGCGGGCGTCGCCCTGCTGTGGCTCGCGGTGGTCAGCGCCTTCAGCTGGCTGTTTCTCGCCTCCCTGCGGGTCTACGCCGTCGTGCCACACCCGGTGATCGCTCGGCGTAGCCACGCGCCGTGATCCCTCGGCGCCCCCACGCGCCGAGAGCGGACAGTTGAGTCAAGAGCGGATGTTCAAACGTCCGCTATTGACTCAGGTTTCCGTTCTCGGCGGGTTCGGGTGTCCGCTCTCGGCGGGGGCGGTCAGCCGGTGGACCGGGCGAGCAGGGCGGTCGCCACAGCAGCCACGCCCTCGCCACGGCCGGTCAGGCCGAGCCCGTCGGACGTGGTCGCGGACAGTGACACGGGGGCCCCGACGGCGGCGGACATCGCCTCCTCGGCCTCGCCGCGCCTGCCGCCGACGCGCGGCCGGTTGCCGATGACCTGGACCGCGACGTTCTCGACGTCGAAGCCCGCCGCACGCACCCGCCGGACCGTCTCGACCAGCAGCGCTGCGCCGGACGCGCCGGCCCAGACCGGATCGTCGGTCCCGAACTGCGTCCCGAGGTCGCCCAGCCCGGCGGCGGAGAACAGGGCGTCGCAGGCGGCGTGCGCGGCCACGTCGGCGTCGGAATGTCCGGCCAGCCCCACCTCGCCGGGCCAGTCGAGGCAGGCCAACCGCATGGGGCGCCCGGAGGCCGCCTGCGCGAACGCATGCACGTCGGTCCCGATCCCGGTGCGCAGCTGCATGACGCTCACGCTAGCTCGGGCTCCTCGCGGAGCAGGATCTCGGCGAGTGCCAGGTCGCGGCGGGTGGTGATCTTCAACGCACGCTCGTCGCCGGGCACCAGCCAGACCTGCTCCCCGAGCGCCTCGACCAGACCGGCGTCGTCGGAGACCGCCGACCGCTCGTCGGCGGCGAGATGACCTCCCGCGCGGTGGGCGGAGTCGAGAAGGTTGCGGTCGAAGCCCTGAGGTGTCTGGACGGCGCGCAACGCCGTGCGCTGGACCGTCTCGTGCACCGGCGCGGCGCCGTCGTCCCCAGGGTCGCCGGCACGTTTGATCGTGTCGGTCACGGGCAGGGCGGGAACCACGGCGCGGCGTCCGGAGCGAACGGTTTGCTCGACGGCGGCGATGAGATCCGGTGGGGCGAGGCACCGGGCGGCGTCGTGGACGAGAACGACGTCGACGTCGTCATCCAGGGCAGCCAGTCCGGCCGCCACCGAGGCCTGCCGGGTCGACCCCCCGGCGACGACGCGGACCGGCAGATCGGTGCCGGGAACGAGACCACCGGGGAATCGACTACGGAAGGTCTCGAGCTCGGCCGCCGGGACGGTGATGACAATCCCGGCGAGGCACGCCGCCCGGGCGAGGCCACGCGCGGCGCGAACCACGAGCGGTTGTCCACTGAGATCGACGAGCCCCTTGGGGACGTCGAGACCGAGCCGAGTACCCGACCCGGCGGAGGTGAGGACGGCGACCGACGTCATCTCAGGCGGTCGGCCGGTAGCCAGAACTCACGCGGTGCTGCAGGGCGAGGTCAGGACGCGAGCACGTCGTCCAGGATGGCCTCGGCCTTGTCCTCCTCCGTCTTCTCCGCCAGCGCGAGCTCCGAGACGAGGATCTGACGGGCCTTGGCGAGCATGCGCTTCTCACCGGCGGACAGACCGCGGTCGGTGTCGCGGCGCGAGAGGTCCCGCACCACCTCGGCGACCTTGATGACGTCACCGGAGGCGATCTTCTCGACGTTCGCCTTGTACCGGCGCGACCAGTTGGTCGGCTCCTCGGTGTACGGCGCGCGCAGGACGTCGAAGACCTTCTCGAGCCCTTCCTTGCCGACGACGTCGCGGACGCCGACGAGATCGACGTTCTCCGCGGGGACCTGGATCGTGAGATCGCCCTGGGCTACTCGGAGGTGAAGGTAGGTCTTCTCCTCGCCACGAATCACTCGGGTGGAGATGTCTTCGATGAGCGCGGCCCCGTGATGGGGGTAGACGACAGTCTCGCCGACAGCGAAGGTCATTGTGTTGTGCTCCTCGGTCGTGAAGGCCTCCAGTCTACCACGCCGAAATGGCGTGATTCTGCGGCTCCCACAGCCCCGCACTCGTGCGGGAAGCACTCTCCGGACGTGCGTGGCGCCGCCGTCTGGGACCTCTCAGGTAATCTCGCTCCGGGAGGGCCGAGCGCCGATCCCCGATCCCCGCCCGAAGGAGAATGTCCGTGCCCCGCACTGCTCGCACCCGCCTGGTCGCCCTGGGCGTCGGCGCCGCGGCCGTCACCGCACTGGCCGGCGGCTGCGCGGTGATGAACCCGATCACCACCGCCCACCCGTACGCGCCGAGCGACGGCATCAGGGTCCCGCTCAATCAGGCCCTCGTGGTGGAGAACCTCATGGTGCTGACCGACGGCGACGGCACGTCCGGGCACATCCTCGGTGCCGTGGTGAACCGGTCGAACGAACCGGCGGAGGTCTCCCTGACGATCGGGGAAGGCGGTAGCCCGATCCCGGTCCGGATCGACGCCCAGGACGAGGTCAACCTCACCAACGCGGGCATCACGGCCGAGTCGCTCGAGGCCGAGCCCGGAGCCGTGGTGCCGTCCGTCGTCAGCAGCGAGAGCAGCGGTGACATGACGGTGCAGGTTCCGGTGCTGGACGGCACGATCCCGCCCTACGACGACTACCTCGAAGCCGTCGAGAACGGTGAGGAGTGGACGCCGACCGCCGCCGAGTGAAGGTCAACGGTGCGGCCGTCGTCGCCCGTGACCGTCGACTCCCGCTGCGCCGTGTCCCGGTACCCCGTGATCACTCTTCCGGCGTGACGAGCTTGTAGCCGAGGCCGCGGACGGTCTGCAGCATCGTCGGATGGGCGGGGTCCTCCTCGATCTTGGCGCGCACCCGCTTGACGTGGACATCCAGCGTCTTCGTGTCGCCGACATAGTTCGAGCCCCAGATGCGGTCGATGAGCTGGCCGCGGGTGAGCACCCGGTCGGGGTTGCGCAGGAACAGCTCGAGCAGCTCGAACTCCCGCAACGGCATCGGCACCAGCTCGTCGTCGACGCTCAGCTCGTGCCGGTCCACGTCCATCCGCACGCGGCCGACGCTGAGGACCGACGGTTGGGAAAGGTCGTCCTGAGCGCCGCCACGGCGGAGCACGGCGTGCACGCGGGCGACGAGCTCGCGGTAGGAGTACGGCTTGGTCAGGTAGTCGTCCGCTCCGATCTCCAGTCCGACGACCTTGTCGATCTCGCTGTCCTTGGCGGTGAGCATGATGACCGGCACGTTGCCGCGCTGGCGTAGTTGGCGGCAGACCTCGGTGCCGGACAGTCGGGGCAGCATGAGGTCGAGGAGGACGATGTCGACGCCGCCCCGGTCGTACGCGGTGAGGGCGTCGTGGCCGTCGGCGACCGCGATCACCTCGTAACCGTCACGCTCGAGCTTGAAGGTGAGGGGCTCCCGGTACGAGGCCTCGTCCTCCACGAGCAGGATCGTCGTCATCGGTAGGTGTCCTCCATCGTCGTGCGTCCGGCGCGCACGGTACGCCGGGCGGTCCGGTCGGCCTCGCGGGCCGGCTCGTTGCGGTCGTTCGTCGCCTGGTTCGTCGATCCGTCCCCGGGTCCTGCCACCCGGCGGCGCCCCTCCGGGGCGGAGGGAGGCCCGGCGGGCTCCTGGTTCGCGGGGTCCTCCTCGCGCTCGGCCGCCCGCGCGTCCTCGGCACTCGCGTACGCCTCGGGCAGCACGATGGTGAAGGTCGAGCCCTTGCCGGAGGTCGACCAGAGTTCCACCGTTCCCCCGTGATCGTTGACGATGTGCTTGACGATGCTCAGGCCGAGGCCGGAACCGCCGGTCTCACGCGAACGGGCCTCGTCACCACGGAAGAACCGCTCGAACACCCGGTCCCGTTGCTCGGGCGCGATCCCCTTGCCCTGGTCGACGACGGCGATGCGTACCAGGGCGTCGTTCCGGGAGACGCCGACGGAGACCCGTCCCGCCGGGCGGGAGTACCGGACCGCGTTGTCCAGCAGGTTACGTACCGCCGTGGTCAGCAGGGCACTGTCGCCGTAGACCTTGAGGCCACGCGTCCCTCCGTGCACCAACGTCACACGGCGGGCCTCCGCCTCGACACGTACCCGATCGGTCGCCTCCGCGACCACCTCGTCGACGTCGACGAGCTCGGCGTCGACCAGCGCGTCCGGCTCCTGCAGCCGGGAGAGCTCGATGAGCTCCTGCACGAGGGTCGCCAGCCGGGCGGACTCCTTGCGCATCTGGTCGGCGAAGTGCCGCACGGTATCGGGTTCGTCCGCCGCCTCGGTAATGGTCTCGGCCAGCAGCGACAGGGCGCCGACGGGCGTCTTCAGCTCGTGGGAGACGTTCGCGGTGAAGTCGCGCCGCATCTCCTCCAGCCGCCGGGCCTCCGTCCGGTCCTCGGCGAGGACCAGGACACGGCCGTGCCGCAGCGGTGCGACGCGCACGTCCATCCGCAATGTCGCCCCGGCGTCCATCGGCCCGCGGGCCAGGGCGACCTCCGCATCACGGATCTCTCCGTCCCGGCGCAGTGCGGTGACCATGTCGCGGATCTCGGCGTGGGCGAGCACGTCGTTGCGCACCAGGCCGAAGGAGTGTGCGGCCGCGCTGGCGCGCTGGACCTCGTCGTCGGGCTCGAGCACGACCACGGCCTGCGGCAGGACGGACAGCACCGAGACGACGTCGTCGAGACCGTCGCCGTCGCCCTGGTCGTGCCCGCGCCGCTCACGCTCGCTGAGCAGGAACGCGATGACTCCGGCGGCGACCACGAGCAGAGCCAGCAGCACGATGCCGAGGATCTGCCAGAGCTCCATACGGGTCAGCGTATGCCGCTCGATCGGCGTTCACCGACCCCACCCGGGCGGGACACGTGACGTTCACCCCGGCGCCACCGGTCGTACACGGCCAGCCACTTGGCTACGGTTGGCACAGGAGTACCGTTCGCGGCGCGGTGCGGGGCACCCGGCCGACGGCGGACAGTCGACCGCGCAAGGAGCCCGCGATGCGAGAGATCTTCAAGCAGGAAATCGAACAGCTCGGCCTGGACCTGGCGAGCATGGCCGAACAGATGTCCACGGCCATCGGCAAGGCGGTCACGGCGCTGGAGCAGGCGGACCTGGCGCTGGCCGAACAGGTCATCGACGCCGACGAGAAGATCGACGCGATCCAGCACAACATCGACGAGCAGGCCGTCTCGCTGCTGGCTCGCCAGCAGCCGGTGGCGACCGACCTGCGCGTGGTGATCACTGCACTGCGCATGTCCTCGACGCTGGAGCGGATGGGCGACCTCGCGCGGCACGTCGCCGACGTCGCCCGGGGCCGCTACCCGGAGACGGCCGCCCGCGGTGCCGGTCATGACGTGCTCATGCGGATGGGGCGACAGGCGGTCAACGTCGGAGACCAGGTGGTCCGCCTCGTCAACACCCAGGACCTCGATCTCGCCGCCAGCATCGAGTCGGAGGATTCGGTCCTCGACCAGCTCCACGAGGAGTCGTTCCAGGTCGTGCTGGACGAGACGGTCGAGCTACCGCGCCAGGAGATCGTCGACGTCGTGCTGCTCGGCCGTTACCTGGAGCGGTTCGGCGACCACGGTGTCTCGATCGCCCGGCGGATCTCGTTCCTCGTCACCGGAGACCTGACCAACGCAGTGGCGACGGAGACAAACGGCACCGACGTGCAGTGACCCCTGACCCGCCCCCGACCGCGGGGCCGGAGCGGGCCGACGACGAGCCGGGCCGGTGGATGCAGGCGATACCTGCAGCCACCGGCCCGGCCACGTCTCGGGCGCGCGTCGTCGCCTACCGGCCCTGGTTGGCCACAGCCGCGATGGCCTCCTTGGCCGCCTCAGGGTCCAGGTAGCGCCCACCCGGCTGTGTGGGGGTGAGATTCTCGTCCAGCTCGTACACGAGCGGGATACCGGTGGGCACGTTGAGCCCGGAGATCGTCTCGTCGTCGATGCCGTCCAGGTGCTTGATGATCGCACGCAACGAGTTGCCGTGCGCGGCCACTAGCACGACCTTTCGGCTCTTCAGGTCCGGGACGATCGCCTCGTTCCAGTACGGGAGGGCACGCTCCAGAACGTCCTTGAGGCACTCCGAACGTGGGATCGGCTCGCCGGCGTAGCGAGGGTCGGCGTCCTGGGAGAACTCGGTGCCGGGCTCGATCTCCGGCGGCGGAACGTCGTAGGAACGGCGCCAGAGCATGAACTGCTCCTCACCGTACTCGTCGCGGATCTCCTTCTTGTTCTTGCCCTGCAGGGCGCCGTAATGGCGCTCGTTCAGTCGCCAGTGACGATGGACCGGGATCCAGTGACGGTCGGCCACGTCCAGCGCGAGGTTGGCCGTGGAGATCGCCCGCCGCAGCAGGGAGGTGTGCACGATGTCCGGCAGGACGCCGGCATCGACCATGAGCCGACCACCAGTCAGCGCCTCCTCGGTGCCCTTCTCGGACAGCGGGACGTCGACCCAGCCGGTGAAGAGGTTCTGCGCGTTCCAATCGCTCTCGCCATGACGGAGCAGTACCAGGGTGTAGGTCATGGTCCCATTCCACCACGAGGACCACGACGGCCGGCCACCCGTGCGGGCGGCCGGCCGTCAGTGAGTTCGCGCGAAGGTGCTCAGCCGTTGGCCTTCTCGTAGGCCTGGCGAACCTCGGCCGAGATCCGGCCCCGTTCGGAGACCTCGTAGCCGTGCTTGCGCGCCCACTCGCGGATCTTGCCCGCGTCCGAGCTCGAACCCGACCGGGAGGACCGGCGGGCGTTGCGGCGTCCGCCGGCACGGCGTGCGTGCCCGACCCACTCGGAGAACGACTCACGCAGCGCCTTCGCATGCTCCTCGGACAGGTCGATCTCGTAGGTGACGCCGTCGAGCGCGAACGTGATGGTCTCGTCCGCCGAGGATCCGTCGATGTCGTCGATGAGCTGGACTTGCACCTTCTGGGCCATGTGTTCTCC
The DNA here is from genome assembly GCF_042680605.1 of Georgenia deserti. Classification (NCBI taxonomy): domain Bacteria; kingdom Bacillati; phylum Actinomycetota; class Actinomycetes; order Allobogoriellales; family Allobogoriellaceae; genus Georgenia; species Georgenia deserti. The sequence goes on from NZ_JBHUEE010000014.1 coordinate 27,207, forward strand.
CCTGCATCACGTTAAGTAGCTCATTTCTCGGGTACGCACGGCCGTGTGTTCCCCGACGTGTCACCAGCGTAATTGTTTCGCCCGCAATTGTCATGCCGCACTCACTCGGAGGTAACTATGCGAGCGCGGTCGGTAACTATTCGGTCGCGCGCCTGGGCTGCGTTTTCCTCACCTGCGCAGCGTCCTGGCGGTCCTGCTCGCGCAGGGCGGCGCGCTCTTTACGGTCCGCGGTGACGATGGCGCGGATGGCCACATAGAAGAGAATTCCGGTCCCGATGGACGGGACGAGCGCCACCAGATAGTCCACGCTGGAAGTCTACGTCCAGCACCCGTGCGGCGTCGTGGCGAGCGGCGAGCATTGTGGGCAAGCCCTCACCGCGCTGGGAGACATCGCAGTGCCGTAACGGGCGCGTCCTCTCCCCAGACGAGCGCCGGCGTGCGGACTCCGGGTCAATACATCACTGCCAATGCACCGACGTTGACCGCCCGGTAAGCCCACCGAATGCGGCACCTGCTGGGACCGTGCTCCAAACGGACAATACGTTCGACAATGCGGCGCCCTACCCGACACGTCACGACCGATACGCCGCATCGGCGTCCAAGCTGCGCGAACATTTCCTCGTCACGGCGCGATCGCTGATCGGACGAAATGTTCACGCTGCATGTTTTCTGCTGCCGCCGTCGTCCGGCTCGGCGCCGCCGGACTAATGGGGACACGGCGGAATAGACAGCGACGGCCCGGCACATGGTGCCGGGCCGTCTCGGAGCCGCCTGTGGGAATCGAACCCACGACCTATTCATTACGAGTGAATCGCTCTGCCGACTGAGCTAAGGCGGCACGACGCCGAGCGGCGTCTCAGCGCAGATCACTCTACAAGCCCCGTGGCAGGGTCTTCAAAGCCTGGGACCGTGACACGTACGACACTCAGCACATGGTGCCGTCCTCGGGGACGACGCCGTCGATGAGATAGGCGTCGACCGCCTCGGTGACGCACGCGTTGGAACTGCCGTACGCGGTGTGCCCCTCGCCCTCGTAGGTGAGCAGTGTGCCGCTGGCGAGCTGCTCGGTCAGGCTCTCGCTCCACCGGTACGGCGTCGCCGGGTCACCGGTGGTGCCGACGACGAGGATGGGGGCCGCGCCGGCCGCCTGCACCGGTCCTTCGACGCCGTCACCGTCGACCGACCACGGCTCGCACAACAGGTCGCCGTAGGACAGCGACGGGCCGAAAGTCGGAGCAGCCTCGGCGAGATCCTCTGCCTCGGAGCGCCACTGCTCGAGGTTGCCCCGTACGGGGTGATCCAGGCAGTTGATCGCCCAGTTCGCCTCGGTCGAGTTGTCCCGGTAGCTGCCGTCCTCGGTCCGTCCGGCCTGGAAGTCGGCGAGGAACATCAGCTGGGATCCGTCGGACTGACCGATCGCCTGCTCGAGGGCGCTGGTCAGCACCGGCCAGTTCCCGACGTTGTACAGGGCGGTGAGGATGCCGGACAGCGCCAGCGGAGCCGTGAGCTCGCGCCCGTCGGCCGTGGGCAACGGGTCCTCACCCGCGAGGTCGAGCAGGGTGCGGATCTGCTCCATGCCGTCCTCGACGTCGCCGTCGAGCGGACATTGCGGTCCCGCCTGGCAGTCCTCCACGTACGCCCGCAGCGCCTGCTCGAAGGCTTCGGCCTGGTCTCGCGAGATCTCCGAGGCCGTCAGACTCGGGTCCATCGCGCCGTCGAGCACCATCCGGCCGACCCGCCCCGGGAACGTCTCGGCATACACCGACCCGAGCAGCGTGCCGTAGGAGTAGCCGAGGTAGTCCAGGTCGTCCTCTCCCAGGGAGGCCCGTAGGACGTCCATGTCCCGGGCCGCCGATCGTGTGTCGATGTGCCGCAGGACTGGCCCGGAACCCGCAGCGCATCCCTCGGCGATGCGCCGCGCATCCGCCCGGAAGTCCGCAATTCCCTGCTGGGTGTCCATCTCGTAGTCGGCCGCACGCAACTCGTCGAGTTCGGCGTCGCTGACGCAGTCGACCGGCGCGGACTCGCCGACACCGCGAGGATCGAACGCGACGACGTCGTACCGGGCGAGCAGGTCGCCGGAGAACATCTGATCCACGGTGGTGAGCATCTCCAGGCCGGAACCGCCAGGGCCGCCCGGGTTGATCACGAGCGATCCCAGAGATTCCCCGTCGGCGCTGCGCCGCTGGACGGCGAGCTCGATCGTCTCGCCGGCCGGCTCGGCGTAGTCGACCGGGACCGTGACGGTGGCGCACTCACGAGCTCCGCACTCCTGCCAGTCGAGCTGCTGACCGTAGTACTCCGCCAGCTCGGCCGGTTCGGGATCGGGCTCTGGCTCGCCCGAGGAGGATTCCTGTTCCGCAGCTCCGCTCCCGCGCTCCTCGCCGCCGGTGGGCTCGACACGATCCATCGGCGTCGGGGACGAGCAACCGGTCAGGACGGCGACCGCCGCGGCGACGGCAGCCAGTGACGTGGTCAGCGGGACTCGGCGCACCCGGCCACGCTACCTGGCACCCGCCCCGGCCCCCGAACAGGCGGCCCGGCCTGTGGACAGCCCGTCAGCCGGCCTGCGGGCGCAGCGCCACCATCATGGCCTCGACGGCGAGCAACGGCGCGACGTTGGCCTCCAGCCGTTCCCGTGCGACGCCCACCGCGTCCATCCGACGCACGGTCTGCTCGGGCGTGGAATCCGCCGCGAGCCGCCGCACCTCCCGCTCGAGGTCCGTGTTGACCAGGTCGACCCCGGCCTCGAGCTGGACCACGAGGACGTCGCGGTAGAGAGACAGCAGATCGACCATGGCGCGGTCGAGTACGTCGCGCTGCGCCCTGGTGGCACGCCGCTTCTGCTCGTCCTCGAGTTGCCGGACCTGGGTGCGCAGGGCGGGCGGTAACCGTGATCCCGCCTCGGCTCCCAGGCTGCGCAGGAGTTCGGCCTTCTCCTCGGCGTCGCGCTCCTCGGTGGCCGCCTTGGCGTCCGCGTTCGCAGTCTCGATGAGCTCCGCGGCGGCGAGCACGGCGTCGCCGACACCGCGGATCCCCGCCGGGACGGCAAGCTGGCGGCGTCGGCGTTCCCGCGCCTCGGGGTCCTTCGCCAGCCGCCGAGCCAACCCGATGTGCGACTGCGTCGCCCGCGCGGCGGCGAGCGCCACGTCCGGGTCGAGGCCGTCCCGGCGGACCAGCAGGTCGGCCACCGCCCCGGGGGCCGGAACGCGCAGGTGGACGCCGCGGCACCTCGAGCGGATCGTGGTCAGGACGTCCTCCGGGCTCGGCGCGCACAACAGCCACACGGTTCGCGGGGGTGGCTCCTCGACCGCCTTGAGCAACACGTTCGATGTGCGCTCGACCATCCGGTCGGCGTCCTCCATGAGCATCACGCGGTAACGGCCGCGCGCCGGGGAGCGCTGGGCCTGAGAGACGAGGGGCCGGATCTCGTCGATGCTGAAGACGACCTTCTCGGTGCCGATCAGCGTGACGTCGGCGTGAGACCCGGACAGCGCCGTCGTACATTCATGGCAGCGGCCGCAGCCGGGCTCGTCCGGATCGCTGCACTGCAGCGCCGCGGCGAACGCACGGGCGGCGACCGAGCGGCCGGACCCGGGAGGACCGGTGATCAGCCAGGAGTGCGTCATGCTCGCGTCGCCGCCGCCGGCCTGCCGGGAGGCGAGCACCGCCTCCTTGAAGGTCGCCACCGCCGCGTCCTGCCCGACGACGTCGTCCCAGACGCTCATCGGGCAGGCTCCGGCAGCATGGGCCTGAGGTGGTCACGGACGGCGTGATGGACGTCCTCCGGAGCGGCCGCCGCGTCGACGACGAGGAACCGGTCCGGATCCGCTGCGGCGAGGTCGAGGAAGTGGTGTCGCACGCGGATGTGGAAGTCGAGCGACTCACGCTCGAGCCGATCCGGCGTGCCGTGGCGGCGCTGCGCACCGATCGCCGGGTCGAGGTCGAGCAGCACCGTCAGGTGAGGGAGCAGGCCGCGGGTGGCCCACAGGTTGAGCCCGCGGATCTCCTCCGGGCCGAGGTCCCGTGCGGCCCCCTGATAGGCCACCGAGGAGTCCAGGTAGCGGTCCGTGACGACGACGGCGCCGCGTTCCAGCGCGGGCAGCACCAGGTGGTGGACGTGGTGGGCCCGGTCGGTCGCGTAGAGCAGCGCCTCGGTGCGTGGGTCGACGTCGTCGCCGTGCAGCACCGCCTCACGCAGCACCCGACCCAGGTCGGTGCCGCCGGGTTCGCGGGTGAGGACCACTTCGTGACCGAGGTCGGTCAACCACCGCCCCAGCAGGTCGCGCTGGGTGGTCTTACCCGCGCCGTCCCCGCCCTCGAGCGAGATGAAGCAGCCCGCGAGTTGCCCGGCCGCACCGGAAGCCAGCGCCGGTATGCCGGCGGGAACCTCAGGACTCACGCGGTCAGAGTAGTCGGACACCACGACACGGCGCGCCGACGGGGCTACCGTGGACGGCATGACCGGGCGGACGACGGCGGAGTTCTGGTTCGACCCGTCCTGTCCGTACACCTGGTTGACCTCGCGATGGTTGGTGGAGGTCGCACGGGTCCGACCGGTCGACATCCGCTGGCGCCTGATGAGCCTGTCGGTGCTCAACGAGGACCGGGAGGACGATCCCGAGGGAGACTCAGCGGGTTACCTGTGGGTACCCGTGCGAGTGTGCATGGCCACATTGAGCGAGCACGGCGAGGCGGCGCTCGCCCGCCTGTACGCGGCCATGTGGACGACGGCGCGCACGGGCGACTGGCTCGGCGACCTGTACGCCGCGTTGCGTGCCGCCGACCTGCCGGAGTCCCTCGCCCATGCGGGGGGTTCAACGGTGCACGACGCCGCGGTCCGGGCCTCGCACGCGGAGGCGATCGCGCAGCTGGGTGAGCACGTCGGCACACCAGTGGTCCGGACGACAGGGCCCGAGGGTAGCTCGACCGCATTCTTCGGCCCCGTGATATCACGAGTGCCCACCGGCGAGGATGCCGGGCGGCTCTGGGACGGGGCGGTACTTGTCGCGGCCATACCGGGATTCCACGAGCTCAAGGGCGGCCCACACGCGGAACCGGAGCTCGACCCGACGTACTGACACTGCCAGTCGACGCCCGCCGCAGGCCGCGACTCCGGCCATGCCTACTCCCCCGGGTAGACCACCCCGAGCTGACGGCGGACCTCGTCCATGATCTCCATGACCTCGACGGTTGCCGACCAGGGCATCACGCCGGACTCGCGCTCGCCGGCGCTCACCCGCCTGGCCACCTCGGCGGCCTGGTACTGGAACCCGCCGGGGGCGGGCTCGCCGTCGGGCCAGGTCCATACCTCGCCGTCGGCGGGCGTGACGGACAGCCGCCCGGGTACGTAGAAGACACCGTCGATGTCGACGCGGCCCTCGGTACCGATCACGGACGCCGCCGTGCGGGTACGCGCCCACATGTTCGCCGTCGCCAGGCCCACGGCGTTGCCGTAAGCCAGGGTGACGGCCTCGTGGACGTCGACGCCCAGCTCGGAGAGCATGCCGACGGCGTGCACCGAACCGGGTCGACCGAGCAGGCTGTGGATGAACGAGATCGGATACACACCGAGGTCGAGCAACGCGCCTCCGGCCAGTGACGGCTCGCGCAGCCGTTCGACGTGCGGCAGCCGCTGGCCGTGATCACCGTGCACGGCCAGGATCTCCCCGAGCCGGCCGGAGACGACCAGGTCACGCAGGGCCACCATGTGCGGCAGGAACCGGCTCCACATCGCCTCCATCGCGAACAGGCCCTGCCGCTCCGCGACCGCGAAGACCTCACGCGCCTCGGCGGCATTGCGGGTGAACGCCTTCTCGACGAGGACCGGCTTGCCGGCCTCGAGGGCCTGGATCGCGTGAGCATGGTGGTGACTGTGCGGTGTGGCGACGTAGACGACGTCGACCTCGGGATCAGTGACCAGCCCGGCGTAGGAACCGTGCGCGCGCGCCAGTGCGTGCGTCTGGGCGAACGCCTCGGCCCGTGCGAGGTCCCGCGACCCGACGGCGACCACCTGCTGGGCGGACAGCGCCGGGACCTCGCGGGCGAACCGTCCGGCGATGCCGCCGGCCCCGAGGATCCCCCACCGCAGCGGCGGTGCCTCACGGGGGTCGGGAGGTGTCTGCAGGTGCGTCCGCGTCGCCAGGGTGCTCATGTGCCCCGAATCTAGCGGGGTCGAGCCCATGCCACGGGCGGCATTCGATCCGCGGGATGCCGGCGGGCGGCTGCAGGATGAGACTCAGTCGGTGCCGCCCCGATGCGGCGGCCTGTTGTCCGGGGTCGGCCGTCGTGGCCGGCGACGACCTCGTGCCGGCCGCCGTAACCGCTGCGCAAGGATGCTGGCCAGGCCGAGCAGGGCGACCATCGCACCGATGAGGCGGGGTGCGTCGAGGATGCCAGTGAGGTACAGGATCACCACGGTCACCCCGGCGGCGAGCAGAAGCACCCCGAGATAGCCCAGCCGTCGGTCCGGTCCCCGCCGGCCTTCCCTGAGCCTGCTCATGCCCAGCCCTTCGCTCAGCGGAACTTCGACATCGGGTCGTAGCCCTCGCCGGTCTCGGTCGGGTCGCTCGAGGGCGCCGCCCCGTCCCGGAGACGCCGCTGGTGACGCAGCAGGTAGGACACGACCACGAGGCCCCCGACAACCGCGACCACAGCCACCGCCGCGACGAAGATTCCCTGCTCGATCACGCCGATGGCGAAGAGCACCACGACGGCGGCGAGCACAGCTCCTTCGATCACGGCGAAGGTCAGGAAGAACCGGGTGAGCCGCTGACTGGCTCCGTCGGGACCAGCACTCATCGTCATCCCTTCTTCGCTGTCGACCGCGACCGTGTCCCGCCCGAGCTGCGCCGGCGGGCGGGCTTCTTGGCCGGACCACGAGCGCGCTTCTCGGCGAGGAGCTCGTAACCACGCTCGGGAGTGATCGACTCGACGTCGTCGTCCCGGCGCAAGGTCGCGTTGGTCTCGCCGTCGGTGACGTACGGGCCGAACCGTCCGTCCTTGACGACCACGGGCTTGCCCGAGGTCGGGTCCTCGCCGAGCTCCCGAAGGGGCGGCCGCGAGGTCGCGCCGCGGCCACGCTTGGGCTGGGCGTAGATCGCGAGGGCCTCCTCGAGCGTGATGTCGAAGATCTGCTCCTCGGTCTCCAGGGACCGCGAGTCCGTCCCACGCTTGAGGTACGGCCCGTACCGGCCGTTCTGCGCGGTGATCTCCACGCCGTCGGGGTCGGTGCCCACCACGCGCGGCAGGGAGAGCAGCTTCAGTGCCTGGTCGAGGTCGACCGTCTCCATCTGCATGGACTTGAAGAGCGAGGCGGTGCGCGGCTTGGGCCGGGCCGGCTTCTTCTTCGGCTTGGGCTTGCCGTTCTTGTAGTACTCGGTGGGCTGCGCGTCGAGGTGGGCCTGGATCTGCTCCTCGGTCATCTCCGGGATCACCTCGGTGACGTAGGGCCCGAACCGCCCGTTCTTGACCACGACGGTGTGCCCGGTCTCCGGGTCGACGCCGAGCTCGCGCCCGTCGTCGGCCTGCTTGGTGAGGAGCTCCCGGGCGACGTCGACGGTGAGCTCGTCCGGCGCGATGTCCTCGGGCACGGACGCGCGGCGCTGCTCGCCGGATTCGTCCGGCCCCTCCAGGTAGGGGCCGTAGCGCCCCACCCGCAGGGTGATGCCCTCGCCGATATCGATACTGTTGATGGCGCGGGCGTCGATGTCGTCGCCGAGGTCGGCGACGAGGGCGCGCAGCCCCGGCCGGTCGGCGCCGTCGTCGCCGCGGTAGAAGCGGGCGAGCCAGTCGACCCGTTGCTCGTCGCCGGCGGCGATCCGGTCGAGGTCGGTCTCCATCTCGGCCGTGAAGTCGTAGTCGACCAGACGCGGAAGGTTCAGTTCGAGCAGTCGCACCACGGAGAAGGCGAGCCAGGTGGGCACCAGGGCCTGCCCGCGCCGGTCCACGTAGCCACGGTCGGTGATCACGGAGATCGTCGCGGCGTAGGTGGACGGGCGGCCGATGCCGCGTTCCTCCATCGCTTTGACCAAGCTCGCCTCGGTGTATCGCGGCGGCGGGGTGGTCTCATGCCCTTCGGCGGTCACCTCGTCGGTGACGACGGCGTCACCCTCCTTCAGGGCCGGCAGGCGGGCGTCGTCGCGGCCGGTGTCGTACCGGTCCGCGTCCCGGCCTTCCTCGTAGGCGGCCAGGAAGCCGCGGAAGGTGATGACGGTGCCGGAGGCGGTCAGTTCGGCGCGGGTGGTGTTGCCGTCGGCGAGGACCGGGTCAGCACCGAGGCGGATCGTGGCGGTCGAACCACGGGCATCGGCCATCTGAGAGGCGACCGTGCGCTTCCAGATGAGGTCGTAGAGCTTGAGCTCGGTGGGGTTGAGTCGACCGGCCACCTGTCCTGGCGTGCGGAAGGAGTCTCCGGCAGGGCGGATGGCCTCGTGGGCCTCCTGCGCGCCCTTGGCCTTGCCGTAGGTGCGCGGCTTGTCATTGACGTAGTCCTGGCCGTACAGCTCCGCGGCCTGGCGGCGGGCGGCCGAGATCGCCTGCGAGGACAGCACCGGCGAGTCGGTACGCATGTAGGTGATGTAGCCGTTCTCGTAGAGCGACTGCGCCGTACGCATGGTCTCCCGCGAGCTCATCCGCAGCTTCCGTGAGGCCTCCTGCTGCAGCGTGGAGGTGGTGAACGGGGCGGCGGGGCGGCGCGTGTACGGCTTGGTCTCCATGGAGACGACGTGCGCCGGGACCTGCTCGAGGGCCGTGGCGACCTCGGTGGCGACAGTCTCGTCGAGATGCAGCGTGCCGGCTTTCTCGGCCGAGGCCTTCAGCGCGCCGTCGTCCCCGAAGTCGCGGCCGGTGGCGATCTTTTTCCCGCCGAGCGTGACCAGCCGGGCCCGGAACTGACCGCTGTCCGACGGGTCCTCGGCGGAGGTGCCGGTGAACGTGCCAGTGACGTCCCAGTAGGAGGCGGCACGGAAGGCCATCCGCTCGCGTTCGCGCTCGACCACCATCCGGGTCGCCACGGACTGCACGCGACCGGCGGAGATGCCGGGCTTGATCTTGCGCCACAGCAGCGGGGAGAGCTCGTAGCCCACCAGGCGGTCGAGGATGCGACGGGCCTCCTGCGCGTCGACCAACCGGTCGTCGACGTCGCGGGTGTTCTCCAGCGCGCGTGCGATCGCCTCGCGGGTGATCTCGTGGAAGACCATCCGCTTGACCGGAACCTTGGGCTTGAGCACGTCGAGGAGGTGCCAGGCGATCGCCTCGCCCTCCCGGTCCTCGTCCGTGGCGAGGTAGAGCTCGTCGGAGTCCTTCAGCGCCCGCTTGAGCTCGGTGACCTTCTTCTTCTTGTCCGAGGCCACCACGTAGTACGGCTCGAAGTCGCCCTCGACGTCCACGGCGAACTTGCCGAACGGTCCCTTCTTCATGTCCGCCGGCAGCTCCGAGGGCTGCGGCAGGTCACGGATGTGGCCCACGCTGGCCTCGACGTCGAAGTCGTCCCCGAGATAGCCACCGATGGTGCGCGCCTTGGCGGGCGACTCGACGATCACGAGCTTGCGGGTAGTGGCCACACGGACCTTCCTTCTGGTGGTGGTCGCTTCAGGGACCGGGACCCGCTGACGGTACCTCGTCACCTCACGGGTCCGCAGGCGCGCGGATCCCTCCGGACAGCGGCACGCTCAGCCGCGGGGACGTGGCGAGGCCGGCCTCGGACCGGCGAACCAGAGCGCGACGAAGGCCGTCAGGCACGCGACCGAGAGGACCCCGACGCTCGCGCCACCGTACGCGATCAGCAGCTCCGCGCGGCTCGATCCGTCGCTCTGCGTGGTGAGCATGAGGCTGAGCAGGGCGGCGAAGCCGGCGGCGAGGCCGACCACGAGGAAAAGGCGGCGGGTGTAGCGGTCCGCCGCCACCATCCATGACGGCGTACCCGCCGGCACCGGGTCCCCGCCGATCCGCAGGACCGCGCTGACGAGCACTATCCAGGCCACGACGACGAAGAAGGCGGCGACGACGTCGCTGGCACGGTGCCAGCCACCGATCATGGTCGAGATCCCCGTGCCACCGGCGTAGGCGAAGCCGAGCAGGGTCGCGAGCCAGCGCCACCGCGGGACGGTGGCGAGCAGCGCCGCGGCGCCGACCGTCGCGGCGACGGTGGTGTGCCCGCTGGGCAGAGAGTTCCAATGCATCTGTGCGGCGCCGGTGAAATCCGGCCGCTCGAGAACGTGGTACTTCAGCACCTGGGTGGTCACGTTCGCACCGGCCACGACGACGGCGACCGCGAGCGCGTCCCGGCCGCGGCCTCGGATCAGCGAGATGGACATCCCGACGACGATCACGACGGCGAGGAACGGCACCGAGACGACGTCGAGGATCTGCTGGGCGCTGTCCTCCAGCCGGGTCCGCCCGATCGAGGAGCCCTCGTAGGCCACCTGTTCGAGACGCTGGCCGCCGGGATGGTTGACGAACACCCACCACAGAAGCAGCACCGCCCCGGCCGCCGCGGCGGCGAGGACGAAACCGGCCGCCCGGCGGCCACCGTCGCGCGTACCTGGGCTCACGCGGCCACAGTACGGCCGGCCGGCCGGTGCGTGGTCGCGACCCGGCCGCTCGTTCCTCGCTCGGGTTCGTCAGAAGACCGGACTCGACTGGCCTTCCTCCTCACCCTCCGCTCGTTCCTCGCTCGGGTTCGTCAGAAGACCGGACTCGACTGGCCTTCCTCCTCACCCTCCGCTCGTTCCTCGCTCGGGTTCGTCAGAAGACCGGCTTACCGCCGGTGACGCCCAGCACCGTTCCCGAGACGTAGCTCGCCTCGTCACTGGCCAGGTAGACGAACGCCGTTGCCACCTCGATCGGATGGCCCGCCCGGCCGAGCGGAGTGTCCGAGCCGAACCCGTCCACCTTCTCGCCGTCGAAGGTCGAGGGGATGAGTGGTGTCCAGATCGGACCGGGGGCGACGGCGTTGACCCGGATGCCGCGGGGACCGAGCTCGGCCGCGAGGTTGACGGTGAGATTGTTCAGCCCCGCCTTCGTCGCGGCGTAGTCGATGAGCCGGTCGGAGGGCTGGAAGGCCTGGATCGAGGTGGTGTTGATGACGCTCGAGCCGGCCCCGAGATGTGGGGCGGCGGCCTTGGTGAGCCAGAAGGTCGCGAAGACGTTGGTGGCGAAGGTGCGCTCGACCTGCTCACCCGGGAAGTCCTCCAACGCCTGGTGCGCCATCTGGAACCCGGCGTTGTTGATGAGGACGTCGAGTCCGCCGAGCTCGTGCACCGCCCGTGACACAAGCTCGACGTTCGCCTGCTCCGTGCGCTGATCGACCGGGCAGAGCACACAGCGGCGGCCGGCGGCCTCCACGTGGCGCTGCGTCTCCTCGGCGTCGGCCTGCTCCTCGGGCAGGTAGGCGATGGCCACGTCTGCCCCCTCCTTGGCGAAGGCGATGGCGGTGGCCCGCCCGATGCCCGAGTCGCCGCCGGTGATCAGGGCACGTTTGCCGACCAGTCGGTCCTTGCCGACATAGGACGTCTCGCCGTGGTCCGGCGCAGGTTCCAACTCGGAGGTGCTGCCGGGCCAGGTCTGATGCTGCGGGGGGATCGCGCTGAGATCGCTCATGCGCCTCATCGTGTCGTGCGCGCCCGCCGCGCGCACGCGGAGCCCGCCGCGCCCGCAGCCGCGAGTACGGTGGCGGCCGCGTCCGGTGCGCCGCCGCGCGGGAGCAATTCAGCGAACAATCTCACATGTTGGTGTAATTTCCAGGCAAAACAGGAAAGCGACGTGCCACCGGCTTTCCGCTTCAGGGCACCGCAAGGTCGCCTCGTGACACGCTGCGACGTTCCTGCGACGGCGAGCGAGGGGCTGGCCGGACGGAACCGGCCCTCGTTACGGTCTGGGGCGGACTTTTCCCGGCGGCTGCACGGCGGCTCGCCCCGAACCGTGCCGTGACGGCGCGGCCGGAAGACCCCGACCGAGGAGATTCGATGAGCGAACAATCGCAGAGAACGGCCGAGGCGGCCTCGCCGCCGCCCGGCGAGCGACGATCCCGCCTCATTGCGGCGCCCCGGATCTTCTGGCCCGCGGCCATCATCATCGTCGCGGCGGTGCTCGTCGCCTTCTTCTGGCCGGACCGCACGGCGGCGGCGCTGGACACCGCCATGTACGACGTCGTGGCCGCCCTCGGGCCCTGGTTCGTCATCGTCGTCGCCGGCTTCATCATCTTCTCGCTGTGGATGGGTCTGAGCCGGTTCGGTGACATCAAGCTCGGCAAGGACGAGGACTCGCCGGACTTCTCGCTGTTGTCCTGGTTCGCCATGCTCTTCGCCGCCGGCATGGGCATCGGTCTGGTCTTCTGGGGCGCGGCCGAGCCTCTGGAGTACTTCACCAACCCCAAGCCGCCGCTCTCCGCCGACGCCTCCGCCGGCGTCCGCGCCGAGGCGGCGATGAACCAGACGTTCCTGCACTGGGGCTTCCACGCGTGGGCGATCTACGCTGTCATCGGTCTCGCCCTCGCCTACGCCATCCACCGCCGCGGGCGGCCGGTCTCGATCCGCTGGGCGCTCGAACCGCTGCTCGGCGACCGTGTCAAGGGCTGGATGGGCGACACGATCGACGTCATCGCCGTCATCGGCACCCTGTTCGGCGTCGCGACATCGCTCGGCCTCGGCGTCCAGCAGATCTCCGCCGGCCTGACGTATCTGGGGCTCATCCCCGACAGCCAGATCAACGCCGAGGGCCGGGCCGAGAACACCGTCCTGGTCATTCTCATCACGATCATCTCGCTCATCGCCCTGACCTCGGTCCTCACCGGCGTCGACAAGGGCATCAAGTGGTTGTCCAACGCGAACCTCGGCATGGCCGGCGTGTTCCTCGTCGCGCTGCTGCTGCTCGGCCCGACGCTCTACCTCTTCCGTGACCTCGTCCAGTCGATCGGGGCCTACCTGCAGGACGCCGTCGGCCTGACGTTCAACACCTCCACTTACACCGGCGAGGCCGGCCTGTCCTGGCAGCGCTTCTGGACCGTCTTCTACTGGGGCTGGTGGATCTCCTGGGCGCCCTTCGTCGGCGTCTTCATCGCCCGCATCTCCAAGGGCCGCACCGTCCGGGAGTTCATCGGCGGCGTGCTGCTCGTTCCCACCGCCATCACCTTCGTGTGGTTCACCGTCATGGGCGGCGGCGCCATCCGCCGCGCGTGGGAGGACGGCATCGGCGGTCTGTGGGACCCCGACTACCTGCCGACCGTCGGTGAGCAGCCGGAAGAGGTGCTGTTCAACTACATCGACGTCGTCCACTCCTCGGACGTCGTCTCGATCATCCTGGCCGTCGTGGCGACCCTGCTGGTGGCGATCTTCTTCGTCACCTCCTCCGACTCGGGCTCGCTCGTCGTCGACATGATCTCCTCCGGCGGTGACCCGGACCCGCCGCGCTGGAGCCGCGCGATGTGGGCCCTGCTCGAAGGCGCGGTGGCGATCACGCTGCTGCTCGCAGGCGGCGGGGGCCTGACGGCCTTGCGCGACGCCGCCATCCTCACGGCGATCCCGGTCTCCGTGGTGATGGTCGGTATGTGTATCGCGACCTACCGCGCGTTCAGCGCCGAGCACTCCGTCCTGCTCCGCGCACAACGGCGGCAGCGCCGCGAAGAGCTGCAGCGCGAGCTCCAGGACCGCATGCAGCCGCACGTGGAGCAACACGTCGAACAGCACGTGGAGAAGCAGTTCGACGAGCGCTTCGACGAGCGCTTCGAGGAGGCCATCTCCGAGGTCACCGAGAGCAACGGCGGCAGCCTCGGCTCCGGCAGCTCCGGCTCGCGCGGCTCCGGGACCTCCGGCGGGCAGCGGATGTCACGCTTCCGCCGACGCCGGTAGTCCGCTCCGGCCCGAGGCGACGAGGTTGCCGGATCCGGTGAGTCATCCACCGGGTCCGGCAACCTCGTTCTCGTCTCACGGGGCACCGGCTGCCGATGCCGTGACCTGCGACGGTGGCATCCTGCCGCCATGAACCTGTGGGATCTCGTCGGCATCACGCCGCCTCACGCCTTCGCGGTCGTCCTGTCCACATGCGTCCTGTACGCGGCGTTCGTGGCCCTCACCCGGCTGCTGGGCCAGCGTGTCCTGGCCACGCTGTCCACGCTCGACGTCGCCGTCGTCATCGTGCTCGGTGCGATCCTCGGCCGGGCCGCGATGGGCCACAGTCCCACCCTCGCCGGCGGCCTGATCGCGCTGCTGACCCTCGTCGCCCTCGAAGGGCTGATCGGCGTGCTGCGTCGGTTCGACTGGGTCGAGCGCGTGCTGTGCAACCCGCCGCTGCTGCTCATGGCCGGCACCGAGGTCCTCACCGGTCACCTCGAACGGGCCCACATCACCGAGGCCGAGCTACGCTCACGCCTGCGGATCAGTGGGGTCCGGCATCCCGGTGAGGTCGCGGCCGTGGTGCTCGAGCCCACCGGAGCCATCAGCGTGCTGCGCCGCGGCGAGCCCATCGACCCGCGACTGCTGGCCGAGGTCCGCGGCGCGGACCGTCTCCCCGCAGACCTGCGCCGTCCGGCCGCGTGAGGGACGGGCGCACCGCCTCGGCGAGCCGCCCCGATTCAGGCAGGCTCAGGCTGACTCGCTCGCGAGCGACTCCCTCTCGTCCGCACCGCCGTCGATGTCGACCCGCCCACCGCGACGCCGCGCGGTCAGCACGGCGAAGCCGGCGATCCCGGCGGCGACCAGCGCGATGGCGATGCGGATGCCGTGGTTGACGTCCTCGGGCACGCTGAGCTGGATCACCGCGGGCGCGATGAGCAGCGAGACGAGGTTCATCACCTTGATCAAGGGGTTGATCGCAGGACCGGCGGTGTCCTTGAAGGGGTCGCCCACCGTGTCACCGATGACGGTGGCCTCGTGCGCCTCCGAGCCCTTCCCACCGTAGTGACCGTCCTCGACGATCTTCTTCGCGTTGTCCCAGGCGCCACCGGAGTTGGCGAGGAAGACCGCCATGAGGACGCCCGCCCCGATGGTGCCCGCCAGGAAGCCGGCCAGTGGTCCGACACCGAGGCCGAACCCCACGGCGATGGGCGCGAACGCGGCCAGCAGGCCCGGAGTGGCGAGTTCGCGGAGGGAGTCCTTCGTGCAGATGTCGACCACGCGCGCGTAGTCCGGCCGATCCTTGCCGGTCATGATCCCGGGCATCTCACGGAACTGGCGGCGGACCTCGAAGACGATCGCGCCGGCGGCCCGGGTGACGGCGTCGATGGCGAGACCCGAGAACAGGAACACCGTGGCACCGCCGAGGATCACGCCGACCAGGGTGATCGGGGAGATGATGTCGTACGCCACCATGGCAGCGACGACGTCGTCGGCGGCCTGGGCTCCGGCGGCGCCGACCTCCTCGAGGGCAGAGCTGACGGCGTCCGCGTACGAGCCGAACAGCGCCGTGGCCGCCAGCACCGCCGTCGCGATGGCGATACCCTTGGTGACGGCCTTGGTGGTGTTGCCGACGGCGTCGAGGTCGGTGAGCACCTTCGCCCCCTCCTCGCCGACCTCACCGGACATCTCGGCGACGCCCTGCGCGTTGTCGCTGATGGGGCCGAACGTGTCCATCGCGACGATGACGCCGACCGTGGTCAGCAGGCCGCAGCCGGCCAGGGCCACCAGGAACAGCGCGAGCCAGACGCTCCCGCCCGCGATGAGGAAGACACCGCAGATGGCGGCAGCGATGATCCCGGCGGTGTAGACGGCCGAGGAGAACCCGACACCGATGCCAGACAGGACGACGGTGGCCGCGCCGGTGCGGGAGGTGGCGGCGACGTTCCGGGTGGGGAACGACTCGGTGCCGGTGAAGTAGCCCGTCAGCCAGAGGATGACGCCGGCGAGCGCCACACCGACCACGACCGCCGCGACGACGATGAGCTGCGGGTTGCCGGTGTGATCGGCAAGGTCGGCGCTGACGCCCTCGATGTCGGCGAAGCTCGAGGGCAGGTAGGTCACCGCCACCACTGCGGCGAGCACGACCCCGGCGACGGCGGAGATGTAGAAGCCGCGGTTGATCGCGGTGAGTCCGGATTCGCTGCCCCGCACCCGGGTGATGACCACGCCGAGGCCGGCCACGACGGCCCCGATGGCCGTCATGAGGAGCGGGAGGACGAGGCCCTGCTCGCCCAGTGCCGTCGTGCCGAGGATGAGGGAGGCGACGAGGACGACGGCGTAGGACTCGAACAGGTCGGCGGCCATGCCGGCGCAGTCCCCGACGTTGTCCCCGACGTTGTCGGCGATGGTGGCGGCGTTGCGGGGGTCGTCCTCGGGGATGCCCTGCTCGACCTTGCCGACGAGGTCGGCGCCGACGTCCGCGGCCTTGGTGAAGATGCCGCCGCCGACACGCATGAACATCGCCAGCAGCGCGGCGCCGAAGCCGAAGCCCTCGAGGACGGCCGGGGCGTCACCGCGGAAGACGAGCACCACGCCGGCGGCACCGAGCAGGCCGAGCCCGACCACGCACATGCCGACCACCCCGCCGGAGCGGAACGCGATGCGGGCACCGAACGCGCGCCCCCCGGGCTTCTCGGACGCGGCGGCGACGCGGACGTTGGCCCGCACGGCCAGGGACATGCCCAGGTAGCCGATCGCCGCGGAGAAGCCGGCACCGAAGAGAAAGGCGACCGCGCGGCCGATACGCACCGAGAGGTCGGCGGGAAGGAGGAAGAGCAGCGCGAAGACGACGACGGCGAAGACGCCGAGCGTGCGGAACTGCCGCCGCAGGTAGGCCTGCGCCCCTTCCTCGATGGCGCCGGCGATCTCCTGCATCTTCGGTGATCCGGCATCCGCCGCCAGGACCTGACGTCGTAGCAGCACGGCGACGACCAGTGCGACGATCGCGATCACCGCGATGACGCTCACGATCGTCAGGCTCGTGGTCCCCAGTTCCAGCATCCACCCTCCTCGGCAACGCTCCACCTGCGACGACGGCGTCGCGGCGCTGTAGTTCGCGGGTGAGCCTACCTGGCACCAGAGGTTTCACGACATTCGTGTCGACAATCTGGCTCTCAGTCCCATGAGCGGTCGTTCTGCGGCCATGAGCGGTCCGCTGCCTGCGGCGGGCCGGTGTCCCCCGGGCGGCGGCGTCGTGGCGCACACTGGTCGGGTGCCCGCTGCCGATCCCGTCGACCTGCTGCGCGCCACCGGCGCCCGAGACGGCCGACTGGTGCACCTCGAGGTCATCGAGGGCCGCGCCGGCAGAACCGCTGACTGGCCGCAGTGGGCCGACCCGGACCTGGTCGAGGGCTATCGGCGGCTGGGCGTCGCACAGCCGTGGCAGCACCAGGTCCTCGCCGCCGACGCCGTGCACGCCGGGCGGCACACGGTCCTGGCCACAGGCACCGGATCGGGCAAGTCACTCGCCGCCTGGCTGCCGGCGGTCACGGCGGTACGGTCCGACCACCGCGAACGTGCCGCCGCGACAGGGATCGCCGGTCATCGACGGCGCCCGAGCACGCTGTACCTCTCCCCTACCAAGGCGCTGGCCGCCGATCAGCTCGCCGGGCTGGAGCGTCTGCTGGCCGCGGCACAGGTGCGCGACGTGCGCGTGGCCACCTGTGACGGGGACACCGCGCTGACCGAGCGGGACTGGATCCGTGACCACGCCGACGTCGTGCTCTCCAACCCGGACTTCCTGCACTTCTCCCTGCTGCCGGCCCACCGCCGATGGCAGCGGTTGCTCAAGGGGCTGCGGTACGTCGTCGTCGACGAATGTCATGCGTACCGGGGCGTCCTCGGGGCGCACGTCGCCCTGGTGCTGCGCCGGCTGCTCCGGCTGGCACGCTCCTACGGCGCCGACCCCACGGTGGTGGCCGCCTCGGCGACGACGGCGGAGCCGGCGCTGACAGCCGCGCGGCTCGTGGGGGTGGCACCGGAGGAGATCACGGCCGTCACCGAGGACACCGCACCGGCGGGCAGGCGGACCATCGCGCTGTGGCAGCCGGCTCTGACCGAGGGGTGGCCCGCCGAAGGCGTCGATCTGCCCGCACGAGCGGAACAGGACGAGCCGTTCACGGGCGAGGTCGACGGGCCCCGGCGGAGCGCGACCGCGGAGACCGCGGACCTGTTGGCGGACCTCGTCACGGCAGGCGCACGTTCGCTCGCGTTCGTCCGTTCGCGCTACGGGACCGAGGTGGTCGCCGAGCAGACGCGCCGTCATCTACGCGAGGTCGACGGCGAGCTGGCCGGCCGGGTGGCGGCCTACCGCGGCGGGTACCTGCCCGAGGAGCGGCGCGCCCTGGAGGAGGACCTGCGCACCGGCGAACTGCTGGCGCTGGCCACCACCAATGCACTCGAACTCGGGGTGGACGTGTCCGGCCTGGACGCCGTGGTGATGGCGGGCTGGCCCGGCACCCGGGTGTCGATGTGGCAGCAGGCCGGCCGGGCAGGACGGGCGGGCACCGACGGCGTCGCGGTGCTCGTGGCGAGCGAGGACCCGCTGGACGCCTTCGTCGTGCACCACCCGGAGACCATCTTCGGGGTCGAGGCGACGACGTTCGACCCGACGAATCCGTACGTGCTCGCCCCCCACCTGTGTGCGGCAGCCGCCGAGCTGCCCCTGAGCGACGCCGACCTGCCGCTGTTCGGCCTCCCCGACGAGGCGCTGCCGGCGGAGCTGGAACGGCGCGGCCTGTTGCGACGGCGCCCGCGCGGCTGGTTCTGGAACATCGCCCGGCCCGAGCGGCCGCAAGACCTGACCGACCTGCGCGGGGGCGGCGAACCGCCGGTGCAGATCGTCGAGTCGGGCACCGGGGCGGTCCTCGGCACCGTCGACGGTGCGCGGGCAGACGCCACCGTCCATCCGGGCGCCGTCTACCTGCACCAGGGCCGGACCTTCGTCGTCGAGGATCTCGAGGACGACGTCGCCCTGGTGCACGAGGAGACCGACCTGGCGTACCGCACCAAGGCCAGGTCCGAGTCCTCGGTACGGATCCTGTCCGTCCGCCGCGAGCAGACGTGGGGTTCGGGACGCGAGGGTGAACCCGCCGAGGTGACCTGGCGCTTCGGGGACGTCGAGGTGACCAGCCGGGTGACCGGGTACGACAGGCGCCGCCTGCCCGGCCTGGAGATCGTCGGCTCCTACCCGCTCGACATGCCGGAGCGGGTGCTGCCGACGACGGCGGTGTGGTGGACGCTCTCGGCCGAGGCCTGCGCCGAGGCAGGCGTGGGCAAGGACGCCCTGCCCGGTGCGTTGCACGCCGCGGAGCACGCCTCGATCGGTCTGCTGCCGCTGCTGGCCACGTGCGACCGGTGGGACATCGGCGGCCTGTCGACCGCACTCCATCCGCAGACCGGGGTGCCGACGGTGTTCGTGCACGACGGCTATCCCGGCGGCGCGGGATTCGCCGAGCGTGGCTACCGCGCCGCCCTGGAGTGGGTCCGGGCGACGCGGGACGCCATCGTCTCGTGCGGTTGCGCCGACGGATGCCCCGCCTGCGTGCAGTCCCCCAAGTGCGGGAACGGGAACTCACCGCTCGACAAGGCCGGCGCGATCACGGTGCTGTCCCTCCTCCTGCGGTCCGCGCCCGCGTGACGCGCGCGCCGGCCGTGCGCGCCGGACCCCACCCCGAGCCGCCCGGGGCTGCCCCAGGCAGCCTCACGCTCGGGACCGGCGCGGGCCTGCGCTCGGGCGTTCAAGGACCGGCCCTCGACCGGCCAGACGGCGCCGATCAGCACCACCGTGGTGGCGACCTCGACGTCCCGCCCGGCGATCCAGCACGCCGTGAGCCTGGCGCCGTTAGCGCTGACCACCCGCTCCGCCACCGTGCACGGGTCCACCTCCGCCGTCGGGGCGTGCAGTGCCGTGGCGGCGGCGACCGCGCCGAGGTCGGCCGCCGCCTGTGCCGTACCACGCGCGTGGACCGCGCGGCCGAGTCCGGCCGCGGCGAGGGCGAGAACCGCGAGGACGGCGAGGAGGCCGACGGCGAGCACGGTGGCGGATCCACGGTCCTTCCCGGTGCGCGCACGGTGCCGGCCTGTCCGCTTCCTCCGAGCGTCGGCGCCCGTCATGCCTCGCCCGGTTCCGGCATCGCTCGCGCCTGCGCACTCGCCTCCAGGTCGGCCAGCTGCAACGGCCCGGGTACCCGGCGGGAGACCTCGACCAGCAGCAGGTCGCCGTCCATCCGGAGGTCGATCTGCGCGTCCGGGCCGGCGATGCGGTGCGCGAGTGCGGCGATCTCGCTCTCGCTCTCGCCCAGCGCAGCCGCCCGCGCACCGGCACGCGCGGCGTCGGCGACCCGTACCTGAGTGAGCACAGCGGCACCCGCGACCAGGACGACGACCAGCATCATGGCCACCGCGGGCAGCACGACGGCGAACTCGGCGGTGGCGCCTCCCCGGTCCCGCGGCCCGGTCCACCGGCGGGGCATCGCCCAGGGTGACGCGGTCGCGGGGCCGGCCGGCCGGTGGCCCGCCGGCCGGCGGTGCTGTCCGCCCGCCGGCGGGCCGGTTTCCCCGGTCATCACCCGCCTCCGAGTGCCCGGCGGAACAACGCCTCCAGGAGTTCCTGGACGAAGGGGCTTCGGATCACCAGCAGCAAGATGCCGGCCAAGGCGGCGGCCGCGACCATGACCAGCGCGTACTCCGCGGTCGCC
The DNA here is from genome assembly GCF_042680605.1 of Georgenia deserti. Taxonomy (NCBI): domain Bacteria; kingdom Bacillati; phylum Actinomycetota; class Actinomycetes; order Allobogoriellales; family Allobogoriellaceae; genus Georgenia; species Georgenia deserti. Next base: position 47,797 of record NZ_JBHUEE010000014.1, read on the forward strand.
ATCCCACCGTCCCCGGTCGCTCGCAGTGCTCGGACGCGGCGGGTGAGGGAAGCGCGCACCCGGCCGGCCCGACGTCGTACGGTCATCGGTTCTCTCCTTTCTCCCCGGGTCCGGCGCCCGGGACGCCGACCGGCGTGGATGCCGGTCGACACCGAGCCTGCGGGTCGACCGCCCACCGCCGCAGGCGCCGGTGGTGACGTTGTGGACGCGGCGGCGCAAGCCCCGCCCGGTGTGCATGCGGCGTCAGCTGCCGAGGACGAGCCAACCGGCACCGAGCACCACAGGCACCACGCCGACGAGCACGAACGCCGGGAGGTAGCACAGGCCGAGCGGGAGCACGAGCCGGACCCCGAGCCGTGCCGCGGCCTCCTGGGCCTGCCGGGTGCGCGCGGCGCGGAGGCCGGCCGCCGCCTGGCGCAGCAGCGGCCCGGGCGCCGCGCCGTCCACCCAGGCCGGCTCCAGCGCGTCCCGCAGCGGGTGCAGAGAAGGCGGCGCGTCGTCCCAGGCCTCGGCCCAGGGCGCTCCGAGCAGCAGGCTCCGTCCTGCCTCGGCGAGGGTCGTTCCGGTGGTGCCCGCGCCCTGTGCCGGGTCGACGGCCCGCCCCAGTGCGGTGAGTGTGCCGGGGACCGAGGACCCGGCCGAGAGCGCCGCATCGGCGAGATCGAGAAGAACGGCGACATCGACGCCGCCGACCGACGTCGTCGCCGGTGCAGGACGGCGCGGCGGGAGCGGTCCCCGCCGCGTCAGGAGCCACGGCAGGACGGCCACCACACCGAGAACCAGGACGACCGCGGGCGTCATGAGTGATCGGGTTCCGTACCACGTCTCCGACCTCTGGCGACCGACGCATCCGCTCCCCCGACGGAGCCGGCCGCCCTGGCCGTGCGCTCCAACGAGGCGACCCAGCGGCGTCCGGCAACGGCCAGGGCGATCCCGAGGACGAGGCAGACGGTTCCGGCACCGCCGTCGAGCAGGACGGTCAGCGGATCGGCGCCGACCGCCAGCCCGAGGACGAGGCCAAGGGCAGGCAGCCAGCCCAGCAGGCGTGCGGTGGCGCGCGGGCCGGCGAGCGCCACCGCACGCGCCGCCTGGGCGTTGCCCGCCTCGGTGAGGCCGTCGGCGCACCGTTGCAGCACGTCCGCCAACGGCGCGCCCAGCTCGTGGGTGAGCCGGCACGCCGCCACGGTGGACGGGATCGCCCCGGCTGTCGCGGGACCGAGGCCAGGGGCACTCCGCCGTCGGAGGCGGCCGGTGCGGACCGGGCGTGCCGCCAGCTCGAGCAGGTCCAGGGGTACGCCGTGCTCGGTGGCCCTCGGCGTCCCGCCGGAACTGGGGACGCCCGTCCGGGCCAGTGTCTCCCGCCAGGCCTGGTCCACCGGAGCACCGGCCCGCAGCCGCGTGGCGACCTCGGTCGCGACCACGCCGAGATCGAGGTCGGTCGTGGCGCGGCGCGGTCGTCGTCGCCACGTCGGCCGGCGGCGGGGGCCTGGCCCGGCCGGCGAGCCGCCGGTCCGGCGCGGGGTGAGCAGCAGCAGGACGGCGAGACCCACGGCCACCGCGACGGCGGCGGTACTCATGTGCCGGCGTGCCGGCCGCGGCGGCGGCCGCTGGCGGTGGCCGGGGCATGGGCATGTGCGAGGTCCACCTCCAGGCGGGCGGCGAGACGGTCCCATGCCGGGCCAGGGACCGGGCCGGTGGCGTCGGCGACCACCGCCTGGTCACAGCGCAACTGCCCGCCGTCGCGGACCAGGACGCCGATCTCGTCCAGGCGACGCAGCCCGTCGCGACCGCGACGCAGATGCACCACGGCATCGAGCGCGCTGACGGCCTGCGCCGTCATGGTGGCCTCGGTGAGCCCGGCCAAGGAGCCGAGCGCGACGAGCCGGGCCGGGACGTCCGTGACCGTATTCGCGTGGACGGTGGCCCAGCCGCCCTCGTGGCCGGTGTTCAACGCACCGAGCACGTCACGGACCTCGGCGCCGCGACACTCTCCCAGCACCAGCCGGTCGGGCCGCATTCGCATGGCGGCGCGCACGAGGTCGGCCAGCGGCACGCCGCCGACCTGCTGGACGTTGGCGCGCCGGACCTGCAGGTGGACCACGTGCGGATGCGCGGGCTGCAGCTCGGCCGACTCCTCGATGCACACGATCCGTTCGGTGGGCGGCACCAGCGAGAGCAGCGCTGCCAACAGGGTGGTCTTACCCGAGCCGGTGGCGCCCGAGACGAGGACGTTGGCCCGCCGGTCGATCATGGCGCGCAGCACGGGCGCGAGCGGCCGCGGCACCGTGCCACCGGCGACCAGTTCCTCCACGGTGAACGCTCGCGGGCGGTGCGCGCGCAGGGAGATGAGCGTGCCCGTCGCGGACAGCGGCGGGAGCACGGCATGCAGGCGCGTGCCGTCCGGCAATGTGCCGTCGACCACCGGGCTGGCGTCGTCGAGGCGCTGACCGCTCGCCGCGGCCAGCCGCGTGGCCAGGCCGCGCACGGCCGCGGCGTCGAGTCCCTCGATGTGGCACGGCTCCAACCCGGTGCCGCGGTCGACCCAGACGCCGCCCTCGCCGCCGTTGACGAGCACATCGGTGACCGCCGGGTCATCGAGCAGACCCTGCAGGGGCCCCGCGCCACGGATCTCGGCGCGCACCGCGCTGTCGAGGTGCAGTAGTTCCCCGGCCGCGACGTGATCCGCTCCGGACACGGCGCCCGCCAGTGGCTCGCCACGCACGAGCGCGCGCCGCACCCGGCTGACCGGTTCGGCCGTCATGGCACCAGCTCCAACCTGCCGACCAGGGAGCGCGCCGCCGTCATCAGCGGGCCCCGGCGCCGGTCCCCTGGGCGCAGGCCGTGCTCGATATCGGCCGCGAGTTTGCGCTCGACGCCCATGGCTGCCGCAAGCGGTAGCCCGGCCGAGGTGGCGACCTCCTCCGCCTCGGCACGCGCCGCCCGGACCACCAGATGCACCGTGCAGCCCGCGGCTGCGAGCGGCGCGGCGGCCATCGCGGCGGCACCGGCACGGACGCCGCCGCAACTGAGCAGGACGACGTCGTCACACCGGCCGAGCCACACCTCTCGGGCGGCGCCCGGGGCCAGCACCTGTCGAGGCAGGTCGAGGACGACGACATCATGCCCCTGCCCGAGCGCCCGGACGGCCGAGCGCACCGCGAGGTCGTCCACGTCGGCGCCACCTCGGCGATCTCCGGAAAGGACCCGGACCAGGTTCCACGTCGGCAGCGCCAGGGCGAGCCGTTCCGGCACGAACGCGCCGCGCTCCTCCCGCACGTCCGCCCACCGGCGTCCGGGGTCGAACTCGAGCCCCAGCAGCACGTCAAGCCCGCCGCCGGCCGGGTCCAGGTCCACCAGTGCGGTCGCGCCGCCGGCGGAGACGCACGCCCGAGCCAGGACCGCCGCCAGCGACGAGGCCCCGGCACCGCCGTGCGCCGCGAGCACCCCGACCACACGCGCGCGGTGCGCAGTCGCGGCGGTGACCAGCACATCGAGCAGATGCGACTCCTGCCCGGGAATCCGTAGCCGCCCCGGGATCGGCGTCTCGGCCGCGGCGGCGCGCTCCGGATCTACCCGGACGGCCAGCACCCCGCCCTCGTCGTCGAGTAGCACCGCCGCTGGAGGCAGCGGCAGGCCGCCGTGGACGCGTCTGAGTTCGACGCCGGCCAGGTCGGCCAGCCGGCTCACCTGCTGGACCATGTCCTCGTCGTCGGTACGCACCACCGCCGGCGCCCCTCGGCCCGCTGACGGCGGGCCTTGCTCGGGTGCCAGCAGCATGGGAGTCCTCGCGGATGTCGTCACGGTGGCCTCGTCTCGTCGAGCTGCGGTCGGTCTCGAGGATGGCGAACACACCAGGCCGCTCCCAAGGGCCGGCGAGCGGGCTGTGGATGAGGCGTCAGATCGACCACTTGCTGTGGATTCGGCGCGTCCGGCGAGGTCCCGAGCGGGGTCCTGAGTAGCGTGGACGACGCCCATCCGACCGAGGAGGACCCGTGACGAGTCCCGATCCCCACCGCCACGACGCGCCCGACGAGGGGCCCGCCGAGGCGAGCACGCGCGGCGGGTCCCCGGACGCTGCGCCCGCGCGACGCCGTCCCGGTTGGCTCACCGAGCCCGACGAATCCGGCACCGGCCACGACACGGTGGCCACCGGCACGGACGAGGACGACCCCACGTCCACGGCCGACCGGCGGCAGGGCTTCCTCGGTCTGCACCGGGCCGAGACCGAGCCGCCGCAGGACGCGGCGACGCCGTCGCGACCCGCCGCCGAGCCCGCGACCGCAGGCACCGCCACGCCCGCCTCCCCGCGAGCGTCCGCGACCGGGTCGACCTCGTCCGAAACGGCGCCGGGCGTGGCGACCTCGTCCCGATCGCCGGTGCCGGCCGAATCTCCGGCCCGCACCGAACCCTTGTCCGGCTCGGACGAGGAGCTGCGGCGCCGCTGGAGTGGCGAGGACCGCGAGAGCACCGCCGATTCGTCGGACGCTGTGCTCGCCGGCGCCACCCAGGCCAAGCCGCGTTCCCGTGCACCCGCGCACTGGTGGAGCCTGATCATCTCCGTCCTGCTCGCACCGGTGGCCTGGTATCTGGTCGCCGACGCCGGAGCACGACTGACCCTGGGTGAGGACAGCCCGTGGGCGACCGGTGAGATCTCGGTCGCCGCGGTCATCGAACTGGCTGCCGGTCTGGTGGTGGTCGCCGTCGTGCTGCTCGCGGCACGATGGTCCGCTCTGGGAGCGACCGTCATGGGTGTCGTGGTCCTCCTCGCCGGCGCCGCCTTCATCGCCGTCCCCGCGCAGACCGCGACGTCCCTCGACCCGGTCCTCACGTGGCTGGAGGACTGGAACGCCTTCGGCGGCAACGTGGCGCATCACGTGCAGGAGGACGGCCCGAGCGGCCGGCTGGCGCTGTACGGCCTGACGTTGCTCCTGGTGGGCGTCGTCGCTGCCGGCGCCCGCCGCCACGGCCGCGCCGAGCAGCGTCGCCGGGAGGCGTACGAACGCCGCAAGCGCTCGGCGTGAGCAGCACTCGGCCCGCGCTGCACGCCGTGGCATCTTCGATATGTTGCTCTCGACAAGTTGCTGCGGGCCCCGGCTGACCGCCGCCGCCCACCACCACCCTCGTCAGAGGAGGACGTAGATGTCCCAGAACGACGCCCCCGAGGCCGACCTCGAGAACCTTCTGCACGAGACGCGGACGTTCCCGCCCAGCGAGGAGTTCGCCGCCCAGGCCAACGCCACGGCCGAGCTGTACCAGGTGGCCGCGGCGGACCGCGGGGCCTTCTGGGCCGAGCAGGCCCGCAGTCTGGTGTCCTGGTCCACCGAGTTCACCGAGGGGCTGGACTTCTCCGGCGCGCCGGTGGCGCGCTGGTTCGGCGACGGGCGGCTCAATGCCGCGTACAACGCCGTCGACCGGCACGTCGAGGCCGGCCACGGCGACCGGGTGGCCATCCACTTCGAGGGCGAGCCGGGCGACACCCGCACCTTGACCTACGCCGACCTCAAGGAACAGGTCTCCCGCGCCGCGAACGCTCTGGCCGACCTTGGCGTCGCCACCGGCGACCGGGTGGCGATCTACATGCCGATGATCCCCGAGACGATCATCGCGATGCTCGCCTGCGCGCGCCTCGGTGCCCCTCACTCGGTGGTCTTCGGCGGGTTCTCCGCCGAGGCGCTGCACAGCCGCATCATCGACGCGGACGCGCGCGTGGTGATCACCGCCGACGGCGGATACCGCCGCGGCAAGCCGAGCTCACTCAAGCCGGCCGTGGACGAGGCCCTGGCCAAGGGCACCGATGTGCGTCATGTCCTCGTGGTCGAGCGCACCGGCCAAGACGTGGACTGGACCGAGGGCCGCGACGTCAGGTGGGCCGAAGCCCTCGAGGCGGCCTCGCCCGAGCACACGCCGGTGGAGGTGGAGGCCGAGCATCCGCTCTACATCCTCTACACCTCCGGCACCACCGGGAAGCCCAAGGGCATCCTGCACACCACCGGCGGCTACCTCACTCAGACCGCCTACACCTTCCGCTACGTCTTCGACCACAAGCCGGAGACCGACGTGTACTGGTGCACGGCCGACGTCGGATGGGTCACCGGCCACAGCTACATCGTCTACGGCCCGATGCTGAACGGCGCCACCCAGGTACTCTACGAGGGCACCCCGGACACTCCGGACAAGGACCGCTGGTGGGCCATCGTCGAGAAGTACCGGGTCTCCCTTCTGTACACCGCGCCGACGGCGATCCGGGCCGCGATGAAGTGGGGTGACGAGTACCCGGGTCGCCATGACCTGTCCTCGCTGCGGCTGCTCGGCAGTGTCGGGGAGCCGATCAATCCCGAGGCATGGATCTGGTACCGCAACACCATCGGCGGCGGGAAGACCCCGATCGTGGACACCTGGTGGCAGACCGAGACGGGCGCGATCATGATCTCGCCGCTGCCCGGGGTCACGGCCGCGAAGCCGGGCTCGGCCCAGGTGCCGCTGCCGGGAGCATCCGTCGACGTCCTCAACGACGCCGGCGAGTCCGTCCCGAACGGGCACGGAGGCTACCTGGTGCTCACCGAGCCGTGGCCGTCGATGCTCCGCGGGATCTGGGGCGACCTGGAGCGGTACAAGGAGACGTACTGGTCGCGGTTCGAGGGCATGTACTTCGCCGGCGACGGCGCGAAGAAGGACGAGGACGGTGACATCTGGCTTCTCGGCCGCGTGGACGATGTCATGAACGTCTCCGGACACCGCCTCTCGACGACGGAGGTCGAGTCCGCGCTGGTCTCGCACCCTTCCGTCGCGGAAGCCGCCGTCGTCGGCGCGAAGGACGACACCACCGGTCAGGCGGTCGTCGCGTTCGTCATCCTGCGCGCCGCCGCGGGCGAGGACGCGGCCGGTGAGGAGGCCGTCGCGGCGCTGCGCAACCACGTCGCCAAGGAGATCGGCCCGATCGCCAAGCCGCGGTCCATCCTCGTGGTCTCCGAGCTGCCGAAGACCCGCTCCGGGAAGATCATGCGGCGCCTGCTCAAGGACGTCGCCGAGGGCCGCGAGGCCGGTGACGTGACGACGCTCGCCGACTCGTCCGTGATGGAGCAGATCACCCAGGGCATGAAGGCCGGCTGAGACCGTCCTCGCACCAGTCCTGGGCTGGACGGTGGGCGCTGACTTACGCTGGTCGGCATGCCAGCTGGACCCGTCCGTACCCGGGACGAGGTCGTCACCGCACTGCGGGACAGCGCCGGCGTCGGGATGGGATACGTTCCGCTCGGTGCTGCCTTCGGGATCCTCCTCGTCACGTCCGGGCTCGAGTGGTGGTGGGCGCCGATCTTCTCGGTCGTCATCTACGCCGGGTCCATGGAGTTCCTCGCCATCAGCCTGGTCACCGGCGGCGTGGGCCTGGCGCAGGTCGCGGCGACGACGTTCTTCGTCAACTTCCGGCACGTCTTCTACGGCCTGAGCTTCCCCCTGCTGAAGGTCCGGTCGCCGATCGGGCGGCTCTACGGCGTGCACGCCCTGACGGACGAGGCCTACGCGCTGCTCGCCACCCGGCCCCACGCACAGCTGACCGGGCCACAGGTGCTCGCGACCCAGATCCTCTGCCACCTCTACTGGCTCACCGGCTCGACGCTCGGTGCGCTGCTCGGCGCCGGGGTCGGCCTCGACGTCGAGGGCCTGGGATTCGCGCTGACTGCCCTGTTCGTCGTGCTCACCATCGACGCCTACCGCAGCGCGCCGGACGTCGGGACCCTGGTGCTCGCACTGGGCTGCGCCGCACTCGCCCTCGCGTTCGTACCCGGCGGAATGCTCGTCGCGGCACTGACCGCGTTCCTGTTCGTCCTGCTGGGCCGCTACACACTGCGGAGGCGCCGCGTTGCCTGACTCCCGGATCCTGCTCACCCTCGCGGTGATCTTCGCCGTCACCTATGCGCTGCGGCTGGCGCCGTTCGTGGCTCTGGCCACGGTGCGCGAGTCCGCCGTCGTCGACTACCTCGCGCGGACCATGCCGCTCGGCGTCATGGCGATCCTCGTGGTCTACACGCTCTCGGAGGTGGAGGTGACGGCTTGGCCCCACGGACTTCCGGAGGTGGCGGGCGTGGCCGTCACCGCGGGGCTGCACCTGTGGCGGCGCAACGCGCTGCTCAGCATCGTCGGCGGCACCGCTGCCTACCTCGGGATGCTCGCCCTCATGTGAGCGGCGAGCAGGGCCGACCGGCGAGGCAGGCCGCCGCCCCTCGACGGCGCCGGTAACGTCCGCAAACGTGGTCGCCGACTCCAACTGCGTGATGATCCCAGGGCCGTGGGAGCATCGCGACGTCGCCGCCAACGGCGCCCAGTTCCACGTCGTCACCGCCGGTGAGCTGCGTCCCGGTCGGCCCCTCGTGGTACTCCTGCACGCCTTTCCCCAGTTCTGGTGGGCCTGGCGGCATCAGATTCCCGCCCTGGCGCATGCCGGCTATCCGGTCGCGGCGATGGACCTGCGGGGGTTCGCCGGAAGCGACAAACCGCCGGACCGGCACGAGACCGATGTGTTCGCACGGGATGTGGCGGGAGTGGTGCGTTCCCTCGGACTCGGCGCGGCGGTCGTCGTGGGACACGGTTTCGGCGGGACGGTGGCGTGGTCGATGCCGCACGTGGCGCCCGGCCTGACCCGCGGCATCGCCGTGCTGGCGAACCCGCATCCGATCCCACTGCACCAGCTCCGCCATCGCATCCCGGCCGGGACCCTGGCCACGTTGCTGCGTTTCCAGGTGCCGTGGTTCCCGGAGCAGGCGCTGCGCCGCGGCGACCTGGTGACCCGGCTCCTGCACCGCTGGTCGGCACAGGGCAACGACGGGGCGACCGGCGAGGCAGCACGCTACGCCGAGGCGCTCGGGCTGCCATTCGCGGCGCATTCGACGATGGAGCACTTCCGGTGGCTGGTGCGCGCGACCCCGCGTCCGGACGGGCAACGCTACCTGGAACGGATGACGACGCCGGTGCCGGTACCGACGCTGACCGTGCGTGGCGGGGCCGATCCGGTGTGGTCGTCCGGATCGTTCGCGCGCGACGGCCGCTACGTCTCCGGGCCCTTCCGACACGAGGTGATCGACGGCGCGGGGCACTTCCTCCCGGAAGAGGCCCCGGACGCGGTCACCACACTGCTTCTCGAGCACCTCGCCACGATCGCGTGAGGATCGCGAGCGGCGACCCGCTTGCCCGCCGCACATACAGACCGCTCCGGACGGTGAGGGATGCTAGACGGTCACCAACGCGGCCGCCTTCTCCCGGTCCGTCTCCCCCTCTCCGAAGGACGGGCACACCTCGGCGAGGACACAGGCGCCGCAGGCCGGCTTGCGGGAGTGGCACACACGCCGTCCGTGAAAGATGAGCCGGTGACAGGCCATGGTCCACTCCTGCGGCGGGAGCAGAGCGGCGATGTCCTTCTCGACCTTGACCGCGTCCTTCTCGCGGCTCCAGCCGAGCCGCCGGGCCAGCCGCCCGACGTGCGTGTCGACCGTGATGCCTGGGATGCCGAACGCGTTGCCCAGGACGACGTTCGCCGTCTTGCGGCCCACACCGGGCAGCTTGACGAGTTCCTCCAACGTGTCGGGCACCTCCCCGGCGTGATCCGCCACCAGAGCCGCACCGAGGCCTTGCAGCGAGGCGGCCTTGGCGCGGTAGAAGCCCAGCGGGCGCAGGACCTCCTCCAGCTCTTCGCGTGGCGCGCCGGCATAGGCGGCGGCGTCCGGGTAGCGCCGGAACAGCGTCGGAGTGACCTGGTTGACACGTTTGTCGGTGGTCTGGGCGGAGAGCACCGTCGCGACGAGGAGCTCCAACGGCGTCGTGAAGTCGAGCTCGCAGCGGGCGTCCGGCCACTGACGGGCGAGGAGTTCGTCGACGGCCAGCGCCTGCTCCTTGGCCGCCTTCTTCGAGCGCGGCCGACGCGTTCGGCGGGTGGGCGCGGCCGATCCGGCAGCGGGTCTCGCGGTCATATATGGCAGCCTAGATCCGCCCGCCCACACGCATGTCGTGTGCCCGGCGTCACAGGCCATGGCAGGATGGGGGCCGTCGCGACCCGGGAGGGCCGTGAGAGATCGACCGATGGGACCTGAGGTGGAACAGAACGTCATCGGAAGCGTGCCGCTCTTCGACGCGCTCGACGAGCAGGACCAGAGCGAGCTCCGTTCGTTGATGAGCGAGGCCACGCTGCGGCGCGGCGAGACCCTGTTCAACGAAGGAGACCCGGGAGACCGGCTCTACATCCTCGTCGACGGCAAGGTGAAGCTCGGGCACACGGCGGCGGACGGCCGCGAGAACCTCCTCGCCGTGCTCGGTCCGGGTGAGCTGCTGGGTGAACTCACCCTGTTCGACCCGGGCCCGCGGTCGACAACAGCCACCGCCGTGGCGCCCACGAAGATGCTCACGCTCGAGCACGCGGCGCTCATGTCGTTCCTCGAGACGCGTCCGGAGCTGGCCAAGCACATGCTCCGGGCACTGGCCCAGCGTCTGCGCCGGACCAACGAGTCGTTGGCCGACCTCGTGTTCTCCGACGTCCCGGGCCGCGTCGCCAAGGCGCTGCTCGACCTGGCCGACCGGTTCGGCCGTAGCACCGACCAGGGCATCCACGTCCCCCACGACCTCACCCAGGAGGAGCTGGCTCAGCTCGTCGGCGCCTCGCGCGAGACGGTCAACAAGTCGCTCGCCGAGTTCGTCTCCCGGGGATGGATCCGCCTCGAGGGGCGCGCGGTCCTGCTCATCGAGGTCGACCGGCTGCGTCGCCGCGCTCGCTGACCTCGCCGTCGGCGGGTCCGGCACAGCCCATCAAGCTCGGCAGACCGAGGGTCAGTCCCGGACCGCGACGACGAGTTCGACCTCGACCGGCGCGTCCAGCGGCAGCACGCCCACGCCCACCGCACTGCGGGCGTGCCGTCCGGCGTCGTCACCGAACACCTCGCCGAGCAACTCGGAGGCGCCGTCGAGCACGGCCGGCTGACCGGTGAAGTCCGGGGCCGAGGCGACGAATCCGGTCACCTTGAGAATCTTCTCGACGCCGTCCAGGCCCCCGGCTTCGGCAGCGGCGGCCGCGAGGGCGTTCAGGGCACAGGTCCGGGCCGCATCCTTGGCGACGTCGGGGTCGACCTCGGCCCCGACCTTCCCGGTCACCGTGAGTGCGCTGTCGACGAAAGGGAGCTGACCGGCCGTGTACACGACGTTCCCGGATCGCCGGGCGGGCACGTACGCGGCGACCGGACGCGCTACCGCCGGGAGCGAGAGGCCGAGCTGTGCCAGACGCGTGCTCGGCGTGCTCGCGGCCGCGGCCTGCTCAGGCTGCCCGGACGTCACCGCTCACCCTTGGGGCGCTTGAGGTAGGCGACGAGATTGTTCGAGCCCTCGGGTCCCGGCACGACCTGGACGAGCTCCCAGCCGTCCTCGCCCCACTGGTCGAGGATCGCCTTGGTGTTGTGGATCAGCAGGGGGATGGTGGCGTACTCCCAGGTGGTCATGCGCCAATCCTAGGTGCGTGAGCCACCGTGACCACCGGCTCACGCGGTCAGTTCGTCCATCTGGGCGCGCTGGCGAGCCCGCACGTGCGCGATCACCCGCGGCGGCCGGTCGGCGTGCAACTCGGCGACGATCTCGTCGTCCTCCTGCTGCAGCCACTGCGTCCAGTCCGTGACATGCGGGTACTGCCGCAGCAGCGCACGGCGTTCCCGCTCGGTCAACCCGCCCCACACGCCGAAGGCGGCGTTCGAGGACAGCGCATCCGCGAGGCACTCCATCCGGACCGGGCACGAGAAGCACAACTCGCGCACCTTCCGCTGGGCCGCGCCGCGGACGAATAGGACGTCGGGTTCGGCACCGGCGCATGCGGCACGGGACGCCCACGTCTGGTCACCGTTGACGCTCACTCGTACCTCCTCGCCGGGTCCAGGACCCATTCCCGGCTCCGTCGTCTCATATTCCGCGACGCTAGGCGTCGCACCGAGCCCCGGGAAAGGGCCGTGACCCAGACGTGACCAAGCCGTGACCGAAACGCCATGAACTGGTCGTTCGTGGCGCGGGAACGGCCCGGCGACACCGCCGAATCAGCGTGTGGTACGGCGCACGTCCGGGACCACCCGGGGGTCGGATGCGTACTCTGGAAACATGCCGTCTCAGTCCTCCGCGCCGGGTCGCGCTGTCAAGCCTGCGCAGCTGCTGATCATGCTGCTGACCTTCGTGCTCGTCTCGGGAGTGGGCGGTGTGCTCACGGCCGGACTCGCGCTGCCGGCGGTGGCCGCCGTCGGTACCGTCAACGACTCGACGCACGACATGTTCGAGGACCTGCCCAGTGAGCTGGCGATCCCCGAGCCGTCGCAGTCGAGCCAGATCCTCGCCGCCGACGGTTCGTTGCTGGCGACCTTCTACGCCGACAACCGCGTGGTGGTCCCGCTGGACGAGATGTCGGAGAACGTCCGCAACGCCGTGGTCGCGATCGAGGACCGACGCTTCTACGACCACCGCGGCGTCGACCTCGAGGGCATGATGCGCGCGCTCGTCAACAACATCACCGGCGGCGCTATGGAAGGTGCCTCCACCCTGACGCAGCAGTACGTGAAGAACGTGCTCATCGAGCAGGGCCGGCTCACCGGGGACGAGGAGCTCATCCGCGAGGCCACCGAGACGAGCTACGGGCGCAAGCTCGAGGAGGCCCGGCTCGCCGTGACCCTCGAGCAGGAGTACACGAAGGACCAGATCCTCGAGGGTTACCTCAACATCGCCCAGTTCGGCCCGTCCCAGTACGGGGTCGAGGCCGGCGCACAGTACTACTTCTCGAAGTCGGCGGCGGACCTCAACCCGGCGGAGGCCGCCATGCTCGCCGGTATCACCCAGTCCCCCGCCCGGCACGACCCTGTCAACAACCCGGACCAGGCGCAGGAGCGCCGCGATGTGGTGCTACGCGCCATGCATAACCAGGGCTACATCGACGACGAGCAGTACCAGGACTCGATCGACACCTCGATCGAGGACATGCTCGACGTCTCCCCGACTCCCAACGGATGCGCCGCGGCGGACATCTCGGCCTACTTCTGCGAGTACGTCGTCGACGACCTTCTGCAGAACGAGAACTGGGGCGAGTCGCTGGACGACCGCCGCCAGGCGCTCTACCGCGGCGGTCTGGTCATCCACACCACCCTGGACCCCGAGCGGCAGCGCGCCGCCCAGCAGGCCGTCACCGGCAGCGTGCCGATCAACGACGACTCAGGTATCAAGATGGCCCTGTCCTCCGTCGAACCAGGCACGGGCAACATCCAGGCCATGGTGCAGAACACGCACTACGGCAACCCCACCGACGACGACCCCCAGGCCACCACGGTCAACCTGAACGTGGGCCGAAGCCACGGTGGCGGGAGCGGATTCCAGTCCGGGTCCTCCTTCAAGGTCTTCACCCTGGTCGAGTGGCTCGAGCAGGGACACTCGCTGATGGACCAGGTGGACTCGGACAACCGCAGCTACCCGCGCGCGTCCTGGAACATCCCGTGCGGGCAGTACGCGGACGACTACTCCCCGAACAACCTCGAGGGTGTCGGCGGCGGCATGATGTCGGTCATGGAGGCCACCCGGCAGTCGGTGAACCTCACGTTCGTCCAGATGGCGAACCAGATGAACATGTGCAACATCGTCGACAACGCAGCGCGCATGGGCATCGAGACCGGAACCGGGGACCCCTTGACTCCGAACCCGGCAGCGGTACTCGGTTCCAACACCATCACCCCGCTCAGCCAGGCGGTCGCCTTCGCCACGCTGGCCAACCGCGGCGAGCGGTGCGACGCCCGCGCCGTGACGAGCATCAGCGACCGTTCCGGCGAGGAGATCGCCTCCTTCGGCAGCTCCTGCGAGCGGGTTCTCGATCAGGACATCGCCGACGGCGTCACGCACGCACTCCAGGGCGTGGTCACCGACCAGCCCTACTCGACCGGCCGGGAGGCCGTCCTGCCGGACGGGCGGCCCGCGGCCGGCAAGACGGGAACGGCGAACGACGACTCCGCCGCCTGGTTCGTCGGGTACACCCCGCAACTCGCGGCTGCGGTGTGGATGGGGCACCAGGAGGGGACGCGGTCGATGTTCGACTCGACCATCGACGGCGAATACCACCGGCTCGTCTACGGCGGGGCGATCCCGGCCCCCACCTGGCGCAATTACATGGCCGAGGCCCTCCAGGGAGTGGATCCGCGGGGCTTCACCGAGCCGCGTACCGAAGAGCTCTACGGCGACCAGGTGCCGATCCCCTCAGTGGCCGGTCAGAGCATGGACGAGGCGCGGGCCACCTTGGAGGACATGGGCTTCTCCGTCTCCGTGGGTGACCCCATCTACGCCAACGTCACACCCGGTTACGCCGCAGGCACCTCACCGTCGGTCGGTTCGACCGTCGCAGCCAACTCCGAGGTCACCCTGCTGCCCAGCGCTGGCCCCGCGCCCGAGCCGCCGGAGCCTGATGACGGCGGCGGCAACGGCGGCGACGGCGGTGGCAACGGCGGCGGTGGTGGCAACGGCGGCGGCAACGGCGGCGGCGGCAACGGCGGCGGGAACGGCAATGGTGGCGGAGGTGGCAACGGCGGCGGGAACCGCGGCGGTGTCAACGGCGGAGGTAACCGCTGAGTACCGGCGGCCTCCGGCCCCTCGCCACCGGGCTGGCCGTCGCCGGCGTCGGTGGCCTCGGGTGGGCGCTCGTTGAGGCAACCCGATACACCCTGCGCCACCACACGGTGCCTATTCTCCCGTCCGGCTCGGCGCCCCTACGCGTGCTACACGTCTCCGACCTGCACCTCGTGCCGACTCAGCGGGACAAGATCGCCTGGGTCCGTGATCTCGCCGCCGAGGCTCCGGATCTCGTGGTCACCACCGGGGACAACATGGCCCATCCGCAGGCACTCCCCGCGGTCCTCGAGGCATATGCGCCGTTGCTGGAACGTCCGGGCGGGTTCGTGTTCGGCTCCAACGACTACTACGCGCCGGAGCCGAAGAATCCCGCACGCTACTTCCGCCCTACGGCGCGGAAGAAGCTGTCCGAGACCCTGCTACCCGCCGAGGAGCTTGCCGCCGCGTTCCGGTCCGCCGGCTGGGTGGACCTCACGAACGCCCGGGACACTCTGGACGTCGACGGCCGGGAGATCTCGTTCGTCGGGGTGGACGATCCGCACCTCGAGCTGGACCGATTCCCGCCCGCCGGCCCTCGCCGGTCACCCCTGCACCTGGGAGTCACGCATGCGCCGTACCGGCGCGTCCTCGACGCGATGCACGACGACGGCGCGGATCTCATCCTCGCGGGCCACACCCACGGCGGACAGCTGTGCCTGCCGGGCGTCGGCGCCCTGGTGACCAACTGCGACCTCGATCGGCGACGGGCGTCGGGGCTGCACGGGTGGCCGGGCCCACGCCCGGACGCCGACGGCGGTGAGCGCTCCACCTGGCTCCACGTCTCCGCCGGGCTCGGCACCAACCCCTACACACCCGTCCGCTTCGCCTGCCGACCCGAGGCGACACTGCTCACGCTCGTCGGGCGTCCATAGCGAGCACCCGGCTGCGGGGTGGGATGTGTCTCAAACCGTCTTCGTCTGCGACCTCCGGTTTCACGACACGGCCCGCTCTCAGCTATCCTGAACCGGCTGCTCCGGGGTGTGGCGCAGCTTGGTAGCGCGCTTCGTTCGGGACGAAGAGGTCGTGGGTTCAAATCCCGCCACCCCGACGGTGTGAAGTGTCGGGACATCGTTCACTCGGTGTCCCGGCACTTCTTTGTTTTTGCTGGGTGTGTGTGTCGGGTCATCGTTCCGCTGTTGGGCGGGGTG
>NZ_JBHUEE010000015.1:0-38733 GCF_042680605.1 Georgenia deserti
ACCCCGCCCAACAGCGGAACGATGACCCGACACACACACCCAGCAAAAACAAAGAAGTGCCGGGACACCGAGTGAACGATGTCCCGACACTTCACACATGGGGTGAGTGACGGGATTTGAACCCGCGACATCCGCGACCACAACGCGGCGCTCTACCAACTGAGCTACACCCACCATTGCTGCGGTGTGCCGGCGGCTCGCGCAGGCACGGCAGCAGTCCACCAGCATAGCCGAACGGGTACTGCCCGCCGTAATCGCGCGGGCGTGGTCTGAGTCACCCGGTGGGAGGGTCCGCGGTCCCGGCCCCGGTGGCTCCAGGCGTCTCGGCTCGCGAGACCTGGCCGTTGGCGTGCTGCTCGACGACAGCCGCAGTCGGCTCCGCGGAGACCGCGTCAGCGGCGGCCTTGACGGTGGGGGAGTCGGGGCCCTCGCCGTCGGGGAACAGTGCCGCTCGGTAGTACCGCAGCTCGTCGATGGACTCGAGGATGTCGGCGAGTGCACGGTGCCCACCGGCCTTGGCCGGTGAGTGGAAGTAGGCGCGCGGGTACCAGCGCCGGGCGAGCTCCTTGATGGAGGAGACGTCGATGATGCGGTAGTGCAGGTGGTCGACCACCTCCGGCATGTCGCGGACCAGGAAGGTGCGGTCGGTGCCGACCGAGTTTCCCGCCAGCGGCGCCTTCTTCGGCTCCGGCACCCACTGCTTGACGTACTCGAGGACGCGACGGCGGGCCTCGTCCATCGACAGCCCGTCGTCGAGCTCGTCCAGCAGGCCGGACGAGGTGTGCATGGTGCGGACGACGTCGTTCATCTGCTCGACGGCACCTGGCGTGGGCCGGATGGTCAGATCGATACCGGCGTCGACGGGAACGAGTTCGGAGTCGGTGACGACGACGGCGACCTCGATCAGCGCGTCCCTGTCCAGGTCCAGACCGGTCATCTCGCAGTCGACCCAGACGATCGGGTCCTTCGGGGTGGTTCGTCCGCTCACCCGCCCAGGGTACGTCCCGTCACAGACGCCTCCGCCGCCGGCTGGCCGTCCGCCGCAGCCACGCCTCGAGCCGGCGACGTTCGTGGTCGCTCACGTACCGATCCCCGGCCCGCCGGGCGACCAGCTCCGGAAGCAGCGCCGACACGGCAGCCTGATCGAGATCGGCCACGTAGTCGGCCACCAATCGATTCCGGAGCGTCGAGACCGCAGCTCGCATCCACCACGGCGCGTCAACGGTGGAGGTGGCCAGGATGACCCAGGTGTTCGCCAGGTCGGCCTCGGGCGGCCCCGACCGTGCGTTCGCCCAATCGATGAGCACCGGGCCGTCCGGGCTCATCAGCACGTTCATGGGATGTAGGTCGAGATGGAGCAGGGTGGTGCCGGGGATTCCGCTCGGTGCGAGCCCCGCCGGCGAAGCCACGCGGTGGACGGTCTCGTGCAGCTCGTGAAGGACACCCGCCGCGGCCCTCGTTCGCCACGACCGGCGGAGTAGCTCCGTCTGGAGCGTCGGCCCGGTGACCTTGTCGAGCACCACGGCTCCGTCGTCGGTGACCTCGTGCACCGCAGGGACCGGGACGCCCCCGGCGCGTGCGGCAGCCATGACGGCCGCCTCCTCGGCCAGGCTCCGGCCGTCCCGCGCCCGGCGCAGGACGAGCCCGTCTCCGAGCTCGAAGATCTCGGCGTCTCGTCCGCTCGCGATCAGCGGACCGACTGGGCCGGTCACGGCCGCGGTCGGCGGGCGGGAGGTCGAGGCACGCGTTCAGCCAAGCGCCGCTGCGACGCTCATGTCAACGCCGCGGGGCGGCCGCGCATTCGTGGCCGCGCATATCCAAGGCAGACCATGGGGCAGTTCCGCGTGCGGCATACTGGAGTGCCGGCGTGTGGCAACGAGGGGCGGTGTCGCCGGATCATGGACTCCGCTCGGCTGATGCCCCTCAAGGCCCCCGTAGCTCAACGGATAGAGCAACGAGCTTCTAACTCGTAGGCTGCAGGTTCGAGTCCTGCCGGGGGCGCCCCGAGCGAGCGGTCCATCAGTCCCGGCGGACCCGCCGGAAATGAGAGTCGTCGCACGTCGCGGCCACATCCGGTCACAATGGACGGGTGACCACGCCCGCACATGTCGCCGCCAGCCCCGAACCTGCGGGTGCCGCGCGCCATCCCCGGCTGGCCGTCGTCACCCACCTCGAGCGCGACGTCGACGAGGTCGGCTTCCCGCTGGACATCCCCGGTGCCGACGGGTTGCGTGCCCTCCGGGAGCGGATCCTCACGCAGATCGGTGCTCGGCTCCTGCCGAGGCTGAAGGACGAAGCCGCGCCCGCCGTCGTCGTGCTCGGGGGCTCGACCGGCGTCGGGAAGTCCACCCTCGTCAACTCGCTGCTCGGCGACGACGTCACCGAGGCGAGTGTCCTGCGACCCACGACGCGTAACCCCATCGTGGCGATCCATCCGCAGGACCTGCCGCTGGTCGAGGGTCGTCCGATCACCGAGCTCGCCGACGTGGTCACCCATGACGACGTCCCCGCGGGCCTGGCCCTGCTGGACGCGCCCGACCTCAACTCCGTCGACGCCCGCAACCGCTCCCTGGCCAACCAACTCCTGGAGACCGCGGACCTGTGGGTGTTCGTCACCAGCGCCTCACGCTACGGCGACGCCCTGCCGTGGCAGCTCCTGGGCGAGGCGCACTCTCGCGGCATCACGACCGCCGTCGTCCTCAACCGGGTGCCTAGCGAGGTCCTGGCGCAGGTCCGCAAGGACCTCATGGGCCGCCTCGACGGACTCGGCCTCGGCTCGGCCCCCTTGTTCGTCATCTCTGACGCCGGGCCGCACGAGGGGCCGTTGGACCGCGCCGCCGTGGCGGAACTGGCCGCCTGGTTACGCCTGGTCTCCGACCGTCACCGGGGAGCCGGCGTGGTCCGGCGGACCAACCGCGGCATCTGGGCGGGGCTTCGCGAGGAGCTCGCCCGGCTGGCGGACGGTGCGGACGCCCAGGTCGACGCCGTCAGCGCGCTACGCCGCCGTGCCGAGGAGGCCGCCGAGGAACCGGCCAAGGAGTTGCGCAAGGCGCTCGCCGACGGCCGCGCCGGGCTCGGCGCGCCGACGACGCGGTGGCTCTCCCTCGCCTCCTCCGGAGGTCCGCTCGCCCCGCTCGTGCGGCGTCGCGTTCTGCCGAGCCTGTTGCCCGGCCGCGTCCAGGAGGCCCGGGAGAAGGCCGCGGCCGCACTCGCGGACGAGACGGCGGCGGCCGTCCGGCTCCTCGTCGCCGACGCGCTGCGCCGCGCCGCGGCTGGTGTACGCCAGGCCTGGTCCGATCCTGACCTCGGCGCCGAGCGGCTGATGGCGGCCGTGGCCGAGAACGGCGGAGCGGACGCGACTGCCCGCGACGTCGTCGACGGCTGGCGTGCCGCCGTCCGGGACCAGGTCGGTGACGGGGACCGCACGCTTCGTGGGGGCGGTCTGGCTGCGCTGGTGCAGACCGGCGCCGCCGGCGTGGCCGGTGCCGCCGACGCGGCCGCGCGGCTCGCTCCAGGGGCCGTCGCGCAGGCACGTGAGGATCTCCTCGACCGCGCCGAGGCGGCCGTGCGCGCCGTCCTCGACCCGTACCTCACGCAACTCGAAGATCTGCCGGTGCAGCCGGGCACAGCGTTGCGGCTGCGCGCCACGGAACTGAAGGAGCACGCATGAGTGTCGCGGCCGACGTCGATTCGACCGCACCCGACGCCGCCGAACTCGCCGAACGGGCCGACGCCGTCGTCGTCGCCCTGGACCGAGCCGGAGACATGGTCGACCCCGATCTGGCCGACCGCGCGCGCCGCGACCTCGACGCCGTGGCGGCACGCCTCGAACGCGGCGGCGACCGCACCGTCGTCGCCCTGGTGGGCGGGACCGGATCGGGCAAGTCCTCCCTGTTCAACGCGATCTCCGGGCTGCGGTTCGCCGACGTCGGCGCACTGCGGCCCACCACCGAGGTCGCCGCGGCCTGCGTCTGGGGAGAGGAGGCCGACAAACTCCTCGACTTCCTCGAGGTCAGCCCCGAGCGGCGCATCCAGCGCGAGTCGCTGCTCGACGGCGACACCGAGCGCCCACTGCACGGCATGGTCCTGCTCGACCTACCGGACCACGACTCCATCGCCCGCCACCACGCCCACCTCGTGGACCGGCTGCTCCCGGTGGTCGACCTGCTGGTCTGGGTCGTCGACCCCCAGAAGTACGCCGACGAGGCCCTGCACGAGCGGTACCTGCGCGGACTGGCCGGTCGCAAGGAGGCGATGCTCGTCCTGGTCAATCAGGCCGACACGCTTCCCGACGGTGCAATCGAGAAGATCATGACCGACATCACCGACCTGCTCGCCGAGGACGGGCTCGACGGCGTCCGGGTCATGCCCACCTCGGCGGTCGACGGGACCGGGATCGCCGAGGTGCGCGAGATCCTCGCCGACGTGGTCGCCCGGCCGTCGGTCACCCTGACGACGGCGCAGGCGGAGGTCGACGCCGTCGCACGCCGGCTCGCGCCGGCCGTCGGGCCCGAGGAGCCGGATCCGGACGACGTCGACGCCGAGGTCGAGGAGCTCGCCCGGTCGGCCGGCGTGGAGTCGGTGACGGCCTCACTGCGCATGGCCGGCCAGGGGCCGGGCCGCGGCGCAGTGGCCCGGCCGGAACCTCCCGCGGAATCGACGGTTGCCGCAGTACGGGACGGGTGGGTGGCCAAGGTCTCTCAGGAGCTGCCCGATCGCTGGGCGCGTGCCGTGGACGACGCCGTCACCGGTCCCGGCCGGATCCAGGGAGCGGTGGCCGAGGCGGTGGGGTCCGTGCCCGTGCCGCTGACCGGGTCCGGCCGTGCCGTGCGCTTTGCGGCGGCAGCAGCCGTGCTCGCCGTGCTGACCGTCGTCTACGTGGTCCTGGGACTGACCGGTCTCGATGTGGCGGTCGCGGCAGCGGCCGTCCCAGCGCTCGGTGCTGTGGCGCTTCTTGTTCTCGCGGGCCGTGTGCGCCGTGGCGACGCCGCGCGAGCGGCACAGACCTACCGCTCAGAGGTCGTCGCGGCGATCCGAGACGTCGCACGACGCACGCTCGCCGACCCGGTCCGGCCGGTGCTCGACACACACCGCGCCGTTCGGGAGGCTCTCACTGGGTAGCCGCCCGCCAGGGCACGGTCCGTCCACAGCGACGGTGCATGCTGCCGGGTCGTCCACAGCGACTCACCGACGGTGGGCGCGGTGGAGGTGGGGCGCGCCACGGTTCTCCTCGAGGCCGGCACGGTGCCGGCCCGGAGAGGAGTTCACGATGAACGAGATCGAGGTCTGCATCAGCGGCAACGTCGGCACGGAGCCGACCCGCGTGGTGGTCAACAGCGGCAGCAGCTACGCCCGCTTCCGCCTGGCGACCAGCCCACGTTTCCGCGGTGCCGACGGCGAGTTCCGTGACGGCGAGACCCAATGGTTCACGGTCAAGGCCTGGGGTGATCTGGGCGAGAACGTCATCGCCTCGCTCCACAAGGGGGCGCCGGTCCTGCTGCGCGGCAAGCTGCAGACGGAGACGTGGGGTGAGAACAACGAGCACTCCGCGACCGTGGTCATGGCCAACGCCATCGGTCACAACCTCCGCAACGGCACGACGGCGTTCACCCGTACCGTCCGGGAGTCCGCCGCGGGCGATGTGCCGGGTGCCGACGGCGAGCGTGGCGACGCGCTCGTCGGTCCGGACGGCACGCGGTACGACGCGGCCGAGCTCGAGTCCGCCGAGCTCGAACGGGCGGCGCTCGACTCGGCGGCCGCGGAACCGGAGACGAGCGCCGTGTAGGCGGTGTCGGTCGCAGCGCGCTGCTGCGGCCACCGTGGCCGGTTCTCCGTTCGCGCGCTCGGCTGACTACGCTGGTGCCGACGTGGCCGCCGTTCGGGCGGCCGATCCACGGACGCGAATGCGGAGAGCAGTGGCTGAGTACATCTACTCCATGGTCCGGGCCCGCAAGGCTCACGGTGACAAGGTCATCCTCGACGACGTCACGATGGCGTTCCTCCCGGGTGCCAAGATCGGCATGGTCGGCCCGAACGGCGCCGGCAAGTCGACGATCCTCAAGATCATGGCCGGGATGGACACGCCGTCGAACGGTGAGGCGCGTCTGAGCCCCGGCTACAGCGTGGGCATCCTCGAACAGGAGCCGCCGCTGAACGAGGAGAAGACGGTGCTCGGCAACGTCCAGGAGGGCGTCGGCGAGATCCTCACCAAGGTCCAGCGGTTCAACGAGATCGGCGAGCTCATGGCTGAGCCCGACGCCGACTTCGACGCCCTGATGGAAGAGATGGGCAAGCTGCAGGGCGAGATCGACGCCGCGAACGCCTGGGACCTGGATTCCCAGCTCGCCCAGGCGATGGACGCCCTGCGATGCCCGCCGCCGGACGCCGACGTCACGGTGCTCTCCGGCGGTGAGCGCCGCCGCGTCGCCCTGTGCAAGCTGCTGCTCGAGCAGCCGGACCTGCTGCTGCTCGACGAGCCCACGAACCACCTGGACGCCGAGTCCGTCCAGTGGCTGGAGCAGCACCTCGCGAACTACCCCGGCGCCGTCATCGCGGTCACGCACGACCGGTACTTCCTCGACCACGTCGCCGAGTGGATCGCCGAGGTCGATCGCGGTCGCCTCTACCCGTACGAGGGCAACTACTCGACCTACCTCGAGAAGAAGCAGCAGCGGCTCGAGGTCCAGGGCAAGAAGGACGCCAAGCT
Organism: Georgenia deserti; assembly: GCF_042680605.1. Taxonomy (NCBI): domain Bacteria; kingdom Bacillati; phylum Actinomycetota; class Actinomycetes; order Allobogoriellales; family Allobogoriellaceae; genus Georgenia; species Georgenia deserti. Next base: position 6,707 of record NZ_JBHUEE010000015.1, read on the forward strand.
CCAGCGTCGCCTCAAGGAGGAGCTGGAGTGGGTCCGCTCCAACGCGAAGGGCCGTCAGGCCAAGTCCAAGGCCCGTCTGGCCCGTTACGAGGAGATGGCCGCCGAGGCGGAGCGCACCCGGAAGCTGGACTTCGAGGAGATCCAGATCCCGCCGGGCCCACGCCTGGGCTCGGTGGTCATCGAGGCGAACGACCTGCGTAAGGGCTTCGGCGACCGGCAGCTGATCGACGGCCTGTCGTTCTCGCTGCCGCCGAACGGCATCGTCGGCGTCATCGGCCCGAACGGTGTCGGTAAGACGACGTTGTTCAAGACGATCGTCGGCCTGGAGCCACTCGACGGCGGTGACCTGAAGATCGGGGAGACCGTCAAGATCTCCTACGTCGACCAGACCCGCGCCGGCATCGACCCGGACAAGCCGCTGTGGGAGGTCGTCTCGGACGGACTCGACTTCATCCAGGTCGGCAACGTGGAGATGCCCTCGCGGGCCTACGTCTCGGCGTTCGGTTTCAAGGGCCCGGACCAGCAGAAGCCTGCCGGCGTGCTCTCCGGCGGTGAACGGAACCGGCTGAACCTCGCGCTGACGCTCAAACAGGGCGGCAACTTGCTCCTGCTCGACGAGCCGACGAACGACCTCGACACCGAGACGCTCGGTTCCCTGGAGAACGCGCTGTTGAACTTCCCCGGCTGCGCCGTGGTGGTCAGCCACGACCGGTGGTTCCTCGACCGCGTCGCCACCCACATCCTCGCGTGGGAGGGCGACGCCGAGAACCCGGCGAAGTGGTACTGGTTCGAGGGGAACTTCGAGTCCTACGAGCAGAACAAGGTCGAGCGGCTCGGCCCGGAGGCCGCGCGTCCGCACGCGGTGACCTACCGCAAGCTCACGCGCGACTGAGGCGCCGGATGGCACGGCTGCGCATCCCGCTGCACATCCGGTGGAGCGACGTCGACGGCTATCAGCACGTCAACAACGCGAAGATGTTCACCCTCCTGGAGGAGGCGCGTATCGCGGCGTTCTGGGCCTCAACTCCCGGTGACCGGCAGTTCGCCGCCTCACCGGGGGAGGGGCCCGGGGACGACGGCCAGGGTCGCGGGGGTGGTGGCGAGGTGCCCGGCACGAAGATCCTCGCCACCGGTCCCGGCTCGGGCACGAACACCTACATCGCCCGCCAGGAGATCGAGTACCTCGCGCCGCTGCCCTACACGCTGCGGCCCATCGAGGTGGAGTTGTGGATCTCGCACCTCGGCGGCGCCAGCATCGACGTCTGCTACGAGGTCCCCGGCCCCGACGGGCCGGCCGCCCGGGCGATGACCACCTTGGTGCTCATCGACGAGGCCACCGGCCGGCCCAGGCGGATGACGCCGGAGGAGCGCGCCAGTTGGGAGCCCTACAGGGACGATCCGGTCACCTTCCGGCGCCGGTGACGCCGGGGCGGCTACGGCCGAGGTAGCCGCAGTCCCATCACCAGTCCGGTGGCGCCGTGCTCGAGAACCCGGAAACCGATGTGCTCGTAGAAGCCGATGGCGCGCACGTTCCGGCCACCGACGCCCAGATGGATCCCCGGTACGTCCCGCTGTGCCACTGCATCGAGGACCGACTCGATGAGGCGGCGACCGTTCCCACCACCTTGCCCCTCCGGGACGATGTCGATGTGCAGGTGTGCCGGGAACTGCACCAACCACGGGGCGTTCGTGCGCGGCGGCTCGTGCAGCCGACGGATCTGCCCCGCGTCGGGGGAGTCGTCGCCCTCGTCCGGAAGCGGGTACCGCGCCCGCAGCGCGGGCCACCAGCGCTCCTCGCACCACTGCTCGAACGCCGTGGTGTCCGCCGTCGCCACCGAGTAGCCCACCGGGGTTCCGTTATGGCCTCGCAGCACCCGGACGAGATCGGGCTCGCGCTCGAGGTAGGCGCCGAGGAAGTTGTGTCCGAGCAGCTCGCCGTGGCGGTACAGAGCGGTGGCGTCCCCACCCGAGTCTCCGGTCCGCAGGCAGATGTCGTACAGCACCGGTCTGTCCTCGGGCCGGTACCGGTCGACGACGAGGCCGGTCTCGCCACGTCCCGTAGCCGCCGGCGGGATCGCGAGCGGACCGTCTCCGGCGGGGTCGGAGGTCGGCTGACCCCCGCCGTCGGCGGCGGAGCGCAGTGCCGCCTGGACGCCCGCACGGACGCCCGCCGGCTCCGGCACCGCCCACCCCGCACGCTGGGCGGCGAGCCGCAGCGCTCCCACCACCGGGGGACCTGCGTCGCGCACCCGGTCGCCGAGCTCGGCGAGCACACCGCCGCGCACCGGTCCGTCGTTGGTCAGGACCGACCCGGCGAGCACGACGGCCGGGCTCTGCCGGTCCACCACCGACAGGGTGTGCAGCAGTGCCGTCACCGCACGCTGGACGATCGAGACGGCGACGGCGTCCCCGTCGGCGGCACATCGGCTCACCACCGGAGCGAAGCGCCCGAGCTCGGCGGGGGAATGCACGTCCAGCACCCGCACCAGGTCCTGGCGCGGGTCACCGGTGCTCGGCCCGACCGCGTCGGCCAGCGCGCGGGCCTCAGCGGTCAGCGCCGTCGCCGGACCCCGGCCGTCGAGCTCCGCCGCCGCAGCCCGCAGCCCCTCCAGTGCCAGCCACACCCCCGACCCGGTATCGCCCAGCACCCATCCGAGACCGTCGCATCGCTGCGCCTGCTCGAAAGCCGAGAAGCGGGCCGCCACGGCACCGGTGCCGGCCAGCAGCAGGGCGCCGTCCGGGTTCTCGGACCCGGCCGCGAACGCGACCACCGGGTCCGTGACCACCTCGACCACGCCGGGGCGCGGGCCGAGGGGGGCGAGCGCGGCATCGACCATGGTGACGACGCGGTCCCGGCCGGCCGGTCCGGCCCCGGAGACCCCGGCCAGGCAGGCGATCACCTCGGGCGCACGACCGGTTCTCGCCCGGGCAGTGGCCACGGTCTCGGTGAGCAGCTCGCGCAACGTCGTGCTCAGTTCACCGGTCGAGGACCGGAGGTTCGCGCCCCCGCCGCGCGCCGCCGCGGCGACCGCGCCGTCCGGTGACAGCACGGCCACGGTCGACGAGGTCCCGCCCACGTCGACGCCGATGACGACGGGGAGCCGTGATCCCTCTGCCATGCCTACCTCGCGTTCCTCGTATGTGGTGACAATTTCCCGCCGCTACGCTAGCTGTGAAAGTTTCCTTCTGCAGCGACTGCCGTCCGATCGCCGACACGACCCGACCGGAGACCACGATGACCGACCACCGCCGAGACGTGCTGCGATCGCCCACCGAGGAACGCAACCCGCGCACCGAGCAGATCGACCAGCTCGGCAGTCGCCCGCTGGTCGACCTCGTCCTCGGTGAGGACCGCGGGGTCGTCGCAGCGGTGGAGGCAGCCGCGGGAGCCCTCGCCGAACTCGTCGACCACGCCGTGCGCGCGGTCGACGACGGCTATCGCCTGCACTACGTCGGGTCAGGGACCTCGGGCCGCCTCGGCGTGCTCGACGCCGTCGAACTGTTGCCGACCTATGACGTCGGCGAGGAAACCGTCCGGGCGCACCTGGCCGGCGGTCTCGACGCCCTGGTGCACGCGGCAGAGGGGGCCGAGGACGACGACGCCGCGGGTGCCGAGCTCGCCGGCGCGTTCTCCGCCGGTGACCTCGTGATCGGGATCGCCGCGTCCGGGCGCACCCCCTACGTCGGCGGCGCGCTGCGCGCCGCGCGCCGGGTCGGCGCGGCCACAGGCCTGATCACGAACAACCCGCACGCGCCCCTCGCCGAGCACAGCGACGTCATCGTTGCGCTCGACACCGGTCCCGAGGTCGTCACCGGCTCCACCCGGATGCGGGCGGCGACGGCCCAGAAGATCGCGCTCAACACCTTCTCCACGGCGGCGATGGTCCGCTTGGGCAGGACGTACTCGAACCTGATGATCTCCGTGCGTGCGACCAACGAGAAGCTGCGGGCACGGACCGTGCGGATGCTCGTCCAGGCCAGCGGCGCGGAACCTGACCGCTGCGCCGCCGTTCTCGAGGCGGCCGGGCGCGAGGTTCGTCCTGCCCTGGTCGCCCTGCTCGCGGGCACCGACGACATCGCCGCCGCGCGGACGGCGGCGGAGCGCTTCCCTCCGGACCCGGACCGCACCGGCGACCCGGCAGGGGTGCGGGCCGCCGTCGCGGCACTGGGCGCCGTGTCTTCCGGCGGGCCGCAGCCGTGAGTTCCGTCCCGGTACGGCTGCGTGGGCTGCTCGGCCAGCTGTCACCGGCCACGCGCCGGGTGGCCGCCCATGTCCTTGCCGATCCGCATGCGGCGGCACAGTCGACCATCACGGAGCTTGCCGAGCAGACCGGGACGTCGCAGAGCACGATCGTGCGCCTGTGCCACGAGACCGGGCTCGCCGGCTACCGCGAGTTCCGACTCGCGCTCGCGGCGGACGTCGCCCGGTCCGACGCCGAGACCCCCACGGGGATCACCAGCGACATCTCCCCGGACGACGAGCTGGCCACCGTCGTCGCCAAGATCGCGGTCGCGGACACCCGCGCGGTCAACCAGACCGCACAGGCACTCTCCGTCCCGGACCTGGAGGCCGTCGTCGTCGCCGTCGCCCGGGCTCGGCAGATCGGGATCTACGGCGTCGGCGCCTCGGGGATCGTCGCGGCGGACCTGGAGCAGAAGCTACGCCGTATCGGACTCGTCGCAGCCGCCCACACCGACATCCATCTGGCGCTGACCTCCGCCGCCCTGCTGACCGGCGACGACGTCGCGATCGGTCTGTCCCACAGCGGCACCACGTCCGAGACCGTCGACGCGCTCGCCACGGCCCGCCGCGCCGGCGCGGTGACGGTGGCCGTCACCGACGCGCCCCGTTCACCCGTCGCCGCGGCCGCGGACCGCGTCCTGCTCACCGCCGCGCAGGAGACCAGGTTTCGCTCGGGTGCCACCGCTTCCCGGCTCGCCCAGCTCACCGTGGTCGACTGTCTTTACGTCGGCGTCGCCCAGCGCACCTACGCCGCCAGTCGCCGCGCGCTCGAGCTCACCCGCGACGCCGTCAGCCACCGGCGCCGGACCTGATCGTCGGCGGCACCGGCCGGTCGAGGTGCGTGCCTCGTACTTGTGTGCGGCACCGGACCCGGCACGCGGGAACGTCGCACGTCAGGCCGGTGAGGCGGTGTGTCCACTAGTCTCCCGGTACGCAGACGTGACGTCACCGAGAACGGAGTCCGACCGTGTCGAGCCAACCTCCAGTCCCGCCCAACTCCGGCAGTGGTGGGCCGCCGCCGTGGCAGCAGGGCCAGCCCGGGCAGCCCCCGCAGGGCCAGCCCGGTCAGCCCCCGCAGGGCCCGCCGCCCGGACGGCCGCCGCAGGGGCCGCCACCAGGCCAGCCGCCACAGGGGCAGCCCGGCGGCCCGCCCCCGCAGCAGCGTCCCGGCTTCGGCGGTCCGGGCGGTCCCGGTGGTCCGGGTGGGCCCGGCCCGTACGGCGGCCCGCAGTGGGGCGAGCAGCAGGAGCAGGAGGGCGGCTTCTTCAAGGCGCTGTTCGACCTGTCCTTCACGAAGTACATCACCATCACCTTCGCGAAGGTGATCTACGTCCTGCTGATCGTCGTCGCCGTGCTGATGTGGCTCGGCTGGATCATCGCCGGGTTCGCCAGTGGTGCGGCCATGGGTGCGGTGCCGGGTAGCGGCGGCGGGTCCGCCGTCCCGGGCGTGCTCGCGCTGCTGTTCGGCTGGATCCCGGCGTTCCTCATGATCATCTTCTACCGGGTCGGCCTCGAGATCGCGGTCTCGCTGATCCGGCAGGCGCAGAACACCACCAAGCTCGTCGAGCAGAACGAGAAGTTGCTGCAGCGCAAATGACGTGACAGGCCGATCGGCCCGCCGCGTCACGACGCCCCTCGCCGCCGCGGCGGCGAGGGGCGTCGTGCGTCATGAGGGGCTGTGCGAGGACCCCGGCCCGGTCACTCGAGGGTGTCTTCCGGCACCCGCACCATGCCCTCCTGGGCGACCGTGGCGACATGCCGCCCGGCGGTGTCGAAGATCCGGGCCAGGCCGAGGCCGCGCCCGCCCTGTGCGCTCGGGGACTCCTGCACGTAGAGCAGCCACGCCCCGGCGTCGACCGGTCGGTGCCACCACATGCCGTGGTCCAGGCTCGCCACCGACAGCCCGTCGGCCTGCCAGCTCAGTCCGTGCCGGCGCAGCACCGGCTCGAGGAGGACCTGGTCGCACGCGTAGGCGAGCAGGGCCCGGTGCTGCAGCTGGGTCATCGCCTCCGGCAGCGAGGTGCGCGCCCGCATCCACAGCATCTGGCGGTCCGTCGGCTCGCCGGGCGGCCGCAGGTAGATCTCCGGGTCGACGTGCCGGATGTCGAAGGCCGCTGTCGAGGACAGGAACCGGGCCACCGGGTGGTCCACCGATGCCAGCAGGTCGACGGCGCTGCCCAGGGTCTCCGGGTCGGGCGCCGCGGGAGCCGGCGACGCGTGATCGCGGCCGGGCTGGTCCTCCTGGTACGAGGAGATCAGCGACAGGATCGGCTTGCCCTGCTGCACCGCATGGGTGCGCCGGGTCGAGAACGAGCGCCCGTCGTGCAGTCGCTCGACGACGAAGGAGATCGGCTCCTCGACCTTCCCGGGGCGGAGGAAGTACCCGTGGACCGAATGCAGCTGCCGTAGCCCATCGCCGTCGTCGGGAAGGGTCTCGGCCGCGGCCAGCACGGACTGGGCCAAGACCTGCCCGCCGTAGATCCGACCGGTGACCTGGGGGAGCGAGCCACCGGTGAACTCGTCGGTTCCCACCCGCCGCAGCCGCAGGGTGCGCAGGACGCTGCCCAGTGGCTCCTCGTCGGTGGCCGGGACGTCGATGACCTGCTCGATCGCGGTTGTGGCCGGAGCCACGGCGGCCTCGGAATCTGGGTCGGTCATGGACCTCTCCTCGCTCGGTGCCGGGCTCACAGCAGCGAGCGCCGGTGCTCGGCGCCGGGTTCGGCGGTGTTGACCATCGCGTGGGCGGCGCGTTCGAGATAGTCCCACAGCACCGCCTCGAGCTCGGGCTCGAGACCGACCTCCTCGACCGCGGCACGCATGTGCGTCAACCAGCGGTCGCGCGCGTCGGTGGTGACGGCGAACGGCATGTGACGCATGCGCAGCCTCGGGTGCCCGCGCTGGTCGGAGTACGTCGTCGGGCCGCCCCAGTACTGCTCGAGGAACATCCGCAGCCGTTGCTCGGCGCCCTCCCAGTCGTCCTGCGGGTACAGCGGCGCGAGCACCTCGTCCTCGCGCACACCTTGGTAGAAGCGGTGGACCAGGCGGACGAACGTTTCGTGCCCGCCCATGGCCTCGTACATGCTGGCCGGCGAGTCGCCGCCGGGCGTTCCGGGCGTGGTGGTCACCCCTCCATGATGACCTACAGGCCGAGCTCTGCGAGCACCGGAAGCGCCTCGCGCACGCGGGATCTGGCGTCGGCCGCGGACTCGGCGGCCAGCGCCGCCCCCGCGAGCTCGCGGCACGCCTGCAGATCCGTGGCCTGCAGCACCGCCGCCACCTCGCCCAGCGCCCGCGGAGTCATGGACAGCGACGTCACGCCGAGACCGACGAGGACGACGGCGAGGGCCGGGTCCGCGGCGGCCTCGCCGCACACGCCGACCGGCCGGGACTGCTGCGCTCCGCCGGCGCAGGTCGCCTCGACGAGGCGCAGGACGGCGGGCTGCCACGGATCGGACAGCTCGGCCAGCGACCCGAGCAGCCGGTCCGCGGCCATGGCGTACTGGGTGAGGTCGTTGGTGCCGAGGGAGGCGAACGTGGCACGCGCCAGGATGGGGCCGGACAGCAGGGCCGCGCTCGGCACCTCGACCATGACCCCGGCCCTGGTCAGGCCGTACCGCCCGCAGGCGGCGACGAACGCCTCGGTCTCCTCGACCGTGGCCACCATGGGCGCCATCACCCACACGTCGGCCTCGTGATCCGCAGCCGCCTGGGCGATCGCAGCGAGCTGGTGGTCGAGCACCTCGGGTGCGTGCCGGCTCGTGCGCAGGCCCCGCACCCCGAGCGCCGGATTGACCTCGTCGTCGGCGACGACGAACGGCATCGGCTTGTCGGCGCCCGCGTCGAGCGTGCGGATCACCACCTTCTTCCCGGGGAAGTGCGCGAGGACCTTGCCGTACGCGGCCGCCTGCTCCTCGATCCCCGGCTCCTCCGTCCGGTCCAGGAAGCAGAACTCCGTGCGGAACAGTCCGACGCCCTGCGCGTTCGCGGCCTCGGCCGCCTCGGCGCTCGTCGGGTCGCCGACGTTGGCGAGCAGTTCGACGTCGTGCCCGTCCGCTGTGCGCCCGTGCCCGTCGAACGGCCGGGTCGTGGCCGCGGGACGCCGCGCTGCGGCGATCTCCTCCTCGGTCGGGTCGACCCGGACCGTCCCGGCCCCGCCGTCGACCAGGACCGTCCGGTCGTCGGTGAGGGTCTCCAGCGCGCCACGCAGGCCCACCACGGCCGGGATACCGAGTGAGCGGGCGAGGATCGCGGTGTGCGAGGTCGGCCCACCCTCGGCGGTGACGATGGCGCGCACGCGCTCAGGGTCGAGCAGCGCGGTGTCCGCCGGTGCGAGGTCGAGCGCGACGAGGACGAACGGCTCGGCCCGCTGCGGCACCCCGGGCACCGGCGCGCCGGTGAGCTCGGCGATGATCCGGTCCCGGACGTCGGCGACGTCGCGCGCCCGTTCGGCCATGTAACCGCCGAGCTCGCGCAGCTGCTCCGCCACCGTCCCGGCCGCCTGCCAGACCGCGCGTTCGGGCGGCAGACGCTCGCCCCGCACGAGGTCGGCCGCGGTGCCGACCAGGGTCGGATCCGCCGCCATCTGCGCCGTGGTCTCGAGCAGCTCACGGCGTTCCCCCTCGACCGACGCCGCCGACCGTTCCAAGTCCTCGGCGACGGCCTGGGCTGCCCGGCCGATGCGCTCGGCCTCGGGATCGACCCGGTCCTCGGGCACGGGCGGGCCCGTGTCCGGTTCCCCGGCCGGTGGGCGCACCTGCGCGACCGGGCCCGCCGCCCGGCCCGGGCTCACGCCGACGCCGCGCACGAGGTCGCTCGAGTCGGTGGTGGTCATCGTTGCTCCTCTTCCCCGCGGTTGCGAGCCATCATGCCGTGCCGGACGCTGGGCGCGCAGTCAGGTCCGGTGGTGCGCGTGGCCCGCGCGCCAGTCCGTGTCCGTGCAGGTGCGGGCGGTAGGCTTCATGAAGGCACGCGGGCGTGCTCCGCCCGCGCATTCGTCCGATCCCGATGGAGGAGTCACATGAGCAAGGCCGAGAACATCCTGGCCGCCCTAGGGGGTGCACCGAACGTCGTCGTGGTGGAACCGTGCATCACCCGGTTGCGCGTGGAGGTCAAGGACCCGGCCGTGGTGGGTGAGTCGGACCTGAAGGCCACCGGTGCGTTCGGCGTCGTCCGCACCGGACGGGTCGTCCAGATCGTCGTCGGTCCGGAGGCGGACGACCTCGCCGAGGAGATCAGCACGCTGCTGTGAGTTCCTCGACGATGCCGGCCGACACCGTCGCCCCCGGGCCCGAGCTGCGCCGACTCGCGGCGGCGCACGGGATCGCCACCGAGTTCACGGACTACACCGGCGAGGCTCGTCAGGTCTCCGCCGCAACCGTGCGTGCCGTCCTCGCGGCGCTCGGCGTGCCGGCCGACACCGACGAGGAGGTGGCGGCGGGCCTCGAGGCGGTCGAACTCGCTCCCTGGCAGGACGTGCTCCCGCCGTGCGTCGTCGCCCGGGCCGGCCGTGAGCGCAGCGTGCGGGTCCACGTGCCCGACGGCGCGACCGTCGAGGTGGCGGTCCAGCTCGCGGGCGGCGGTCGTCGCGACCTCGAGCACCGCCCGGACGACACCCCGCCGCGCTACGTCGATGGCGTCCGGACCGGCCGGGCGAGCGTGGCACTGCCGCCGGATCTGCCGGTGGGCTGGCACGAACTCGTCGCCACCGTCGACGGCGCCGAGGCGGCCCGCGCCCCCCTCGCCGTCGCCCCGGACAAGCTGGCCGACCCGCCCGTGGCGACCGGCCGCGGCTGGGGATTCATGGCCCAGCTCTACTCCGTCCGGTCGGATCACTCGTGGGGCATCGGGGACCTCGCCGACCTCACCGAACTCGCGGGCCACTTCGGCGACCTGGGCGCCGACTTCCTCCTCATCAACCCGCTGCACGCCGCCGAGCCGACCGCGCCGATGACGCCGTCGCCGTACCTGCCCGTGACCCGGCGCTTCGTCAACCCGATCTACATCCGGCCCGAGGAGATCCGCGAGGCCGCCTACCTCACCGGGCCGCAGCGTGCCCTCGTGGACTGGGCCGGCGAGGAGGTACGCGCCACCAACCGCGCGAACACCCCGATCGACCGGGACGCCGTGTGGTCGGCCAAGCGGGAAGCCCTCGGCGTCGTCTACGACGCCCCACGTAGCCGCTCTCGCCGGCGTGCGCTGGAGCGGTTCCGTGCCGAGGAGGGGCAAGGTCTCGAGGACTTCGCGCTCTGGTGCGCGTTGCAGGAGAAGTACGCCGGGGCCGGCTTCCCGGACGAGCTGCGCAACGTCCGCTCGCCCTACGTCGCCCGTGAGCGGCGCGAGCTCGCCGACCGGATCGACTTCTACGTGTGGCTGCAGTGGGTGGCCGACGAACAGCTCGCCGCCGCCCAGCGCGAGGCGCGCACCGCGGGCATGGGCCTGGGCGTGATGCACGACCTCGCCGTCGGCGTCCATCCCGGTGGCGCTGACACCTGGACCGCGCCGGAGGTCTTCGCGCACGGCATCGGCGTCGGCGCGCCGCCGGACATGTACAACCAGCAGGGGCAGAACTGGTCCCAGCCCCCGTGGCGTCCGGACGCCCTGGCCCGCTCCGCGTACGAGCCGCTGCGGCAGATGGTCCGCACCGCGGTCCGCCATGCCGGCGCCATCCGCATCGACCACGTCATGGGGCTTTTCCGGTTGTGGTGGATCCCGGACGGCATGGGCGCCGACGAGGGCACCTACGTGAGCTACGACCACGAGGCCATGGTCGGGGTGGTGCTGCTCGAGGCCGCGCGAGCCGGTGCCACCGTCATCGGTGAGGATCTCGGCACGGTCGAACCGTGGGTGCGCGAGTACCTGGCCGAGCGTGGCGTCCTGGGAACCTCGGTGCTGTGGTTCGAGAAGGACGCCGAGGACCGGCCGCTCCCTCCCGGCAGCTACCGTCGCGGCGTCCTGGCCACGGTCAACACCCACGACCTGCCGCCGGTCGCCGGCTACCTGGCGGAGGAGCACGTGGACATCCGCCGCCGGCTCGGCCTGCTCACCCATCCCGTCGAGGAGGTCCGCGAGCAGGCACGCCGCGAACGTGAGCGGATGATCGCCAGGCTCCGCGAGGAGGGCGTGCTGCCCGAAGACCCGACCGAACGCGAGCTCGTCGAGGCGCTGCATGTCTATCTCGTCCGCACTCCCGCCGTCCTCGTGGGCGTCTCGCTGACGGATGCGGTGGGTGAGCGCCGTGCCCAGAACCAACCCGGCACGGACACCGAGTACCCGAACTGGAAACTGCCGCTGGCGGACGGCGCCGAGCAGGTCGTGATGGTCGAGGACCTGCCCGATTCGCCGCGGCTGACGTCACTGGTGCGCGCCGTCCGGGGCGCCTTCGGCCCGGACGACCGCCTGCCCGGCTGACCCGCCGCGTGCTCCGGTCCCCGGCAGGCTCCGCCCGGCAGAAGGGCCGGCTCAGACCGTCGCCGACGGCGTCGGCATGGTGCCGGTGTCCTCGCGCCCGGGGGTGCGCAGGTCGAACCGCCTGATCGCGAACGAGAACACGAGGTAGTACACGGCCGCGTACCCCAGCCCGATCGGGATCAGCAGCAGTGGACGGTCGGCGAGGCCGAAGTTCAGCACGTAGTCGATCGCTCCGGCCGAGAAGAAGAACCCGTCCCGGATCTCGAGCGCGTTGACCAGCGCGAGGGCCGAGCCGGTCAGCACCGCGTGCACCACGTACAGCGGGTAGGCGACGTAGGCGAACGCGTACTCGAGCGGTTCGGTGATCCCGGTGAGGAACGACGTGAACGCGACCGAGAGCATCATTCCGCCCGTGACCTTGCGGCGCTCGGGCAGCGCGTGCCGCCAGATGGCCATGGCAGCGGCCGGCAGCGCGAACATCATGATCGGGAAGAATCCGGTCATGAAGGTCCCCGCCGTCGGATCGCCGGCGAGGAACCGCCACACGTCCCCGTGCGCCACCTCGCCCGTCCCCTGATTGGTGTAACTGCCGAACTGGTACCACGGCTGGTTGTTGAGGAGGTGATGCAGCCCCAGCGGGATGAGCAGGCGGTTGACGGTGCCGAAGACGAAGCCGCCGACGACGGCGTTGCCCGGGTCGGTCACCCAGTCACCGAAGCCGCCGATGACGTAGTCGAAGGCCGGGTAGACGAGCGCCGACAGGACGGCGAGGACCACCCCGGCCGCCGCGGTGAGGATGGGCACCAGTCGCCGGCCGCCGAAGAAGGCCAGGTACGGCGGAAGCTTGGTCCGGTAGAACCGTTGCCACAGCAGCGCGGAGACGATTCCGAGGACGATTCCGCCGAGCACGCCGTAGTCGATCGTCTCCTCGCCCTCGGCGCCGGCGCCGAAGTACGGCGCCAGCACCTCGAGCACGCCGGTGAAGGTCAGGTAGGAGACAACTGCCGCCAGCGCCGTGGACCCGTCCGCCTTGCGGGCGTAGCCGATCGAGACACCCAGCGCGAACAGCAGGGGCAGATTGTCGAAGACCGCCGTGCCGGCGGCCGAGAAGATGTCCGCGACCGGCTGTACCCACCGCATCCCGTTCCAACTCGCCACGCCCTGGTCGCCGAGAATGTCCTCGTATCCGAGTCGCAGCAGCATGCCGGCGGCGGGCAGCACCGCGATCGGCAGCATGAGCGACCGGCCGATCCGCTGCAGCTGTGCGAAGCCGGGAATCGGCCTGGCGGACGCAGCGGTGGTCGAGGTCATGGCGGAGGCTCCGGGACGGCGACGGTGGGCCAGTGCAGCGAATCGCCACCGCTCGCGCCTGTCAAGGCGCCCGGCCGCGGCTTGACACCCGGGTCGCCGCGGGGTCAGATCGAGGCGGGCGCAGGCGCCCGAGAAAGGACGGGCCTCAGCGCCCGCGGAGCAACGGGAGCGGGACATGAGTCAGGCCGAGCAGATTCTCCAGGCCCTCGGCGGCGAGACCAACGTGCGGGACCTCGAGGCGTGCATCACGCGGCTACGGGTCGAGGTCGACGACCCCGGCAAGGTCGACGAGCCGGGCCTGCGGGCCGCCGGAGCGTTCGGCGTCGTCGTCCAGGGCGAGGCGGTCCAGGTCGTCGTCGGCCCGCAGGCCGACACCATCGCCGAGGACATCGAGGACCTGCGTTGAGTCTGCGCGTGCTCGCGCCGGTCACTGGCTCGGCCGTCGCCCTGACCGACGTCCCCGACCCGGTCTTCGCCGAGGCCATGGTCGGGCCTGGGATCGCCGTCGACCCGGGGCGGGCCGCGCAGGCACAGGTGCGGGCGCCGGTGACCGGGACGGTCGCCAAGCTGCATCCGCACGCCCTGATCGTCCTGGCCGACGGCGGCCGCGGCGTGCTCGTCCACCTCGGCATCGACACGGTCGAACTCGACGGCGCGGGGTTCACGCTGCACGTCAGCGAGCAGGACGCGGTCACGGCCGGTGACGTCCTGGTCACCTTCTCGCCGTCGTCCGTCGCCGACGGCGGGCGCAGCCCCCTGACCCCGGTGGTGGCCCTCGACGCCGCCGCCGACGCCCTGACCGTCGCGGTCCGGCCCGGTGACCAGGTCACCGCCGGGGAGGAGCTCTTCACGTGGACCTGACCGCCGCAGAGCTCGTGGGCGCGCGGCTACGCCGACACGGCGCCGGGGTGCTGCTCGACCTCGACGGGACACTCGTGGACTCCGAACCGACCAACCGCGCCGCCTTCGCCACCTACTTCGCCCGCCGCGGCTGGGACGTGCCGCATGAGACGCTGATGCGCTTCGCCGGCCGGCGCGGGACCGAGGTCCTCGCCGAACTCGACGGCCCCTGGGCCGGGGAGGATCCCGTCACGCTCGCGGACGAGATCGTCGCCTGCCTCGACCCCGAGGCCACCCCACCGGTGCCCGTGCCCGGTGCCGCCGATGCCGTGGCCGCCTGGCGTCGTGCCGGGGTGCCGATCAGCCTGGTGACCTCCGCGCGCCATGACTGGGCGGTGGAGGCCCTGGAGATGCTCGGCGTCGCCGACCTCGGGCTCGCCATGGTCACCGCCGAGTCCGTCGCCGTCGGCAAACCCGATCCCGAACCCTTCCTCCGCGGCGCGGACGCGCTCGGACTCGACCCGGCCGACTGCCTCGCCTTCGAGGACACCCCGGCCGGCCTGGCCGCCGCCCTCGGCGCCGGCGTGGGCCTCGTGGTGGGCGTACGCACCTCGCACCCCGACGCGGTCCTGCGCGAGGCGGGGGCGCATGCCAGCGTCCCGGACATGACCGCCCTGGTCCCGGCCGTCAGTGGCGAAGCACGCACCTGACGCCCCTGCTGCCCGAGGCGCGTGAGACCTACGATGGCTGGGTGCCGACCGAGACCCGACCCCAGGTTCGCCCCGCCACCGAGGGCTGGCAGCAGCAGACCGACGCCGACGGGCGGCCCCTGCTGCAGTTTGCCGCGCCGCGGCGCGGCAAGCCGCCGGTGCACTGGGCCGACCTGAGTGTCACCGAGCGCCAGGACAAGGTCGCCGAGCTGGGACTGCCGCGGTTCCGGGCCACGCAGCTCTCCACGCACTACTTCGCCCACCACACCAGCGACCCGGCTGCTATGACCGACCTGCCGGCGGCCGGCCGGGAGGAGCTGGTGGCCGGCCTCATGCCGCCCCTGCTCACGGAGGTGCGCCGGCTGACCACCGACGACGGCGCCACGGTGAAGTTCCTGTGGAAGCTGCACGACGGGGCGCTGGTCGAGTCGGTCCTCATGCGCTACCCGGGCCGCGTGACATTGTGCGTGTCCTCCCAGGCGGGGTGCGGGATGAACTGTCCGTTCTGCGCCACCGGGCAGAACGGTCTGACCCGCAACATGTCGGCAGCGGAGATCGTCGACCAGGTCGTGGCCGCCAACCGCGCCCTCAGGCGAGGCGAACTCGGCGGGAAGGGCGCGGACGACCACACACCGGACCGCGTCTCCAACATCGTCTTCATGGGGATGGGAGAGCCGCTGGCCAACTACAAGCGGCTCATCCAGGCGGTGCGCACCATGGTCGCCGACCAGCCGCACGGCCTGGGGATGTCGGCCCGCGGCATCACGGTCTCCACGGTCGGGCTCGTCCCGGCGATCACCAAGCTCACGGCCGAACGGATCCCGGTGACCTTTGCGCTGTCCCTGCACGCGCCGGACGACGAGCTGCGCGACGAGCTCATTCCGGTGAACTCGCGCTGGAAGGTCGACGAGGCGCTCGACGCCGCCCGCGCCTACTTCGACGCAACCGGCCGCCGGGTGTCCATCGAGTACGCCCTCATCAAGGATATGAACGACCACGCCTGGCGCGCCGACCTGCTGGCGCAGAAGCTCATCGCCCGTGGTCGCGGTTGGGTGCACGTCAACCCGATCCCGCTCAATCCGACGCCCGGCTCGATCTGGACGGCCTCCGAGCCGGAGGTCACGGCGGAGTTCGTCCGGCGCCTGAACGCCGCCGGTATCCCCACCACCCTGCGCGACACCCGCGGCCAGGAGATCGACGGCGCCTGCGGCCAGCTGGCGGCGGCGGACTGATCCCGAGCGGGCTCGGCGAGCTCACCGGCGATCTGCCGCCTGCGCCCGCACGGCCCGCTCCGCGCCGTCGAGATTCTCCACCACGAGCCGGCGCAGCGCCGCCGGCGCCTCGGCGTGCGTCTCCAGCCACTGCCGGGTGGCGGCGACGACGTCGACACCGACCTCCTCGCTCAGCCCTGCCAGCCGGCCGGGGTACAGCCCGACGACGATGTTCTGTGCCATCTCGTTGGTGCGCTCGGCCCAGATGTCCTCGATGACGTCGAAGTAGCGCTCGACGAACGGAGCCAGGAGGCGGCGATCGTGAACGTGGGTGAAGCCGGCGATGACGTTCGACTGGACGGCGTTCGGCAGCGTGTCGCACTCGACGACGTCGGACCACGCCGTCTGCTTCTTCGCAGCCGTCGGCACCATCGCCCGCGCCCGAGCGGCCTGCTGCTGGCCCGTGGCCGTGTTGTCCCGCTCGAGCTCGGCGGCGATCTCATCCTCCCCGGCACGGCCACCGGCGACCAGGCCCTGCAGCAGGGTCCACCGCAGGTCGGTGTCGACGGCGAGGCCGGCGAGACCATGCACCTCCCCGCCGTCGCGCAGCACCCCGCTGAGCACGTCGAGGTGCTCGCCGGAACGGACGTGTGCCGCCAGCGAGCGCAGCAGCTGCAGCTGGGTGTCGGACCCGGGCGCGGCGGCACGAGCCAGCTCGAGCAGGCGGCCGGTGACCTGTGCGGCGACGTCCTCGCGTGCCTGGGGCGCGACGTAAGACTCCAGCGCGGTGGCCACCTGCCGCAGCAGAACCATGACGACCGTCGAGTCCGACTCGGTGGCGACCGCGCGCAGCGCCAGGTCCAGGAACTGGCGGGCCGACCATTCGCCGTCGCGCGTCATGTCCCAGGCGGCGGTGAGCACCAGCGAACGGGGCAGTGAGTCGGCGAAACCGCCGAGGTGGTTCGTCGCGGTCGCGAGCGAGGTCTCGTCGAGCCGGATCTTGGCGTAGGCGAGGTCCTCGTCGTTGACCAGCACGAGGTCCGGCCTGCGGATGCCGACGAACTCGGCGACCTCCGTGCGCTCGCCACGGACGTCCAGCTCGGCGCGCACCGTCCGCTCGAGCCGGGCACTCTCGCCGTCCTGCTCCGCGTCGCCGACGATGTCGTAGCCCGAGACGACGAGCCGGTGCGGCCGCAGCGTCGGATGCTCGGCCGGTGCCTCCTGCCGGATCGCGAAGTCGGCGATCGTGCCGTCCTCGGCGAGGGTGATCTCCGGGCGCAGCAGCGTGACGCCCGCCTGCTCCAGCCAGAGCGCGGACCAGGCGGTGAGGTCGCGCCCGGAGGTGGCCTCGAGCTCGACGAGCAGGTCGCGAAGCTCGGTGTTGCGGTAGGCGTGCTTGGCGAAGTAACGCTGCACGCCCGTGAGGAACTCGTCCCGACCGACCCACGCGACGAGCTGCTTGAGCACCGAGGCCCCCTTGGCGTAGGTGATGCCGTCGAAGTTGACCTCGACGTCCTCGAGGTCGTCGATGGGCGCGACCACCGGGTGCGTGGAGGGGAGTTGATCCTGGTTGTAGGCCCAGGTCTTCTCCAGGGAGGAGAAGGTGGTCCAGGCGCTGCGCCACCGCGTGGCCTCGGCGGTGGCCAGGTGCGAGGCGTACTCGGCGAACGACTCGTTGAGCCACAGGTCGTTCCACCACCGCATGGTGACGAGGTCGCCGAACCACATGTGCGCGAGCTCGTGCAGGATCGTCACCGCGCGCCGCTCCACCGTGGCCTGGGGGACCTTCGAGCGGAAGACGTAGTTCTCCAGGAACGTCACGGCTCCCGCGTTCTCCATCGCCCCGGCGTTGAACTCGGGGACGAAGAGCTGGTCGTACTTGGTGAACGGGTACGGCCGGTCGAACGCCTCCTCGTAGAAGGCGAACCCGGCGCGGGTGATCGCCATGATCTCCTCGGCGTCGAGATACTCGGCGAGGGAGGCGCGGCAGTACACCCCGAGCGGGATGGTGCGGCCATCGCGCGAGGTGAGTTCGCCGTGGACCCCGTGATACGGGCCGGCCACGATGGCCGTCAGGTAGGAGGAGATGATCTCGGTCGGGGCGAACCGCCAGGTGGTCGCGCCGTCGGCGGTCGTCGTCTCGGCGACGGGGGAGTTGGACACCACCGTCCAGTGCTCCGGCGCGGTCACGGTGAAGGTGTAGGAGGCCTTGAGGTCGGGCTGCTCGAAGACGGCGAAGACGCGGCGGGAGTCGGCGACCTCGAACTGAGAGTAGAGGTAGACCTCACCGTCGACCGGGTCGACGAACCGGTGCAGCCCCTCGCCGGTGTTCATGAACCGGCACGTCGCCTCGACGACCAGCTCGTTGTCGGCCGCGAGCCCGTCGAGACCGATCCGCGCGCCGTCGAACGCCGACGTCGGGACCTGTGCGCCGTTGAGCGTGATGCGGTGGACCGACTCGGCGAGGAGGTCGACGAATGTCGTGGCCCCTTCGGTGGCGGCGAATCGGATGGTCGTGGTGGAGCCGAAGGTCGTCTCGCCCCGGAGGTCGAGGACGACGTCGTACGTGGACGTCGTGACGACGGCGGCGCGGTCGGCCGCCTCGCGGCGGGTGAGATTCTCTCCGGGCATGACTCTCCTCGAACGACGGGGACACGGTCCGCCGGGGCGCACAGACCGCTGCCGCCGATAGTGCCACTCCGGGCGCGCCACCGACGAACGCAATGAACCAGGTTGCGGGCCGGCCCGTCCGGCGAAAGCCTGACAGCGAGCGAACGTCCGTACGTCAGGAGGTACCGGCATGAGCGAGACGCCCAGCGCGAGCGAGAAGGCGGCCGAGGCGAAGGATCTCGCCGAGGACGCGGCCGAGACCGTCGAGCACGTCCGACCCGACGACGACGAGCTCGCCGGTGCGGACGTGGAGCAGAACGACCCCGGCGAGCGGACCGACGTCGAGCGTGCCGATGGCGAGGAGGGCGAGGAGCTCACCGATCCCGGCGCCCCGATGGCCTGAGTCCGGCATCGGCGCGGCGGGCACCCTGGCCAGACGCCAGACCGGCGTCCGACCGGCGGCGGCTCCGCCGTGACCAGGCCGGACGCTCGAGGTCTCACGCCGTCGCCGCTCATCGGGTTTTAATGGCGGGATGAGTGAGACAACGACCGCTCGCACCGCCGTGGACTTCTGGTTCGACCCCGTCTGCCCGTGGGCGTGGATGACCTCGCGCTGGATGACCGAGGTCGAGAAGATCCGCGACGTCGAGGTGACCTGGCACATCATGAGCCTGTCCGTTCTCAACGAGGGCCGGGATCTGCCTGCCGACTACGCGGAGCTCATGGAGCGCGCCTGGCGCCCGGCGCGCGTGGTCAACGCCGCGCGCGTGAACCACGGCCAGGAGGTCGTCAAGCCGTTGTACGACGCGCTCGGTACGCGCATCCATCCGGGCGGCAACAAGGACTACCGGGCGGTGGTCGACGAGGCACTGGCTGAGGTCGGTCTCCCGGCCGAGCTGGCCCGCCTGGGCGAGTCCGACGAGCTCGACGACTCGCTGCGCGCCTCGCACCGACGCGGCATCGAGCTCGTCGGGGAGGACGTCGGCACCCCGGTCGTCTCGATCGAGGGGGTGGCCTTCTTCGGCCCCGTCGTCACGCCGGCGCCGAAGGGGGAGGCGGCGGGCCGGCTGTTCGACGGTGCGCTCGCGGTCGCCTCGACCCCGGGCTTCTACGAGATGAAGCGCACCCGCACGCAGGGCCCCGTCTTCGACTGAGGCCACGGGGCGCCGTCCCGCACGTGAGCAGCGCCACCGGCGGCCCAGCACGCCGTCGTCGTACGGTGAGTGGCGCCCGAAACAGTGGCGCGGACGAGTGAGAAGCACAAGGAGCATCCATGGCCCAGGCGCGCCGGCTCGGCCGCGGTGAGATCGCGGTCGTCGTGATCTCGGTGCTGCTGATCGTCGTGTTCCTGGTCATGGCGGCCCTGCGGTACACCGCCGACGCGCGCAGCGACGACGACGCCGGCTCCTCGCCCACGCCCGCGCCCACCGGGCAGAGCCCGGAGGACGAGACGGCGGGCGAGGCGGAGACGGTGGACAGCAGCGAGCTGTCCTGGGACTTCGTCAGCCCCAGTGGCAACATCGGCTGCAGCGTCGACGACGAGCGTGCGCTCTGCGGGATCGCGACCATGCAGTACCAGGACGCCGTCCCGGCCGCCGAGCAGGAGGCATGCGACGGGCTCGTCGGCCACCTCGTCGAGGTCACCGCCGACGGCGCCACACTGGTCTGCGACGCCTCGGGGGAGGCTCCGGTCATCGAGGGCGAGGAGGTCCTCGACTACGGCACCGACATCACGGTCGACGGGTTCACCTGCTTCTCGGACGAGACCGGCATGTCCTGCCGGCATCTCGCCAGCGGCTACTCATTCTCGGTAGCGCGGGCCGGCTACGAGCTGTTCTGACCGACCGGGCCCGGAGCCGGCCCGCGAGTCACCAGATCCGCACGCGGTCGCCGGGCGGGAGGTAGAGCGCGTCGCCCTCGCGCACGTCGAACGCCTCGTGGAAGGCGTCCATGTTGCGGACGACGCCGTTGCAGCGGAACTCCGCCGGCGAGTGCGGGTCGATCGTGAGCAGCCGGATGGCGTCCGCGTCCCGTGCCTTCTGCCGCCAGATGCGTCCCCAGGAGAAGAACACGCGCTGCAACCCGGTCAGCCCGTCGATCTCCGGCGCCGCGTCCAGCCCACCCTGGTCCCGCAGGGCGATGTCGTAAGCCTTGATCGCGATCGACAGTCCGCCGAGGTCACCGATGTTCTCGCCGACCGTCAGGGCGCCGTTGACGCGGTGACTCTCCTCGAGCTGCGCGGGGGAGTAGGCCGAGTACTGCTCGATGAGTGCCTTCGTGCGGCGCTCGAACTCGGCGCGGTCCTCCGCGGTCCACCAGTCCGCCATGCGGCCCGTGCCGTCGTACTTCGAGCCCTGGTCATCGAACCCGTGGCCGATCTCGTGCCCGATGACGGCGCCGATCCCGCCGTAGTTCCACGCGTCGTCGGCGTCGGGATCGAAGAACGGTGGCTGCAGGATCGCGGCCGGGAAGACGATCTCGTTCCACGTCGGGTTGTAGTAGGCATTGACCGTCTGGGGCGGCATGTACCACTCGGAGCGGTCCATCGGCCTGCCGAGCTTGGCGAGGTCGCGCCGCTCCTCGAACAGGCTGGCCGCCCGCACGTTCCCCAGCAGGTCCGCCTCGTCGATCTCCAGGTCGGAGTAGTCGCGCCAGACGTCGGGGTAGCCGATCTTCGGGGTGAACGCCTCGAGCTTGTCCAGCGCCCGCCGCTTGGTCTCCTCGCCCATCCAGTCCAGGGACGAGATGGACTCGCGGTAGGCCGCCACGAGGTTGTCGACCAGCCGTTGCATCGCGGCCTTGTGCTCCGGAGGGAAGTGGCGCGCCACGTACAGCTTGCCGACCGCCTCGCCCATGGCGTGCTCGACGAGCTGGACGCCGCGCTTCCACCGCTCACGCAGCTCCTCGGCCCCGGTGAGCGTACGGCCGTAGAAGTCGAAGTTCTCGTCCACGAACGCCGAGGGCAGGTAGGGCGCGCGGGCGTGGACGACCTGCCAGGTCAGCCACATCCGCAGCGAGTCCGTGTCGAGCTCGGACCACGCCTGGGCGAAGGCCGTCAGGTAGGACGGCATGGCGACGATGACCTGGTCGAACGCCCCGGACGGCACGCCGAGCGACTCGCGCCACAGGTCCCAGTCGAAGCCGGGGGCGGAGGCGACCACCTCGTCCCACGTCATCGGGTTGTTGATCTGGTCGGCCTCGCGGGCACGGACCTTGTCCCAGTGGCCCGCGGCGAGCGTGGTCTCGACCTTCATGACGCGTTCGGCGGCCCCCATCGCCTCGTCCTCGGTGACGAGCCCGCTCAGCGCGAGCATGGCGGCGACGTGCCCGACGTACTCGGTGCGGGTCCGCGCGTGGGTCTCCTCGCGGTAGTACGACTCGTCCGGTAGGCCGAGGCCCGACTGGAAGAGGAAGACCGCGTAGCGGTCGGTGTCGTTGAAGTCGGTGTCGACGAAGTAGGCGACGCCGCCCGTGATGCCGGTGGGTTGCAGCGCCCCCATCGCCCGGGTGAGCGCAGGCTTGTCCAACGCGGCCGTGAGGAGGTCGAGGTCCGTGCGCAGCGGGGCCGTCCCCAGCGTCTCGATCCGTTCGGTGGCCATGAACGAGGAGTACAGGTCACCGATCTTCTGGGCCTCGGTGACCTTCGCCTCGCCGCCGGCGACGGATTCCGGGTCCCGAGCCGCCTGCTCGACGATCTCGCGGACCCGCTCCTCGCTGAGATCCCGCAGCAGATAGAAGGAGCCGTCGCGGGACCGGTCGGCGGGGATCTCGTGCCGTTGGATCCAGGTGCCGTTCACGTGGCGGTAGAGGTCGTCCTGGACGCGGACGGAGGTGTCCATGGCCTCGGCGTCGGTCATCTTCGCCGTCTGTGGCACGTTCGTCGTCGTCATTCCTCGAGCCTATGCCGAAACCGAGGCCCGCCCGCACCGAGCGAACTGATTGCAATTCACTATCACTCGGCGCTAGCCTTCACAACGTGCTGTACGACCGGACCGTGCTGCTCGACGGGGAGCGGCCGCATGACTGAGCAGGAGCCGAGACCCGAGCCGCTGTCGAGCCCGCCCGGCACCCCACTGACCGGCCTGACATGGACGGACGCATGCACGCGGGTGGCCGGTGCGGAGGACTTCCTGCTCGCCACCACCGACCCGGACGGGCGGCCGCACGTGGTACCGGTGCTGGGTGTCTGGCTCGAGGGACGAGCTTTCTTCGTCACGTCCAGGCAGGCCCGCAAGGCCCGCAACCTGGCGCGGAACGACGGTTGCGCGTTCACGGTCCCCGGCCCCGACGTCGACCTGGTCCTCGAGGGCGTCGCCCACCGGGTCGGGGACCCGGAGCGGCTGCAGCAGGTCGCGGACCGCTATCCGGCCAAGTACCCGTGGTGGCACCCGTTCGTCAGGGATGGCGAGTTCTATGACCCGGCCGACACCGCCCTCGATGACCCTCGGTACGTCTACGCGATCGAGCCGGCGCGGGTGTTCGCTTTCGGCAAGGAGAAAGGGTTCAGCGCCACCTGCTGGCGCTTCACGGATCGAGCGCGAGGACGTGCATAGTCATGACGACCATGACCGAGGACGAGTAGCGATCCTTCGTCAGCGCGGGGGCGAAGCTCGCCCACGTCGCGGTGTGCGTCAGCGACGAAAGGCAGCCATACAGTTTCGA
The DNA here is from genome assembly GCF_042680605.1 of Georgenia deserti. Taxonomy (NCBI): domain Bacteria; kingdom Bacillati; phylum Actinomycetota; class Actinomycetes; order Allobogoriellales; family Allobogoriellaceae; genus Georgenia; species Georgenia deserti. The sequence continues at coordinate 29,701 of NZ_JBHUEE010000015.1, forward strand.
GACCATCGAGGGACGGGCACGAACCTCCGCGGACCCGGAGGCGACCACCCACGTCGCCGCGGGGATCGCCGCCCGCTACTACCCCTCGCAACCTCCGGAGGCGTTTGCCGAGTCATGTGTCGAGGCGGGCTTCACCTCGGTCCGCATCGACATCGCCCGATCAGGCCTCGGCTGACACGGCCCGCACCCGCGCCGACAGGGCAGACTGGGAGCATGCGCATCCACATCGCCGCGGACCACGCCGGCTTCGATCTCAAGACTGCCCTCGTGAGCCACCTGCGTGAGAGCGGGCACGACGTCGTCGACCACGGCGCCGACACCTACGACGCCGAGGACGATTACCCCGGCGTCTGCATCGCGGCCGCCGAGGCCGTCGTCGCCGACGCGGGCTCGCTCGGCATCGTCATCGGCGGGTCCGGCAACGGCGAGCAGATCGCCGCCAACAAGGTTCGCGGCGTGCGCGCGGCGCTGGCCTGGAACCGGGAGACCGCGACGCTGGCCCGCCAGCACAACGACGCCAACGTGGTGGCCATCGGCGCCCGCCAGCACACCACCGAGGAGGCGATCGCCCTGGTCGAGGCCTTCCTGGGCGAGGCGTTCTCCGGCGACGAGCGTCACCAGCGCCGGATCGATCAGGTCGCCGAGTACGAGATGCGCTAGAAGCCCCAGCTCATCGCCGGCGCCACCGGCCAGCCCATCGCCGTCGACGTCGGGCCGAGGTGCCCCGGCAGGAGCTCGCGCACCCGCCCGGCGCCCGCGAGCGCCGCCAGCGAGGTCCCGCCGAGGTAGGCCGAGGCGAGGTCGGCGACGTCGAGCGCGAGGTGGGCGGGCTCGTCCGTCCGCGCCACCTCCGCGTCCGAGGCGTCACCACGCAGGTGCCACCGGCCGGCGTTGGCGGGCACCAGGGTGTCGCTGACCTCCAGGACGACGTCGACGGGTGCCGCGTAGCGGCGGGCCGCGAGGGCGGCCGGCACGTCCAGCAGCCGAAGCCAGATGCTGTCGTGCAGGCGCAGGTCGGCGCTGCGCAGATCGGCGAGGAGGTGGACCAGCGGGTCGTCGACCGGCAGGCCGCCGGTCTCCACGGAGGCCATGAGGTCGATGTCCGCCAGCGTCGTCCACAGCGCCCGCGCCGCCGCGGCGTCGAGCGTGACCGCCTCGCGCACCCGCACGACACCCGCCGGCACCCCATTGTCCTGCCACCGGCCCTCGCGGCGGAAGGTCGCATAACCTCGCGGCTCGCCGTCGGGCGTACGGACGACGGCGATGCGGAGCCGCTCGTGGCCGCGGCGGGCGCTCGGCGGGTCGACCACGTTTGCGGCGCGGATCGCCTCGGTGTCCCGGGTGATCCAGCCAGGGCGCTCTACGGCTGCGTGTACCCGCTCGATCTCGGGCAGGTGGCGCAACGGGTCGAGGGTGTCGAGCTCGACGATCAGGTCGGCGTCGTCGGCGTCGTCGGTGCGGTCGGCGACGTCGCGCAGCGCTGCCCGGCGCGCGAGGCGCAGGGTGGCCTCCTGGGTGGCCACGCCGTACCCGTAGCGGCCGTAGATGCCGGTCTCGGCGGCGTGCAACGCGGATAGCACCTCGCCCCGGGCGAGCGAACGGGCGAGGTGTGTGGTGATCATGGTGCGGGCGATGCCCCGGCGGCGGTGTCCAGGGTGGACGACCACCGAGGCGAGCCCCGCCGCGGGCAGTCGTGTGCCACCCGGCACCGGCAGCCGGAACGCGTGCGAGGAGTGGACGGCGGCGAGTCGGGGCCTGTCAGTGTCGCGCTCGTCCCACACGCCCACGGTGCGGCCCGGCTCGTGCGTCCAGATGTCGTGGTCGGCATCCTCGGGGACCGGTTCGAACACGAATCCCCAGGTACGCAGCTCCAGCACCGCGGCGCGGTCGCCGGTGTCGTCCAGCTCCGCGATCCGGTAGCCGGGCGGCGGGGACGGAACGGTGACCGCGGGTGGGCCGTCGTCGCGGCGGGTCTCGTCGGGGTGGGCGTCCTGGCGAGCTGCGGTCGTCATGGCGCCAGCCTGGCAGGCATGAGCCACGGCGACGAGCGCATATCCCGATCGACGAATCGGACGTGTCAGTCGAACGTGCCAGCCGATCGGTTCAGCGCCGCCGGTTGCCCGCCCACGCCGCAAGCAGCACCGCCAGCGGCACGAGCACGACGATAGCCACCGGCAGCACGGCGAGCAGTGCCGTCGCGGCGGCGACGAGCCCGGCCTGGACCAGCCATCGGGTGAGTTCTGTGTGGTCGGTCTGTCCCCGGCGTGCCACCGCTCGGGCGCGGGCCTGCTCGCCTGCCTCACCCGGGGTGAGCAGCAGAGCGCGCCAGGTGCGTGCCTGGACCGCCGAGGCGGCGGCACCGGCGGCCAGCCAGGTCGCGCCGGTGACCGCGACGGCCCCCCACCCGTCGGCGACCAGGACGACGGCGAGCGGGACCAGCGGCGTCAGACCCGCGGCGGTCAGGGCGCCGGCGACGAGCCCACGTGTCCGTCCGGTGCGCGTCGTGACGATCAACGCGACGCCGGTCACCAGCAGCCACCCGAGCGCCGTCGTGCCGAGCGCGGCGAAGGCGACGGAGACGCCCTCGAGGGCCACGGCGGCGGCCGTCGCGGCCACGAGGGTTGCGCCACCGGCCACGCCCATGACGACCGCGCGACGCCGGGCGCCATCGCGGGAGTTCTCGATGATCGCCCGGACGTCGAGGTGCTCGTGTGGGATCGACTCGTCACAGTGCTCGCAGAAGGCGCCGTGACCCAGATGGTCCGTGGCCTGCCCGTGAGATGGGACAGGGGTGGGGGCATTCGTCATCGCCTGAGATCATAGGCGGGTGAACGGGCAGCACGAGGTCGACCGGTGAGCAGCGAGCGGACGGAGCTCGCAGAGCTGGTGCTGGACGTCGCCGACCAGGTGCCACCCGGCCGGGTGACCACCTACGGCCTCGTCGCCGAGGCGGTCCGGGGTGCCACCGGGCACGGCCACCCCCGGCACGTCGGCACGGTCATGGCCAGCTACGGCGGCGAGGTCCCCTGGTGGCGGGTGGTGCGCGCCGACGGCACGCTGCCCCGCCAGCTGCGCGAGCGTGCCCTGGAGCGTTACCTCGCCGAGGGCACGCCGTTGACTCCGCTCGTGCCGGTGCGGGTCGACCTCGAGCGCGCGGTCTGGGACGCCCCCACCGAGTGGCGGCTACCGCTGGCGGACCCCCGTGCCTGAAGGTCACTCGATCCACCGCCTCGCCCACGCCTTCGCCGAGCTCTTCGGCGGGCAGGCGCTCGCGGTGAGCTCCCCGCAGGGCCGGTTCGCCGACGGTGCCGCGTTGCTCGACGGACACCGTCTGCTCCGGACCGATGCCCACGGCAAGCACCTCTTCCTCGGCTTCGCCGCCGGGAGAGTCGGCGAGGGCCCCGCCGACGCCGATCTGCGATGGCTGCGGGTGCACCTGGGGCTGTACGGCTCGTGGACCTTCGCCGGTGACTCGACCTTCTCCGGTCCGCACGCCATCGGCGCGCCGCGGCGCCGGGTCGGGGAGGAGGAGCAGGCCGTGGCCGGCATCGACGCCGCTGCGCCGGGTGAGTGGACGCCGCCGGCGCCCCGCGGCGCCGTCCGTGTCCGTCTGCTCGGTACGCACGGCGTCGCCGACCTCACCGGGGCCGCCGCGTGCGAGGTGGTCACGCCGGCGGAGAAGGCGGCCGTACAGGGCCGGCTCGGACCCGACCCGATCCGTGCCGACGGGGACGGCGAGGAGTTCGTCCGCCGGGCCGGCGGACGGCGACGCGCGATCGGCGAGCTGCTCATGGACCAGGAGGTGATCTCCGGCGTCGGCAACATCTACCGGTCCGAGTCCCTCCACCGCGCACGCCTGCACCCGCGGCGCCTCGGCCGCGACGTACCGCTGGCCCGTCTGCGTGCCCTGTGGGGCGACCTGGCCACCCTCATGGCCGACGGCGTCGCGACCGGCCGCATCGTCACGGTCGACGCGGAGCACGCCCTCGACGACGCCGCCGACCCGGAGGCGGCGCGGTGGTATGTCTACCACCGGACGGGGCGCCCCTGCCTGGTGTGCGGCACCCGGGTGAGTGAGACCGACATGCAAGGGCGGCGGGTGTTCTGGTGCTCCCGCTGTCAGCGGGCGCCGCGGCGTCGCACCTGAGCGCGCCGTCGCTGCCGACCGGCGGGGTCGTGCCGGCCGTGCCCTCTCAGATGTGCACGGCCGGGTCGATCCACTGCTCTCGCTTGACGGCTGAGACGGCCCGCGGCTTGGCCGGCACCCCGACGGCGACCTCGCCGTCCGGCACGTCCTTGACGACGACGGCGTTCGCCCCGACCTTGACGTCCGAACCGACCCGCACCGGCCCGAGCACCTTGGCTCCGGCACCGATGACCACCCGGTCGCCCACCGTCGGGTGCCGCTTGCCCTTGCTCATCGACACCCCGCCCAGCGTGGTGCCGTGAAACAGCACGACATCCTCGCCGACCTCGGCCGTCTCGCCGATGACGACGCCCATGCCGTGGTCGATGAACAGCCGCCGGCCGAGTTGGGCGCCGGGATGGATCTCGATCCCGGTCAGCGCCCGCACCGCCTGGGAGAGCAGGCGGGCGGGCAGCTTGAGCAGCGGGTTCGAGGTCCACATGCGGTGGGTGATCCGGTGCGCCCACACGGCATGGACGCCGGGGTAGGCCAGGGCGATCTCGAGCAGGCCGCGGGCCGCCGGGTCGCGGCGCTGCGCCGTGCGCAGGTCCTCGACCAGGAGGCGGCGCAGCGGGGTCATCAGTCGACCAGGCCCTCGAACAGCGGGGTCGAGAGGTAACGCTCACCGAAGGAGGGGATGATGACCACGATCGTCTTGCCGGCGTTCTCCTCGCGCTGGGCGACCGTCACCGCGGCGGCCAGCGCGGCACCGGAGGACAGACCCACGAGCAGGCCCTCCTCCTGGGCGGCGCGGCGCGCCCACTGCACGGCGGTCTCCGCGTCGACGTCCAGGACCTCGTCGTAGATCGAGGTGTCCAGAATCTCCGGGACGAAGTTGGCCCCGATGCCCTGGATCTTGTGCGGGCCGGGCTGACCGCCGTTGAGGATGGGGGACTCGGCGGGCTCGACGGCGTACATCTTCACCTCGGGGTTGCGCTCCTTGAGCACCTGCCCGACGCCGGTGATCGTGCCGCCGGTGCCGATACCGGAGACGACGGCGTCGACGGCACCGTCGGTGTCGTTCCAGATCTCCTCGGCGGTGGTCTGCCGGTGGATGGCGGGGTTCGCCTCGTTGGCGAACTGGCGGGCCAGGACGGCGCCGTCCCGCTCGGCCGCGATCTCCTCGGCCTTCTCCACCGCGCCCTTCATGCCGAGCGCCGGGTCGGTCAGCACCAGCTCGGCGCCGTAGGCGCGCAGCAGGGCGCGCCGCTCCTTGGACATGGACGACGGCATGGTCAGCACCACGTGGTAGCCGCGGGCCGCGCCGACCATCGCCAAGGCGATGCCGGTGTTGCCGGAGGTCCCTTCGACGATCGTGCCGCCCGCCGGCAGCTCTCCGGAGGCCTCGGCGGCGTCGACGATCGAGACCCCGATCCGGTCTTTGACCGAGCTCGCCGGGTTGTAGAACTCCAGCTTGGCGAGCACGGTCGCGCCGGCACCGTCGGTGATCTTGTTGAGCCGCACCAGGGGAGTGCGGCCGATGAGCTGGGTGACGTCGTCGTAGATGGCGGGCATGAGTCCTCTTCCTCGGTGACCTGCGGCAAAATTTCTTGAAGCCTCAACAAACAGGCCAACTCTATCGCGCGCGCCCGCTACGGCGCATCGGGGGACCGCGAGCTGGTCGTCAGGTGGACAGGCGAACGTCAGCCGTCCGCGCCCTCCGTCGAGCCGCCGGTGGACCGGTGGCGGGCACGCTGGGCGACGGCGTTGAGGAGGGCGGCACCGGTGCCCGCGTCGTCGACGGTGACGACGAGCCGGCGACCGCCCGAGCGTTCGACGTCGATCGCCTCCCCGCCGCGGACGACGACGCCGACCGTGCCGTCCAGGTTCGCCGAGGCGCGCAGGCCCCAGCCGCCGAACTCGCCCAGCGGGCTGACCGTCCGCACCGTGGCGCCGACGACCTCGCCGGCCGGGACGTGCTGACGCGGCCAGCCGAAGGCCCCGCGGACAGTCAGGCCGTGGGTATCGACGCGTACGTCCCAGACCAGCATCGTCAGCACGAACGGTAGTGGGAGAACCATCAGCACCGCGACGTACCAACTGTCCGTGATCGCGGCTAGCCACAATGCGAACGCGATGTAGAGCGCGGCGCCGGAACCACCCCAGCGCATGAGGGCGCGAGACGGGCCCACGCGGCGCATCCAGGTCACGCGTTCGTCCACGGTCAGCGCGAGTTGCTCGCCGTGAACCGGCCCGAGTGCCGCCTGCGCCGGGTCACGGCCCGCCGCCGTCCCGGCCACCACCGCGACGACGACGGCGACCGCGGCGGTCAGGGCGAGCCAGGCGTCCGGGCTCGGCAGGCTCGCACCGACGGCGACCGTCCGGTCGAGCTGGATGCCGAGGAGGCTGAGCGTCAGGCCGGCGAAGAACACCGCGAGGCCGCTCGCCAGCGCCAGCACGAGTCGGCGGATGAACGAGGTCCGGCCCACGGTGAGGGCGAGCGTGCCGAGCGCGACGATGGTGACGCCGCTCATCACCGCCATCGGCGTCAGGAGACCCGAGGGTGGGCCGACGCGGTCGATACCGTCCGGGCCCCAGTGCAGGGCGATCTGCGCCGGGAGCCGGTCCAGCCACGTCAGCGCCACCGTCCACGCGGCCACGGTGACCAGGACCGGGATCGCGACGCCGAACAGCACGGCCCGGCCACGGTGCGGCAATGCGTTCATCGGTTCTCCTCGATGCTCCGGGGCGAGGTCGGCACGGGACGCTCGAGCATGGCCGCCACGGCGGGAAGGGGGAGGTCGAGTCGGTCCGCCTCGCGCCGGATCTCGTCCAGGGCGTGGCCGAGCCGTTCGTAGCGCTCGGCGGCGTGCGCGGTCACGACCGCACCGCGTCCGCGCCGGAGTTCGAGCAAGCCTTCGTCCCGCAGCAGCTGGTACCCGCGCAGGACGGTGTGCTGGTTGACGTCGAGTGACGTCGCGAGCTCCCGGGCCGAGGGCAGGCGGTCGCCGTCGCGGAGGTCGCCGGCGATCACCGCCAGCCGGACCTGGGTGGCGAGTTGGTCGAACAGCGGCCGCGACGACGTCGGGTCGAGGCGCAGCAGCACGAGAGGACTCTACTTGTTCTACCTGAAGTAGAGCAATAGGCTGGTCGATCTGACCGAAGCCGTTCCGGCCGGCGAGTCTGTGGCTCGACTAGTCTGCCGGCAGGGCCCGCGCGGGTCCCCGGACGAGGTGCGCCGTACCCGGAGTGCGACAAGACGGCGCGAAAGGTTCCGTCATGTCATGGGTCGTACTCGTCATCTCCGGTGTGCTGGAAGCGGTCTGGGCCACGGCGCTCGGACGGTCCGAGGGCTTCAGCCGTCTCGTGCCGACCGTCGTCTTCGCCGTCGCACTGCTGGCCAGCATGAGTGGGCTCGCATACGCCATGCGCGAGCTGCCGACCGGCACGTGCTACGCCGTCTGGGTCGGGATCGGCGCCGCGCTGACCGTCGCCTACGCGATGGCGACGGGTGAGGAGCCGGCCTCGATCCTCAAGGTCGTGCTGCTGCTGGGCATCGTCGGCTGCGTCGTCGGCCTCAAGATCCTGCACTGATCTCGACGACGCGCTCACCGGCCGGACGCAGCTCGCCGCCGCCGGAGGTCAGTGCCTGCACCGCCGCGTACAGGCCCGCGACGTCGTCGGTCAGCAGCGTCAACTGCGTACCGGTCCCGGTGTACTCCACGTCCGCCACCTCGACGCCCCGCGCGCGCAGTTCCGCCTCCACGCGTGCCGCCTCGGCGTGCGACAGCTCCAAGCTCCGGGCGCTGAGCCGCACCGCGCGCACGGTCGGTGTGCGCTCGAGCGCGGCCCGCACCGCGTCCGAGTAGGCGCGTACCAGTCCGCCGGTGCCGAGTTTCGTCCCGCCGAAGTACCGCACGACAACGGCGACGACGTCGCAGAGCCCAGAGGCTCGCAGCACATCGAGCATCGGCATGCCGGCGGTGCCCGGCGGCTCGCCGTCGTCGGCCGAGCGCATCACGGGGTTCGCCCCGGTGGTGCTCACGACGAAGGCCGAGCAGTGGTGCCGGGCATCCGGGAACTCACGGCGCGCGCCCGCGACGAACTCCCGAGCCTGCTCCTCGTCCGCGGCACGGGCGAGGAGCGCGATGAACCGCGAGCGCCTGACCACGATCTCGGTGCGTGTCACGACGCCCGCAGCGGGCTTGATGTCACTCACCGTGGCTCCGTGCACTCACCCGGCCAGTATCGCGGGGAAGATCACACCTCACGTACACTGCACAGGTTGGCCAGCCGCCTGCCCCACGTGGGACAGTAGTCGCTGGCAGTCGACCCGCTCGGGGTCGGCACATGGATTCGAGGAAGGAGCGGCAGAGGGCATGGCAGTTCCCAAGCGCAAGATGTCCCGCAGCAACACCCGCTCTCGCCGGTCCCAGTGGAAGGCCGAGCTCCCCACGCTCGTCACCGTCCGCGTGCAGGGCCGCGAGGTGAAGGTGCCGCGGCGGCTCGCCAAGGCTTACCAGAAGGGCCTCATCTACGCCGACTGAGGTCGGCCCGACGGTCCGTCACGACGGCCTCTCGCCCTTGTCGGCGAGGGGCCGCTTCGTGTCTGGGCCTGCACCGTGTCCGGCCCTGGCCAGTACTGGACCGGAACGGCATCCGGGCCCTGATCCGATCACGGGCGGCGACAGCCCGGTCCGGCCTCCCGCACGGGCGCGGCACGACGACGGCCCCTCGCCCGGGAGGGGAGGGGCCGTTCGGAGCGGGTGACGGTGTCCGGGCTCAGGACATCGGAATAGGGGTGTCTCGCGTCATCGGCATAGCCGGGCCAGTGATGGTCGGGCATGTCGAAACGACGACTGGTCATCGAAGCTGTTGTTGCCGGTGCCTCGCAGTCCCAGGTCGCC
>NZ_JBHUEE010000016.1:0-5768 GCF_042680605.1 Georgenia deserti
CTCGCACGGTGTGTGTCTGTTTTTTGAGAACTCAACAGTGTGCCAAGTTTTTTGATGCCATGTGGGATGCCTGCGTGCTGGCTTTTTTGGTTGGTGTGTGGGTGTTCTGTTTTGTTTTTGGTTTGATGCGCCTGGCCTGGTTCCTCGTTTCTGGGTTGGGTGTGTTGGGCTGGGGTTTTTCTGTTATGGATCTTGGTGTCTGGCTGGCTGGCGGCTTGTTTGTGGTTGTTGGTTGGTTGGGTGCTTTTGGTTTTTATCGGAGAGTTTGATCCTGGCTCAGGACGAACGCTGGCGGCGTGCTTAACACATGCAAGTCGAACGATGAAGACTGGTGCTTGCACTGGTTGGATTAGTGGCGAACGGGTGAGTAACACGTGAGTAACCTGCCCCCTTCTTCGGGATAACTCCGAGAAATCGGTGCTAATACCGGATACGCTCATTGGTCCGCATGGGCTGGTGGGGAAAGTTTTTTCGGTGGGGGATGGGCTCGCGGCCTATCAGCTTGTTGGTGGGGTGATGGCCTACCAAGGCGTCGACGGGTAGCCGGCCTGAGAGGGTGTCCGGCCACACTGGGACTGAGACACGGCCCAGACTCCTACGGGAGGCAGCAGTGGGGAATATTGCACAATGGGCGCAAGCCTGATGCAGCGACGCCGCGTGAGGGATGACGGCCTTCGGGTTGTAAACCTCTTTCAGTACAGAACAAGGCCTCCTTTTTGGGGGTTGAGGGTATGTGCAGAAGAAGCGCCGGCTAACTACGTGCCAGCAGCCGCGGTAATACGTAGGGCGCAAGCGTTGTCCGGAATTATTGGGCGTAAAGAGCTCGTAGGCGGTTTGTCGCGTCTGCTGTGAAAACCTAGGGCTTAACTCTGGGCCTGCAGTGGGTACGGGCAGACTTGAGTGCGGTAGGGGAGACTGGAATTCCTGGTGTAGCGGTGGAATGCGCAGATATCAGGAGGAACACCGGTGGCGAAGGCGGGTCTCTGGGCCGTTACTGACGCTGAGGAGCGAAAGCATGGGGAGCGAACAGGATTAGATACCCTGGTAGTCCATGCCGTAAACGTTGGGCACTAGGTGTGGGGTCTGTTTCCACGGGTTCCGTGCCGTAGCTAACGCATTAAGTGCCCCGCCTGGGGAGTACGGCCGCAAGGCTAAAACTCAAAGGAATTGACGGGGGCCCGCACAAGCGGCGGAGCATGCGGATTAATTCGATGCAACGCGAAGAACCTTACCAAGGCTTGACATGCACTGGAAGCGCTCAGAGATGGGTGTGCCTTTTGGGCCGGTGCACAGGTGGTGCATGGTTGTCGTCAGCTCGTGTCGTGAGATGTTGGGTTAAGTCCCGCAACGAGCGCAACCCTTGTCCTGTGTTGCCAGCGGGTAGTGCCGGGGACTCATGGGAGACTGCCGGGGTCAACTCGGAGGAAGGTGGGGATGACGTCAAATCATCATGCCCCTTATGTCTTGGGCTTCACGCATGCTACAATGGCCGGTACAAAGGGTTGCGATGCCGTGAGGTGGAGCGAATCCCAAAAAGCCGGTCTCAGTTCGGATTGGGGTCTGCAACTCGACCCCATGAAGTCGGAGTCGCTAGTAATCGCAGATCAGCAACGCTGCGGTGAATACGTTCTCGGGCCTTGTACACACCGCCCGTCACGTCACGAAAGTCGGTAACACCCGAAGCCGGTGGCCCAACCCTTGTGGGGGGAGCTGTCGAAGGTGGGACTGGCGATTGGGACGAAGTCGTAACAAGGTAGCCGTACCGGAAGGTGCGGCTGGATCACCTCCTTTCTAAGGAGCTTCTCGTCGCTGCACGCGTTGGTGTGTGGTGTTGGGGGTCGTTTGCTGGTTCCTCGTCAGGGAGGGGCTGGGGCGGCTTTGCTCATGGGTGGAACATCATGGGTTGGCACACTGTTGGGTCCTGAGGAAACAGGGCTGCCGGGTCTGCTGGTCGCATGTGCCTGGGGGGATGGGGGTTGTTGCCTCTGTCGCTGCTGGGTGTGTGTTGGGTGGTGGGCCGTGTCGGGGTGGTTGTTTTCTTGTGGCTGGTCGCTTGGCCCGCACCGTGGTGTTGGTGTGGGTGGGTGTCTTGGTTTGTTGTTTGAGAACTGTATAGTGGACGCGAGCATCTTCTGATCTTTGTGTGATTTGTGGTGTAAGTTTTTAAGAGCGTTCGGTGGATGCCTTGGCACCAGGAGCCGAAGAAGGACGTGGTAGTCTGCGATAAGCCTCGGGGAGTTGGCAAACGAACTGTGATCCGAGGATTTCCGAATGGGGGAACCCGGCCAGAGTCATGTCTGGTTACCCGCGCCTGAATGTATAGGGCGTGTGGGGGGAACGCGGGGAAGTGAAACATCTCAGTACCCGTAGGAAGAGATATTCCGTGAGTAGTGGTGAGCGAAAGCGGATGAGGCTAAACCGTCAGCATGTTCAAGCCGGCAGGCGTTGTGTTGGCGGGGTTGTGGGGCTGCCTTTTACTCATGCTGCCGTGTGGGTGGGGAGTGAGAAAGTCGTGGTGTAGTCGAACGGTCTGGGAAGGCCGGGCGTAGTGGGTGAGACCCCCGTAGACGAAACATTGCGGCCTCCCTGGGGTGGTGCCCGAGTAGCACGGGGCCCGTGAAATCTCGTGTGAATCTGCCAAGACCACTTGGTAAGCCTAAATACTTCCTGGTGACCGATAGCGGACTAGTACCGTGAGGGAAAGGTGAAAAGTACCCCGGGAGGGGAGTGAAATAGTACCTGAAACCGGGCGCTTACAATCCGTCAGAGCCTCCTTGGTTGGGGTGATGGCGTGCCTTTTGAAGAATGAGCCTGCGAGTTAGTGGCATGTGGCGAGGTTAACCCGGGTGGGGAAGCCGTAGCGAAAGCGAGTCCGAAGAGGGCGGTCAGTCGCGTGTTCTAGACCCGAAGCGGAGTGATCTACCCATGGGCAGGTTGAAGCACGTGTAAGAGCGTGTGGAGGACCGAACCCACTTAGGTTGAAAACTGAGGGGATGACCTGTGGGTAGGGGTGAAAGGCCAATCAAACTCCGTGATAGCTGGTTCTCCCCGAAATGCATTTAGGTGCAGCGTCGTGTGTTGCTTGCTGGAGGTAGAGCTACTGGATGGCCGATGGGCCCGACAAGGTTACTGACGTCAACCAAACTCCGAATGCCGGTAAGTTGAGCGCGGCAGTGAGACTGCGGGCGATAAGGTTCGTGGTCGAGAGGGAAACAGCCCAGATCACCGGCTAAGGCCCCTAAGCGTGTGCTAAGTGGGAAAGGATGTGGAGTTGCGAAGACAACCAGGAGGTTGGCTTAGAAGCAGCCATCCTTGAAAGAGTGCGTAATAGCTCACTGGTCAAGTGATTCCGCGCCGACAATGTAGCGGGGCTCAAGCACACCGCCGAAGCCGTGGCAGCTGCGCATGTTCCCTAGTTTCCTGCTCCTTTTGGGGTGGGTTGTTCAGGGGCGTGGCTGGGTAGGGGAGCGTCGTGCGGGCGGTGAAGCCGCGGAGTGATCCAGTGGTGGAGGCCGCACGAGTGAGAATGCAGGCATGAGTAGCGAATGACGGGTGAGAAACCCGTCCGCCGAATGACCAAGGGTTCCAGGGCCAGGTTAATCCGCCCTGGGTAAGTCGGGACCTAAGGCGAGGCCGACAGGCGTAGTCGATGGACAACGGGTTGATATTCCCGTACCGGCGAAGGACCGACCATGCCGAGCCCGGTGATGCTGACCACCCGAACCTGCTGGTTCTTCCTTCGGGAAGGCTGGTGGGGGAGCGTGGGACCCGATCCGGTAGTAGGTAAGCGTGTTAACAGGGGTGACGCAGACAGGTAGCCACCGCGTGCCTAATGGCTTGGCACGTCCAAGGACGCAGGGCGGGGCACAGGTAAATCCGTGCCTCATGTGCCTGAGGTCTGATGGTGACCCCGTATGGGGGAAGCAGGGTGATCCTATGCTGCCGAGAAAAGCCTCGACGCGAGGGACTAGCCGCCCGTACCCGAAACCGACTCAGGTGGTCAGGTAGAGTATACCAAGGCGATCGAGATAATCGTGGTTAAGGAACTCGGCAAAATGCCCCCGTAACTTCGGGAGAAGGGGGGCCCGGAACTTGAAACCCCTTTTGCGGGTTAGGGTGAAGGGCCGCAGAGACCAGGGAGAAGCGACTGTTTATTAAAAACACAGGTCCGTGCGAAGTCGCAAGACGATGTATACGGACTGACGCCTGCCCGGTGCTGGAAGGTTAAGAGGACGGGTTAGTCACCTTGTGTGGCGAAGCCCAGAATTTAAGCCCCAGTAAACGGCGGTGGTAACTATAACCATCCTAAGGTAGCGAAATTCCTTGTCGGGTAAGTTCCGACCTGCACGAATGGCGTAACGACTTCTCCGCTGTCTCAACCACGAACTCGGCGAAATTGCACTACGAGTAAAGATGCTCGTTTCGCGCAGCAGGACGGAAAGACCCCGGGACCTTTACTACAGCTTGGTATTGGTGTTCGGTACGGCTTGTGTAGGATAGGTGGGAGACTGTGAAGCCGCCACGCCAGTGGTGGTGGAGTCATCGTTGAAATACCACTCTGGTCGTACTGCGCATCTAACCTCGGTCCGTGATCCGGACCAGGGACAGTGCCTGGTGGGTAGTTTAACTGGGGCGGTTGCCTCCCAAAATGTAACGGAGGCGCTCAAAGGTTCCCTCAGCCTGGTTGGCAATCAGGTGTCGAGTGCAAGTGCACAAGGGAGCTTGACTGTGAGACTGACGGGTCGAGCAGGGACGAAAGTCGGAACTAGTGATCCGGCGGTGGCTTGTGGAAGCGCCGTCGCTCAACGGATAAAAGGTACCCCGGGGATAACAGGCTGATCTTGCCCAAGAGTCCATATCGACGGCATGGTTTGGCACCTCGATGTCGGCTCGTCGCATCCTGGGGCTGGAGTAGGTCCCAAGGGTTGGGCTGTTCGCCCATTAAAGCGGTACGCGAGCTGGGTTTAGAACGTCGTGAGACAGTTCGGTCCCTATCCGCTGCGCGCGTAGGAAACTTGAGAAGGGCTGTCCCTAGTACGAGAGGACCGGGACGGACGAACCTCTGGTGTGCCAGTTGTTCCGCCAGGAGCACGGCTGGTTGGCCACGTTCGGAAGGGATAACCGCTGAAAGCATCTAAGCGGGAAGCCTGCTTCAAGATGAGGTTTCCACTACCCCGTTCGGGGTGGGAAGGCCCCCTATAGACCATGGGGTTGATAGGCCGGATGTGGAAGCACCGCAAGGTGTGGAGCTGACCGGTACTAATCGGCCGACAACTTACCCCACAACAACACATTCACCACGACCCGCCCGGGTGGCCGTGAAACGGTCAAGCCTTTCCGGCTGGTGTGGTCAAGGGTCGGGGTGTTCGCGTCCACTGTATGGTTCCCGGGCAACAAACCCCGGACAGAACCCCCTTTTCGCAACCCCCTCGTTTTTTCGGGTGTGGTCTTGTTGCGGGCCAAACCCCTGAACGCGGGGTAGGTCACCGCAAACACGCACGTACAAATGCGGGGGCGGGGGTTGGGTCAATTGAATAGTGTCACGACCACGTGTCGTACCTGTTCGGGTTGAGTGTTGTTCGACCAGGTTACGGCGGTCATAGCGAGGGGGAAACGCCCGGCTCCATTCCGAACCCGGAAGCTAAGCCCCTCAGCGCCGATGGTACTGCACGCGCGAGCGTGTGGGAGAGCAGGACACCGCCGTACACACACGTTAAATATCCGAGAAGGGTCCCGGGAAAGGGGGGGTACCGCACACCGCGGCCCCC
>NZ_JBHUEE010000017.1:0-5528 GCF_042680605.1 Georgenia deserti
ACACCAACCAAAAAAGCCAGCACGCAGGCATCCCACATGGCATCAAAAAACTTGGCACACTGTTGAGTTCTCAAAAAACAGACACACACCGTGCGAGCGCGGACACCTCGGCCCGGCTCGATTCGGGGAAGTCCGACCGGCTCGCACCAGCTCGGCGAGCCTCATCGAGGTGCTTCGCTGTTGCTTCCGGCCCTCCCGGGACCGACGACAACCGGCAGATGCCGGAAGCGGGATCCTCGGGGTTCTGCTCCGGGGGACCGTCCTCGAGCTTTCCGCTCTTGTCCGTGCCTCCCGTCCGGTGCAGCAGGAAGTACATTACGGGCCGCCCGGGACCTCGTCAACTGAGCACCGTGAGGCCCTCGCCACACCCGTGGCGGCGCGCTGACCTGCACAAACGCTTGGGCGAGCCGGCCGTGCCGCCGTCGGCTCGCGACGGCGGCACGGTGAGAGCTGACCCACAGTCGTTCACCGGCGTGTCACGCGCCGGTGGCCTACGCATCTGTGGCAGCGGCCGCTGTGGTCGTGCCGTCGGCAGGGCTTCAGCACGAGCGTGGCTCAGTCTGTCGGGGTTGCGGCCACCGCGAGCGTCTTACGCCCCTTGCGCAGCAGGGTGTAGCCCCCCTCGAGGAGGTCCGCCCGGGACAGGGTCTGGTCGACGTCGGTGACTTTCGCATTGTTGACGTAGGCACCGCCGCTGGCGATGGTCCTTCGCGCCGCGTTGCGGCCCTTCTCGAGACCGGTCGCGACGAGCAGATCGACCACGGTGGATTCTCCCACGACGGCCTCGGTGCGGGGGAGTTCCGCGACGGCGTCGCGCAGGGTGCCGGCATCGAGGGCATGCAGATCGTCGGCGCCGAAGAGGGCCTGGGAGGCGCGGCGCACCCGCTCCGTCGCATCGCTTCCGTGGACGAGCGTGGTCACGTCTTCGGCCAGAGTCCGCTGTGCGGCACGCGCCTGCGGCGCCTCGGTGACGGACTGCTCGAGGTCGTCGATCTCCGCCCGCGAGCGAAAGGTGAAGATTTTGAGGAACCGGACCACGTCGGCGTCGTCCGTGTTGAGCCAGAACTGGTAGAAGGCGTACGGGCTGAGCATGTCCGGGTCGAGCCAGATCGCCCCGCCCTCCGACTTGCCGAACTTGGTCCCGTCCGCCTTGGTGATCAGCGGCGTCGTCATGACATGGACCGTCTCCCCCGCAGCCTTACGGATGAGGTCCGCGCCGGCGGTGAGGTTCCCCCACTGGTCGTTGCCGCCGGTCTGCAGGGTGCAGCCGTACCGCCGGAACAGCTCGAGGAAGTCCATGCCCTGCAGGATCTGGTAGCTGAACTCGGTGAAGGAGATGCCCTCCTCGCTCTGCAACCGCCGCGCCACCGTGTCCTTGGCGAGCATCGTGCCGAGCCGGAAGTGCTTGCCGACGTCCCGCAGGAAGTCGATGGTCGTCAGGCCGCCGATCCAGTCGAGGTTGTTGACCATCCGGGCCCCCGCCTCGCCGTCGAAGTCCAGCAGGCGCTCGATCTGACCCCGCAGCTTGTCGGTCCAGCCGGCCACGGTCTCCTTGTCGTTCAGCACCCGCTCACCGGACATGCGCGGGTCACCGATCATGCCGGTGGCGCCGCCGACCAGGGCCAACGGCCGGTGGCCGGCGAGCTGCAGATGCCGCATGAGGATCAGCTGCACGAGGTGGCCGTGATGCAGGCTGGGTGCGGTGGGATCAAACCCGCAGTAGTACGTGACCGGCCCCTCGGCCAGCGCCGCACGCAGCGCGTCGATGTCGGTGTGCTGGGCGATCAGGCCGCGCCACCGGAGCTCGTCGAGGATGTCGCTCACTCGTCTGCCTTTCTGACTCTGTCGGGGGCCGGAACGGGCCGTTACCAGTGTGCCCTGTCCGGCCACGGGATCACGTGCGCCGACGGTGGCGTCGCACGCCCGGGCGGTAGGTCGAGACCGTGGGATCACCGTCGATCCAGAAGCGCCACGGGAACGTGGTCCCGTCGCCGCCGGGGCCCGTGAGCCCCACGCGGGGACCGGTCCTGACGTCCGCTCGTCTCGGCGGTGGCGCGAGCTCGAGTTCCGCGCGTCCGCCGACGGCCAGCTCGCGTCCGCTGTCCTGTCCGGTCAGGCCGAGGGCTTGGGCGAGCCGGGCCGGGCCACGGGCGAGGTCCCGGTCGGAGCGCGCTGCACGCCTCCGGGACCGGGCCAGGTCGATGCCCCGCACCACCTCGCCACCGCGGAGCAGCAGTGCCGAGGCGCTCCCGGGGCGGCCGCACACGATGTTGCTGCACCAGTGCATGCCGTAGGTGAAGTACACGTACAGCCGTCCGCCGGCGCCGAACATGGGGGCCGTCCGTGCCGTCTGCCCGCGGTAGGCATGGGAACCGGGGTCGAGCTCACCGCTGTAGGCCTCGACCTCGGTGAGCCGGATCGCGACGGCCCCCGCCTCGTCGCGTACGACGATGGTGCACCCGAGCATGTCCCACGCCGCCTCTTCGGCGGGTCGGCTCAGGAGCTCGGCCCAGGGAGTGCTCATCCGGTCGGGTGGGAGCGCCCGTCCGCACCGGCTCGGCCCGCGGCCCAGGTCCGCAGCGCGCCCGACTGCTCCTGTGCACGGGCGAGCTGTTCGGACACCCGTACCGGCGCGGTCCCGCCCCGGCCGTCGCGTGAGGCGACCGAGCCTTCGATGGTGAGCACGTCGCGCACGGCGGGAGTCAGGTGGTCGCTGATCTGGGCCAGCTCGGCGTCGGTGAGATCGGGCAGGTCCTTGCCCTCCTCCTCGCAGCGGCGGACGCAGGCGCCGGCCACCTCGTGCGCCGCACGGAAGGGCACGCCCCGACGCACGAGCCACTCGGCGATGTCGGTGGCCAGCGAGAAGCCTTGCGGTGCGAGGGTCGACATCCGCTCGGTGTCGAACCGCAACGTCGCCACCATGCCCGAGACGGCCGGCAGGAGGACCTCGAGCGTGTCGACGGCGTCGAAGACGGGCTCCTTGTCCTCCTGGAGATCGCGGTTGTAAGCCAGCGGCAGCCCCTTGAGCGTGGCGAGCAGCCCGGCCAGGTCACCGATGAGCCGGCCGGACTTACCGCGCGCGAGCTCGGCGACGTCGGGGTTCTTCTTCTGCGGCATGATGCTCGAGCCGGTCGAGTAGGCGTCGTCGAGGCCGGCGAAGCCGAACTCCTTGGTCGCCCAGATGACGACGTCCTCACTGAGCCGGGACAGGTCTACGCCCGTCATCGCGCACACGAAGGCGAACTCGGCGACGACGTCGCGCGAGGCCGTGCCGTCGATGGAGTTCTCGACGGCGGCGTCGAACCCGAGGTCCGCCGCGACGGCGTCAGGATCCAGGCCGAGGGAGGACCCGGCCAGCGCACCGGATCCGTAGGGAGAGATACCTGCCCGTGCGTCCCAGTCTCGGAACCGCTGCACGTCCCGCAGCAGCGGCCACGCGTGCGCCAGGAGGTGATGTGCCAGCAGCACCGGCTGGGCGTGCTGGAGGTGTGTCCGGCCCGGCATGATTGCCGTCGGGTGCGCGGCCGCCTGCCCGACCAGCGCGTCCACGACGTCGAGGATCTTGCCGGCGAGCATGCCGGCGGCCGCACGCAGGTACATCCGGACCTCGGTGGCGATCTGGTCGTTGCGCGAGCGCCCGGCACGGAGCTTGCCGCCGAGCTCCGGGCCGGCGCGTTCGATGAGGCCGCGTTCGAGTGCGGTGTGCACGTCCTCGTCCTCAGGCGCCGCCGCGAATGCCCCGGAGGCGACGTCGGCCTCGAGACGATCGAGAGCGTCGAGCATTCCGGCGAGTTCGTCCTTCTCGAGCAGGCCGGCGGAGTGCAGCACGCGGGCGTGGGCCCGGGACCCGGCAATGTCCTGCGGGGCGAGGCGCCAGTCGAAGTGCGTGGACCGGCTGAGCTCGGTGAGGGCGTCGGCCGGTCCGCCGGAGAAGCGGCCGCCCCACAGGCTGAGCCGGTCCGCGGAGGCGTCGGAAGAGGTCATGGTCCCGATCTTGCCGTGCCGTGCCGCTCGGGTGCGAACCACGGCCGTTCCACGAACGCCGGGCAGGATCGGGATCGGTGACGGGTGGGGCCGCCGGTTTCCGCGGCACGGGCGTGAGAACGTAGGGCGATGGTGACCGGTACGCCGTACGTGGGGTCGGAAGTGGGGCGTTTGCGGGAGGTGATCGTCCACCGCCCGGGGATCGAGCTGCTGCGCCTGACGCCCGAGACGATGGACGAGCTGCTCTTCGACGATCTGCTGTGGGTACGGCGCGCGCAGGAGGAGCACGCGGAGTTCTGTGCCGTGCTCGCCGGCGCCGGCGCCGAGGTGTTGGAGCTCTCCGACCTGGTGCGCGAGACCGTGACGGTGCCGGCGGCGCGGGAGTTCGTCCTCGAGCGGACCTTCGACGAGCGGGTGCACGGGCCGGCCGCGGCGCCGGTGCTGCGCGCGACGGCGGAGGCGATGGACGAGGCTCGGCTCACGGACCTGCTCATCGGCGGCCTGACCAAACGGGAGCTGCTCGAGCTCACCGACGAGCCGCGCTCGGTGGTCCTGCATGCGCTCGGCCCGGACGACCTCGTGGTCGCCCCGCTGCCGAACCATCTGTTCACCCGGGACGCCTCCTGCTGGGTCTACGACGGCGTCGCGGTGAACTCGATGCGGATGCCGGCGCGCGTGCGCGAGTCGGTGACCTACGAGGCCGTCTACCGCTGGCACCCGCGCTTCGCCGCTGCGACGTTCCACCGGTGGTCCGACGGCCCGGCCGACGGCGCGGCGACCGTGGAGGGCGGTGATGTCCTCGTTCTCGGTGGCGGCGCCGTCGTGGTGGGAATGAGCGAGCGCACGACACCCCAGGGGGTCGAACGGCTCGCCGAACGGCTGTTCGCCGCCGGCTCGGCCGACCGTGTCGTCGCGCTCGCGATGCCGAAGGCGCGGGCGTTCATGCACCTCGACACCGTGATGACGATGGTCGACGAACGCTCGTTCCTCACGTACGCCGACCTGGGGATGCTGCCGTCGTACACCATCACCCCTCGCGGCAGCGGGGCCGAGCCGGGTGAGGTCGAGCTGGAGATCGCCGACCACCCGCCCGAGCGCATGCACGCCGCGATCGCCGAGGCGCTCGGACGCGACGGCCTGCGCGTCCTCACCCCGGAGCAGGACGTCCACTCCGCGGCCCGCGAGCAGTGGGACGACGGGTGCAACGCGCTCGCGGTGGCCCCGGGTGTGGTCGTCACCTACGACCGGACGATGACGTCGAACAGCTACCTGCGCGAGTCCGGCGTCGAGGTGCTCGAGGTGCCGGGCGCCGAGCTCGGCCGGGGCCGCGGCGGGCCCCGGTGCATGAGTTGTCCGACCGTGCGCGAGGACCACTGAGCCGCCAGGTGCACATCATCGACAAGTCGGCACACCATCGACGAATCGGCACAGGAGTGACGAGTCGCCGGCGGGTCAGACACCCCATGGCGTTTTGATGTCAAGCCGCAGCGTGGTGCTCGTGGGCCCAGGCCGTCGCTTCGTCGTAGGGGGTGCCGGTCTTCAGG
>NZ_JBHUEE010000018.1:0-1498 GCF_042680605.1 Georgenia deserti
GCGGGTCAGACACCCCATGGCGTTTTGATGTCAAGCCGCAGCGTGGTGCTCGTGGGCCCAGGCCGTCGCTTCGTCGTAGGGGGTGCCGGTCTTCAGGCAGCCGTGGAGGATGCCGACGAGGCGGTTGGCCAGTTGCCGTACTGCGGCGTGGTGGCCGATGTTCCGGGCGCGGAGCGCGTCGTAGTAGGCCCGGGCTCCGGGTGAGGTTCTGAGGGCGCAGAACGCCTGCTGGTGCAGGGCGTCGAGGAGGCGGTCGTTGTGCACGAACCGGGCAAGCACCACCTTCTTCTTGCCCGACTGCCGGGTGATCGGGCTGGTGCCGGCGTAGTTCTTGCGGTGCTTTGCGGTGGCGTAGCGGTGCTCGTCGTCGCCGAACTCGCCGAGGACCCGGGCCGCGAGGATCTGGCCCAGCCCGGGCTGGCTCAGGTAGATCTCAGCGTCCCGGGTCCGCCCAAAACACGACTTCACCTGCTCCTCCATGGCCGCGATCTCGGCGTTGAACGCAGTGATGACGCTGACCAGGGAGCGAACCGTCGCCGCGTAGGCCGCGGCCACCGCCGGCGGCTGAGACAGCTGTTCGGCACGCAACGCCGTCGCGATGCCGGTGGTCTTCTCTTCCACGCTGTGGCGGCGGGCGCGTTTGAGCGCGGCAGCGATCTGTGCGCGCGACAGCCGGGCCGCGGACACTGGGTCCGGGGCCTTGGCCAGCAGCTCGAGCGTGTCGGGCGCGATCAGGTCGTCGAAGGCCTCCAGCGCCGTGGGGAAGAACTCCAGCAGCGCGCTACGCAGCCGCAACATGTGCCGGTGCCGGTCCCAGATCAGCGTCTGGTGCGCCCGCGCGACCACCTTGACCGCCTGCGCCTGGTCACTGTCCCCAGCGACCGCCCGCAGCTGGTGACGATCGGTGCGCACCATGTCGGCCAGCGTGTGCGCATCCCCGGCGTCACTCTTGGCGCCGGAGCTGCCGTGCCGTTCCCGATAGCGGGCCACCTGCCGCGGGTTGATCGCATACACCGTGTAGCCGGCCGCGACCAGTGCCTGCACCCACGGGCCGCGGTCGGTCTCGATCCCGACCACCACCTCGTCCGGCTCGGCATCCTCATCGAGATGCTCCCCGATCAGCGCGTGCAGCCGAGCCACCCCGGCCACGCCCTCGGGCAGACGGGCCCGCGCCAACCGGCAACCCGCCTCATCCTGCAGCTCGACGTCGTGATGGTCCTCTGCCCAGTCATCGCCCACGAACAGCACACCGACCTCCTCACCCTTCGGCAACCGTGTCCCTCGGCAGCATGGAGAAGGACACCCGGCGGCCTAATGGTCAAGTGCTCACGCCAAACCTCGGCGGGCACGTCACCCCATCAGCGGTCACGTCCTCCTCACGTCCAGCGAGGGCACGGTCTGACCCTAGGCATCGAGTACCTGGCGAGGAGAGTGCTCACCCACTGGCCGCTACCGGAACCGAGTCTGCCCGGTGGCCGACCCGGTAGCTCCCATTAGG
>NZ_JBHUEE010000019.1:0-1460 GCF_042680605.1 Georgenia deserti
GGGGGGTGTCCCTATCTCTGCCGTCAAGCGGCGGCGGGGGTGGGTGGGTCGTAGAAGGCGCCGTTGCGGAGCATGGCGTGTAGGACGTCGATGCGACGTCGGGCCAGGCATACCAGTGCGGCGTTGTGTCTCTTGCCCTGGGCGCGTTTGCGGTCGTAGTAGGCCCGGGAGGTGGGGTCTGACAGGGAGGCGAAGGCGGCGAGGAAGAAGGCTCGTTTGAGCTGCTTGTTCCCTCCTCTGGCGGGGCGTTCGCCGCGGATCGAGGTCCCCGAGCGACGGGTGGTTGGGGCCAGGCCGGCGTAGGCGGCCAGGTGCCCTGAGGTGGGGAATGCTGAGCCGTCACCGACTTCGAGGAGGATCCTGGCTCCGGTCCTGACCCCGATCCCGGGCATGGAGGTCAGGACCTTTGAGAGAGGGTGGGCATCGAGCATGTCCTCGATCTGGGCCGCGGCGGTGGCGCGTTGGTCGAGAAGTCCTGAGAGCTGGCGGGCGAGCTGGGGCAGGACGGTCTCGGCGGCCCGGGTGCCCGGAACCGTGACGCTCTGCTGGTCGAGGGCTTCGACGATGGACTCGACCAGCTTGGTGTAGGAGCGCGGGGCCCGCGGTTTGACGGTGGCAGTCAGCCGGCGCCGCCCGGCGGCCTTCAGGCCCTGGGGGCCGCCGAAGCGGGCTAGGAGCTCAAGGACGGCGCGCTGGTGGATCTTCGGCCCCAGGACGCGTTCCAGGGCGGGGTGGACTTGGGTGAGCAGGCCGCGGATGCGGTTGGTGATCCGGGTGACCTCCCCGGCCAGGTCATCATCAAAGCCGATGATGACCTCCAGGTCGGCCAGCGCCTCGTCATCGGTGCTGACCCGGCGCAGCGAGTGGGGCATGGTCCGGGCGGCCTCGGCGATGATGAAGGCATCACGAGCATCGGTCTTGGCCGCCCCGGGGTGGAGGTCAGCGATACGGCGCATCGCCAGGCCCGGTAGGTAGGCGAGGTCGATGCCCATCGCCCGGGCCAGGGTGACCGCCAGAGCGCCGATCGAGGCAGGCTGGTCCACGATCACCAGCACCGGCCCGCGTTCGGACAACTCGGTCAGGACCTCGCGGAGCTTGGCCTCGCTCTGGGGCAGTGCCTTGTCATAGACCCGCTCCCCGGCAGTATTCAGGGCGCAGGCGTGGTGTTCTTCCTTGCCTACGTCCAGGCCCAGGAAGACGGCGTAGCTGACCTGGCTCACCGGCCCGGCCTCCTTCACTCCTCGTTGCCGCTGGCCGCTCGTCATTGGCGGTAGTCGCCGGCATCCACGTTACGAAGAGGCCTACCCGGACCCGGGTGGTCCTGTCCCTATCAGCGGTCGCCCACCGCCACTGGAACCCGGTGACAACACCCCCCGGATCATCAACGACAGGGGCAGACAGTCATGCCGGACCCAGCGACCACAACCCCGCCCACGCGGGATCACCAAGAAGGTAACGGG
>NZ_JBHUEE010000020.1:0-1419 GCF_042680605.1 Georgenia deserti
GAACGATGTCGCGCCACACCCGTGGAACGATGTCCCGACACAGGCCCGGAACGATGACGTGACACAGGGCGGAACGATGTCCTGAAACCAGACACCGTCACTCACCCCATGTGTGATGTCGCAGGACATCGGCGACAGCCCGAACCCTCAGTGTGAGGGTTCGGGCCACATGTTGTCGGCACGTCGAGAGCGCCGCCCAACGCGCCGACACGGTCCGATAGCCCGGCCTTGGTCGATGTCGCGACCGCCTACGGCGTGAAGGATGCCGCGTACTCCGGAGCCGGCTGGATCTCCTCGATGACGTCCACGAGAATCCCTTCTGGCGCTTCGACGATGAAGTGACGCTGTCCGAAAGCTTCATCACGAAGCTCGAGTCTCATGGGCAACCCGGTCTCGTGCAGACGAGAGTACTCCGTCGCCGCGTCATCGACTTCGACGTTCAGCAGAATCCCTCGGCAAGACCCACGGAAGCCTTCGGGGATCGTTTCGTGCGTACCACTGACCAGCGCCAGTTCGTGTGGCCCGTTTCTCAGGCTGATGTACCAGTCGGCCGCGAATGTCACACGAAAGCCGAGATGCCGCGTGAAGAAGCGGGCGACCCCGGGCGGATCCTCGACCTGCAGCACCGGGTAGAAGCTGGTGATCGACACGACGACTCCTTACGTACACTCTGTATGTAAGAACCATACATACAGTCCGCACGTAAAGGAAGCCTATGCCTCGCGCCTCAGCGGCCGACGCCGCCCGCACGGCCCACAACATTCTCGGAGCCGCCTCGCGGTGCTTCGCCGAGCGCGGATTTCATGCGACGTCCGTCGATCAGATCGCACAGACGGCCGGGGTGACACGGGGAGCGGTGTACCACCACTTCACCGACAAGGTCGGTCTCCTGCGAGCGGTCGTGCGTGCGGGCCACGAACGCGTCGCCTCCCACGTTGTCGAGCGCGCCCGAGCCCGCGACGGCGACCCGCTCGCGCTGCTGCGCTCGGGTTGCCACGCATTCGTCGAGGGCATTACGCAGGACGAAGCCGCACGAGTCCTGCTCATCGACGGTCCGGCCGTCCTCGGGTGGATGGAGTGGCGGGCACTCGACGACGCGAATTCCGTGGAGGAGCTTCGTGAAGCCATCGCCATGCTCGCTCCTGCCACCGAGGTCGAGGCGCTGACACGGCTCCTGTCGGGCGCCATGAACGAGGGCGTGCTGTGGCTGACCGAGCGCACCGGCGACGAGGACGCCCGTTCTGCTGTCCACCGCGCTCTGGACCGGCTCGTCGACGCCGTCGGGCTCTGGACGAGTTCCGGACCCACTCGGTCGTGATGCTGCCCGTTACCTTCTTGGTGATCCCGCGTGGGCGGGGTTGTGGTCGCTGGGTCCGGCATGACTGTCTGCCCCTGTCGTTGATGATCCGGGGGGTGTTG
>NZ_JBHUEE010000021.1:0-1270 GCF_042680605.1 Georgenia deserti
GTCATCGGCATAGCCGGGCCAGTGATGGTCGGGCATGTCGAAACGACGACTGGTCATCGAAGCTGTTGTTGCCGGTGCCTCGCAGTCCCAGGTCGCCCGCACCTATGGGGTCTCCCAGGGCTGGATCTCTCGATTGATGAGCCAGTACGAGACGGAGGGCAGGGGCGCGTTCACGCAGAAGTCGCGTCGGCCGAAGACGAACCCGGCAGCGACAAGGGACGAGCACGTCGCTTTGGTCCTCTCCCTGCGCCAGGACCTGACCAGGCGTGGCCTGGATGCCGGCGCGGACACCATCGGCTGGCACCTGCACCACCACCACGGCATCACCCTGCCCCGGGCGACGATCAACCGGATCCTGCACCGAGCCGGGCTCGTGCGGCCCGAGCCGCGCAAACGACCGAAGTCCTCCTACATCCGCTTCCAGGCCGAGGCCCCGAACCAGACCTGGCAGTCAGACTTCACGCACTACGAGCTGCCCGACGGCACCGTTGCCGAGATCATCACCTGGCTCGATGACCACTCCCGCTACGCCCTGCACATCACCGCCCACACCCCCGTCACCGCCAAGATCGTGGCCGACTCCTTCCGGCACGCTGCCGCCGAGCACGGCGTCCCGGCCTCGACCCTGACCGACAACGGCATGGTCTACACCACCCGCTTCGCCGGCGGCCGCGGCGGCAAGAACGACCTCGAACACCAGCTCCAGGCCTGGAACGTCGAGCAGAAGAACTCCCGACCCGCCCACCCCACCACCTGCGGGAAGGTCGAACGCTTCCAGCAGACGATGAAGAACTACCTCGCCGCCCTCGACCCCCAGCCCGAGACCCTCACGGCCCTCCAAGACGGCATCGACGGGTTCAAGGACGAGTACAACCACCACCGACCGCACCGCTCACTGCCGCACCGCGCCACCCCCGCAGCGGTCTACAACACCCTGCCGAAAGCCGCCCCGCTAGCCCCGGACAAGCCGCTCACCCACGAACGCGTCCGCGAAGACATCATCGACAACTCCGGCAAAGTGACCCTCCGCGTCGCCGGCCGCCTACGACACATCGGCGTCGGCCGGACCCACGCCCGAACCCACGTACTGATGCTCGTCCAAGACCTCCACGTCACCATCATCAACCACGCCACCGGCGAGATCCTGCGCGAGCTCACCATCGACCTCAGCCGCAACTATCAGCCACAGACAACACCACTACCGAAATGACGAATGGCCCGAACCCACAAACCGTGGGTCCGGGCCATTCCGATGTCCTGAGACATCACA
>NZ_JBHUEE010000022.1:0-1058 GCF_042680605.1 Georgenia deserti
ACCAAAAGATAAACCGACCTACTTAGACCCTCAAAACGATAAAGAAGCAGAAGAACAAGAGCAATATTCTATTAACGGCTTGGTTCTGTTGCAAAGTTTTAAATAAAGAATAAAATCCCTTACGGTATCTATGATTTAAGCTGGGATTCCCAATAATACCTTGATTTCAGTACAGACCGAAAACCCGAAGAGAGTGCCTTCTTTTCGGGTTTTCTTATATAATCCTCGGATGGCTTCCATGCCTTTAATCGTGGTAGAGGCAGTGCGTAAACTTCGATAGAATTTATTGCGTCTCTTTACTGGACGATGGTCTTGTTCAATCAAATTATTCAGGTATTTAATGGTACGATGTTCTGTCCCTTGATAAAAGCCGTATTCTTTTAGTTTCTTAAAGGCACTTGTAATAGAGGGGGCTTTATCTGTGACTACAACCTTCGGTTCATCAAACTGCTTCACTAACCGCTTAAGAAAAGCATAGGCTGCTTGTGTGTCCCGTTTTTTACGTAACCAAATATCCAAGGTTAAACCATCTGCATCGATGGCTCGATACAAATAATGCCATTTTCCTTTAATTTTGATGTACGTTTCATCCATTTTCCATGAATAAAAGGATTTTTTATTTTTCTTTTTCCAAATTTGATAGAGTAGTTTGCCATATTCTTGCACCCAACGATAAATCGTCGTATGAGAAACGTTAATGCCACGATCATATAAGATTTCTTGAACTTCACGATAGCTAAGGTTATAACGAAGATAGTAGGCCACGGCTACAATAATCACATCCTGCTGAAATTGCTTTCCTTTAAAATGATTCATCGTGATTCCTCCTGCTATCTTTTTCTATTATTCTACCTTATTTGATAGTAGATTTAAAACTTTGCAACAGAACCATCAGAAAAGCCCATATTTTATTGCAAGCGTAGCGGATGGATGGTTAGAAGACACACGCTTGCCGTCATTTAGCGAGTTGATTGATAAATACAGTTTCTATAAAGAAACAGGTGAAGACAGAGTATTAGAAGCGGAATATGAGTTGAATCCCGATAAATTTGAAAATA
>NZ_JBHUEE010000023.1:0-667 GCF_042680605.1 Georgenia deserti
TTAAGCGCAGTCTGCAAAAGATTTTACACGGCGTTTGAGCAATTTTGCGCCACAATGCGTTAGACAAAAGTCATGCCCTACCGGGTCGCTCTAATCGTATGTGAATTTTCCTTGTCTGAGGGGAGCAATCGAGATGAGCATTTCAAGACTTCCAAAAATTGCAGTCGCCGTTGCAGCGAGTTTTTCGATGGTCGCAACACCGGTTATGGCGGCGACGCCGAGTGATCTTGCTGACCTGATAGGTGTGAAAGGATCGTCTGGCGAAACGCAGATGGAGGCTCGCGGATACAGCCTGCACCATGCATCGCACGGTGATGACAAATCCTACACTTACTGGTGGAAGGCATCGTCGAAGAAATGCGTGCGCGTGACGACCGAGGATGGCCGCTATGCAGCCATCAATTCGGAAAGCGCAGGCGATTGCGGCCAAAAATCCGGGGATGCAGGTGCGGCGGTTGCTATCGGTGCAGCGGCCTTGATCGGTGCCATCGCGCTGAGCCACAAGTCGCATAACCACAATGACTATAACCATTATGGCAACGCGCAATATGAAGCCGATTATGAGCGCGGCTATAATGACGGGCTCTACAACTACCCCTATCATAACTACAGCCGCTCCGATTATTATTCCCAAGGCTTTGAGGCCGGGGTTCGCCAGCGCGGCTAT
>NZ_JBHUEE010000024.1:0-612 GCF_042680605.1 Georgenia deserti
CGGCCTGGCCTCGGCGGAGATCCTCGAGGCGATCGATGCGGCCGAGCAGGCCCGCCGGCGCCTGGAAGCGGTCACGCTGGGGTTGTTCTCCGCGGCCGAGGCCGATGGGATGTGGGCGGCCAGCGGGGCGCGGTCCTTCCCGTCCTGGGTCGCGGCCCGGACCGGCCGGCACACCTGGACCGCGCGGCGTCAGGTCGCCCACGCCCGCCGGCTGCGTGATGACCTGCCGGCGACCACGGCGGCACTGCGGGCCGGACAGATCGGGACCGATCACGCCGATGTGATCGCCCGGTACGCGAGCGCGACCGAGACACTGAAGGCCCAGCTGGCCGATGCCGAGATCGGGGAAGAGTTCCTGGTCGAGCAGGCCGAACAGCTGGATGCCCACCGCTTCTCCCGGCTGGTGCGGGCCTGGGCCACCCGGGCCGACCCGGACGCGGCCGACCGGAACTGGCGCGAGGACACCGCCCGTGAAGAGGTCTCGCTCTCGGCGACGTTGAACGGCTACCAGCTGCGCGGATGGCTCTCACCAGCCAACGGCCAACTCCTCGATGAAGCCCTCCGCGCCCGGATGGGCACCCCCTCGGCGAACGACCCCCGCACCCAGACCCA
>NZ_JBHUEE010000025.1:0-562 GCF_042680605.1 Georgenia deserti
GAGAAGCTCGACGTCAATGTCGGAGCGGGACTGCGCTTGTCTCAGCATCCACTGGGCCGGAACGTCGGCGAAACGGGCTCCGCGGGTCGTCCCAATGATCAGAGCGATCTTAGGCCTAGCGTGATCTGTCGTGGACATGGCTTTGATCTCCTCGATGCCTCGCGCCGGTCAGGCGTCGAATGGCTTGGCGAGGGGAAAAATGACCGGACGGCTGATAGCCTACTAGCCATCCGAAGCGGGCTTCGGCGTCCCCGTATCCGGAACACTTGGGTGCCTAGCGGCTGACAACCGTCGGTAATTCAGGCACACTTTCGGGGCGCGCTGCACGGCAGTTAGACGGGGGTCGGTTTGGAAATTGAAGACCTTCGCGTGTTTGTCGAGATCGCCGACGCGGGCGGGGTCAACTCCGCCGCTCGTCGGCTCGGTCTGGCGAAATCGATCGTCAGCCGTCGCTTGTTGCGGCTCGAAGACGAACTCGGCGCTCAGCTTGTCGCCCGCACGACCCGAGGCGTCGTTCTGACAGAGGCCGGCGCCCATTTCCGGGATGAAGCGGCGAAGGTCT
>NZ_JBHUEE010000026.1:0-550 GCF_042680605.1 Georgenia deserti
CTTTCCCATTGAAACCGCCATCGCGGGCGTCCCGGGGCTGAATTATACCCGCTCGATCTCGCGCTATGGCCTGTCCCAGGTAACCGTGGTGTTCGAGGATGGCACCGACATCTTCTTCGCACGCCAGCAGGTGAACGAACGCATCCAGTCGGCCAAATCGCAACTGCCGCCCGGAATCGAGCCGCAACTCGGCCCGCTCGCAACGGGTCTTGGCGAAATCTATATGTATGCGGTCGAACCCAAAAAGGGTGCGCGCAAACCCGATGGTTCCGAATGGACGGCTATCGAACTGCGAACGCTATCTGACTGGGTGGTCCGCCCGCAGATGCGGACGATCCCCGGCGTTGCCGAAGTCAACACCATCGGCGGCTACACCAAGCAATATCATGTGACGCCTAACCCGCAGCAATTGGCGGCGCTCAAATTGTCGCTGACCGACATTGTGGATGCGCTTGAGGGCAATAATGCTAACAAGGGCGCGGGCTATGTCGAGCGTGCGGGCGAACAAATCCTGTTCCGCGTGCCGGGTCAGGCCAAGGACGAGACCGAT
>NZ_JBHUEE010000027.1:0-549 GCF_042680605.1 Georgenia deserti
GTCGATCCAGTGGTCCAACCGGTCGGGAAACAGCGTCGTCTGGCTGCGATCCACGCCCTCGATGAAGCGACCCATCCGATCCCCCGAAGCAGATGAGGTATCCTGCCACCACGCGGGTTTTCACACAGCCAGGGTCAGAAGGGGGCGTTTGGCTATGAGCTTGTCGTGCCGATCTGAGCGGCGGCCCCGATCTCGTATTTATAGAGAATCAGGAGCGCCCGGATGTCCGATACGGCGTACCAGCATCCGTTAGCGTCTAAAGTGAATGTGGGGTAATTTGTGGGCTAAAAATCAAGGTCTTCTGCAAATCGCAGTCACTTCAATACCTTGAAGGCAGGACTGGCGGAGGGGGCGGGATTCGAACCCGCGATACGGTTGCCCGCATACACACTTTCCAGGCGTGCGCCTTCAACCACTCGGCCACCCCTCCCGCGAGGGCGAGGGCTTATCAAGCGGACGGCGCGGTGACAAGCGCGAGCTAGCGGGTGAGAGCTTCCGTCGCGTCGCCGGCCGGCGGACAGCGGGATCGCCCTGGGACAAAGCTCGGAA
>NZ_JBHUEE010000028.1:0-515 GCF_042680605.1 Georgenia deserti
TGCCGCGTGTCGGAACGGATGCCGTTAGCCCATAAAGGTTCCCATTGATGGCCTGTTGGTCCGGCGTATCGTCGATACGTTGCTTGCGATATTCCAATCCCAGTGCCATTTGGGCATCACCACCGGGAAGGGCGAATAAAGGCCCATCGACGCCGAATGAAAAAGTGGTTTCTCGGAATAATGTTGTGCCGATCGTATTATCCAAGATGTAATCGCGATAAGCGGGTGACAAATTCCCACCAATTGATGCCGCGTTTAGTTCCGGTGCTGCCACACAATTTGGAATTGAAGCTTGCGCAACGCAGCTAAAAGTACCGTTGGCATTCTGAACCACGTTCAGTGAAGTAGCGAGTCGATCAATGAGGAACGATTCTATTTCATAGGTACCGTCAGTCCACGATTTGCCAGCATATGCATCATAACGCCAACCCGGCGCAAAAAAATCCCCGCGAAGGCCTACACCCGGGTCGCGTCCGTCAAGGTGGTGTAATTTCGGCTGTGGCCGTGGGCCATCG
>NZ_JBHUEE010000029.1:0-514 GCF_042680605.1 Georgenia deserti
GGTGAAGTGGATATGGTCGGGCGAGGCGATCGGGCCGATTTCCTGCCGCACCTGCATCCGAAGTTCGCTTTCCAGTTCCGCGCTTGGCTCTTCGCCTGCGTTCAACGTGACATAGCAATAAATGCCCTGTCCCTTGATCTCGTGCGGGAATCCGACGACTGCGGCCTCGGCCACGCGGTCATGCAACACAAGCGCGCTTTCGACCTCGGCTGTGCCCATGCGGTGGCCGGAAACGTTGATCACATCGTCGACACGACCGGTAATCCACCAATAGCCATCGCCATCGCGGCGGCAGCCATCGCCGGTGAAATACTTACCCTTATAGGTGGAGAAATAGGTCTGCACGAAACGGTCATGATCGCCATAGACGGTGCGCGCCTGCCCCGGCCAGCTATGCGTGATGCAGAGGTTGCCCGATACATCGCCGCGCGCATCGCCTTCGTCGGCAATGACCTGCCCGTCGGCATCAACCAGTTGCGGGCGGATGCCGAAGAAGGGGCGGCCTGCACTGCCC
>NZ_JBHUEE010000030.1:0-512 GCF_042680605.1 Georgenia deserti
CAGGCTCACCAGCCGGGTTCACCAACTGAACACTCGCCGTCGCATCCGGCGTGAAACCCTCACCAGTAACCGTGGTCGACTCACCCGGAGCAACCTCCGACGGGTCAACCGCGATCGAGGGAGCACCCGGCTCGACGATCTCGATCGGCGTCGTGTCCTCGTTCCCCTCAGGGTCCTCGGCACCGATCTCGTGATCACCCGGCTCAGTGTCCTCCGGGATCGTGAACTCGGTCTCGAAGGTGCAGTCCTCACCAACCGGAGCGGTGACAGGCTCACCCACCGGGTTGCCCTCAGCATCGGTCAACTGCACCGACGCCTCAGTACCCGGAGCGAAACCCTCACCGGAGACAGTCACCGTCTCACCCGGCAACGCCGAGGTCGGGTCAACCGTCACAGCCGGCTCAACCGGACACACACCGCCGTCACCCTCGGTGACAGTCAGCGGAGCCTCAGCAGACTCACCCGACTCATCGTCGGTACCGACCACAGTGAAGTCACCCGGCTCAGCACCC
>NZ_JBHUEE010000031.1:0-512 GCF_042680605.1 Georgenia deserti
TTCTCGACCGCGCTCTTGCGCCCGAGCAGCAGCATGTGCTCCTGCGCGCGGGCGAGCGAGGCCATCGTCGCCGAAAGCACCTCCCGCGCGAGGTCGGGATCGTCGAAGGCGAGGACGTCGATGGAGCGCCTGCGGTAGCCGGTCAGCGAGACCTCGCCGACCGCCTCCCCGGTGAAGCGATGCTCCCCTCCCGCCCCGGCTCCGAAGATCTCGCCTGCGAGGTGGAACGCGTCGATCTGGCGACGGCCGTCGCTCAGCAGCTTGTAGGTCCGCACCGCCCCGCTGACGACCTTGTAGAACACGTCCGCCTCGTCCCCCTCGGCGAAGATATCCTGATCCTTCGAGAAGACCTTGAGCGGGACATGCGCGCGGAGCGGCTCGACGCGGCTTTCGGCGTGGCGGCGGAAGGGTGCGGGTTCGAAGGCGGCGAGCATCTGGCGGACTCCATCGGCCGCGGCTGGCGGCGATCCAGAGCTACGGCCGGCGGGCGCTCCGCAAAATTCAGATAGGCC
>NZ_JBHUEE010000032.1:0-510 GCF_042680605.1 Georgenia deserti
AGCAAATCGGCGGGGAATTAAGAACCGTTCGTGGCTTCAACCTTTAAAACACGATGTTCGAAGGAAAAAAATGTCTATTACTGCTGAACGCAAAGCCGAAGTGATCAAGGAAAATGCCCGTGAAAAGGGCGATACCGGTTCGCCGGAAGTGCAGGTTGCGATCCTGACCGACCGCATCAACACCCTGACCGCTCACTTCAAGAGCCATCACAAGGACAACCACTCGCGTCGTGGTCTGCTCCAGATGGTCAACAAGCGTCGCTCGCTTCTCGATTATCTGAAGAAAAAAGATGTCGCGCGTTACAATGCGCTGATTTCCAAACTCGGACTGCGTAAATAAGAAATTGCGAGGCGGCCCCCTGCGGGCCGCTTCTGCTATATGGGGTGGGTCCGCATTTCGGTGGACCCCGCCATGGGGCGCAAAATGCCTCGACCGGTCCGGGCCGGAGATCCCGGAAAAAAGGAGGCCCCTTTGCGCAATAGGGCGCGAAGGCATCTCAAGGAAAATCT
>NZ_JBHUEE010000033.1:0-500 GCF_042680605.1 Georgenia deserti
CGACCGCGGTCTTGCTGTCGCGGCCGACGCCGCGCACGCGGACTTCACGATCGGCGTAGGCCACGCCGGCCGCGCCGTAGACCAGGAAGCGGTCGAAGGCGTAGCCGATGCGGGCGCGGGTCGCGCCGGTCCAGTCAGTCTGGGTCCGGCCGCGGAGGCCCAGGACGCTGCGGCTGGCGTCGATGTCGGCGTAGTTGAAGTCGGTCTCGATGCCGAGCACGACCGGCGAGCCGTCGAGCTGGAAGTTGTAGCCGGCGTAGGCGCCGACCACGAAGCCGTCCGGGCTGGAGCGCACCCGCCCGCCGAGGGCGCGGAACTTGGCGTCGCCCCAGCTGTAGCCGGCCTGCAGGCCGATATACGGGCCGGTCCAGGTGAAGGACGGCACGATGACGGACGGTGCGGGCTCATAGGCGGGCAGGTCCGCCGCGAAGGCGGAGGTGGCGAGAAGCGCCGCTGCGGCGGCGACGGTGGAGCGCAGGAACATTCTGTAAAACCCCGTG